>CAWJWT010000009.1:0-158915 GCA_963846655.1 uncultured beta proteobacterium | reverse complement strand
ACGTGAAGTAGGCGTCCTAAAAGACGCTTTACAAACCGTCAAAGACCTGTATATATTACCAGTACCCCGCACATTAACCCCGCCGTCATAGAAGGTTAGGTGCAGTTTGGTGGCCGCGCACAGGGCTGTCAACACCGTCATGGAGAATGACCATGTTGCCAACCCAGCCGCGCCTGCTGGACCAGGTGCGGGACCGCATCCGGCTCAAGCATTACAGCATCCGGACCGAAGACGCCTACGTCGACTGGATCCGGCGCTTCATCCTGTTCCATGACAAATGCCACCCGCGGGAAATGGGCGCAGCCGAGGTCGAGCGCTTCCTGACGCACCTGGCCGTGCAGGGCAAGGTCGCGGCGTCGACCCAGAACCAGGCCAAGAGCGCGCTGTTGTTCCTCTACAAGGAAGTTCTGGGTGAGGAATTGCCGTGGCTCGACAACATCGAGACGGCAAGGCGGCCTGCACGATTGCCGGTGGTTTTGACGGTCGAAGAAGTCAAAGCCATCCTGGCGGAAGTCGAAGGCACGGGCGGGCTCATCCTGCAGTTGTTGTACGGCACCGGCCTGCGCATCCTCGAATGCCTGCGCCTGCGCGTGAAAGACGTCGATTTCAGCAAACGGGAAATCGTCGTGCGCGAGGGCAAGGGCTTCAAGGACCGGGTGACGGTGCTGCCCGAATCGCTGGTCGCGCCGCTGCAATTGCATCTGCGCCGCGTGGCAAGCCTGCACGCCAGGGACCTCGAGGAAGGCTATGGCGAGGTTTATCTGCCCTATGCGCTGGAACGCAAGTATCCGAAGGCCGCGCGCGAATGGGCGTGGCAATACGTTTTCCCGTCGGGCAAGCGCTCCGCCGATCCGCGTTCAGGCGCACTCCGCCGGCATCACGCCGATGAGCAGAACATCCAGCGAATCATGCGACGCGCCGTGCGCGCGGCGGGCATCGCAAAACCGGCCACGCCGCATACGCTGCGCCATTCGTTCGCCACGCACTTGCTGGAATCCGGATACGACATCAGAACAGTGCAAGAATTATTGGGCCATGCAGATGTCAGTACAACGATGATTTACACCCACGTGCTGAATCGCGGCGGGCGCGCCGTAAAAAGTCCCCTGGACAATCGATAGTCGAGCGCAGGCGCATCGATCGAGTTCCACCGATGACTGACCTTGGTTGCGCGATGGTCTGTTGAAACTAAGCGCGGCGTTTGGCGGCTGCGCGGACTCTGGTCGGCCAGCGACTTGCACTGGTAGCCAAAGCCGCGCGCGCCGGCTCAGCCGTTCAGGATGCGCCGAATAGCGTCGTAGTCCACCGGTTTCGTCAGGTGCGCGTCGAATCCTGCCTGCGCGGCGCGCTCGCGGTCGCGAGGCTGGCCCCAGCCCGTGACAGCGACGAGTCTCACCGCTCGGCCGGACGCACGGAGGCGGCGCGCTGCTTCGTATCCGTCCAGTTTTGGCATGCCGATGTCCAGCAGCACGAGATCGGGCACCTGCCTCTCGACCGCGAGCAACACCTGCTCGCCGTCGTGCACCAACTCCACTTCGTGGCCTTCCAGCTCGAGGAGGACCTTCAGTGCGGCGCCGGCATCAAGGTTGTCGTCAGCGACGAGGATCCGCTTGCGCCCGGAGACCATCGGGTCGCTAGCCGCAGCGGCGACCGGCGCCGGCTCCTTGCCTTCGACGATGATGCCTGGCAGCGTCACCACGAATTCGGTGCCGTGTCCGGCGCCAGCGCTACGCGCTTCGACTGTGCCGCCGTGCAACTCGACGAGACCCTTGACGAGCGCCAGGCCGATGCCGAGCCCACCGGCATCGCGCTTGAACGCATCGTGCGCCTGCGAGAACATCTGGAAGAGTCGCGGCAGCGTTTGCGCGTCGATCCCGACCCCCGAGTCGCGCACATAGATCTGAAGCGTGGCTTCCTCCCGACGCGCGCCCAGCACGATGTGGCCGCCGGGATCCGTGTACTTGGCGGAATTGGTGAGGAGGTTGGACACCACCTGCGACAGCCGCAATTCATCGGCCTCGACAACCACGCCTGCCGGCGCCAGGCGCTCGAGGACATGGCTCCTCTCCTCGATGAGCGGCCGCGCGGTCTCGACGGCGGAATCGAGTATCGCCTCGAGCGCAACGTGCGTCTTGCGCAGCGTAAGTTGCCCGCGAGTGATGCGCGACATGTCGAGCAGGTCGTCGAGCAGCAGCGCCATGCGCGCCGACTGGCGGTCGATGACGCCAAGGGTCCAGTCAAGCTGCGCGGGTGCCACATTCGCCGCCCGCGCAATGCGCACGGCATGGCGGATCGGGGCAAGCGGATTTCTCATTTCGTGTGCGAGCGTGGCGAGGAAGGCGTCCTTGCGGCGGTCCGCCTCGCGCAGTTGCGCCTCGCTCTCGCGCAGTGCGAGCTCGGCGCGACGCGCCTCGGTGACGTCGAATCCGTCGCAGAAGATGCCGGTGATTCCGCCGCCGTCGACGAGCATTGGCTCGTAAATGAAGTCGAGCAGCCGCTCCTCCACCGGGCCGTCCGGCGTGCGCCGGTAACGCACCGGCGCGGACTGCGCGATGTAGCGGCGGCCGCTCGCGTACACCTGGTCGAGCAGTTCGACATAGCCCTGCCCGGCGAGGTCTGGAAACGCCTCGCGCACGGGCTTGCCGATCCAGCCGGCGCTGTTGAACAGCCGCTTGTGCGCGTTGTTGACGAACTCGAAGACGTGTTGCGGACCGCGCAGGATGCACATGAAGCTGGGCGCCTGCTCGAACATGCGCCGCTGCTGTTCCTGCTCGGCGGCGCGGCGGCGGTCCGCGAGCACCCGCTCGGTGATCTCAATGCAGGCACCGAAGAGCCCGGAGACGCGTCCACTCTCGTCGCGCACCGGGGTATAGGAAAACGCGAAGTGCGCCTCCTCGGGGCGCCCGTGGCGGTCGAGCATCAAGCCGAAGTCCTGCATGTGTACCGGCTCGCCGGCGAATACGCGGGCGAACATCGGCTCGAGGACGGCATGCGCCTCTTGCCACACTTGCCCGAGGGCATGGCGCCCTAGCTGCTCCGGGTGCTTGGTGCCCATGATGGGAATGAAGGCATCGTTGTAGAGCCAGGTCTGGCCCTCGCCCCAGGCCATGAACATCGGCTGCTCGGAGGCAAGCATCAGGCCGACCAGGGTCTTCAGCGGCTGCGGCCAGCCTGCGGGGGCACCTAGCGGCGTGCGCGACCAGTCGAAGCGGCGCATGCGCTCGCCCATTTCACCCCCGCCGGCGAAGAATGCCAGGCGCGGGTTCTCGACAGCGGATCTCATTGCGGAATCATCAATGCAACAACCGTCAGTCAACTATTAGCTTCGCAACTATCATACTCCTGAGCATTCGCGCCACCGCAAACCGCGGTGTCATATGGCAAGTGCAACGCCACGACCAACACGATGATACAGGGCGATACGATAGTCCTCACCGCCCACGGCCTGCTCTGCCAGTTGCCCACGCCGCGGCGACGATTGCTTCGATTGGTTCTCGGTCCGCCGCAACACCGAGCGGTTTCAGCCCCCTCCAACCTCACCACGTATCCACGAACGCCCGCTTCTTGCCTTCCCTGACCTTGCGCGCCGGCAGCGAGCGCAACCCCGCCATGACCCACGAGCGCGTATCGGCCGGGTCGATGACATCGTCGATCTCGAACAAGGTCGCGGTGCTCAGCGCCTTGCCGCGCTCGTAGGCCTCCGCGACCATTTCGTCGAAACGCGCCTTGCGCTGCGCGGGATCGGCGATGGCTTCGAGTTCCTTGCGAAAGCCGAGCTTGACCGAGCCTTCCAGGTTCATCGGCCCGAATTCGCCGGTGGGCCAGGCCACGGAGAACATCGGCAGGTGGAAGCTGCCGCCGACCATGCCCTGCGAACCCAGGCCGTAGGCCTTGCGCAGCACCACCGAAAAAATCGGCACGTCCATGTTCGCGCCCGCGACATACAGCCGGCAGCAGTGGCGCACGAGCGCGGTGCGCTCGGCTTCCGGGCCGACCATGTTGCCCGGCGTATCGCACAGCGACAGCACCGGGATGTCGAAGGCATCGCACAGTTGCAGGAAGCGCGCGGCCTTGTCCGCGGCATCCGCGTCGATCGCGCCGCCGAGCACCATCGGATTGTTGGCGAGCAGGCCCAGCGGCCGGCCCTCGATGCGAATGAACGCCGTGATCATGTTGGTGCCGAAATCGCGGCGCAGTTCCAGCACCGAATCCTGGTCCGCGAGCAGTTCGATCACGCGGCGCACGTCGTACACGCGCAGCCGGTTTTCCGGGACGATCTGGCGCAGTTCGCGCTGGTCGGCGCAGGCCCATTCCGCAACCGGCCCCTGGAAGTACGACAGGTATTGTTTGGCCACGCGCACGGCCTCGGCTTCGTCCTTGCACGACGACGTCGATCACGCCGTTGCGCCGCTGCACGGAAGTCGGCCCGACTTCATCGGGATGGAACACGCCCAGTCCGCCGCCTTCGATCATGGCCGGGCCGCCCATGCCGAGGGTGGCTTTCTCGGTGGCGATGATCACGTCGCAGCAGCCCGCGACCACGGCGTTGCCGGCGAAGCAGCGCCCCGCGACGATGCCCACCAGCGGCACCAGTCCGCTCAGCCGCGCGAGCAAGCGTGAACGCCTTGATATGCAGCCAGCCCGCGACGATCGCGTCGGTGTCGCCCGGCCGCCCGCCGCCGCCCTCGGCGAACACCACGACCGGCAGGCGCCACTGCGCGGCCAGTTCGAACATGCGGTCCTTCTTCTCGTGATTCTTCGCCCCTTGCGTGCCGGCCAGCACGGTGTAGTCATAGGACATCGCCACACATCGCGCATCGACATCGGCGAACAGCGCGCCGTTGACACGGCCGATGCCCATGACCAGGCCGTCGGCCGGCGTGCGCGCGATGAGATCTTCCATGGAGCGCCGGTTGCGTTGTGCGGCGACCGTGAACGCACCGTACTCGTGAAAGCTGCCCGGATCGCACAGGTCGGCGATATTCTCGCGCGCGGTGCGCAGGCCCAGCTTGTGGCGCTTGTCGACGGCCTCGGGCCGCGCGGCATCGAGCGTCAGCGCGCGGCGCTGCTGCAACTCGGCGAGATCCGGCCGCACGTGATCCAGATCGACGGCCTGTGCCGACGCCACCATGCCGGTCTGGTCGTCGATCACGTCGAGGGTCAGCAACGCCGCGCCTTCGGCCAGCGTCTCATCCGGCGCGCCGCGAATCTCGCGCACCACGCCTGCGACCGGCGACACCACCACATGCTCCATTTTCATGGCTTCCATGACGGCAACCTGCTGGCCGCGCCGGAGCGTGTCGCCCACGGCGACATCGATGCTCACGACCGTGCCCGTAATGGCGGCGCCGATGGCCTGCATGCCGGCGGGCAGCAGCAGTTCTTCGGGCGATGCGCCATTGGCGAACGCGCGCTTGCCGTGCGACAGGATCGCCAGCGGGTCGAGGGAGTTGATTTTTTCGGTAGACGCCGTCGCCTCCGGCGGGCCGCCGTACAACTGCGCGTGCCGGCCCGGCGCGCACAGCGCCGCGAGATGGTCCGCGATGAAATCCGTATGCCACTGCCCCGCCGCAATCTCCGGCATGGCCAGCAGGTTCAGCAGGAACTCGCGGTTGCTGGCCACGCCGGCGATGCGAAACTCCGCCAGGGCGCGCCGCGCCTTGGCCGTCACGGCGTTCAAGTCGCCGGCACCGGCATGCACGATGACCTTGGCGAGCAGCGAATCGAAGCGCGGATTGATGCGCGCACCGGTCTGCGCGCCGGTGTCGACGCGCACGCCCGGTCCCGACGGCGGATCGAAGGCGTTCAACGCGCCGGCCGCAGGATGCACCGTGCCGTCGCCCGACATCGTCTCCGCGTTGACGCGCAACTGCAGGGCCACGCCCCGCGGCGGCGGGATGCGCGCGGCGGTCAGCCCGAGTTCCGCCAAGGTGCGCCCCGCAGCGATGTCCAGTTGCGCGCGCACGAGGTCGATGCCGGTGATGGCTTCGGTCACGGTATGCTCGACCTGCAGGCGCGCATTCGCCTCGATGAACACGAACGCGGATCGCTCACCCGCTTCCTGTTCCACCAGGAACTCGAACGTGGCGAGGCTCGACAGCTTGACTTCTTTTGCCATGCGCAGCGCCGCGTCGATCAAGCGGTCGCGCAATGCCGGCGCCAGGTTCGGCGCGGGCGCGATCTCGATGAGCTTCTGCCGGTTGCGTTGCAGGCTGCACTCGCGCTCCCACAAGTGCGCAACCGCGCCGCTGCCATCGCCGACGACCTGGATTTCGATGTGTCGCGCGGCGGGGAACAGTTTCTCCACATAGACTTCGGCGTTGCCGAACGCCTGCAGCGCTTCGGAGCGGCAGCGCTCGAAGGCCGATTGCAGCTCGGTCGCGTTGAACACCGGCCGCATGCCGCGGCCGCCGCCGCCGGCGATCGCCTTGAGCATGATGGCCCCGCCCGCGCCTTGCGCCAGCAGGAACTGGCGCGCTTCGTCGATGGAGGTCGGCCCGTCGGTGCCGGGCAGTACCGCCACGCCGCATTTGACGGCGAGGCTGCGCGCCCTGCCCTTGTCGCCGAACACTTCCAGCACCGCGGGCGCGGGCCCGACGAAGCGCAGCCGCGCCTGCGCGCAGGCGCGCGCGAAGTCCGCGTTCTCGCTCAGGAAACCATAGCCGGGGTGCACGGCGTCGCAGCCGGAGGCGAGTGCCACGCGCACGATCTGCGCCGCGTCCAGATAGGCGGCCGGACCCTTGCCCGTCAGGCCATGCGCCTGGTCGGATTTGCTGACGTGATCGGAAGCCGCATCGTCTTCCGAGAAAAGCGCATGGGAACGAATCCCGGCTTCCGCGGCGGCGCGCGCAATGCGGATGGCGATCTCGCCGCGGTTGGCGATGAGTAAGTGCTTGAGCATCATGATTGGATTCAGTGCACGGAAATTGAACGATTCAGATGGCGCCGCGCTCACGCAGCCGCGCGATGCGCTCCGGCGTCAGCGCCAGCCAGTCCGCCAGCACCGAGTCGGTATGTTCGCCCAGCATCGGCGGCGGACAGCGCAACTGCATGGGCGAAGCGCCGAACTGCACGGCAAAGCCCTGCATCGGCACCGTGCCGGCCTTGGGATGCTGCATGTGCAGGATCTGGCCGCGATGGGCAAGCTGCTCGTTCTCGACGACCTCGGCGACGGAAGCGACTTTCGCGGACGGAATGCCGGGGATCTTCAGCGCGGCGAGCAGTTCCTCGGCCGCTCAGCGTGACGCGTCCACGCGGTGATCAGCCGCTCGAGTTCCTCGACGTTGTGCATGCGCGCGGTGTTGTCGCGAAAGCGCGCATCCCGGGCCAGTTCCGGCCGCCCCATGGCGCGCGACCAGCCCCTGGAACATCGGCTCGCCGGCCGCGGCCAGATGCACCCAGGCCGCATCGCGCGTGGGAAAGGTGTTGGCCGGTGCGGCATAACGGTCGCGGTTGCCGTGGCGTTTCATGGTGCGGCCGAGCAGCATCTGTTCGGGAATCGCGGTCATCAGCATCGACAGCGCGGAATCCATCAGCGCCACGTCCACGATCTGGCCGGCTGCCGGTGCGCGCGCGCGCCTGCAGCGCGCCCAGGGTGCCGATGGTGGCGTAGAGCCCCGTCGAATAATCCACGACATACGTGCCGGACATGGTCGGGCGCCCGTCCGCATCGCCGGTGATGTCCATGAGCCCGCTCATGGTCTGGCCGATGACATCGAAGCACGGCTTGCGCGACAGCGGCCCGCTCTGGCCGAAACCGGAGATGCGCGTGACGATCAGGCGCGGGTTCAGCGCCTGCAGCGTGTCCCAGTCGAAGCCCATTTTCTCCAGGGTGCCGGGCACGTAATTCTCGACCAGCACATCGGCGGAGCGCAGCAGGCCGCGCAGCAGTTCCTTGCCTTCGTCGGAACGCAGGTCGCAGGTCAGGCTGCGCTTGTTGCGGTTGAACACCATGGTGTAGAGGCTTTCGCCTGCGACGAACGGGCCGAACGCGCGGCTGTTCTCGCCGCGGCCCGGCGGCTCGACCTTGACCACGTCGGCGCCCATGTCGCCCAGCAGCATCGCGCAGTAGGGCCCCGCGATGAAACGCGACAGGTCCACGACGCGCAGGCCTTCGAGTGCGCCCGCGCCGGGTGCTGCGCTGCCCTTACCCGCCTGCCCGTGCGCTGCCATGCCAATTTCCGTGCAATGTGTGTAAGCTCGTATTGTCCATGACCAGCGGCATACTTGTGCGATGAATCCGGATTCCGCTTCGCAACCCGCCGCCAGCGCCCGCGACGTTTTGTTCAGCGCGCGGGACTTGTCCAAAAGCTACGGCGGACTGCGCGCCGTGAATGGCGTGAGCCTCGATCTTTATCCCGCTGAAGTCGTCGCGCTGGTCGGCGACAACGGCGCCGGCAAATCCACGTTCGTCAAAATGCTCTCGGGCGTGATCACGCCGGATTCGGGCACCCTGGCGTTGCACGGACAACCCCTGCGCCTTCACTCCCCCGCGCACGCACGCAAGGCCGGCATCGAAACCCTGCACCAGAGCCTGGCGCTGGTGGACGTGTTCAACGTTCCGGAAAACATCTTTCTGGGACGCGAGCTGACCACGCGCCGCTTCGGTGTCGTGCCCATGCTGGACAAAGCCGCCATGCGCCAGCGCACCCTGGACCTGCTGCAACGTATCGGCGCGAACCTGCCTGCCATCGACCGGCCCGTTCGCTCCATGTCCGGCGGACAGCGCCAGGCGGTGGCCATCGCGCGGCTGCTGCTCAATGAAGTTCACCTGCTGATCATGGACGAGCCCATGGCCGCCCTGGGCGTGGACGAAGGGCGCAAAGTGCTCGAGCTGATCGTGGAACTGCGCACGCGCGGCCTGACGGTGCTGATCATCAGTCACAACCTCGAACATGTGTTCTCCATCGCCGATCGCATCTGCGTCATGAAAAACGGCAATATCGTCGGCGTTGTCGCAACGGCCGGCGCGAGCCACGACCAGATCGTGCGCATGATCGTCAGCGGCAGCGCCACTACGCCTTGAGCTGGGATTTGAACGGCCGCACCTTGCGCGCCCTGGCATCGTAGAACTCGGCCACGTTGTCGCGCGTGATCAGCGGCGACGGAAACACGATTTCCTTCGGTACCTTCTGCCCCTGCAGGATTTTGACCGCGGCATCCACGGCCTCCGTGCCGAAGGGCAGGTACTGCCAGGTTGCGCGTGCTTCGCCGTTGTGAATGGCTTCCAGCGCATCGAGCTGGATGCCGTCATAGCCCGTGACCCACATCTCCTTCGAGCGCCCCGCTTCCTTGATCGCCTTGATGGCGCCCAGCGCCATTTCGTCGTTGTGGCAATACACGGCGGAAATGTCACGCGTGGAGCGCAGGATGTCTTCCATGTGGCGCAGCGCCTGCATGCGTTCGTAATTGGCCACCACATGTTTGACGATTTCGATGCCGGGCGTTTTGGCCAGCACTTCGGTCCAGCCGCTGCCACGCATCTGGTTGACGACCGAGCCGGGTTTGCCTTCGATCTGCACCACGCGGCCCTTGCCGCCCAGCGCCTTGACGTAATACGCGCCGGCCTCGCGCGCGGTGCCGAGGGTGTCGGTGGACAGATGGCAAGTCCAGTTGATGTCGCCTTTGAGGCTGGAGCTCAGCACCACCAGCGGAATACCGGCGGCGTTGATGAGCTTGACGGCGGGCGTAATGGCCTCCGCGTAATAAGTCGAAATCAGGATCACGTCGCATTTTTGCGTGATCATGTCTTCCAGATCGCGCACCTGCTTGGCGGGATTGTCGCGCGCGTCGGAAAACACCAGGTCGAAACCCGCGGCACGGGCCGCTTCCTCGACGCTGCGGCGCTGCGTGACCAGCCATTCGATGGTGGCGAAGCTCATCGAGTACCCCATGCGTTTTCCGGCCATGGGACCGGCGGCGCGCCCGTACTTCGCGATCCACGGCGCCGCGAGCAGGGCGCCGGCCTTGAGCGCGTCGCGCCGCGAGACGTTCGGTTTGTTGGACATGATTGCCTCCGTGTTTGTTTATCGCTAGCGTTTGCGCTGCCGCAGTTCGCTGACCACGACCGCGACGATGATGATGCCGCCTTGCAGCACCATTTGTACGAACGGCGACACGCCTTTGAGGTTCAGCAGATTGCCCAGTATGGCGAGAATCAGCACGCCGAGGACCGTGCCCGGCACGCCGCCGATGCCGCCATCGAAAGTGGTGCCGCCGATCAGCGTCGCGGCAATCGCGTCGAGTTCGATCAATTGTCCGGCATTGGGCTCGGCCACGGTCAACCGGCTGACCTGGATGATACTCGCCAGCGCTGCCAGGAAACCGCTGAGGCAGTACACCAGGATCTTGGTGCGGCGCACGTTCACGCCGTACAGGCGCGCGGCTTCTTCGTTGGCGCCCACCGCGTAGACATGGCGGCCGAACGGCGTTTGCGTCATCAGGAACCAGCACGCGAGCACCACCGCCGTTGCAATCAGGATCGGAATGGGCACCGGGCCCAGATGCCCCGAGCCGATGGCCTCGAACCAGCGCGGCGGATCGCGCACGATGATGTTGGCGCCATCGCTGACGAGGTAGACCAGGCCGCGCACCGCGATGAGCGTGGCCACGGTCGCAATGAAGGGCTGCAGTCCCAGCCAGGCGATCAGCACGCCGTTGACCAGTCCCACGGCGGTGCCTGCCGCCAGCGCCGCCACGATGGCGATCTTCGGATCGGTGGTGGCCAGCAGCGCCAGCGTGGCCCCGGCTACGCCGAGGATCGAGCCGGCCGACAGATCCACCCCGCGGCTGAGAATCACGATGGTCATGCCCACGGCGACGATGCACAGCACGCTGGCGCCGCGCAGCACGTTCATGATGTTGCGCAACTCGAGAAAATAAGGCGAGAGCAGCCAGGCCGCCACGATCAGCGCCACCAGCGCAAGCACGTTGCTCCATTGCAGGCCGAGCGCCAGGAGGCGGGAGTCGCGCATGAAACCCGTCAGTTCGCGCGGATCGACGGGTTTGCGCCCTGCGGTGGCCAGCCCCGGAGTGCGGGCGCTCTGCAGTGCAAGGATATGCGCTTCACGACGTGCTTCCCCCTGGATTCTCGTCGCTGGTTGTTCTGTGCAACCAGTCCGCCGTCACAAACGGCAGCCTAGCGTAACACCCTTTCCCGCAAGACCGCCCGCGACCGTGCGCCGGATTGATTGCGTGCGCGAAGGAAGCCTGCCTGAAAGCACAGTGATGCGCAGCGCATGCCGTCGCGACGTTATCGCGTCGCCGCAAATACGGCAACGGCAAAGTGCCCAGGCCGCGGCGCGAATTCAGCACCAACCGGCGCGGTAACTTTGCTGCCCGGCGGGCGGTTCCCGGTCAGTGTCCGGGGTCGTCGCGCCCGCGCGCGCATGGCCGAATGCACAAGGGATGCAGGCGGTTTCGACGGCGATGCAGGCCCGGCCCTCGCCTAGCGGAAGTGCGCCTCGATGCCCGAGAGGATGAATTGCCGGATTGCTGGATCGAGTTCGCTCGCGTCGCGTTCGAGCAGGGACACAAGGGTCGAGGGCGCGAACTCGCCGTCATTGACCAGCAGCGGACTCGCCGGATGCTTGCCCGGCCGGACGCCCTCGTCGACGCCCAGATGGTCGAAGCCTTTACCGCGCTTCCAGGTCAGCACTTTTTCGGCGCGGGGTTTGTCGTAGGCAAGCTGGTAGCTGACGATTTCGTCCGTCTCGTCGAACCAGACGAACAGATCCATCTCCGGGCTGGAGAACCATCGCTTTCTGGGTTCTCCGGGTTTCTGGCTGGTTTGTTTGATCTCCCGGAGCATTCGGTCTCCCGAGCCCGCATCGCGACAACCGGCGTACCGGTCGCCGCGAGTCAGGCATTGACCCTCAGGCGGCAAACTCGCGCAGCACCTTGCCGGCTCGCGGCGCCTTGTCGACGATGCCGTTCTCATCGGCAACGAGCTGGCCGTTGATCCATACGCCGTGCACGCCGACGCCGGGCGTGTGGATGCGCGAGCCGCCCGCGGGCAGATCGAAGACGCGCCGCGAGGGCGCACGGCCCACGGTCTGCGGATCGAACAGCAGCAGGTCGGCGCACTTGCCCGCGGCGATGGACGCACGGTCGCGTATGCCGAGCAGCGCGGCAGGTTCCGAGGTCAGCTTGCGCACCGCTTTTTCCAACGGCATGACCTTGCGCTCGCGCACCCAGTGACCGAGAAAATGCAAACCGAAACCCGCATCGCACAGGAACGTCAGGTGCGCGCCCGCATCCGACAGCGACACGATCGCGTTCGGGTCGTTGAGCATGCGCCCCACGGCTTCTTCGTCCGAATTGAGCAGCGTGGCGGTGAACAGCGTGTCGAGATTTTCGGCCAGCGCGAGATCGAGCATGAAATCCACCGGATGCACGCCCTGTTTTTTGGCCAGCGCCTGGATCGACAAGCCCTCGAAGGACGCATGCGCGGGATCGGCCACCTGGGCGACGAACGCCTTTTCCCACTCGGCGGTGAACATGCGCCGCGAGCGGATGGTCAGTTCCTGCTTGAGCTGCTGGCGGAATGCGTCATCGCGTAGCACCCTCTTCAACTGATCCTCGTCCATTTTCATGAGCGGCTGCCAGACCGCCAGCCCCTCGAACACATAGGGTTCGTGCAGCGTGAACTCGAAGTTGAGCGGGCACGGCGAGACCGCGCCGTACAGGCGCTGTCCGCGGCCGCGCGCGGCGGCGATATGCGCCAGATCCTCGAAGCTCGCCTCGGGCGTGACGTTGGAATGCAGCAGCGCGGCGACGAGATAAGGCCGGTCCGCCGCCGCGGCCAGCGATTCGATCCAGGGGATCGGCGTATCGGACGCCTTGGTCATCATCAGCAGTCCTTTGCCGCCTTCGCGCAGCGCGCTCGGACAGGGACAGCATCTCTTGCTCGTCCGCCAGGCGCGAGGGCATCGGGATGCCGGCTTCGCCGTTGTGCTGGTAGGAACGCGTCGTGGAGAATCCGCAGGCGCCGGCCTCCATGGCCTCGATGACGAGCCGGCGCATCTGCGCGACTTCGTCCGGCGTCGCGGCGCGCTTGGCCGCGTCGCCGCGCAGCACGAACGTGCGCACGCTGGAGTGGCCCACGAAGCAGGCGACGTTCGGTCCGACGCCCTTCTTCTCGAGCATGCTCGACGTATTCGGGAAATGACTCGAAATCCCACTCGATGCCCGCGCGCAAGGCATCGAGCGACATGCCTTCGACATGCGTGAGATTGCGCATCGTCAGGTCGCGATCGGCCGGCCGGCACGGGCGCGATGGTGAAGCCGCAGTTGCCCATGACGATCGTGGTCACCCCGAGCGCGGGCGACGGATTGACGAACGGATCCCAGGTGATCTGCGCGTCGTAATGGGTATGGTTGTCGATGATGCCGGGCATCAAGGCCAGGCCTTTGGCATCGAGGCGGCTGACGGCATCGCCGTGGACCTTGCCCGACTTCGGCGATGCGCTCGCCCTTGATTGCCACGCTGCCGCGCCGGGGCGCGGTGCCGGAGCCGTCATAGATGGTCGCGTTGTCGATGATCAGATCGTGCATGGCTCCTCCTCTCCGGCGCGGGCGGCGCGGGCTTTTGGTTACAGCGCCGGGTGGCGCCTTTGGACAGGAGTTTACCGGAGGCGCGCATCCGCCGCCGCATGCTCGCACCGTCTTTTGAAACAGCGGACGCACTTTACCGTTCGGGTGTCCGATACGGGCGCCAGACGTGCGTTATCCGCGGTAGTAACGCCGCGCGCGGTTCTCCGCCTGCTTGATTGCGCCTTCGATGCTCGACGCCCCCGAGGCGGCCTGCGCGAACATGTTGACCACGATGTAGTCGGCCATGGTGCCCGCGGAAGCCGTGCCGAGTTTGCCGGCAAACCCATTGTCGCGCGTCAGTTCCGGCACGCGCCGGTACGGCAGCAGCTTCGGATCGGTTGTCCAGAATTTCGTATCCGCATACGCCTTCAGCGGTTGCTGCACATAGCCCAGCGAGGCCGCCTGCCAGGCCTCGTACTGCTCGCGCTCCATCATGAAGCGCAGGTACTCCCGCGCCGCGTTGGGATACTTCGTGTAGCGAAACACGAACATCGGCGTGAAGGGATTGAGTTCGGCAGCTTTCCCGCCGGGGCCGACCGGCATGTTCACATGCTCGATGTCAGCCGTCATTTTCTGCAGGGCCGATTCGGGCGAATTCCGGGCGACGTAATACACCGACACGCCGTTGAGGGTCAGGCTGATGTCGCCCGACAGGAAAGCCTTGTTGTTGTTGGGATCGAGCCAGGACAACGTGCCGGGAATGAACGTCTGGTACAGGGCTTTGGCATATTGCAGCGCGGCTGCGGTTTCCCTCGAGTTCAGCACGACCTGGTTGCCTTCGTCCGCGACGCGCCCGCCGAAAGCCCACAAGGCCCAGTGCGTCCAGGCATTGGCATCACCGACCGCATTGCCCAGGGAGAATCCGACCGGCGTACCCTTGGCTTTCAGCGCCTGGCAAAGTTTGAGGAAACCATCGGTGGTGGCGGGCGGCTTTTCGTACCCGGCGCGCTGCAGCAGGCTGCGCCGGTAAACCAGGCAGCCGCCCAGGAAACCCGCGCCGATGGCAATCCAGCGGCCCTCGTGGATGCAATAGCGTTTGCAGACCTCGTACCAGCCGCCATATCTGGCGTCGAGATAAGCCGCCAGTTCGCCCAGATCCAGCAGTTTGTCGGCATACTGGTGCGGATCGTCGTACCAGCCCATGACGATATCCGGACCGCTGCCGATGTTGGCGGCGACCGCGGCTTTGGGCCGGATGTCCTCGAAATTTTCCGAGTCCACGCGTACCGGAACGCCGGTGAGTTGCGTGAACTTGCGGGTATTGGCCATCCACTGGTCTTCATCGCCCTGCACGAAGCGTTTCCAGCGCAGCAGCCGCAGTTCCGCGCCGCTTTCGGGTTGGTAAGTGAGCGAGCCTGCCGGCGTCGCGGCGGCCGCGACCGGCAGGCCGGTTGCAGTCGATAGCGCGGTCGCGCCCAGCGCCTTCAGCACATCACGACGGGAAAATTCGCTCATACGCGCCTCCTGTGCGACGGGGGATGCGTGAAGATAACGTGATCTGGCGTCGGACGCTGACCTCAGCCGGCGTAGCGGACTTCGAGCACTTCGAGCGTGGTGGCGCCGACCGGCCGGTTCCACGTGACCGTGTCGCCAACCTTGGCGCCCATGAGCGCAGTGGCCAGTGGCGATTGCCAGCTGACTTTACCGTTCACGACATCGGCCTCATCTTCGCCGACGATGGTAAAGGTATGCGTTTCGCCCGTTTCGTCTTCGGCCTGCACGCTGGCGCCGAAGCGCACTTCATCGCGCGGCTGCGCGGAACCGTCCACCGGGATCGCGCTTTCGAGTTTTGTCTGGTAGTAGCGCAGATCGCGCTCGATCTGGGAGAGTTTCGGCCTGTCGAAATCCTCCGCGGCGCGTTTGAGTTCCGCGTGCTCCGCCTGCAACTCATCGACCTTCGCGCGCAAGCTCTCCAGACCCGCCGGCGTCACATAATTGGGCTCGGAACTCACCGGACGTTCCGGCAGCGCCTCGTCGATAAGCGCTTCATTTTCTTCCTTGACGAAAGCACGGCTCATTGGTCACCTCTCGAGGGGTAAACAGGCGTGCCGCGGCGACAAAACGGCGGCAAGCGAGGGGAGAACGGACATGCAGGCGGTTCTCGCAGGTCCGAAGTCCTGCGTTTGAACGCCCTATCGCGACATCGTTCCGCAAAAACAGGACAAGCCCGGACTGTACACTTACGGCCGGAATCCGAACAAACTTTCAGCAGGAGGGGTGCATGAAGTCCATCGGCAAGATATTTCTGACCGGCGTGCTGACCGTATTGCCAGTCGTTGCCACAGTCTATCTGTTCATCTGGATGGTTACAAAGATCGAGGGTTTCCTCGGCCGGCAACTCAAATTGCTGATTCCAGACGAACACTATCACGCAGGCATGGGCATGCTGGCGGCGCTCGTCATCATTTTCGCGGTCGGATCTGCTGATGCGGGCCTGGATCTTCCAGCAATTCATGAAACTCGGCGAGCGCGCGTTGTTGCACATTCCGATGGTGAAAGTCGTGTACAAGGCGCTCAAGGACCTGTTCGCGATGTTCTCCGGCGACGAGCAGAGCAACATGCTGCAAGTCGTCTGCGTGGAGATTCCGGGCACGCAAATGAAGCTGCTGGGCTTTGTCACCCGCAGCGATTTTTCGGACCTCGCGCAAGGGGTCGCGAACGCCGGCGATGTGGCGGTCTATCTGCCGATGAGTTATCAGATCGGCGGCTATACGGTCGTGGTCCCCCGCAGCCAGGTCACGCCGGTGGACATGGCGCGCGAACAGGCCATGCGCTTCATACTCACGGCGGGACTTACGGCCGGGAAAACAACCGATAATGCCGGCTGATCGGGTTCGTCCGGTCGGAACACCGTTTGCTTGCCCAACGGGCGTGGGCGACGCCGGCAGCTCTGCAACCGTTCACGGCTCGAAGCAGGTTTTATGCTATAAGGATGTCATATCCGACCACCCCGATTCGCTGCCATGGCCCGCTACGTCATCACCGTCGAATTCTTTCTGCATCCCGGCACGCTCGAGCCTTTCCTGCGGCTGATCAAGGACAATGCGCGCCAGTCTCTTGCGGACGAACCGGGATGCGACCGCTTCGACGTACTGATCGAAAAAGGCGCGCCCGACCATATCGTGCTGTACGAAATCTACAAGGATCGCGCGGCCTTCGACGTGCACCTGAAATCGGCGCACTTTGCGCAGTTCAACACGGCGTCGCAGCGCTACGTCAAAGACAAGAAAATCGTGGAGTACGAGTATACGAACGACACGGAGGAATGAAGGGCGTG
The DNA here is from genome assembly GCA_963846655.1 of uncultured beta proteobacterium. Lineage (GTDB taxonomy): Bacteria > Pseudomonadota > Gammaproteobacteria > Burkholderiales > JACQAP01 > JACQAP01. Next base: position 142,045 of record CAWJWT010000009.1, on the reverse strand, counting down.
ACGACGTGACGGTCGTGACGGCGTGACGGTCGTGACGGCGTGAATGTCGTGAACCGCCGCGATGCGGGGTCCTCAGCAGGGGTACCGTGCGCGGCATAACCGGGCTGCCGCCCATAAATGTCCTGAATATCGGTTCACCGAGAATCGAGATTCAGGGGCCCAGGAAAGACGTGTCCTGCTAAAGTTTCGCCCTGAAATGTCGAGAACTGGTCTGGGCCGAATCTGCAGAGACGCCGGTCAGTTGCGGTAATACGACGTCACGACATTCACGACCTTCACGACCGTCACGGTCACTTAACCACGAAGGACAATAACCAATGTCAATGCTGGACATAATGCTCGTCGGCGGTGTGGTCTTGCTGGTCATACTGATCCTGGCGCGCAAGAAAAAACAGTAAAGCAGTCCGGCCTCGCGCGGCAGGGGTCACCTGCCCCGTCACCGACGCTGTTTCATGAGTTCCGTGACGGCCTGCGGGCGGGGCAAGGGGGCGACGGCGCCGTAGCCTGTCGTAGTCAGGGCCGCTGCGGCGTTGGCGTAGCGCAACCCCGTCCAGAAATCGTCCCCGGCCGCCATGCGCGCCAGCAGCGCACCGGCGAAACAGTCGCCGGCTCCGGTCGCATCGACGCAATCCACCTGGTAACCCACGATGTGTTCGCGACGGTCGCCGTCGCTGCCGATGACGCCGGCCGCGCCGAGCTTGAGTGCGACGACCGCCGCGCCCGCGCGATGGCACCAGTCGAGGATGGCCTGCGGATCGGCAAGCCCGCAGAGCACGTCCGCGTCTTCCATGCTGAGCAGGAAATAGTCGGCGCTGGACAAGGTCGCGCCCATGATGGCGCGGGCACGCGCGGGTGGCCAGAGCCGCACCCTGACATTGGCGTCGTACACGAACGCAGCACCCGCACCTTTGGCTGCGTCGACAGCCGCAAAGACGGCGTCGCAAGCGCTTTCACTGATGGCCTGGCTGATGCCGCTGGCATGCAGGAACCGCGCTTGCCGGATCAGGTCGAGTGGCAAATCCGCAGCCCGAAGACGGCTCGCGGCGGAGCCCTTGCGCAGGTAACTGAACACATGACCTGCCGGTCCGTGGGTGATGAAATATACCGCGGTATGCGCGTCGGGATCGATCGCCACGCCGCGGGTATCGAGCCCTTCCTCGCGCCAGAGCTGCAGGAACTGGCGGCCGAACTCGTCGTCGCCAAGCCGCGTGATGTAGGCCACGCGCGCACCCTGGCGGGCCGCCGCGATTGCGCAGTTCATGGTATCGCCGCCGAAACCTTGCAGATAGCGGCCGGGGGAACCGGGAATCTGGCTGAACTCGTACAGCGGTTCACCCAGCGAGACGAGATCGAGGCCTGCCTCGCTCACGCGGGTGATGCTGCAAGGTCGAGATACTGGCGCGCGTGCGCAATGACTGCACCGCGATCCCCCGCTGCCAGCGCTTTCTGGTCGATGACATTGTTGCCCACGCCGACCATGGCCGCGCCGGCCTTGAAGTAATCGCGCATGTTGGCCGCCGACACGCCGCCGGTCGGGCACAGCGGAATGTCCGGATAGACCGCGTGCAGCGCCCCGAGGTGGGCCGGGCCGCCGGTGGACGCCGGAAATACTTTCACCACTGCGGCGCCCTCTCGCCAGGCGCCGAGCACTTCCGCGGGCGTAAACGCGCCGGTCAGGGCAATGCGGCCCGCCTTGATGGCCAGTGCGGCCATGCCGGGGACCAGACCAGGGGACACCAGATAATCGGCGCCCGCGTCGAGGCACGCCCTGGCCGCGTCCAGATCGAGCACCGTGCCCGCCCCGACCACGAAATCCGCATTGCGGCTGCGGCGCAGGTCGCGAATCAGTTCGACGGCGCCAGGGGTCGTCAACGTCACTTCGACGGTTCCGAAACCGGCTTCGACCAGGCAATCGATCGCGGCCTCGGCACTTTCGCGCGCGTAGCCAGACGCAGCACGGGAATCACGCGCAGGACCGCGAGTCTGGCGGCTGTTCCTTCTTGATTCATGGGTTTGCCGATAGCAGTGTCGGCGCCACCGCGCCGGAGCCGGCAATTCTAGGGGCAAAGCGCCCTGCTGGGTAGCGCACTGCAGCAGCGTTATTTGCCATAATGCGACCGCATGAACAACACAGCTCCGATGCCCTCGCCTTCGCCTTCGCCGCAAGGCCGTCGCATCTCGACGTATTGCAGGAAGCCAGTCGCATCCTGGCAGCCCCGGCGGCGACGGGGCGGCAATGCGCTGGCGCGAGATTCTGGCGTATGTGTGCCGCGCGCTCGATTGGCAATACGGCGCCTGCTGGAACGAAGACGAGCAAACCCACGAGTTGCATTGCACCCAGCTCTGGCACGAACCTGCGCTTGCAGGCAGCGAGTTCATCACGCTCTCGCGCAGCGCGGCCTTCAAGCCCGGCATCGGCGGATTGATCCGCAACACGCTCAAGAGCGGCCGGCCGTATTTCGTCACCGATATCTCCACGCTGTCCGGCATGCTGCGCGGCCCCGCAGCGCTGGCCGCGGGCTTGCGTTCGGCCTTCGCGTTTCCCCTGGTGGTCGATGGCCGATCGGTCGGCGCGATGGAATTTTTCTGTCGGGAAATGCGTGCAGCCGACGAGGAAGCAAACGCGATGGCCGTTGCGCTCGGTACCATGCTCGGCGTTCACATTGCCCAGCGGCAGGCGGAAGCGCGCTACCGCGAACTCGTCGAACTTTCTCCCGATGCGATCGTCGTTCACTGCGATAACACTTATATCTTTGCCAATCAGGCCGCCGCGAACGTTCTCGGGGCCACGGATGTGTCCCAGATCCTGGGCACGCCCACCCTGTCGATCGTGCACCCCGATTTCCATCGCACGTCGCTCAGCCGGGTGCAGCGCATGTATGAGGACCGCCGCGACGTGCCGCTGCTGGAACTCAAGTTCGTGCGCTTCGACGGCAAGACCGATCGATGTCGAGGCCACTTCCCGTTATTTCGTGCATGCGGGCCGACCGGCGATCCAGACCATTTTCCGCGACGTATCCCGGCGCAAGCGCGACGAACAGCGCATTGCGCGCCTCACGCGGCTGCATGCCGCGCAAAGCGAAACCAGCAAGGCGCTCACCATGCTGTCGAGCCCATCGGAACTGTTCCGCGAGGTCTGCCGGATCGCGGTCGAGCACGGCAAATTCGATCTGGCCGGCATCATGGAGGTCGCAATCGATCATGACGCGATCGGACGTTTTGTGGCCGCGCATGGCAAACACCAGGAAAAACTGTTCGCCATTCGGCTGGATCTTGCCCGCGAGGGCGCGCATCGCAACGGCCCCGTCGCGAGCGCCTATCTCAGCGGCGCGCGTCGCATCAGCAACGATTTCCTGAACGATCCCGGCACCGAATTCTGGCGCGACCTGGCAAGCAGTGCGGGGTTCCGTTCCGGCGGGGCTTTTCCGTTGCGCCGGGCCGGCAAGGTCATCGGCGCCCTGGCCGTCTATTCGCCGGAGATGGGCATTTTCGACGACGATACGCTCGGGCTGCTCGACGAGATGGCGCTGAACCTTTCGTTCGGCCTGGATGCGATCGAGCGGGAAGCCAGACGCCGGGTCGCGGAAGCTGCACTGACCGAGAACGAGCGCGCGCTGACCACCCTGATGGGCAATCTTCCGGGCATGGCTTACCGCAGCCGGCACGACGCGTTGTGGACGCTCGAATATGCCAGCGAGGGCTGCCTGCAACTGACCGGGTACCGCCCGGTCGACCTGGTCGCAAACCGCGCGGTTTCCTTCCTCGAGCTGATCCATCCGGGCGATCGTGCGCGCGTGCAGACCGAACTCGAAGAGAAGCTCGAGCGAAACGATCGCTTCACGCTCGAATATCAGATCATTTGCGCGGATGCCACCGTGAAATGGGTTTCGGAACGCGCGCAGGCCGTACGCAACGCCGCCGGCGACATCATTGCGCTGGAAGGCATCATCGACGACATCACGGATCGCAAGCGTTTCGAGGAGCGCCTCTCCTTCCTGGCGCAATACGACGTGCTGACCGGGCTGCCCAATCGGGCGCTGTTTTACGATCGCCTGCGCCAGGCGGTGGGACGCGCCAGGCGCGACCAGACGATGGCCGGCCTGATGTTCCTGGATCTCGACCGGTTCAAGCAGATCAACGACACCCTGGGTCACGCGGCCGGCGATCGCGTGCTGAAAGTCGTGGCCGAGCGGCTCAAGAGGCTTCCTGCGCGAAGTGGATACCATCGCGCGGCTCGGCGGCGACGAGTTCACGGTCATCATCGAAGGCGTCAGCGCGCCGGAACAGATGACGGCCGTAGCCGAGAAAATCAGGAACGCCCTGAACGAGCCGGTGAAGCTCGATGGCCGCGACATGTCGGTGTCCGCCAGCATTGGCATCACGCTCTATCCGCAAGACGGCGAGGACGTCGAACAGCTCGTCAAGAATGCGGACATCGCCATGTACCACGCCAAGCATCGCGGCGGACGCCAGCAATACCAATTCTACGAACCCAGCCTGGAACAGTTCGCCGCGGAACATCTGGAGCTCGAGTCCAAGCTCCGGCACGCCATCGAGCGGCGCGAGTTTCTGTTGCATTACCAGCCGATGGTGGACCTGGCGAGTGGACGCATCGAGGGCATGGAGGCGCTGATCCGCTGGCGCAGCCCGGAGGGGCTGATCCTGCCGGCGAACTTCATTCCGCTCGCCGAAAAATCCGGCCTGATCCTCGACATCGGGCGCTGGATTCTGCATGCTGCCTGCACCCAGGCGCGCGCCTGGCAACGCCAGGGCCTGCCGCCGCTCATCCTGACGGTCAACCTGTCGCCGCTGCAACTCAGGCAGGAGCATTTGTCGGCCGAGGTCGCGGAGATCCTGCGCGAAAGCGGCCTGGCCGCGCAGTACCTGCAGCTCGAGATCACGGAAGAAACGCTGATGGACCGCTCCCGCGACACCATCGCGGCATTGTCCCGCCTCGAGCAGCTCGGCGTGCGCATTTCGATCGATGATTTCGGCACCGGCTTTTCGAGCCTGGCCTATCTCAAGCAGTTTCCGATTCAGCGCGCTCAAGATCGACCAGACGTACGTGCGCGACATCACGACAGATCGCGACGATGCCTCGATCGTGAGCGCCATCGTGTCCATGGCGAAGAATCTCGGGCTTTATGTCGTGGCCGAAGGCGTCGAAACGCGCGAACAACTGGAGTTCCTGCGCTCGACCGGATGCAATGCCTACCAGGGTTACTACTTCAGCGTACCGCTGCCCGATCACGCGTTCACCGAACTGGTGAAGCGGCAGGGCAAGGAGCGGACTGAGGACTCAGTGAAAATCAGGACTGAGGACTGAGTAAGGGAGAAATCAGGACTGAGTGCAGAGTGCAGAACAAAAACAGGACTGAGTGCTGAGTGCTGAGGACTGAGTAAAGGCAAGGTGGAGGCCCTGATAACCCGATCTAGCAGGCCGCGTCCGTAACTGAGTGAGCAGTACAACCAAAAAAAAGGGCCGCGATGCGGCCCTTTTTTTCTCTTACTCAGTCCTGCTTTTTCTTTTACTCAGTCCTCAGCACTCAGTCCTCAGTCCTGCTTCTTATTTCCTTATCTCCTGCCGCGGCCCCGCGGAGCGAACTCGCGTGCTTCATTCACGCGCAGCGGCTGGCCCTTGAAATCCTTGCCGTCGAGGCTCGCGATCGCTGCGAGCGAGTGATTCTTGCCGGGCATTTCCACGAAACCGAAGCCCTTGGTCACGCCTGAGAACAGATCGCGTTTCACCTCGGTGGATTTCACCTGGCCGAATTGCTTGAACAACTCCGCCAGGTCGGTTTCAGTGACTTCCTGCGACAAATTGCCGACGAAAATATTCATTGAGGCGTCCTTTGCAAGTACAGATAAATAATGGGGTCAGCGGTTGCCACCCAGCAACGACGAAATCGGGCGATTACCATTGTGGAGCGGCTGCGCATCGCCGCGGCGCGGGCCGCGCTGGCGGTCGCCGCCATTATTGCTATTGCGCCCCTGGCCGCCACTGGCGCTGCGGCGTCCGTCGCCCGATCCAGCGCGCGCGCCCTGCCCTTGCGAACGCGGCCTGCCGGATTGCTGACGCTGCTGCGGACGGCGCTGGCGCGAAGCAGGTGAATTGCCGTCGGTCCTGAGAGGCGCGCCGGTCGGCTGGAATCCCTCGAGCACGACGCGTTCGATGCTGCGCTTGAGCAGGCGTTCGATGTCGCGCAGGAAATCGCCTTCTTCGGCGCATACCAGCGAGACGGCCTGCCCCGAACTGCCCGCACGGCCGGTGCGGCCGATCCGGTGCACGTAATCTTCCGGCACGTTCGGCAATTCGTAATTCACCACGTGCGGCAGTTGCTCGATGTCCAGGCCGCGCGCCGCGATGTCGGTCGCGACCAGCACGCGCACTTTGCCTTCCTTGAACTGCGCGAGTGCACGCGTGCGCTGGCTCTGGCTCTTGTTGCCATGGATGGCATCGGCGCTGATGCCTTCGCGATCCAGTTGCTCGGCAAGGCGGTTTGCGCCGTGCTTGGTGCGCATGAACACCAGCACCTGGCGCCAGTCACCCTGGTTGATCAGATGCTCCAGCGCCGCGCGCTTGCGATCCTTGTCCACCGGATGCACGACCTGTGAAATCAGGTCGGCGGTCACGGTGCTTTTCTCCACGGCGACTTCGACCGGCGACTGCAGGAACGAATCCGCGAGGCCGCGGATTTCGCTGGAAAACGTGGCCGAGAAAAACAGATTCTGGCGCTTCGACGGCAACGCGATCAGGATGCGGCGGATGTCGCGGATGAACCCCATGTCGAGCATCCGGTCCGCTTCGTCCAGCACCAGGATTTCGACGCGCGACAGATCGACCGTGCGGCTTTGCAGGTGATCGAGCAAACGCCCGGGCGTTGCCACCAGGATGTCCACGCCGCGGCGTAGCGCCCCGATCTGCTGGTTCATGCTGACGCCGCCGTAGACGGTGGTCGACTTCATGCGCAGGTGGCGGCCGTAATCGCGCACGCTGGTTTCGACCTGTGCCGCGAGTTCTCGGGTGGGGGTCAGGATCAGCGCGCGAATCGGACGGCGCGATGAATCGCCGCCGCTACGCGCAGCCAGCAATTGCAGCAGCGGCAAGGCGAAGCCTGCCGTCTTGCCGGTGCCGGTCTGCGCGCCGGCGAGAATGTCGCGGCCTGCGAGAATGACCGGGATGGCCTGCGCCTGCACGGGGGTGGGTTGCGTGTAGCCTTCGTCGGCAACAGCGCGGACCAGCTCGGCACGCAGGCCGAGCACTTCAAATGATGTACTGATGGATATCTCCTGAAACAGCCTGCGGATGCCAGGGGCATGCCGAACCGGTTCAGGCAGAATCGAACAGAGTTGAAATTTTTCGGGGAAGTGAAACTGCCACGAAAGGGTTGAAACGCGGACCGATTGACGCGAAACAAAATCCTTGGAGCCGGATCATACCGGTTTCCGCGATCGAAGTCTCGGATTTTCCCGCAATGCGGATTGCGCACGTTCCTTGCAACGTTGCTGTCGAACAGGAGCCCATGCACTTCGTAAATCCGCTTTGAACCAAAATTTCCCCCTTACAACATGACTCTGCGCAAGACTGATCCGGATGCTCCGGCACTGGCCTGGTGCGTAGCGCACCGCTATCGACAGGACCTATTTTCATGAGCGCCGTTATTTCGTCGGGCATCAGCGACACCGCGTACGTCACGCTGCCGGGATCATCGGCGCTGGCCGGGCCCATCACGGCAACCGATGTGGCCATCAAGGACCTGGGTAAATGCCTGCTGCCCTCGCCGGTGGTCGCGCATCTCGGCGAAAGCGCGGTGATCTTCGCCGGCGCCGCCGAAAAAGTGCTGCTGGACGATCGCATGACGGTCATCCGCGCCAACGCTACGCAAGCGGGAGGCCTGCCCGCCTTCGAACTGGCCGGACCCCGCAACAAGATCTTCTTCGATCCGCGCACGGTCGGCTGCGGGATCGTGACCTGCGGCGGCCTGTGTCCCGGCATCAACAATGTCATGCGCGGCCTCGTGCTCGAGCTCGCGCGAGGCTACGGCGTCAAACGCATACTGGGCTTTCGCTATGGCTACGAAGGGCTGATCTCACGCTTCGGCCACGCTCCGATTCCGCTGACTGCGGAGTCGGTGGCCCACATTCATCACCAGGGCGGCACGATACTGGGTTCCTCGCGCGGATCGCAGGATCCCGGCGAGGTCGTCGACAACCTCGAAGCCAACGGCATCAACATCCTGTTCGTGATCGGCGGCGACGGCACCATTCGCGGCGCCATGCAACTCACGGCGGAGATCGAACGTCGCGGCATCAAGATCGCCGTCGTGGGCGTGCCCAAGACCATCGACAACGACATTCATTTCATCGATCGCAGCTTCGGCTTTGAGAGCGCTTATTCCGCGGCCGTCGACGTGGTGCGCAGTGCGCGGGTCGAAGCGATGGGCGCGCAGAACGGCATCGGGCTGGTCAAGCTGATGGGGCGGCACTCCGGATTCGTCGCGTGCCAGGCGGCGCTCGCATCGGCCGACGTCGATCTGGTGCTGATCCCTGAAATTGAAGCGAAACTGGAAGGTGAGCACGGGGTGTTCGGCAACCTGGACCGCATTCTCGCGCGCAAGGGCCATGCGGTCGTCGTGGTGGCCGAAGGTGCGGCACAGGATCTGATGAACGACGGCGCAGCGGACGGCGTCACGGACAAGAGCGGCAATGCGAAGCTCAAGGATATCGGCGTATTCCTGCGCGAACGCATCACGGAGCATTACCGCCAGGCCGGGCGTGAAGTCACACTCAAATACATCGACCCGAGCTACACCATCCGCAGCGTGCCGGCCACCCCTTCGGACAGCGTCTATTGCTGGAACATGGCGCGCAACGCGGTACACGCCGCCATGGCCGGCAACACCGAAATGCTGATCGGACGCTGGCATGGGCGCTTCGTGCATGTGCCCATGGCGCTGACCACGCGCACTCGCAAACAGGTCGATACCACGGCCGACCTTTGGATGTCGGTCATCGAAGCCACCGGGCAGCCGCGCTCGTTTGCGTAGCGCGCTTGTAATGCGTCAACCGCAGGCGCCGATCGCCCCGCAGGCCGTGCAGAACTCGCAACCGTCCTTCTTGATCACGGCGCTGTTGGCGCATTCCGGGCAGCGCTTGCCGGGCAGGATGCGCAGCTTGCCCGCGTCGCGCTCGCGCGTTGCTTGCGGCACTTCGAGCACCCCCATTTCGTCGAGCGGATAGCCGCGCTCGTCGAGCACGCCGAGCATCGCGTAGCGATGAATCATGAGCTGCGCAACGTACGCCACCGTGCTGGGCCAGTTGCGCTGCCCTTCCACGCCGGGCATTTTCGCCATGAAATCGCCGAGCGGTTCCGCGTAGTTCAGCAGCTTGCGCAGCTTCATGCCGATCCAGGCCGGATCGATCACGCGCATATCGAGCGACAGCAGCTTGCACAGGCCATCCAGCGCGCGCGGATAGCTGCCCGCCATCCACATCGAGTAGGGCCGCCGCTGGCCGGAAGGCAGCACCAGTTCCTTGAGGATCAGCACGAAATCGTCGCCTGAATTGCGGTTGAAGACATCCACCGACCAGGACATGGTGCCGTCGGTGCCGGTCTTCGGCTCCTTTTTGGCGAACAACGCATCGAGCACCGGCGAGCGGTCGTCGCGTGGCGTCATGCCGCCGAGCTGCTCGACGCGCCAGTTGATGATGCGCGCGAAGGCGGCCACCGTGCTGGGCATGCGCACCGGCCTGCCGTCGGGCGGCATCGGGCAATCGAACGCATCGTCGCCGGTCGTGCGCGCGAGGATGTCGAGCTTGGTGCGCAGCCATGCGCGATCCTGCGCGCGCATATCCATCGACAGCGTCTTGGCCACGGCGCCGAGGCCGCGCGGCTGTTCGATGCCGTTGACCCAGACTTCGAACGGGAACGGATCGCCCTTGTCGACATGGCCGACGAAAATCGCGAATTGGCCGAACGGCGACTCCACCATGTAGGTCCATGACGGATTGCCCGCCGTCATCTGCGGGCGGCCCGGCCAGCGCAGGCTGGACAGCGCGGGCATCGGCGCGGCGTCCAGGCGAATGCGCCGGTCCGCGTCGGAGGTGTCCAGGTCGTTCGGCGCTTCGCTTCGCGGCGTCACCGACAGCACGGAGCCCAGCACGCCGTTGGGCCGGTACGTGGTGATGCCCTTCAAGCCCGATTTCCAGGCTTCCAGATACAGATTGCGGAAGTCGTCGAACGGATAATTCTCGGGCACGTTGACCGTCTTGCTGATCGCGGAATCCACGAACGGCGCGATCGCCGCGACCATGTGCATATGATCGAGCGCGGAGATCTCCAGCGCGGTCACGAACTGCGGCGGCAGGTTCGCGACATCGCCGCCGATATGGCGGTAAAGCCGCCAGGCGTGGTCTTCCACGTCATAGACCTTGTGCGAACCGTCGGCCTCGCGCTTCTTGCGCTGGTAGGTCCAGGAGTAAGGCGGCTCGATGCCGTTGGCGGCGTTGTCGGCGAAGGCCAGCGAGATCGTGCCGGTCGGCGCGATCGACAACAGGTGGCTGTTGCGCAAGCCGTGCACGCGGATTTCGCGCTGGAGCGCTTCCGGCAGGCGCGATGCGAAGCGCGGCGCCGCCAGATACTCTTCCTTGTCCAGCAACGGAAACGGGCTTTTCTCGCGGGCAATCTCCACGGACGCGGCATACGCGTCGTCGCGCATCGCTTGCGCGATTTTTCCACCCATCGCTCGCGCCTCATCGGTGTCGTAGCGCAGGCCCAGCATGATCAGCGCATCGCCCAGTCCGGTAAAGCCGAGTCCGATGCGGCGCTTGTTTCGCGCCTCCTCGGCCTGCTGCGGCAGCGGCCACACGGTCACGTCGAGCACGTTGTCGAGCATGCGCACGGCGACTTTCGTTACTTTCGCGAACGCCTCGAAGTCGAATCGCGCCTTCGGGGTAAATGGCATTCGGAACGAACTGCGTCAGATCCACGCTGCCAAGGCAACAGCAGCCGTAGGCGGGCAGCGCCTGTTCCCGCACGGATTGGTTGCCTCGATATTCTCGCAGTAGGAGAGATTGTTGTCGGCATTCATGCGATCGATGAATACCACGCCGGGCTCGGCATGGTCGTAGGTCGAGTCCATGATCTGCTTCCACAGATCGCGCGCCTTGATCGTGCGGTAGATCCAGCGGCCCTGCGCGTCCTGACGCGCAGGGGCGCCGCCAATGTCCTTGCCTGGCGGCACCCGATGCACCAGGTTCCAGTCGCCATCGGCCTGCATCGCATGCATGAAGGCATCCGTCACCGCCACGCTGATATTGAAATTACGCAGGTCGCCCTTGTCCTTGGCGTGGATGAATTCCTCGACGTCGGGATGGTCGCAGCGCAGGATGCCCATCTGCGCGCCGCGACGCGACCCGGCGGATTCCACGGTCTCGCAACTGCGGTCGAACACTCGCATGTACGACACCGGCCCGCTGGCACTGCTTTGGGTGCCGCGCACGAGCGCGCCGCGCGGGCGGATCGAGGAAAAGTCATAGCCCACGCCGCCGCCGCGGCGCATGGTTTCGGCCGCTTCCATCAGCGCCAGGTAAATGCCCGGCTTGCCGTCGACCACTTCAGATACGGAATCGCCCACCGGCTGCACGAAACAATTGATCAGGGTCGCGGCGAGCGTCGTGCCGGCCGCGGAATTGATGCGCCCGCCCGGAATGAAGCCGTTCTCGAGGGCTTCGAAAAACAGCGGCTCCCATTTGCCGGGATCGGCTTCCACGGCGGCGAGCGCACGCGCCACGCGCCGGCGCACATCCTCGATGCTGCGCTCGTCGCCTTTGGCATATTTCTCGAGCAGCACGTCGATGCTGACCTGTTGCGCGGGGAGCTGGAGATTGGTGTCGTTAGCCTTCATCTGTCGAGATCCGGAATTTCAATTGATTAGATGATACGCCCAACAATTCGTGGACTGTAGCGGGAAGTATGCTCAATTTTTGCTCAATTTCGCTGAATCTTTTTCTTCTACTGCAGCAACCATCGGACAGCGCCCAAACCATCGGCCGCCGGTCATTCCCCGATGGATTTAACTGTTGACCGTCTCGGCGTCCTTCGCGTCCTCTGCGCCTTTGCGTCGGGTTCAGACCGCCCTGATTGCCTATGACGCCATTGCTGCAGGGACTTTGTGTCCCCGTTCAGCCAGAAAAGCTGCAAGCACCTGGCCGGTATGGGAGTGCCTGACGCCGGCGATCTGCTCCGGCATGCCTTGTGCCACCAGGCATCCGCCGCCGTCGCCGCCTTCCGGTCCGAGGTCGATGATCCAGTCGGCATCGGCCATGACATCGAGATTGTGCTCGATCACCACCACTGTATTGCCGGCGTCCACCAGGCGATGCAGCACGCGGATCAGCTTCTCCACGTCCGCCATGTGCAGGCCTACCGTCGGCTCGTCCAGAACATAAAACGTCTTGCGCCCACCGGCGCCCGCGCCGCGCTTCGGCAAATCGTGCGTTGTGCGCACCTTTGCCAGTTCCGTGACCAGCTTGATGCGCTGCGCTTCGCCGCCCGACAACGTCGGACTTTGCTGGCCGAGCGTGAGATAACCGAGGCCGACGTCCTGCAGCAGGCGCAGCGCGTGATGGATGGCCGGATGGGCCGAGAAAAATTCCACGGCTTCGTCCACGCTCATCTGCAACACATCGCCCGCCGATCTGCCCTTGAAATGCACCGCCAGGGTCTCCGGATTGAAACGCGCGCCATTGCACACATCGCAGCTGACTTTCACGTCCGGCAGAAAACTCATTTCGATCTTCTGCATGCCCTGCCCCTCGCAGGCTTCGCAGCGCCCGCCCTTGGTGTTGAACGAGAAGCGTCCGGCATCGTAGCCGCGCATGCGCGCTTCCTGGGTTCCGGCGAACAGCTTGCGGATGGCGTCCCAGAAGCCCACATACGTGGCGGGGCAGGAGCGCGGCGTCTTGCCGATCGGTGTCTGGTCGACTTCGAGCACGCGGTCGATCGCTTCCCAGCCCTTGATGGCCTTGCACCCGGCCGGCGCGATTGCGTCGCGGTTGCGCTTGTTGCGCTCGCCCACCAGCGCCGCGAGGTTGTCATGCAGCAGGTCGCGCGCCAGGGTGGATTTGCCGCTGCCGGAGACGCCCGTGACCACACTGAGGCGGGCGAGCGGAAAACGCACATCGATGCGCCTGAGGTTGTGCAAATCTGCGCCGATCAGTTGAATGGCCGGCGAACGCAGGTCGGTCGGGCGCCAGGGCTGCAACGGATGCAGCAACGGCTGTAACAGGAATCTGCCGGTAATCGAATTGGGCGAATCCATCAGGTCGCGCATGGTGCCCTGGGCGATGACCTCGCCGCCCAGGCGCCCCGCCCCTGGCCCCAGATCCACCACGTGGTGCGCGCGGCGGATGGTGTCTTCGTCGTGTTCGACCACCAGCAGGGTGTTGCCTTTCTGCTCGAGTTTCTCCAGCGTGTCGAGCAGGATGCGGTTGTCGCGCGGATGCAGGCCGATGGTGGGTTCGTCGAGGATGTAGCACACGCCGCGCAGGTTCGACCCCAGTTGTGCCGCGAGCCGGATGCGCTGCGCTTCGCCGCCCGACAGCGTGGGCGCGGAACGGTCGAGCGTGAGATAGCCGAGGCCGACTTCGGCCAGAAAGCCCAGCCGGCTGGCGAGTTCGGCCAGCAGGTCGCGCGCAATTTCCTGCTCGCGCCCTTCGAGCTTCAGCGACGCGACGACATCGGCCAGCTTCGCCACCGGCAGCATGCCGTAGTCGGCGATCGAACGCTCGCGCCACGATACCGCGAGTGCTTCGGCATTGAGCCGCCTGCCTTCGCATTGCGGGCAGGTCTCGTCGAGTTCCAGCCAGTCGATCCATGAATCCAGCACGTTGTCTTCGGCGCCGGTGCGCGAGCGCTCGTCGTCCCAGCCCACGTCGTCGATCTTGAGCCCGGTGCCATAACACGCGGCGCACCAGCCGTGCTTGGAGTTGTAGGAAAACAGCCGCGGATCCAGTTCCGGAAAACTGCGCGCACACGACGGACAGGCGCGCTTGGTGGAAAACACCGTCTCCGCGACCCGCCCGTTGCCGGCCATGAGGCCGTCCAGCGGCGCGATCACATGCGCCACGCCCTTGCCGTGTTCCAGGGCCAGCCTGAGTCCTTCGCGCAGGGATTTTTCATCGGCAGCGCTGACGCGCAGATCCGCGACCGGCAACTCGATCGTGTGTTCCTTGAAGCGGTCGATGCGCGGGAATTTCTGCGTCGGCAGGAATTCGCCATCCACGCGTAAATGGGTAAACCCCTTGTTGTGCGCCCACTTCGCCAGATCGGTATAAACGCCTTTGCGATTCACGACCAGCGGCGCTAGCAGCCCGACGTGTTGGCCCTTGTACTCGCGCAGGATGCGCGCCGCGATCGCTTCCGCGCTTTGCGGTTCGATCGGCACGCGGCAATCCGGGCAATGCTGCGTGCCGAGCTTCACAAACAGCAGGCGCAGGAAGTGGTGGATCTCGGTCAGCGTACCCACCGTGCTCTTGCGTCCGCCCCGGCTGGTGCGCTGCTCGATCGCGACCGTCGGCGGAATGCCGTAGATCGCGTCGACGTCGGGGCGTGAAGCGACCTGCACGAACTGGCGCGCATAAGCGTTCAACGATTCCAGATAGCGGCGCTGCCCTTCGCCGAACACGATGTCGAACGCCAGGGTTGATTTGCCGCTGCCCGATACGCCGGTGATCACCGTGAACTTGCCCAGCGGCAGCGACAAATCGATGTTCTTCAGGTTATGTTCGCGCGCGTTGTGGATGCGGATTGCGCTATGGCCCACGGCCCGTGCCGAGCGCGCCTGCGCTTCGGCCGCCGTCAGCGGGCGCGCGAATGCGCCGCTCGCGAGCGCGTGCTCGTATTCGCGCAGCGCCGTGCCGGTATGCGATTTCGCCTCGCCCCGGATCTGCTCCGGTGTGCCCATGAACACGACTTCGCCGCCCGCCTCACCGCCTTCCGGGCCGAGGTCGATGATCCAGTCCGCGGCGGCGATGACGTCGAGATTGTGTTCGATCACCAGCAGGGAATTTCCCGCTTCGACCAGACGCCGGAACGAGCGCAGTAACTTGGCGATGTCCTCGAAATGCAGGCCGGTGGTGGGTTCGTCGAACAGGAACAATGTGCCTTTGCGCGCGGCCTGTGCGGAGAGCCGCAGCGCGTGGGGACTCGCCGACAGTTTCGCCGCCTGCGCCAGATGCCCGGCGAGTTTCAGTCGCTGCGCTTCGCCGCCGGAGAGTGTCGGCACGGGCTGGCCGAGGCGCAGATACTCCAGGCCGACGTCGGCCAGCGGCTGCACCGCGCGCAATACGTCGGGATAGGCCGCAAAATATTCAACCGCTTCCGACACCGTCATGTCGAGCACATCGGCAATGCTTTTCGCAGGCTTGCCCGCGGGCGCAATGGTGACTTCGAGGATCTCGTCGCGATAGCGGCGTCCGTTGCAATCAGGGCAGCGCAGGTATACGTCCGACAGGAACTGCATCTCGACGTGCTCGAACCCGTTGCCGCCGCAGGTGGGACAGCGGCCGTCGCCGGAATTGAAACTGAACATGCCGGGTTTGTAGGCTCGCTCTTTCGCTGTGGGCGATTTTGCGAACAGGTCGCGGATCGCATCGAAGGCACCGACATAGCTGGCCGGATTGGAGCGCGTGGTGCGCCCGATCGGCGTCTGGTCGACCATGACCACTTCCCCGATGAGGTCCGCCCCGGCCAGCGCCTGGTGCGCGCCCGCCGCTTCCGTGGGTTTGCCTTTGTGCTTGAGCAGCGCCGGATACAGCACATCCTGCACCAGCGAGGATTTGCCCGATCCGGACACGCCGGTCACGCACACCAGCCGGTTCAGCGGAATCGCTACATCGACATCCTTCAGATTGTGTTCCGCCGCGCCCAGAACCTCCAGCCGCGGATCGTCCGGCTTCACCGGCAGGCGTTGCAATCCCGCATCGGCGCGCCGCTTGCCGCGCAAGTATTGGCCCGTCAGCGAGGCCGACGCTTCGAGTGCCGAGGGTCGGTCAAAAAATACGATCTCCCCGCCCCGCTCGCCGGGGCCCGGGCCCATGTCGAGAATACGGTCGGCCGCAAACATGATCTGCGGATCGTGCTCGACGACCACCAGGGAATTGCCGGCATCGCGCAGTTTCTGCATGACCGCGATGACGCGGCCCATGTCGCGTGGATGCAAGCCGATCGAGGGCTCGTCGAGCACGAACAGGGTGTTGGTCAGCGACGTGCCGAGTGCGGTCGTCAAGTTGATGCGCTGGACCTCGCCGCCGGACAATGTGCGCGACTGGCGGTCGAGCGTCAGATAACCGAGGCCCACCTGCTGCAGGTAAGCCAGCCGCGTGCGGATTTCGCCCAGCAGCAGTTCCGTTGCTTCGTCCAGGGCCGTTGTGGGCAGATGAACCGAGGAGAAAAACTTCGCGCAGCGATCGACGGGCAATTGCATCAGATCATGCAGCGTCAGGCCCGGTACGTCGTGCAGTTGCGCCTCGCTCCAGGTCACTGCTTTCGGCCGGTAGCGCATGCGCGGATCGAGCACGGCATGCGCGTCCTGCCGGTTGCCCACGCGCCACAGCAGCGCATCGTGTTTCAGCCGGCTGCCTTCGCAATCCGTGCACGGCGTGTAAGCGCGATAGCGCGACAGCAGCACGCGGATATGCATCTTGTACGCCTTGCTCTCCAGCCAGTCGAAGTAATGCTTCACGCCATACCAGACGCCGGGCCACGATTCCTTCCAGTTGACCCACTCCGGCTCGCCGTCGATAACCCAGCTCTTGTGCGCCGCGCTCAAGGTGCGCCAGGGCCGATCGAGCGGGATGCCGCGCTTTTTCGCGTACTTCACCAGGTCGTCCTGGCATTCCTTGAAGCTCTGGGTCTGCCACGGTTTGACCGCGCCGCGCGCCAAGTGTCCTGGATTCATCGGGAATCACCAGGCCGTAGTCGACGCCGATCACGCGCCCGAAGCCGCGGCAGGTTTCGCAGGCCCCGACCGGTGAATTGAACGAGAACGTGCTCTGGCTCGGCTCGCGATAATGGATATCGCAATCAGGGCAGTGCAGCGCCGTGGAATATTTCCACGGTGCCGCAGGGGCCAGCGGCGCGGGACGCGCAGCCGGCGCGTCGGCGCCCGGCTGCTCCTCCGCCGCGACGCGGTAAACATCGACGGAACCATTTCCGACGCGCAGCGCGGCTTCAAGCGCCTCGATGACGCGGGCGCGCTCGGCCGACGACATGCGCACCCGATCCTGCACGACTTCCAGGCGACGCGGCGTCTGCGAGTGGATGCGCGTATAGCCCTGGCCTTCCAGCAGTTTGAGGATTTCCTCGACGGAGAAATTCTGTGGAATTTCCACCGGGAAGGTAATCAGCAGCCGCGGATCGCCGGACGCCTGCGCCCTCGCCTGCAGGTCCGCGTAGATCGTGTCGGGATTGTCGCGCTGTACCGGGCGCGCGCAGCCGCGGCAAAAAAGCTGCGCGGCACGCGCGAACAGCAGTTTCAGGTGATCGGCCAGTTCTGTCATCGTGCCGACCGTGGAACGCGACGTGCGCACGGGATTGGTCTGGTCGATGGCGATCGCCGGCGGCACGCCATCGATGCGTTCGACCTGCGGCTTGTCCATGCGATCGAGAAATTGGCGCGCGTACGGGGAGAAGGTTTCCACATAGCGGCGCTGTCCCTCCGCATACAAGGTGTCGAACACCAGCGAGGACTTGCCGGAACCGGAAACCCCGGTGACGACCAGCAACTCGTTCAGCGGCAGGTCGATGTCGATGTTCTTGAGGTTGTTCTGGCGCGCTCCGCGGATCAGGATCGCGTCGCGACGCAGTGAGGAATGAGAAGAATCAGGCATATCAGGAAGTTATATTCGGAGGGATGGTAACGGTCGGGCCACGCGGGCCGCAGCGGTCGCCTATTTTACGTCGTAGGCCCGTGCAACCGATAACGGCGCGCTGCGCTCGCACAGCGCCCGCGCAGCGTTGGACAAGGACGCGCCGAATAGTTGCCCTGCAGCGCATCTTGCCTTGGCGCCAGTGAAGCCGGATCTGCTATAAGCCCGTTCATGTCTTCCATGCCTCGTTCGCCGAAGTGGCCTGCAGTCTGCGCAATCCTGCTGGGACTGTCAGGCGCACCGGTTGCGCCGTGGGTCGATGCTGCCGCTGCGCCGAAGCAATTGAACGGCGTGGAAGTCGAATATCGCGGGTGCGTGTCCGCTGGCTGGTGCGGGTTCCGCACGCTCGCGCCAGCAGCGCAGCAATCGCTGCGGGTACGCCCCGCAGGGGTTGCCGTCATGCTCGGGGACGATCCGGTTTCGCGTGCCGTGCGCGATCGTCTCAATGCCCTGCTCGCCAGCATGATCCATCAGCACAAGCGCATCGTCCTGCATGACCTGCGCAAACTCCAGGACGGCACTTTCGAGGCCGCGATCACGGTGAACGAGGCCAGTCTGGCAATGGACCCGCTATTGCTCGATCTGGCACAACGACGGGCTCTAACGCCGAGGTAGGCCGCGTCCGCGCGCGCATGCGGGAATTGAACCCCGAAGCCTCAAAAAAAACCGGCGGCCGCAGCCGCCGGGTACGAACACATTGCAGTAGTTGTTATTGTTTGGTGATGGTCCAGACGACGGCAGACTTGGGCGTCGTGTAGAACGGCGACTCCATCTGGTAGTTCACATAGAGTTCGCCGTAATCGGCCACATACATGGTCTTGCCGTCCATGCTGAACTCGACGTCGTTGGTGCGTTCGAATCCGCCGCGGTTTTCCTTCTTCTGGTAGGCATTGGGACCGGGATCGATGTTCTCGGCGAAGATCGACCACTTCACGCCCGTCGGATTCAGGAACTCGACTTTCACGATCGCGGGCCACATCGGGCGCAGGCTTTCCGGGCCGTTGTCGATGATGCCGAACACCGCGGTAAAGACCGTATCCGTCGCACCGAACGCCTTGGGCGACCAGGCCAGACCATCCATCGGATTGTTCGTATCCCATTCCAGCACCGGGTTGATGTAGCCGTTCGGATTCGGATTGGCGACGATCAACGGCGTGCCGCGAACACCGATCGAGTGATCGATGAAGCGATACGGCGGCAGGGTCGGAATAAACGGCTTGTCGCCGATGTTCAACTGCGGATTGGGCCGCGTCGGATCGAACTTGTTGCCGCGATAGACGTCCGGACCGGAACGCTTGATGTCGACGAAGTTGTCGCCATCCTTGTCCGGGAAGCCGGCATCCTGGCCTTTCTCGGTGAAGATGAACAGCCGCTCGGCGGCGTTGGCGACGCGGCGATTGCCCTTGTCGTTATGGCCGTTGTCGCTGACTGCCAGCGCATTTTCGAAACGCGAGCCCTTCGGGCCGAAGGCGACGCCGGAGGAATTGCGCAATCCCATTGCGTACACTTCCCAGTCGGCGGTCTTGTAGCTGCTGTCGGCCTTCAACTTCGTGCGGTGAATGGCTCCGCCGCAGGGTTTCTGCGCCTTGATCACCTGGCCGGGCTTGGACGCCGTGCCCTTGGGCAGGTAGGATCCGGTCAGATTGCCCTGGCTGTCGCGGATGTTGAGGCCCGTCAGCACGATGTCGCGGCAGGGTGGATCGCGCGGCAGCGCAGGCATGCCCGCCGGTGTGCGTTTTTCCCAATACGGGTCGATCGCATCGGTCCAGCCATGGATGTCGGGATCGGAGAATCCCGAGTTGGTCGGCGCGCCCACTGCGTAATAGAGCCAGCCGTCGCGGCAGGTGATACCGCCCAGCGCGTGGTCGCCGATGGGGACCTCGTTCATGATCAACTTCGGCGTGCCGTTTACGCCGTCGATTTCCCAGATGCCGTAACTGTAGTCACCGACATAGGTACGGCCGTTCTCGGCGCAGTAACCGATTTCGTTCAAGGCGAAGGACTTGAACGTGCCCAGGCCGACGTTATCCTTGATCAGCTTGCCGGCCTTGTTGTAGATCTTGACGTGGGGCTTGTCGATGCCCTCAGGCGGAAAACCGAACGTATTGCCGGAGATCGCGACCCAGACGTTGTCGTCCTTGTCGACCGTGAGCGAGGTGATCGTATCGAGACCCGATGCAAAAACGCCGACTTTGTAACCGGCTGGCACCTTGATCTTGCTCGGATCCGGCTTCACCGGCGTGCGTGTGGACCATTTCCCGGCCGGACCGCCCGGTTCCGCCTTCGCACGATCCTGTGCGAGCGCGGGTGCGGACAGGAACCCGACCCCCAATGCGAAAGCTGCCGCATAGCTAAGTATTTTCACTTTGTTCTCCTCCTCGGTTAATTGCGACTTCGACTCAATTGTACTTTGCCTCTCCTCAATAAATCCCGCTTCATTCCTGCTATGACCCTTACACCACTCCAAAACCCCGCCCGTGCCTCGCGCGGTGCGTTTGCAATCAGAACGTCCGGATATGCTTGACGATGCCGTGGATCTGCTCATCGGACAGGCGTTTTTCCCAGGCCGGCATGGTCGCGATCTTGCCCATGTATTCGCCGCCCTTCTTGATGATCATGAACAGATAGTCATCCGGCACCGAGTCCATGTACTCCTTGTTGGCGAGCGTGCCGATACGCGGCACGAACCCGCTCTTGGTGCCTTCCTGGCCGTTGCCATAGGTGCCGTGGCATCCGGCGCACATCTGATCGTAAATTTCCTTGGCGGGCTGCGATGTGGATTGTGCGGTGGCCGCCAGCGGCGCTGCGACGAGCAATGTCACCATGATTCTTGTCAGATAGTTCATACGCTTATAGAAAACTCTGTGGCATCGGCGCGACCGATGACGCGGCCGATGGAAAAAATGCACCGTATCACGTGTCCCGGCAGGGCTCAAGCGAGCAACGCTGCCACGGGCAGGGCGAATGCCGCTTAGAAACCAGGTTGCTCTGCAACATGGCCCGGGGAGCGCTGCGCCCGCCCGCGCCCGCTCACTGCCGGTATCGGCTCAGCGCCCGCTTGACGAACTCATTGGTGTACGCATCGGCCGCCTTGAGCCCGGATGCGTCCCTGACGGCGGGCTCGAATCCGCGCAGTACTTTCAACAAGGCCTCGACCCCCGGTGGCGCAAACAGACCGTCCTTCGAATAGCTTTCACTGTTCTTGCCGTAGGCGTCGAGATAGAGCGCCCGCTCCCCGAACAGATATTCAGGCGGCACTGTCGTGGCGACGGCATCTGGCGTGGCCGCCGCCAGCCACATCAGCGCCCGTACCATCGCATTGGTCAACGCCTGTACGGTATGCGGGCGGCTGCTGATGAACTTCTCGCGCGCGTAGAGCGAGCCGGACGGCAGCGGGCTGCCAAACAAGGCTCTGGCGCCTTGCACGCTTACGGTTTCCACGACGACCTTGATCGTGCCTGCCCTTTGCATCATGGTGATCGCGGGCTCGATGTTGGCGACCGCGTCCAGATGGCCGGCCCGCATCGCAGCGACAGCGGCCGCACCGGTGCCCACGCCGATGATGGATACGTCGTCCGGTGCGAGGCCGGCGGTGGCCAGCAGATGATTGACGAAGGCGTGCGTGCTCGACCCCGGCGCGGTGACGCCGATCTTCATGCCCTTGAGGCTCTTCGCGGACTGGTATTGCGCGACACGCCGTGTCGCCACACCCAGCGAGATCGCCGGTGTGGCGCCCTGCAGCACGAAGCTGCGCAGCAGTTGGCCGCGCGCGCGCATCACGATGACATGATCGAATCCGCCGGAGACCACGTCGGCGCTGCCGCCCATCATCGCCTGCAATGCCTTTGCGCCGCCGGCGAAATCAAGGATCTCGACTTGCAGCCCCTCGTCCCTGAAGTACCCCAGCCGCTCGGCGAGCGTCAGCGGCAGGTAGTACAGTGAGGCCTTTCCGCCCACCGCGATGACGACGCGGGCTTGCTCCGGCGGCGCGCCCCGGCCAGCCGGCGCGGCCAGCATCGCCGCGACGGCGAGCAAAGAGGCGAACAATTTTTTCAAGGGGACGGCGCCTGGCTGACAATGGACGCCGGATTGTAGCGCGGCGGATCGAAGCCGGCTTTTTTGCAGGCCAGCGGTTCGCTGCTCGATATCATTCGCTGAGCGTTTCCGACACGAGGAGGAAAAATGATCGATCTGTATCTGGCGGCAACGGCCAATGGCTACCGCGGCGCGGTGGCACTCGAAGAATGCGGACTGCCCTATCGGGTCCACAAGATCGACCTGGCGCGTGGAGAAAGCCACACGCCGGAATTTCTGAAACTAAATCCCGCGGGCATGATTCCGGTCATCGTCGATCCGCAAGGCCCGGGCGGAAAGCCGCTTACGCTGACCCAGTCCGGTGCCATCATCCTGTACGCGGCGGAGAAAACCGGACGCTTCCTGCCGCGGGATCCAATGCGCCGCGCAACAATGTGGCAATGGTTCGCCCAGGGCTTGAGCGATGTCGCCGGCACGAGCGCTGCGCTGTTTCGCACCGAAAACAGTGTGCCCGAAAAAAGTGCCGCCAATACGGAGTACTTCCGCAAGCGGCTGCTCGGCTTTTTCGCGGTCTGCGATGCGCATCTGGCGACGCACGAGTTTCTGGCCGACGAGTTCTCCATCGCCGAGCTGATGGTCTATCCGAATTTCGCGGCTCGCAAGCCGCTCATCGATCAGGCAGGCGGGTTCGACAATCTCCAGCGCTGGGGGAAGAGCGTAAGCGCGCGGCCCGGAATTCAGAAAGGCATGAGCGTCATGGGTTGATGGCAGGCGGCGCGGCCTTACAGTCCGCCAACGCAGACACAGGAACTTCACGAACGAATTTGCGCTCCAATCAGCCCCAATAACGCATCGCGAGCCATCCATGCTGACCGCCCTGAAGAATCTGTTCGCTGAAGTCTCCGGCGGCGAAAACGCCGTCGCGGCACTGTCCGAGCAGCATGAATTGCGCATGGCCGTGGCCGGATTGCTGCACGAGATGATGCGCATGGATTCGAAGCAAACGCCTGAGGAGACGCAGACCGCCAGCGAGGCACTGGTCGGCATGTTCGGCTTACCGGATCTCGAAGCGAAGGCGCTGCTCGACGAAGCAGGCCGCACGCGCCTGATGTCCTATTTCGACCCCGCATCGATCATCAAGCGGGTGCTGTCACTCGAGCAGCGCATCACGCTCGTGGAGAACCTGTGGCGCGTTGCCTTCGCCGATTCCGACCTGGATGTCTACGAAGATCAGTTCGTGCGCAAGATCGCGCACCTGATCTATGTACCGAATACCGAATGCATGCTGGCGCGGCAGCGGGCGAAAGGCGCGTGACGGTCGCCTTCGGCGCGTGACGATCGTGACGACGTGACGGTCGTGAACAAAGCGCTGTCGGCGCGTGACGGCGTGACGATCGTGACAACGCCGTCAGCGCGTGACGGTCGTGACGACGTGACCGTCACGAACAAAGCGTTGCACGAGCTTACGTCAGTCACGTCGTCACGACCGTCACGACCGTCACGAGCCGTCAGGCACCGTCACGACCGTCACGAGCCGTCAGGCGTCGTCACGATCGCCGACCGGCGCCGTCGGCCCTTCGGGCCTACGGCACTTTCGCCAGTTCCGAACGCAGGTCGCGCAGATGCGCGACGGTTTCGGCGTCTTTGGCGCGCTTGAGGGCTTCGTCAATTTTCGCGTAGAGATGGGACACGCCGGAACGCAGTGCGGCGCGAAATTCGCTGGGACGGCCGCGCTCGCGGCGATAGTCCCTCGCCACATCGGCGAGCGGTGAAGACAGGCTTCGCTTCATGAGGAAGGCGTTGCGGCTGGCATGGACCGAGCCGTCATCGAGTAACTGTCTCATGTCGATGGCAGTGGAACTTCCCTGTGGATCGTTGGTGGTGCCGGTTGCCACCAGCAGCAGGGTCACGTAGTTGCGCTGCAGCTCGCGCCGGTAAAGTTCGATCAGCGGTTTCTTACCCTCCAGTTCACGAAACAGTCCGTCGTTCAGGTCAATCAGCATGTCCATGCCCAGATAACTTTTGCCCTGCGGCGCGGCGTTGCGCGCCTCGGCCATGCGCTGAAAGACATTGGGCTCCAGAATCTGGCGCAGGAGCTGCACGTTCGCGCCATGCAGGGCATCTGCGCCCCCCGCCGGCGCGATGCGCAGCAAGACATCGGGATCGAGCAAGGCCCGCGGCGTGGTCCACGCCTTGTCGAGCAGGAACTTCACCGCGGCACGCTGGCGCGCGGGCGCGACGGGCTTGAACGGCACGGTCCCGCGCCCGGCCTGATAGCGCGTCTCCTCGACGCCGCCGACGACTTTCGCCACCGCCGACAATTCGCGATACCGCTGCACCATCAGCGCCTGGTACATGTCGCGCAGCCGGACATAGTCGCCGCCGCGCTTGGTCGTGGCCGGCACCAGCAAAGGCATGACCCGGTCGATGTTGCGCAAACCCATCTCGGCCGCCTCAATGGGGTCGGCGCCCACTACATTGGTGTTGACGCCGGGATCGAGCGTGGCAAAGTCGTCTTCGCCGCCAAAGCGCAGCATGGGCTCTGCGACTTGCTTTGACGCCAGTTCGTCGAGGTAGGGCCACTCGTCATCGCAACTCATGTCGGCCGAGAAGGTGCGGTAGCCCCATTCGATGGCGAAGAAGTCGTAGGGCCCGAACTTCGGCAGCAGGTACGCGCCGTCGCCGGGTTGGGCGACGTAGTTCAGCCGCGCATAGTCCATGATGGATGCCGAGGTGCCCCACTTGTGCGTCCACTCCGGATTGCGCAGTTGCGCGACGGAATAGGCGGAATGGCCCTTGAAATTGTGCCGCAGGCCGAGCGCGTGGCCGATTTCGTGCGCCACGACGTAACGCAGCATATCGCCGATGACATCGTCCGGCAGCGGCAGTTTCTGCGCTTTCGGGTTGAGCGGCGCGACCTGAGTGAAATACCAGGTCTCCACCAGGCGCAGCACGTCGTGCCAGAAGATCGCGTGCGATGAAATGACTTCGCCGCTGCGCGGATCAACGACCGCCGGTCCCATCGCGTTCTGGCGCCCGCTCGGGGTCCAGCGAATTACGTTGAATCGCACGTCTTCAGGGTCCCAGTTGGGATCCTCGACCGGCGTGGGGGCATCACGTGCACTGATGGCATTGCTGAAGCCCGCGTACTCGAACGGCGTGCGCCAATCCTCGATGCCCTGCTTGATGTACGAGCGCCATTTCTCCGGGACTTCGTTGCTGATATAGAAAATGATCGGCGTGACCGGATCGGACATGGCATCGCCCGGGGTTTTTTTCTCCAGACGGTAGCGCTGGATAAACGCGCGCCGCACTTTGCCGTGATCGTTGGTGCCATAGTCGTCGAAGGGCACCGCGAAATAGCCGATCCGATCATCCGCATAGCGCGGCTCCATGGGCTTCTCGGGCAACAGCAGCCAGCTCGTATGGAAAATGAATCCAAGGGTGGACGGCACGCGGTCGGCTTCATCGTCGACCTGCTTGCGCAGTTCCTGCGGAGAAGGCACCCAGGTCTGCTGGAAGCGCACATCGACGTTCAGCGGAAAGGCCTTGACGCTTTCTATGAACGAGCGTTTCGCGTCGATCGAGTTCATGCGGAAATACTGCATGAACTCCAGCGCGAAGCCATCCGGCACTTCGCTGACGAACAACGCGGTGATGTCGATGACCGGCGCGTTGTCCGGCCCCTCCATGATGATCTCGAAGGCTTTGATCACCGTGCGCAGCGAAGCCGATTCGACGCCGCGCTGCAGGTTCGACATATCCTGCGCCCACATCTCGTAACGGACATTTTCCAGATAGAGCTTGTTGCCACGGCGCACCCAGCGCACGACGCGGTTATCCACGACCGAGCCCGGCGCCACGAAATCGCTGCCGGTGGACAGCGCGGCAAACTCCGTATTGAGCAGCATGTCCCGGTTGAGCATCGCCGACGGGATCTCAAACATGACGTGGTCGCAGATAACGTGGACTTTGAACATCCCGTTGAGCGTCTCGACCTTCTGATCCATGCCGGCCGGACACGATGCGACCATTGCCGCGGTCATGGCGCGGGCCGGTTGGCTGAAAACCGGTGCGAGCAGCACCGATACCAGCAATACAGCTCCACGACTCATGTTCATAACCACCCCCGATGCCGCTTTTCAGGAAACATCGCTGGCACGCCCGTGCTTCCGGAGCGCCAGCCGTTCGTGATTTATGGTGATTTTGTTGCCGGTTTCTCCCGCGCCAGATGCAAGCGGATCGGGCAATTATACGGCCGCACCGACCGCGCAGATGCTCGCACCGGGGACTGCGGCCAACGTCGTGAGGTGGTCAGGGCGCCCTGGAACCGTCCGCTGCGTCGTCGTCACACTTGCCATGCCAGCCCATGACCAGTGCGCGGCGCGAGGCGTTGATACGCGACAGATACCGATTCTGGATGTCGTAGGCCTCGAATTCTTCGGAGATCCGCCGGCTGCAGAACTTACCCACGATCTGGAACTTTCCCGTGGTTTTCTGCAGATGATGGACCAGCTCATGCAGCAGGATGGAGCGATCGAACGGGTCGTTGACCACGTCCAGCTTTTCGTCGATGACCACGCCGGAATCGGGATGGTAGTAGGCCTTGATGCTGCAAGGCCGGCTGTTGCACAACCGGCGCTGAATTTCCACTTTGGGCACGGCCTCGATCGCAGGCAGAACGTCCGGGCTCGGGTAACCGGATACGAGCTTGATGGCAGCGAACAACTCGACCATAAGCGACAGCAACGCGGATTGATCCACCCTGACTCCTTTGACCCTCCCGCGCGCAACTCTAACGCGGCAGGGCCTGCATCTCAATCATGTACTCAGTCGTCGCAGCGCGCCCGCCAGGCATTTACATTTACGCGGTGGCGGTCATGCACGGCTTCCAGATAGCGATTCTGGATGTCGTAAGCCTGTCGCTCCGCCGCATACCAGCGATCGCACTCCGAGGGCATTTTCTGGAACGTGCCGCTGACCCGCTGCATATGGTGAACCAGTTCGTGCAGGAGCACCGATTTGGCGAACTCGTCGTTCTGCAGGTCGAAGGCTTCATCTATATAGATGCCCTCGCCCGGCCGGTAAAACGCCTGCGCGCTGCACGTCCCCTGGCAAAAGCGCTGTTGAATCTCGGCGAGAGGCGCCTGATGAATATCAGGCAGATCATTGGAGGACGGATACCCCGACAACGAATGAATCGAAGCGAGTAACTGCAATGCCAGCGACGCGAGAGAAATGGAGCCCATGATCTTGCCTCTGGCCGGCATTCCCCCCGACCTGCCGGCCGGTGAAATAATCTTCTTGAGGCATTACTCAGCAATATCCAGGCCACCGGCTCCGCCACCGCTTTCACGTGGCAAGCACGGGCAAAAATTACATCGGCATACGGCGGGCGCCCAATTTTGGGGCGGGGGTATTGACAAACGATCCACCCCGGTTCGGTAAATTTTACCGATTCGGTCCTCATCCCCTTCCTGCAAACTGGCCAGGACTATTCCGGCGCCAGCCAACGCACGCGCTGAGTGCCCTCCCCGCGCGGGGACAACAGGGGCTGCAACCACTTCAGCATCGATCGGGCTTCGGCTTCGAAGCCGAACGGCGGATTCACCACCAGCATTCCGCATCCCCGCATGGTGTCGCTGAATCCATCGGGAACCACGGAAAGCTCGAGCTGCAGAATCTTGCTGATCCCGGTCTCGGCCATGCCGCGTTCGAACGCTCGCATGGCGAGTGGCTCCATGAGCGGGTACCAAAGCGCATAGACGCCGGTCGCGAAGCGCCGGCAGGCCTCGACCAGGCCCTGTGTCAGCCGGTCGAATTCCCGCGCCCGATCAAATGAAGAATCGATGAAGATCAGCCCACGCTTTTCTTTCGGCGGCAGGAAGACCTTCAGGGCGTGATAGCCGTCCACCAGGTGCACCGTGGTCTGCCGATCGCCGCGAAACAGGCTGCCCAGGGTTTCGCAATCTTTCTTGTTGAGTTCGACGAGCACCAGTCGATCCACGGGACGCAGCAAGCGGCGCACGATGCGCGGCGAGCCGGGGTAGTAGCGCATCGCCTCCCCCGCGTTCTCACCGCGGATCGCCTCGAAATACGGCATGAACGCGGCCGGCACGTCCTGGCGTCCCCAGATCTGGGCAATGCCGTCCCTGAACTCTGCGTTCTTGAGCGCCCATTCGTGCGTCAGGTCATAGCGGCCGATCCCGGCATGGGTGTCCAGCACGAAAAACGGCGTGTCTTTTTTTTCGAGTGCGAGCACGAGCCGGCACAGCAGGGAATGCTTGAAGACATCGGCGAAATTGCCGGCATGAAAAAGATGGCGATAGGCAAGCATTTAACAATCAATCGGGCCGATTAAAATGACAGCGAATCCCGCCAAACTACACCTCGGCGGACCGCAGGCTTTTGGGCATGGCGCATCTCATGTGATAATCGCCGTGTCCAAAGAACTCAACGCAGGAATTGTCATGGCCGCCGAGAATACACCCGAACTCAAGATGGACCCCGCGAACCTGTATCGCGAGGATGTTTTCACCGATCGCAAAATCGGCACCATTCGCGTCATGACGCCGGTCAAGAACGACAGCTCGGTCGATGCCGGGCGCAAGGTGATCTACGTCGGCGAAACACAGCTCATGACGCCCGTGGGGGCGCTGCCGCTCGCATTCGAGATCGAAGCAACTTCCCTGGGCCAGGCCTCGGAGAAATTTGCCGAAGTTGCCGCCGGGGCCGTGGAGCGCGCGGTCAAGGAATTGCAGGAAATGCGTCGTCAGCAAAGCTCCTCGATCGTGATTCCCGAAGGCATCCCGCCCGGACTGGGCGGCATGGGCGGGCCTGGAGGGGGCAAGCTCAAGCTGCCTTAGCCGGCGCGCTCGCGCTTCGCGTCGCCGGGCGGATCGACGCGCACTGCGCCCCGCCTATTCGAGGCCCTCGCGCGCTTTCTCGACGATGGCATCGAAGATCTTCTGCTGCAGCGGGTCCGTTGCCGCGGTGAGTTCGGGATGCCATTGAACGGCGATGAGCCACGGATGGTCCGGCATCTCGACGGCTTCGATGGTGCCGTCCGGCGCATGACCCACCGCTTCCAGGCCCTGCGCAACGCCGCGCAATGCCTGGTGATGCCAGGACGTCACGTGCAGCTCCTCCAGTCCCAGGATAGTCGCGAGGCGTGATGAACGCTTGAGTTGCACGCTGTGCCGCACCGATTCGCGCGGCGGCGCGCGATGCGGCACGCTATCACCGAATTCGTCCGGAATGTGTTCGATCAGCGCACCGCCGCGCACGACGTTCAGTATTTGCGCGCCCCGGCAGATGCCCAGGGTCGGCAGTCCGGAGTCCATGACGCGCCGTCCCATCTCCATCTCGAATGCATCGCGCTCGGGATCGATGCCGTAGTTGGTTTCATGGCGCTTGCCGCGGTAACGGTCGGGATCGATGTCTCCGCCGCCTGTCAGGATCAATGCATCGAGTACCTGCAGGGGCGAATCCCAGCGCTGCTCGCCAGGCGTAATCAGCATGGGCACGCCGCCGGCGCGGCGCACCGCGTCGAGATACTCGGCGGGCAGCGAATAGCGGTTGTCGATGCTGCGACCGTAAGTGGTCAGACCGATGAGCGGATGCGGACGTCGCGAGGCCATGCCTGTTCACAAAAGGTGATCGAGCCGGCCATTCTAACGCCCAATTTTCGATATGACGTATGGTTGCCCCTGCCGCCCTATTAAACGATACTGGTGCCGGCCGAGCGGGGGCGCACCTACCCTGTCGTCATGAAGTCGCTGCTGCTGCCGGGCGTGCCGGCCTCGCGCCGGGCAACAACAGGCGTGAGCCGCAGGGTGCGGGCGATTTCTGCAACCGGATCTTTCCAGGGAGAATCACGATGGAAAAAAGAAAAGTCGGCAGCGTCGAATACCATGAAGCCGGGCCGGAATACTTCGCCAAGCGCCAGTTGCGCAAGCATGCGCGGGTCTGGTCGCTCTGGGCGCTGGGCGTCGGCGCCGTCATCTCGGGTCATTTTTCAGGCTGGAATTTCGGCCTCGGCGCGGGCGGCTTCGGCGGGTTGTTCTTTGCCGCAATCATCATCGGCGTCATGTACGTTTGCCTGTGTTTCTGCCTGGCGGAGATGTCCCCGGCCCTGCCGCATACCGGCGCCGCCTACTCTTTCGCGCGCAGCGCGATGGGTCCGTGGGGCGGATTCGTCACCGGACTCGCGGAGAACATCGAGTACATCCTCACGCCCGCGGTCATCGTATTCTTCATCAGCGCGTATCTCGGCAGCATCTTCGGCACCTCCGCGGGATTTCAGCCAGTCTGGTGGATTGCCATGTACGTCGTGTTCGTCGGCCTCAACGTGTTCGGGGTCGAACTGTCGTTCCGCGTTTCTGTGCTGGTGACCCTGCTGGCACTCGGCGTGCTGGCCATCTTCTGGGGAAGCGCCATCGTCTCCGGGCAGATCGATTTCTCGCGCTGGGCTCTCAACATCGGCGTGGGCGACGACGGCAAGCTGATGGAACTTGCGCAAGGCGGCGGGCCGTTCCTGCCCCTTGGCATCAAAGGCATTCTGGCGGCCATGCCGTTCGCGGTGTGGCTCTACCTCGCCATCGAGCAACTGCCGCTTGGCAGCCGAAGAGTCCCACGACCCGAAAAGGGACATGCCGCGGGGCCTCATGCTGGGCATCGCGACGCTGGTGTTCTCGGCGTTCATGATCATGTTCCTGAACTCCAGCATCCCCGTGCAATCGGCGGACGGCAGCGCCCACGGCGCATTTCATCTGGGCAGTTCAGGCGAACCGCTGCTCGACGGGTTCCGGGCCTTGTACGGAACGGCAGCCGCGAACATCCTTTCACTGTGCGCGGTGATCGGCCTGATCGCGAGCTTCCACACCATTATTTTTGCGTTCGGCCGGCAGATTTATTCCCTCTCGCGCGCAGGCTACGTGCCGCACTGGCTTTCGGTGACGCACGGCACGCACAAGGTGCCGCATGTCGCGCTGGTCGCGGGCGCCGTACTGGGATTCGCGGTCATGATGACCGTGTACCTGGTCAAGGGCGAGGGCGCGGGGGCTTTCATCGGCGCGCAGTTGCTCAACATGGCGGTATTCGGCGCGATGATCTCCTACGCCCTGCAGGCGCTTTCTTTCATTCTGCTGCAGGCGCAACTTGCCCAATATCGCGCGCCCCTTCCGCAGCCCGGTGGGCGAGGTGGGCGCGTATGTCACGATCATCATCGCGCTGGTGACCCTGTACATGCAATTCCAGGACCCGGCCTACCGCGGCGGCATGATCGGCGTGGCCATCTGGTACGCGGCGGGCATCGTTTATTTCGCCGTCTACGGGCGCAAAACGCTGGTGTATTCGCCCGAGGAGGATTTTGCGGTCAAGGCGCGCGCGGCCGCGGGGCTGGACAAGGCCTGATCGGGCCGCTCCGGCAACATTGCCGCAACAGGCATTGCGCCCGCCCTGGCTCATGGGCGGGCGGTGCGGTTGCGCCTTTCGCGCAGACGCGCTTCAATGCACGCTCCTGCGCAATTCCCGGACCGAGACATGAAACCAGAAGACGTCAGAAGCGTCGCCGACGCCAAGAAAATCGTCAACGAGCGCAAACTCACGCATATCAAGGTCGGCGTTTTCGACATCGACGGCATCCTGCGCGGCAAGTACATGTCGCGCGAGAAATTCTTCAGCTCGCTGGACAAGGGCTTCGGCTTTTGCGACGTCGTGCTGGGCTGGGATTCGAACGACCAGCTCTACGACAATACCGAGTTCACGGGCTGGCACACCGGCTACCCGGATGCGCAGGTACGCGTCCTGCCCGAGACCTGCCGCGACATCCCCTTCGAACCGGGCATGCTGTTCTTCCTGGCCGAATTCGACGATGCCGCCAAAGCGCCGTGTCCGCGCGGCGTGCTCCGGCGCGTGCTCGACAAGGCCCGCAAAATGGGCTTCGAGACGTACGCCGGGTTCGAGTACGAATATTTCGTCTTCGATGAAACGCCGGACACCGTGCGCGCGAAGCATTACCGCGACCTCAAACCCATGGCTCCCGGCTATTTCGGTTACTCCGTCATCCGTAACTCGGTGCATTCGGACTATTACCTGGAGACCCTGGATCTTTGCGAGAAAATGCGCTTTCCGCTGGAAGCCCTGCACGAGGAAACCGGGCCCGGCGTGCTCGAAGCGGCCATCGCGGTCGATGAAGGGCTGGCCGCCGCCGACAAGGCCGGATTGTTCAAGACCTTCATCAAGGTGCACGCGCAACGCCGCGGCCGCATGGCGACATTCATGGCCAAGTGGAATGCCGGCCTGCCGGGGCAAAGCGGCCACATTCACGTTTCGTTGAGGGGCAAGGACGGCAAGCCGGTGTTTTACGACCCCAAGGGTCACTTGCACATGAGCAAGCTCATGCAACATTTCGTGGCCGGCCAGCAGGCGTTGATGCCCGAATTTCTTGGCATGGTTGCGAGTACCGTCAATGCCTACACGCGCATGGTGCCGGGATACTGGGCGCCGACCCACGCCACCTGGGGGGCGGAGAATCGCACCTGCGCATTGCGCGTGATACCCGGCTCGGAGAAAAGTCAGCGCGTGGAGTACCGCATCTCCGCCGCCGACTGCAATCCCTATCTGGGACTGGCGGTGGCGCTCGCCTCCGGCTTATGGGGCATCGAACACAAGTTGCCCCTGGGCAAACCAGTCAGCGGCAACGCCTACGACCACAAGCCGCCGGCCCGGGGCGCGCTGCCAACCACGCTGTGGGACGCAGCACAACGGCTCAAAGCCTCCAAGGCGGCGCGTGAAAGTTTCGGCGACGCGTTTGTGGAACACTTCGCGGCCACCCGCGAGTGGGAAGAACGCCAGTTCCGCAAGAGCGTGACCGATTGGGAACTCGAACGGTATTTTGAGATCATTTGAAGGCCGTGACGTAAATGCCGTGAATATCGTGAATATCGTGAATGTCGTGAATGTCGTGCCACGCGGTCGTGACGGCTGACGTACCGTGACTGACGTGACGTCGTAATGTCGTGACGGACGTAGACGGAAAGAGTGACGGTCGTGACGACGTAACGCCGTCTCTAACTCGGGAGTTCTTAGACGCAATTCCTAGCCCTTCGCCCCTAATCCCTAGCCCCTCGCCCCTAACCCCTAGTCCCTCGCCCCTAACCCCTATGCCTGGCACTCAAAAAACCCTCTCCCCGGTCGACGGGCGCGTGTATGTCGAGCGGCCGCATGCCACGGATTCGCAGATCCAGCAGGCGCTGGAGCTCGCGCACAAGGCGCAGGCGCAATGGCAGCAGGTACCACTTTCCCGGCGAGCGGCGGTGCTTGGCAAATTCATCGACGCATTTGTTGCGCGCAAGGAGCCGATTGCCGAGGAGATCTCCTGGCAGATGGGCCGTCCGCTGGCGCAGTCGCCGGGTGAAGTGCGCGGTTTCGAGGAGCGCGCGCGCCACATGGTGTCGATCGCTGCGGATTCGCTGGCCGACATCGACGCAGCGCCCAAAGAAGGATTTCGGCGCTTCATCCGCCGCACGCCGCTCGGCGTGGTGCTGGTTCTGGCGCCCTGGAATTATCCTTATCTGACGTCGGTAAATTCCGTGGTGCCGGCGATCATGGCCGGCAACGCCGTGATCCTGAAGCACTCGAGCCAGACTCCGCTCTGTGCCGAGCGTTACGCGGAATGTTTTCGCGAGGCGGGATTGCCCGAAGGGGTTTTTCAGTTCCTGCATTGCACGCATGAGCAGACTTCGCGCATGGTCGCATCACCGCTGATCGACTTCGTCGCCTTCACCGGATCCGTGCCCGGCGGACATGCCGTGCAGCAGGCAGCGGCGCAGCGCTTCATCGGCATCGGCCTCGAATTGGGCGGCAAGGACCCCGCCTATGTGCGGGCGGATGCGAATCTCGGGCACGCCATCGAGAACCTGGTGGACGGCGCCTATTTCAATTCCGGCCAGTCCTGTTGCGCCATCGAGCGCATTTATGCGCACGAGAGCGTCTACGATGACTTCGTCGAGGGGTTCGTCGAACTGACCCGGCAGTACAAACTCGGCAACCCTGTCGATCCTGCGACCAATCTCGGGCCGATGGTGCGCACGCGTGCCGCCGAATTCGCGCGCAGCCAGGTCGCAGGACGCCATGCGCGAGGGCGCGCGGTCACTGGTGGATGCAAAGCACTTTCCGGCCGACCAGGCAGGCACGCCGTACATGGCGCCGCAGGTCCTGGTTGACGTGAATCATTCCATGCGCCTCATGCAGGAGGAAAGTTTCGCGCCGGTCATCGGCATCATGAAAGTCAGGAGCGACGAAGAGGCGATCACACTGATGAACGACAGCGAATACGGCCTGACCGCAGCCATCTGGACCGCGGACCCGGAAGCCGCCATCGCGATCGGCGAGCGCGTCGCCACCGGCACCTGGTTCATGAACCGCTGCGACTACCTCGATCCCGCGCTGGCATGGACCGGGGTCAAGGATTCCGGCCGCGGCTGCACGTTATCGAGCATCGGCTACGAGCAACTCACCCGGCCGAAGTCGTACCACTTGCGTCTCAAGACCTGACACGCGCCGCAGAGGAAAGAGAAAGAGGAAAGGTGGAAAGCGCTACAAGAAAATCGCACGATACCTTAAGTCCACATTCCCTTTCCTCTTTTCTCTGTCCTCCTTCTCTGAAATAACATGGATCCGAAATCCCTGACCCGTAACTGGAACTACCCGACATCGATTCGCTTCGGCGTGGGCCGCATTGCCGAATTGCCCGCGGTATGCGCCGAGCTTGCGATCAAGCGTCCGCTGTTGATCACCGATCCGGGATTGCGCGCATTGCCGATGGTCGACAAAGTGCTTGCGTCGCTGCGTGACGCCGGCCTTGGCGATGCGGTGTTCTCGGACATCCGCGCCAATCCCGTTGGGAAAAACATCGACGACGGCGTTGCTTTCTACCGGAAAAGCGGCTGCGACGGCGTGATTGCGTTGGGCGGAGGCAGCGCACTGGACGTGGGCAAAACCGTCGCGCTGATGGTCGGCCAGAAACGGCCGTTATGGGATTTCGAAGATCGCGAGGACTGGTACACGCGCGTCAACGTCGCGGGCATGGCGCCCATCATCGCCGTGCCGACCACGGCGGGGACCGGGTCCGAAGTCGGCCGCGCCTCGGTCATTCTCGACGAGAGCACGCATGTCAAAAAAATCATCTTCCATCCGAAAATGCAGCCGGCGGTCGTGATCTCCGACCCCGAACTGAGCATCGGGCTGCCGGCCCGCGTTACGGCCGCGACGGGCATGGACGCGCTGGCCCACTGCCTGGAAGCCTACTGCGCGCCGGGCTTCCACCCGATGGCCGATGGCATCGCGCTGGAAGGCATGCGTCTGGTCAAGGAATGGCTGCCGGTTGCGGTCAAGGATGGCAAGAATGTGGTTGCGCGCGCGCACATGCTGGCCGCCGCGAGCATGGGCGCGACAGCGTTCCAGAAGGGCCTGGGGGCGATTCACTCGTTGTCCCATCCCGTGGGCGCCGTTTACAACGCCCATCACGGCGAAACCAACGGCGTGGTCATGCCTTACGTCCTGCTGTTCAATCGCCCCGCCATCGAGGAAAAACTCACGCGCATGGCGCGTTACCTGGATCTGCCGGATCCCGGATTCAAAGCCGTGCTCGACTGGGTCCTCGCCTTGCGCCGGGAAATCGGCATCGCCCGACACGCTGGCAGAGCTGGGCGTGAAGGAAAGCGATCTCGACCGGCTTACGCCCATGGCGGTGGACGACCCCTCGACGGGCGGCAATCCACGGCCGGCTGGTAACGCCGAGATGCGCGAAATGTTCACCCGCGCGATCCGTGGTGACTTGAGTTGAACGGGCGGTGCAATGAACGGCTTCGGCACACGCTTGACGATAACTGAACGATCATGGAATCAAGCCTGCAATGATCCAGAATTCCCGTTTTCCCAATCTGTTCATCCTCGATCATCCGCTGATCCAGCACAAGCTCACGCACATGCGCGACCGGCACACCTCCACGCGGACGTTCCGGGAGTTGCTGCGCGAAATCACTTTGCTCATGGGTTACGACGTGACGCGCAACCTGCCGCTCGCGCGGCGCACCATCGAAACACCGCTGGTCCAGATGGAGGCTCCCGTCATCGCCGGCAAGAAACTCGCGATCGTGCCGGTGTTGCGCGCGGGCATCGGCATGGCGGACGGGCTGCTTGAACTGATCCCTTCCGCGCGCGTGGGCCACATCGGGCTTTACCGTGACGCAAACCACCGGCCGGTCGAGTACGTGGTGCGTTTGCCCGAAATCGAAGGCCGCGAGTTCATCCTGTGCGATCCGATGATCGGCACCGGGTATTCCGCCGCGCACGCGGTACAGGTGCTGAAGACACGCGGCGTTCCCGGGAAGAACATCATGTTCCTTGCCCTGGTCGCGTCACCGGAGGGCGTGCAGGTATTTCAGGACCACCATCCCGATGTGCCCATGTTCCTGGCGGCGCTCGATGAGCGCCTCGACGACCACGCCTACATCGTTCCGGGACTCGGCGACGCCGGCGACCGGCTGTTCGGCACGAAAAACTAGAAGTACCGTGACGGCGTGATAAATGCCGTGACGGTCGTGACGACGTGATAAGGGCCGTGACGATCGTGACGGCGAGGAAAAAAAGCACGAGCAACTAACGGCCTTTACGGCGTCACGTCGTCACGATCGTCACGGCGTTACGGTTCTTTGCG
This sequence comes from uncultured beta proteobacterium, assembly GCA_963846655.1. GTDB lineage: Bacteria > Pseudomonadota > Gammaproteobacteria > Burkholderiales > JACQAP01 > JACQAP01. The sequence goes on along the minus strand of CAWJWT010000009.1, from coordinate 105,357 downwards.
TCGTCACGACGTCACGATCGTCACGGTCGTCACGTCGTCACGTCGTCACGACGTCACGGTCTTTGCGTCGTCACGACCGTCACGATCGTCACGTCGTCACGGTTCTTTACGTCGTCACGACCGTCACGGCTTCTCACTCTCCGTACGTCAGCGTGCGCGCCTTGCCCCAGAACACGCGGTAGGAGAACAACGTGTAGCCGATGATCATCGGCAGCACGACGCACGTTCCCACGAAAACGAACATCAGCGATTCCCTTGCTGCCGCAGCCTGCCAGAGGGTCATGCGATCCACCACCAGATACGGAAACAGGCTGTATGCGAGTCCGGCAAACGCGAATACGAAGATCCAGACGGACAGCACGAACGGCATCCACTCGCGTGTGGATGCGCCGCGCTGCAGATTCTTGAGCGCTACCAGAATGCCGGCAAAGGCCGCCGCGGTCAGCAATGGCAGGGGTGAAAGCCACAGCATCCGCGGCCAGGAAAACCACTTCTCCATGATGCCGGCACTGGCAAACGGCGTCGCCAGGCTGATCGCCGCGACGCCGGCAGCGGCCAGCACCACTGCACCGTACGCCCAGCGCAATGCGCGCCGATGCAACGGGCCTTCAGTCTTGATCACCAGCCAGGTCGAACCTAGCAGCGCATAAGCACCCGCCAGGCCTGCGCCGACCAGCAGTTCGAACGCAATGAACAGGGGGCCGCTTTGGAACCCGGTGATCACACCGGCGAGCATGGCGCCCTGCGCGAGTGCGGCGCCGAGCGAACCGACGAAGAACAAATGATTCCACATCCACTGATGCCAGCCGGAGGCCTTGACGCGCAGTTCGAACGACACGCCGCGCAGGATCAGGGCAATGAGCATGACCGCGACTTCCAGATAGAGCGACGACAGAATGACGCCGTGCGCATGCGGAAAGGCGACCAGCAGGATACCCACGCCCAGCACCAGCCATGTTTCGTTGGCATCCCAGAACGGCCCGATCGACGCCACCATCATGTCCTGCTCCGCCCGCGACGCCAGCGGCAGCAGGATGCCGACGCCAAGATCGAAACCGTCGAGAATCACATAGGCGAGCATGGCCAGGCCCATGAGCACGGTAAAAATCAAAGGCAGATCGAGTTCCATCGTCAGAGCACCTGTGGACCAAGCGAGCCCAGCGGCGGCTCTTCGCGGCCTTTGCCTTCCGCCTCCTTGCGCGCCAGTTGCGTGAGGACGACCATGAAGGAAACGAGCAGCAACGTGTAAACCAGCGCATAGCCGATCAAGGTCGTTGCGATATACGGAGCCGGGCACGTCCGAGGCGGCCTCTGCGGTCAGCATGACGCCGTAAATCAGATACGGCTGCCGGCCGATTTCCGTTGTCAGCCAGCCGGCCAGCACGGCAATCCAGCCTGAGAACGTCATGGCCGCAAAACCGCGCAGCAGCCAGCGCGGGAACTCACGCCGGCGCAGCACGTACAGCAGCCCGATCCAGGACAAGGCGAACATGAGCAGGCCGATTCCGACCATCACGCGAAACGACCAGAACACCTGCGCGACCGGCGGATGCTTGTCGCCGAATTCAGCAAGCCCCTTGATCTCGCCGTCCCATTCATGCGTCAGGATGAAACTCGCGCCACCCGGGAGCGACAAGGCGTAGTCGTTGCTGCGGCTTTGCGCGTTCGGCAGCGCGAACAACAGCAGCGGCGCGCCGCGCTGCGTTTCCCAGACGCCTTCGATTGCAGCGATTTTCGCCGGCTGATGTTCGAGCGTATTGAGCCCATGCAGGTCGCCCACGACGATCTGCAGCGGTGCCAGCACCGCGGCGATGCCGATCCCCAGGCGCAGCATGCGCAAGGCCGGCTCGAACGTGCGGTGGCGTAACAGCTGGAACCCCGAGATGCCCGCAACCAGAAACGCAGCAGTGAGCCCCGAGGCGATCATCATATGCGCCAGGCGGTATGGAAAACTCGGATTGAAGATCACCGCCATCCAGCTGGTCACATGCAACTGATCGTCGATGATCTGGAAGCCCTGCGGGGTCTGCATCCAGGAATTGAGTGCGAGAATCCAGAATGCCGATGCCGAAGTGCCAATCGCCACAAGGAACGCCGACAGGGTATGCATCCAGGCCGGCACGCGATCGCGACCGAACAGCATGACGCCAAGGAAAGTTGCTTCGAGAAAAAACGCCGTGAGCACTTCGTAACCGAGCAATGGCCCGGCGATATTGCCCGCCTTGCTCATGAACCCCGGCCAGTTGGTGCCGAACTGAAAACTCATCGTGATGCCCGAGACGACCCCGAGCGCAAATGACAGGGCGAACACTTTCACCCACAGCCGGTAAGCCGGCTTGCACCACGGGGCATCGGCAAATTCGATCCGTACCCGCAGATAAACCAGTATCCAGGCCAGCGCGATGGTGATGCTTGGAAACAGGATGTGGAAGCCGATGTTCAATCCGAACTGGGCGCGCGCGAGAATAAGGGGATCCAGGGCCATGACCTTCTTTTAAGATGAAGAGACAGTTTGCCGATAAATACAATGCCCGCATGGATCCTCGCACTGACCGGCACGGAGGCTGCCACGAGCAAGGCTCTTGCGCGGCAAACGCAAGTGTAGCGCGTATCCCTTGCCCGACACTTTGGCGCAATTTCCGGCGGTCCCGGCCTGCAGGCCCGCGGCGCCTGGCTTGACTATATGCATAGTTATACGCACACTGGATCGATGCGCAAAAAGTCCGGAAAACAAACGGGTGCCCATCCCGCGCGAGGCGATGACGCAACGGCAGTGCCGCGCAACGGCGAAGGGCAACCCCGCGGCAAGACCCGCCTTACCATGTATCTGGACATGGCGGTCGTCGAATACTTTCGTTCGCGAGCCGGCGGCCGCGGGTATCAGACCCTCATCAACGAAGCGCTCAAACAGGCGATCGAGCAGGAGAGCCTGGAAGACGTGCTGCGCCGGGTGATCCGCGAAGAAGCGCGTCCCCATCTGCCCGGAAAGGGCAAGACTTGAGCATTGGCGGCGCCGCCTCCAGCGCATCAGTCGCCCGGACCGATCGCCGATGATCGCCTACCGCGATGAATTGAAGGCCATCGCCTTGCCTGCGGCCGTGCTGTGCATCGTCGGCATCGCCGCACTGGTCGGTCACAAGTGGTCTTCGACCCTGGGCAACCTCGGCGTATTCGGCCCCTACGCGGTGCTCGTGATCGGCACGGCGATCGCCGTTTGGTTCAATCGCGGCCGGGCTTTCATCGTGCTGATCTCGCTGCTGATTGCCTTTGTCGCGTTTCGCCTTGCGGTTACGTTCAGTCCGGATGATTTTGCCGTGCGCGCGGTCATCACCGCCACGGCCATCTTCGTGCCTGCCAACATTCTGATAGTGCTTTTATTGCCCGAACGCGGCATCGTTTATTTCCGCAATTACCGCTGGCTGCTGCTGGGCCTGGTCGAAGTTCTGCTGACGGCCTGGGTTGCAACGGCCGGTCAGTCCGCCCTTTCGGGCATTGCCTGGCATGCCGCCCTGAATTACTGGTTGCTGAATGCCGATCCGACCCCTTTGCTCGGCCGTTTGCTCATGGTCGCAGCACTTGTCGTGGCCCTGGTGCGGTCGTGGCCGGAGTGCTCGCCGCTCGATGTCGGCATGGCCGGCGCCGTGATCGCCCTGTTCGTGGCGTGCGCCTGGCAAAGACAACCGATGGTATACGGCCTGTTCATTTTTGCCGCCGGCACGACCCTGTTGCTGGCAGTACTGCAGGAATCACATCGCATGGCGTTTCGGGACGAGTTGACCGGCCTGCCCAGCAGGCGCGCTCTCCAGGAAAAACTGGTGGCACTCGGGCCTGCCTATACCATCGCCATGGTCGATGTCGATCACTTCAAGAAATTCAACGACACCTACGGTCACGATGTCGGTGACCAGGTGCTCAAACTGGTCGGGGCGCGATTGGCGCAGATCGACGGTGGCGGCAAGGCGTTTCGCTACGGCGGTGAAGAATTCGCGGTGCTGTTTCCCGACCTCAAGGTCGAAGAAGCCAGACCGCATCTGGAGGCGCTGCGCCAGGGCATCCAGGACTACAAGATGTCCGTTCGCACAAACAAGCCGCGGCGCAGCGAAGCCCGCAACGGCGATGACCGCCGCACCAAAACCCAGTCCTCGCTCGCATGGAGTGTCACGGGTACGCCGCCGATGCGCTCGAATCGGCCGGAACAGCTATCCGTCACGGTGAGCATCGGCGCAGCACAGCGCACCGAATTTCTACACCAGCCGGACACCGTCATTCGCGCCGCCGACGAAGCGCTCTATCGAGCCAAAGGCGCGGGCCGCAACAGAGTCAGCGTCTGAAAAACGGTCAACGGTGAACAGTGATTAGTGAACGGTGATTGGAGCCATCAGGGCTCAGGTGATTAATCCCGATCGCGCGATTACTTCACACCATACTTGGCGCGGTAATGCTGTCCCATGACCTTGCGATTTTGGCGGTTCAGTTGGGCGTTCGGTCGCGGCACGCGTTTGCCCGCCGCGACAGGCGGCTCAGCCGCTTTCGGTTTGGCGGGTTTGCTTTTCACGGTCTTCGTCCTGCAATTGCGCGCGCAACGATGTTTTCAATACCTTCCCATAATTGTTCTTCGGCAAATCGGCAACGAAGCGATAGCTCTTGGGCCGCTTGAAGCGCGCGATGTGGTCCAGGCAAAGCGCATCGAGTTCCTGCTCGCGCACGCCGGTACCGTCACGCAAGACCACGAACGCAATGACCTCCTCGCCCCAGTCCTGGTGCGGCCGGCCTACCACGGAGACTTCGCTGACGGCGGGATGGCGCAGCAGAACCTCCTCGACTTCGCGCGGATAAATGTTGGAGCCGCCACTGATGATCATGTCCTTCGAGCGGTCGCGCAAGGTCAGGAACCCGTCTTCGTCGAACGTTCCGACATCGCCGGTATGCAGCCAGCCGTTGCGCAAGGCTTCGCTGCTCGCCTCCGGATTGCGCCAGTAACCCTGCATGACGGCATCCCCACGCACGAGAATCTCGCCGGTTTGCCCCGCGGGCAGCGGCCGGTCCTGCGCATCGGCCACCCTTACCTCGACCGGCGGCTGGGCCACGCCGACCGAAGCCAGCCGTTGTTCGTAGCGCGGGTGATCGCGATCGGCGATGTGGAATTTGGACAGGGCCGTGATGGTCATGGGCGACTCGCCCTGGCCGTAGATCTGCGCGAAGCGCGGTCCCAGGGTTTCCAGCGCGGACTTGATATCCTGCAGATACATCGGGCCGCCGCCGTAAACGATCGTTTTCAATCCCTCCAGCGCGGGCGCCTGCGCGCGCGCGTGTCCCACGAGACGATGCACCATCGTGGGCGCGGCGAACATGGTCACCCCGCTCCAGCGCCGGCACAGTTGAAATATTTCTGCCGGATCGAAGTGTCCGCTTTCGGGAATGACCTGGTTAGCCCCGGCCAGCATATGCGGAAAATTATACTGGCCCGAACCATGCGACATGGGCGCGGCATGCAGCACGCAATCGCGCGGCCCGATGCTGTCCACCGCCGCAAAATAGGAAAGCGACATGCTCAGCAAATTGCGATGCGAGATCATTACGCCCTTGGGTCGCCCCGTCGTCCCGCTCGTATAGAACAGCCAGGCTGCGTCGTCCGGCTGCGTCTCACTCATCGGCAGATTGGGCTCGGCCCGGTATAACGCGGCGTATTCGGACGAAGGCACCTCGATCACGCGTGCGAGCGCGGCCAGATTGCCGCGCAATGGCTCGATCTGCCGCGCGATTCCAGTGGATGCAAAACAGACCCTGGCGCCCGCATTCTGCAGAATGTACTCGAGCTCTTTGGGATGCAGCTTGGCGTTGATCGGCACGGTGATGAGTCCGGCATACCAGGCCGCATACCAGATTTCGACATACTCCGGGCAATTGCCCATCGCCATCGCGACGCAGTCACCCGGCGCCAGACCCAGGGAATCGCGAAAGCCCGCGGCCATCGCCGCCACGCGCCGCATCAGATCGCCATAGCGGATCCAGACACTTTCGCCGAAGGACACGGCCGGGTAGTCAGGAAACGTGCGCGCGGAACGGGCGAGGAACTGGGCAAGATTCATAAGAGCCGTGAATGTCGTGAATATCGTGAATGTCGTGAATGTCGTGAATATCGTGAATATCGTGATGCCGTGACGGCTGTGCAAACCAATAACAATTCGCGTGCGGACGGGGCGTGTTCGTTTGCCGAGTGTCTAGGTCTTGTCTACGACATTCACGCATTCACGATATTCACGACATTCACGGTTTTTTATCCCGCACTGCCCGAGGCCACGCCGAGTCCGCTCAGATAGCGCTGGTTCCAGATGTCGTGGCCGCGGACAAAATCGTTCTTGCCGGACTTGTCCTGGCCGCGCATGAGCCACAGCGGTTGGTCATAAATATTGAAGGGCGAATTGTCGCGGCGTTTGTCCTGCAGCGTCCGGTCGTAGTGCGAAGTCGCCGGCATGTAACGCATGATCAATGCGGCGCGGCGCTGGCCCGACGTATTGGCTAGCGAGCCGTGAATCATGCGCACGTCGTGCAGCGACATCTGTCCCGGTTCGAGTTCGACATTGACCGCATCGTTCTCGTCGAACTGGTCGCGGTCGAGTTCGAGGTTCAGCACCAGGTCTTTTCGATCGCTGACATGATGCTTGTAGAGCTCCTTGCGCTGGTGCGAACCGGGAATGAACCGCATGCACCCGTTGGTTACGGACACCGGATCGATCGCAATCCACACCGAGCACGTCGCAAGCGGGCGCATGGGCCAGTACTCCCCGTCCTGGTGCCAGGGCACCTCGCGCCCTTTGACCGGCGGCTTGCACAGGATGCGGCTGATCCAGAGCACGATATCGGGGCCGATGATCTGTTCCATCATGTCCAGAACCGCGGGATGGCTTGCCGCGGCCATGAACGGATTCATGCCGGGCCCGGCGGTGGGCGGCAACATGTGGGGGTTGGCGAGGTCTTCCTGGGCGACATCGGTATACGTGTCCAGCAACCGGTCGAGGCTCTCGCGCAGCGCCTGCAGCAGCGGGGCCGGCAGCCGATAGCGGGGAAAGACGTAACCGTGTTCGTGAAAGTGGGCGAGTTCGTCCGTGCTCAGTGCCGCATTCATCCCATGTCCCGCCTGCGCAAAGGAAAAGATGCTAGCACAAGCTTTCCGGCTTATTAAACGCTGCACCGCGCCAGCCTGGTCGCGAACGCAGACCGAAGGGGGTCGCGGCGCGCGAGCGGATGCGGTACGCTTTCGGGCCGCTACGGCGGGCCGTCTGGCCTGCATCGGCGCGAGCCGGCAGCAGTCCGGCAGCATCATCCACGCACTACATCCGGGACTATGAATATGAAACTGGCCAGAAAATTTGCAACAGCTTTATGTGCGATGCTGCTCGGCGGTTCGGCAACGGCTCTGGTTGCTGCCGATGCGCCTGAAATGAAGATCGAGCATTCCATCGTGATCGATGCGCCGCCCGACGTCGTGTGGGAGATCGTCAGCGACTTCAACGGATTGCCGCGCTGGTTGTCCACCATCACCGACAGCCGCATCGTTCTGGGCAACAACCGCGAAGTCGGTGCCATTCGGGAACTCACGCGCGCCAACGGCACCAAGGTTCAGGAAAAACTGCTGACCTACGATCCCTGGAACATGTCGCTGACCTATACCTACATTGATGGGCAGGTTGGCGCCACGGATTACTTTCCGACCATGACCGTCGCGGACGCGGGCGGCGGCAAGAGCAAGCTCGTGTGGAAGGCGCGCTTCAAGCGCATTGCCTACTGGACCGATCAACCTCCGGCCGGCCAGGACGATGCGACCCCGCTCAATGCGCTGAACAAGGTTTACCCGGCCGGCCTGGCGAACATCAAGAAGCTGGCCGAAGCGCAGAAAAATCGGTGAAGGAGTGAAAAGCGTGAAGGGGTGAATGAGTGAATGTGTGAAGGGTAAACGCCGTCCGGCGTTGCGCGCCTGGGACATTGCTCCTACATTCCCTCACCCCTCACTCATTCACCCCTTCACTCAGTCACTCATTCACTCATTCACGCCTCCACCACATGGACCCTTTCAACCTCAGCGGTAAAGTCGCCATCGTTACAGGGTCCACCCGCGGAATCGGCCGTTCGATCGCGGAGCACCTGGCGCAGGCCGGTGCAAAAGTAGTCATTTCAAGCCGCAAGGCCGAGGTTTGCGATCAGGTCGCGAAGGCGATTTGCGCATCGGGAGGCGAGGCCATCGCGATTCCGGCCAACATCGGCGACAAGGCGCAACTGGAGAACCTGGTCAGCGAGGCACGCAGGCTTTGCGGAAAAATAGACATCCTGGTGTGCAATGCGGCCAGCAATCCCTATTACGGCCCGATGGCGACATTGCCGGACGACGCATTCAACAAGATCCTGCAGAACAATATCGTCTCCAATCACTGGCTGGCCAACCTCGTGCTGCCTGAAATGGCGCAGCGCAAGGACGGCGCCGTGATCATCGTGTCCTCGATCGGCGGGCTCAAAGGCTCGTCGGTGCTGGGCGCCTATGCCATCTCGAAAGCGGCGGACATGCAACTCGCGCGCAACCTTGCCCTGGAATGGGGCCCGATGAATATACGCATCAACTGCATTGCCCCGGGTCTCGTGCGCACCGACTTCGCGCGCGCGTTATGGGAGAACCCGGAAATTCTGCGCCATTATGAATCCCAGACGCCGTTACGGCGCATCGGCGAACCCGATGACATTGGCGCCATCGCAGTATTTCTGGCGTCCCGCGCGGCAGCCTTCGTCACGGGTCAGACGCTGGTCGCAGACGGAGGCGTGACCATTGCGGGCTAGCGCGCGCGCTTAGGCGCGAGCGCTTGCGAGCAGACGTTCGACCTCCGGAAGGTCAGGCGCCGCACGCCGGCCGCCGGCGCGGCTGCATTTGATCGCGGCCGCGGCTGCCGCAAAGCGCATCGCAGCCTCCACGCCCCGGCCCTGCGCCAGCGCCAGGGCGTAGGCGCCATGAAATACATCGCCTGCGCCGAGCGTGTCCACCGTATCGACCGCAAATGCCGGGCAGTGCCGGACTTCACCCGGCGCCGAAGCGTCGACCCAGCGCACGCCCGCCTCGCCTTGCGTAACCGCGGCAACCTGCGCACCGTGGGCCAGCACGCGGCGCAACCCGGCTGCGAGATCGTCGCCGGCAAACGCCTCGAGCCCGCGTTCGGAAAACACGATATGGGTGGCCGCGCGCACAAGCGCATCAAGAACCTCCGGTGTCGCAATCTCCGCGTCAAGAATTGCCGGAATGCCGGCCTGCCGGGCCGCTTGCAACGCACGTTGCGCTCCGGCGGGCCAGCGCACATCGGCCAGCAATGCCCCCGCGCTCTTCAGCAACTCCAACGGCAACCAGTCGGCCGGTGCTCGCAATGCACTGCCGCGCAATCCCACCACCAGGCGTTCCCCGCGCTCGTCCACCAGCACCACGGAATGCGAAGAGGTGCAGCCATCGAAGCACCGCAGGTCGCGCGCATCGACGCCCTCTTCGACCAGTTGCGCATGGATTCGCGCTGCGATGTCGTCCTGACCGGTTGGCCCCCAGAACACGGCCGCGCCGCCAAGGCGCGCGATAGCCGCGGCGGCATTTGCCGCCATGCCACCGCCACCCTCCTCGAAACGAACCGCGGCAACCTTGGCGCTGGTCGCCGGCCAGGCGCTGACGAAGAAGACACGATCGAGTGCCGCATGCCCCACGCAGATCACGCGGCTGCGCGGTGTTGCACTCACGGACGCCAATGCCACGTCAGGCGGGATCGGGGGACCGCATCCCGTCCAGGTACTTGAGCAACAATTCCTGCTCGGTGCGGGTGCGCTGGCTGGCCGGACACGGGAAACGCAACAGCAGCGTGGTCTTGCCGCCCTCTCCCAGCCTGACGCTGACCCGCGGTTCGGCCGAGGGCATCACGATGAACTGCTCCCCTTCGAGTTCGCGCAGCGCGGCATGGGCAGGCGCCACGTACTGCGAACACACGGCCGTTGCGACTTCGCTGAGGATACGCCGGGCCTTTTCGACTTCACGCGGGTCGCTGACCGGAATGTTCACCATGCCAAGCTGGTAAGCGCCCAGCCGCGAATAATTCTTGAGCGCGTGGGTGATGTACAGGCTGTTCGGAAACTGCACGACTTTGCCCGTGAACAGATGCTCCTCGCTCATCTCCAGCACCGTGGTGGATAACAGCGTCTGGTCGATGACTTCGCCTTTGATGCCGTTGATTTCGATGACATCACCAAACTCGAAACTTCGCGAGGTCGTGCGATAAATGTAGCCCAGCGCGGAGGTCAGCAACTCTTTGCCCGCCAGCACCAGGGCCACGCTCAGGGCTGCCAACGATAACGCGGCGGCGCGCAGTTCGGAGCGCCAGATGAAAACCAGCGCGATAAAAGCGATCAGCAGCGAGAAGTTGCGCCAGAACACGGACGCGCGCAGCTTGGTTTCCCTGGAAAGCCAGTTGCGGCCGCGCAAAATCGCGGAAATGGCGATATTGGCGAGTATGACCCCGGACACGATGACGATCGTCCAGAGTACCTCGGGGCCGATTTCGTACAGAAAAAAGCTGTTGTTCATGATGCCGGTCTGGGCGGTGACGCAGAATGTATAGGAAGCGCGGCCCTCAGGGCAACCGCAGAACCTGGCGCGCGCAGCGAGGTCATATCCGCCATGGCTTGCATCGGGATCGGCATATGAGCGGCACACAAGTTGACCGTTGGGTGGAGATCGCCCAGTTGGTATTTCCGGACGGCGCGCAGATTACGCATCCGCCGGCCGGCGAATCCGTCTGGCTCAGGGTACGCTGGAAAATCGGCAACGATCCGAAGCGGCCGCAAAAACCCGCAAAAGGAATCAATGTCTATTTCACCCGGGAATTCTGCAAGACTTACGAAAGTCTCGATGGCGGCCATCAGTCCGAGTGGGACCAGAAGGTGCGCGAACTGCTCGTGAGCAAGTATGCCAATTTCGTCCCTGACCATAGCGCCCAGCATGGCGCGCCCATTCCGGTCGAATCCTGGTTTGTCACGCCGGGAGCGGTTAAGGCCGTGAATGTCGTGAAAACGTGAATGTCGTGAATGTCGGAAGGGCCGTGACACGGTAACTGTCGGAACGACATGTGCCATGGCATTGGAGCGTTGCCTTAATGAAATTGAATGGTTCGCTGCCTTTTACGACATTCACGATCGATTCACGATATTCACGGCAAGCCTAGCTTCTGTAGTCCACGCCCTTGCGGTCCAGCATGCGCACCAGCGCCTCCCAGGACTTGTTGATTTCGGCGCCGCCGGGGCCCTTGAACTGTTCGAATCCCTTGCGCGCGGTCTGTTCATCGATCAATCCGACTTCGACCCGTCCCCCGGCCAGCGCATCGATCTGGATCTGGCAGGCGGTATCCAGGTAGTACATCAGCTCGAACGCTTCGCCGACCGAATCGCCGAGCGTGAGCAGACCGTGGTTGCGCAGGATCATCGCCTTGGAAGATTTTCCAAGGTCATTGGCCATGCGCGTGCGCTCGTCGAGTTCCAGCGCGATGCCCTCGTAGTCATGGTAAGTCAGCATGCCGTAGGTCCGAAGCGCATGCTGGCTCAACGGCAGCAAGCCATGTTTCTGGATCGACACTGCCACGCCGGCCCGCGTGTGCGTATGGATAACGCAGTTGATCTCCGGCCGCGCCTCGTGCATGCAGCCATGGATCACGAAACCCGCGTAATTGATGCCCAATCCGGTACTGTCGTCGATGACCCGGCCCTCGTGGTCGATCTTGACGATGCTGGAGGCGGTGATCTCGTCGAACATCAGTCCGTACGGATTGATCAGGATATGGTCCGATCCGGGCACGCGCGCCGTGAAGTGCGTAAAGATCAGGTCGGTCCAGCGGAATTGGGCCGCCAGTTGGTAGGCGGCCGCGAGTTCGCAGCGCACTTCCCATTCTTCGGGCGTCACCCGGTCGCGAACGCTCCCGCTCTCGACGGATTTGAGCTTTCTGGCTTTGTCAGTCATGGGGGTCAATCCTCCTGGTGCAATGATACTCTCTCGCGACCGGCATGCGCCCGATCACCCATCCAGCTCCGGGTAATGCCGGAAGATGCCGTCCTGGTTGAATGCGATGCGCCGTTTGGACCGCAGGTAGGCGTCGATGTTCGGCCGCAACGCGACGCGGTCGTGCAATGCGGCCAGGCCTGGGAGGCTCGGCTCCAGTTTGCGCATGGCTTTGGGAAAGGCATAACGCAGGCCCGCGATCAGCTGGAACACCGAAAGATCCGCATACGAAAGCGCGGTGCCCGCCAGATAGCGCCCGCGCCTGCCGCCGCCCGACAGGGCTTGCTCGAAGTAGCCGAGGAACTTCGGGATGCGCTCGCTACGGAAGTATTTGCTGCGCCGGCGGGCTTCGGCCTTCTGTTGCCGGTAATAGAGCAAACCGGAGATGGGATGATGCACGTCGTGGGCTTCGGTCACGCAATCGGCGACCGTAAGTTGCAACTGGTTGACCCATAAGCGTCCCGCCGCACTGCGCGGGGTCAGGCCGTGACGCGGCCCGAGAAACAGCAGGATGTTGGCTGTCTGGCCGATCACCAGATTGCCCGCCTTCAGAAACGGCGGCGCATAGGGCGCGATCGCCAGTTTCTCGTCCTCGAGAAACCGCAGCATGGCCGCCACGCCCATGCCGCGCCCCGAGCGGCGCGCGACGTCGACGTAATCCGCCCCCGCCTCCTCCAGCGCCAATCGCACGAACTCCCCGCGACCCTGAATCGAAGGCCAGTAATAAAATTGATAGCGCACGAATCCTCCGGATTAGTAAAGGACTGAGTAGATGAGGACTGAGGACTGAGTGAGAAGAAAAAGCGTTTCGGGCGCCTTTACTTCAGTCCTCATCACTCAGTCCTGCTTTTCCCCTCAGTCCTCAGTCCTGCTTTTTACTCAGTCCTGCTTTTTCTTCACACCCACCCCATCGCGCCCAGCACGGCACCCGTGCCGACCAGCAGCAGCAGATGCACGCGCGTTCGCCACACCAGAACAGCCGCCGCCACCGTCAGCAGAACATGATGCCATCCCGGCGTTTGGGCACTCAATATCCATCCTGTGCTGAACAACAGCCCGATCACGATCGGCGCCATGCCCGCCTTGAACGCGCGCACGGCCCGCCAGTCATTGCGCGCATGGCCCCAGCGTGCGGCGGCAAGCGCCAGCGTGGTCGAGGGCAGCATGATGCCGATGAGCGTCGCGGCCGCACCCGCCAGGCCGGCCGCCTGATAGCCCATGACCGCGACGAACAGGACGTTCGGCCCCGGCGAGGCCTGGGCGATGGCGATGGACGCGTTGAACTGCGCATCGCTGAGCATCCCCATTTCATCGACCATCACGCGATGCATGTCGGGCGCCACCGTAATGGCACCGCCGATCGAGAGCAGCGACAGCAGCAGGAAATGGCCGAACAGCGGGATGAGTTCGGCGGCCATCAGTCTTGTCGGGAGGCAATCGGACGGAGCGGCAATCGTGCCCAGGCCACCGCCCACGCAACGAGGCCGAGCAGGACAATGACCCAGACCAGCGGCCAGCGCAGCAGCGCGACTGCAGTGAAGGTCAGCAAAAGAAACAGCGTGGATACGCGCGGGCCCATCGGATTGGTGCGCACCCCGTCGATGAGCTTGAGGCCGGTTCCCAGAATGAGGCCGGCAGCGACGGCCCCCATTCCGCGCAATGCTCCCGAGACGGCCGGATGCAGCGCGTACTGGGCATACAGTGCCGTGACCCCCAGCACGATGATCAGCGGCACGGTCATCATGCCGGCCAGTGCGGCAAATGCCCCGCGCCAGCCGAAAAACCGGTCGCCGACCATCAATGCCACGTTGCAGACATTGGGGCCCGGCAGAATCTGCGCGAGCGAGAGGATCTCGACGAACTGCTCGCGACTTAACCAACGCCGCTGTTCGCACAGCACGCGTTGCGCGACGGCGAGCACCCCGCCGAAACCCTGCAGGGCAAGCAGGGTGAAGGCGATGAACAGCTCCTTGCTGGAAGACGGCTGCGAAAGCGGTTCTTCAGTCATTGCTCATACAGCTCAATAGAATCCAGTGCGCAATATCACCGCGCGGGCATGGGCGTTCAAGGCCGCAGCAGCGCGACCAGGGCCGCACCATAACGCTCGAGCTTTTTCGCGCCGATGCCGGGGATCGTCGCGAGTTCGGCGATTGCGACCGGCCGGGCGGCTGCCAGGGCCGATAACGTCGCATCGTGAAAAATCACGTACGCCGGCACCGACTGGCTGCGCGCCTCGTCACGCCGCCACGCCCGCAGACGCTCCAGCAGCTGCGTATCCGCGGCAGACAGGTCGTTGCCGGACGCTTTGCGACGCGCCGGGGTCGCCTTGCCGCGCCGCGCGGCGATGCGGCGCATGTCGATGCGTTGCTCGCCCTTCAACACCGCCCGACTGGCCTCGGTGAGGCGCAACGCACCGTAAGCCGCATGATCGGGAAGAGCCAGCCCCAAGGTCACGAGCTGGCGGAACACGTCGCGCCAGGCCGATTCATCCAGATCGGCGCCGATGCCGAAAACGCCCAGTTCGCGATGACCCCATTGCTCGACGCGCTCGGTAGCCTGCCCGCGCAAGACGTCGATCAGGTAGCGGGAACCGAAGCGCTGGCCGGTTCGATAAATGCAGGACAGTGCCTTGCGCGCCGCCTCGGTGGCATCCCAGGTTTGCGGGGGCTCCGCACAAGTATCGCAATTACCGCACGGCGTGCTGGCTTCGCCGAAATAGGCCAGCAGCCGCACTCGCCTGCAGCCTGCCGTCTCGCACAATCCCAGCAGCGCTTCGAGTTTGGCAAACGACATTCGCCGATATTCCTCGCTGCCCTCCGATTGTTCGATCATGCGCCGTTGCTGGACTACATCGGCGAGGCCATAACTCATCCAGGCATCCGCGGGCGTGCCGTCGCGGCCTGCCCGGCCCGTTTCCTGGTAATAGCCTTCGATGCTCTTGGGCAAATCCAGATGCGCGACAAAACGCACGTCGGGCTTATCGATGCCCATGCCGAACGCAATCGTGGCCACCATGACGATGCCTTCTTCGCGCTGGAATCGCGCCTGATGCTCCGCGCGAGCCGCCGCATCCATGCCGGCGTGGTAGGGCAGCGCGCTGATGCCCTGCGCCGCCAGCCAGGCCGCCGTTTCATCGACTTTGCGCCGCGACAGGCAGTACACGATTCCCGCATCGCCGGCATGCGCCTCGCGGATGAAACGCAACAACTGCTGGCGCGCATCCTGTTTATCGACGATGGTATAGCGGATATTCGGGCGATCGAAACTGGAAACGAACGTGCGCGCCTCGTGCAGCGCCAGCCGCTCGACGATCTCCTTGCGCGTCTGCATGTCGGCCGTGGCCGTCAGCGCGATGCGCGGCACGTGCGGGAAACGCTCGTGCAGCACCGACAGTTGCAGGTACTCCGGGCGAAAGTCGTGTCCCCATTGGGACACGCAATGGGCTTCGTCGATGGCGAACAGCGCAATGCGCGTTTGTTCGAGCAACGCCAGTGTGCGTGCCATCAACAGCCGTTCGGGTGCGACGTACATCAGATCGAGCGTGCCTTCGCGCAGTGCCTGTTCGGCCGCCGCGGAGGCGCGGGCGTCCAGGGTCGAATTCAGAAACGCGGCCCGCACGCCAAGTTGGCGCAGTGCCGCGACCTGGTCCTGCATGAGCGCGATCAACGGCGAAACCACCAGTGCGGTGCCCGGCCGTAACAAGGCCGGCAACTGATAACACAGCGATTTGCCGCCGCCCGTTGGCATCAGCACGAGCGCATCGCCGCCCGCGACAACGTGTTCCACGATCTCCTGCTGGGCCCCGCGAAAGGCCGGATAACCGAAAACGCTGCTCAGCGTTTCGAGTGCGCCATGCGCCGGGCTGCCGGAAGAAGAAGGGTCGAGGCGCAATTTGGGAGAATCGAACGCAAACGCGGCATTGTACTCATCCACCCGTGCCCCCGTGCGAGCGCGGACGGGTCGGCCCGGCGACATTGGCCTCGGGGGCGCTTGCGCGCTCGCTCGGTACGTGCAGGGGCTCCACCTTCACGCCGCCCGGCGCGTCGCGAGTCATGGTCTTGTAGAGCATCATGACGATGTCGCTGGACGGGATGGGTTTGCTGAAGAAGAATCCCTGAATCTGGTCGCAACCGCGCGAGCGCAGAAATTCGTACTGCTCCTTCGATTCAACGCCCTCCGCCACCACTTTGAGTTGCAGGCTGTGCGCCATGGCGATGATCGCCTCGACGATGGCTTCATCGTCTTTGCTTTCCGGAATACCCCGCACGAAAGACTGATCGATCTTTACGCTGTCGAACGGAAAGCGCTTGAGATAAGCCAGCGAAGAGTAGCCGGTGCCGAAGTCGTCCATCGTAAGGTGAAAGCCGTGCGCCTTCAGCTCGTTCAGCACTTTCTCGGCATGCTCCTGGTTGCTCATCACGGCGCTTTCGGTGATCTCCAACTCCAGTGAATCCACCGTCAGCCCGGTGTTCCTGACCGTTGCGACGATGAACTCGACCAGACCTTTATCCGACATCTGGCGCGCCGAAATGTTGATGGCGATGCGCATCTGCGGCAGGCCGCCTTTCTGCCACGCGCGATTCTGCACACAGGCCGTCTGGGCGACCCAGCGGCCCAACGGCACGATCAGGCCGGTTTCCTCGGCAATGGCGATGAAATCGCCGGGCGGCACGAAGCCGAGTTGCGGACTGATCCAGCGGATCAGCGCTTCGAGTCCGGTGATGCGCCCCGTGGCGAGATCGATCTTGGGCTGATAGTGCAGCACGAACTCGTGGTTGGCGAGCGCGTTGCTCAGGTTGGATTCGAATTCCAGCCGCTGTATCGAATGCGTGTTCAGTTGCTCGGAATAGAACTGGAATGTTCCCCGGCCTTCTTCCTTGGCGCGATACATGGCGATATCCGCATTCTTGAGCAACGACTGGGCATCGCGGCCATCGGTCGGGAAAGTGCTGATGCCCAGGCTCGCGGCCGGCCGGTACTGGCGCCCGGCGAGAATCATGGGCCGCGCAACCGCTTCCACTATTTTGCGCGCGACCGTGCTGGCCTGGTCCTCCGCGGTCAGACCTTCCACGAGGACCGCGAACTCATCGCCGCCGAATCGCGCAACGATGTCCACCTTGCGCACGCAGGCCACCAGGCGCTCGGCCACGGCGCGCAAGACTTCATCGCCCGCATCGTGGCCCAGGCTGTCATTGATGTTCTTGAAACGGTCCAGATCCAGGAACAGGATGGAGAGCATCTTGCCGGAACGCTCGGCGCGCTGCAGCGCCGCGTCGAGCGTATACCGGAATCGCCCGCGGTTGGGCAGTTCGGTCAGTTCGTCGTGGTCTGCCAGGAACCGGGTGCGCTCCTCCTGCGCCTTGCGTGCGCTGATGTCCTGCAGGAAGCCTGTCACCCTCAGCGCGGCGCCGTCCCCGGCCCGGCTCACGTGCCCGCGTGCGAAAACATGGGCAACGGACTGATCGCTGCGCAGGAGCCGGAATTCGTCGCTCCACTGCCGCTCGGCGGATTTGACGGTTCCCAGCAGAAGCTCCTGCACGCGCGCGCGGTCCTCCGGGTGGATATGTTCGAACCAGGAGGCCATGTTGTCGACTTTGCGCCCGCCGTGTTGCACGAACAACGGTTCATAGTTATCGCCGAGCCACAACCGGTCGGTGCCGAGGTCCCAATCGAACATCGCATCATTGGTCCCTTTGGCGGCCAGGTCGAAACGCTCGAGATCCCGCCACATGACTTCTTGCAAATGATTGCGCCGCGTCACATCGCGGGCAGTGATCACGCGCGCCTGCTGCCGCGCGAATTGCACGCGGTAAGCAAACAGTTCCACCTCGAACGTCGCGCCGTCCTTGTTCCGGTGCTGCCACGATCCGAGTTCGCCGGAACCGGCCAGCGCCACCGCCAGGCGTTCGGCATCCGCGGCAACTCCCAGCTCGGGCAGCGAGAGCTTGAGCAACGCCTCACGTGGGTAACCGTAGGCGCTTGCCGCCGCCTCGTTGCAGTCAAGGAAGCGACTTTTGCGCGCGTCGCAAATGAAGGTGGGAACGGGATTGTTCTGGAACAAGGCTCGCCACGGGTCCTGCGCGTGATTCGAACTGTCGTCACCGGGTGCGGATAAGACAGCGTCGCGATGGCTTTCCACGCGGCGCATTCTGCGTACCAGCACGAAAATGACGATCGCCGCCACCGACAGACCGAGCAGAACAATCGCGATGAAGCCCGTGCCGTGTGCGTTGAAAGAATGGAGCAACCCCGGGACAAGATCCGGCACGCGGTTTAGAATGGATTGTGCTTCCTGCGGCGACGCCACTGATCTGGGCTCCCGACGCGACTAGGCTCGCTGGCATAATCTACCTTATAAATTGGCCCTCCGAGTCATTTATTGTTCAGCGTGAAGCGCCGTGCCGGCGCCTGCAGCGTCCTTGCAGGAACCTTTTGGCCGATGTTGCAAACTAACCTTTACCTATCATCGCCTACCCACTTGTCATCATGCTAGTAAAATTCGATAGCGAAGCAGGAAGCTTTACCATGGATCACGCCATTGCCATCCATCTGCTCAAGCTGATGGGCCACAGTGGCACGGTGCCCAGCGCGATCCTTCCCGCAGACATACCGGCGGCGTTGACCCGCCTCAAGGCGCACATCGCCGCGAGCCCGCCGGCGCAGGCCGACGCATCCGCCGGCGATGACGACAATCTGAGCAAGATCCAGGTTTCATTGCGCCAGCGCGCGTTTCCGCTGATTGAACTGCTCACGCGCGCAGCGGACCGGGGGCACCAGGTCATGTGGCAGAACGCCAGGTAAGCGCCGTTGCAGGCTGGCGATCAGCGCCCGCGAACTTGCGATTGACCCCTGGTTCGCGCGTTTTCGAGGCGCGGCAACTTCCTCTGGCACCCCAACTTCCCGGGCGACCCAGTCCGGCTCGCGGACGTTCCCAAGCGAGGAGATCCGCCAGCGCAGCGGGAGTGGACTTCAATATAAGCGCAGGCCCCGCATGCCCTGCAGCAGGCAGAGCAAGCCGCTCACCCCCATTACGATGAACGTCAGTCCCGCGCCCGCGCTGCGTCCGAACCGCGAGCGATCGGTAAAGCTGAGTGCGTAGCCGTGCAGCAATCGCGCCACCACGAGCCCGATGCCCAGACCGTGCAGCAGATAGCCCGATGTATGGCCGAGTTCGAGAAATCCCATCATCAGCAGGATGAGCGGCACGTATTCGGCAAAATTGCCATGTCCGCGAATCCGCCTCAACAAAGCCGGATCGTTTCCGTCGCCCAGCGAAACGCCGCGCTGGCGCCCCTGGATCACGCGCCAGCTCAGAACCAAAAACAGCAATGCCAGTAACCCGGCGTACAGCGGTGTGATCATCATGGGTGATTCTCCGATCGGCGGATTGACCTGCGGCTACTTTTTTCTGGCCTCTTTTTCCGCGTCGGCCTCGAGCTGTTTGTAGTCGCGCGGCGGCTCGTGCAAAGCCTGGCGCCGGCTCTTTTCCAGGCCTTTGACAACGGCTACGACGGCTTCGTTATAGGGCACCGGGATGCCCAGCGCCTGCGCTTCGCGCACCAGCGCGCCATTGAGTGCATCGATTTCGGTACGCCGGCCCTGTTCGATATGCTGCATCATCGACGGCTTGTTGTAGCGAATCCGGCAATGATCCTTGATTTTCTTGCGCGCATCGTCCTCCGGCAATTGCAGCTTCTTGCGCTCCACGACGGCCATGATCTCGTCGATCACCCGGTCCTGCAATGCGCTGACTTCCGGCGTGCGATACATCTCGCCGCTGCGCAGACCGGTAATTGCGGTCAATGCGTTGATGCCGCAGTTCAGCACGAATTTCCCCCAGATCCAGTTCATCGGATCGGGGATGATTTCCGTGGGAATTTCTGCCTTGTTCAGCATTTCGGCAACTTGTTTCACCCGCGCGGTATCGCGCCCGTCCAGTTCGCCGATGGAGGTCATGCCGACATTGGTATAAGCGGATCGGCCGGCCGCGGGATTTGCCGCGCTGTTCATGGACACCCCGGCAATCACCCGCTCCTTGCCCAGTTCCTCGATCAGCGCCTCGACATTGCCAATGCCGTTCTGCAAGGTCAGCGCGAACCCATTCGGCTTTAGCACCTGCCGCGCGGTCTTCGCCGCATCGCGGGTCGAATTGGAGTCGGTGAATATGATGGCCAGATCGCCGGCAGGCAGGCCCTGCGCGCCAGGTTGCGCGGGCAGCCGGATGGTGTGCGACCCGCGCACCCCTTCGATTGCGATACCTTCGGCGCGGATCTTGCCGATATGGTCCTCGCGCGGATCGATCAACGTGACATCGAACCCTGCCCGCGCGAGCAAACCACCATAGACCCCTCCCATCGCTCCCGCTCCGATCATGTAGATGCGCATCGCTCCTCCAAAGTTTGCAAGCACTGAGTTGTCCTGAGGCCCAGCTTCGCTGGATACCGGGCTCTACCCATAATTGAGGCTTGAGTGGAGCTCCAAAACCGATTCGAGCCCCTACGTCACCCAGTCCTCAGCACGCCGTGCTGTCGTTCTCTCGGTCCTCATTTACGCCCGACCGGCTGGCATCACCCTGCGGTCAGGCCCATGTCTTTCTTTTCGCTCGTGCAGCTTATAACATTCCTTCCATGCCGATTTCCCCCGCATTCCAGAATATCCCCAGCAACGGGATCAAGTTGCGCTGCGTCGTCGAAGGCGAGGGACCGCTGGTAATCATGGTGCATGGCTGGCCCGAGTCCTGGTATTCGTGGCGGCACCAGATCGGTCCGGTCCGGGACGCGGGTTACCGGGTCGTCGTGCCAGACGTGCGGGGCTATGGCGGCAGCGACGCGCCGCTGCCGCTCGAAGCCTATGACATGGAAAGCATGATCGGCGATGTGCTCGGACTCATCGATCACTTCGGTGAGCAAAAGGCGATCCTGTTCGGCCACGACTGGGGCGCGCCTATCGTCTGGAACACGGCCGCGCTGTACCCCGGGCGGGTCGCCGCCGTCGCCGCGCTGAGCGTGCCCTATGCGCCCCGCGGGAAAATTTCGTCGATCGCGCTTTGGCGTCGAGCTTTATGCGGGCCGTTTTTTCTACCAGCTCTACTTTCAGCAGCCCGGCGTCGCGGAGGCCGAATTCGAAGCCGATCTGCGCACCGCGTTGCGCAAGATTTACTATTCCGGTTCGGGCGATGCCCCCAAGGGCCTGTTCCGCGCCGACAAGTCGCCCGATGCCCGCATGCTGGACGATCTGCCCGATCCGGCGACCCTGCCGGGGTGGCTGACCGTAGAGGATCTCGATTATTACGTGTCGCAATTCGCGGGTAGCGGCTTTCGCGGGCCGCTGAACCGCTACCGCAATCAGGAGCGCGACTGGGAAAGGCTAACCGGTCTCAACGGTGCGCGCATCACGCCCCCGGCGTGCTTCATTGCCGGCAGCCGCGACGGCGTGCTCAAATTCGTGCCAAACGCCGATCTGGTGGAATACATGAAGCGCTGGATCGATGATCTGCGCGTGTGCGCCCTCATCGAAGGCGCCGGCCACTGGATTCAGCAGGAGCGCCCTGCAGAAGTTACCCGGCTGCTGTTAGGTTTTCTCGCGACGGTCTCGAAAACGTGATCGGTGAACGGTAATCAGTGAAACGACGGTGAACAGTGATCGGTCAACAGTGAACAGTGATCGGTGAACAGCGATCGGCAATCGCTTCTCGAGATTCGGGCACGTTATGCAGTACGCACTTGACCGATCACCGATCACTGATCACCGATCACCGTTCACGCACACCGCACTGCTACAATTCGCCCCTTCACAAACATTGGAATGTGCTCATGGCTACGACGACAACTGCAAGCGGGCTGGTAATCGAAGAACTCGTTCAGGGCGACGGTGACGCGGCCGCATCGGGGCAAAGCGTCACGGTTCATTACACCGGCTGGCTCACCAACGGCACCAAGTTCGATTCGAGCAAGGACCGCGACGATCCGTTCGTGTTCGGGCTGGGCCAGGGACAGGTCATCCGCGGCTGGGACGAAGGCGTGCAGGGCATGCAGGTCGGCGGCAAGCGCAAGCTCACCATCCCGCCCGAACTGGGTTACGGGGCACGCGGGGCAGGCGGCGTCATTCCGCCGAACGCCACGCTCGTGTTCGAAGTGGAATTGCTCGGCGTTCGCTGAGCGCGCTTAACGTCCCGACTTCAAGGC
This sequence comes from uncultured beta proteobacterium, assembly GCA_963846655.1. Lineage (GTDB taxonomy): Bacteria > Pseudomonadota > Gammaproteobacteria > Burkholderiales > JACQAP01 > JACQAP01. The sequence continues at coordinate 83,112 of CAWJWT010000009.1, read as the reverse complement.
CTGCCCCCCCCGCGCCGGCCTCCGCCGGCGTCGGTGCGATCATCCCCGGGATGCGAGTTGCGAGCGTACCCGCTGCCGGACCAGGTTCACGTTCTGCCGGAACGCAAAGAGACTATCCGTGTACGCAAGCGGCGTGTTGAGGCGGTTCACCGCGCGCTCGACTTCGTCGAGCCGCAGCAGGAGTTCCTTGAGCTTCTCCGGGGTGGCTTCTGCGTCCATCTGCAGTTCGACTTCCTTGAGTTGCGCGTACCAACGATAGATGCGCGAACGCGCGCGCCAACGGTAAATGGCCGGCAAGATGCGGCCAAGCGGCACCATCAGCGCCAGGAGCGGCAACAACGTGATCCACAGGCGATCGACCAGCACGGCCGCCCAATAAGGCAGGTAGCGCTGCAGGAAGGGCGGTCCGGATTTGTAATAGCGCCTGGCCTCATCGCTCAGCGGGAACTCCGCGTTCATCGGTGCCGGGAACTCGCCCGCCCTGTTGAGCAGGCCCGCATTACCGTGGATTTCGCTTGCCGCGCGCATCAGCAGGAAGCCCAGCGCCGGATGCAGCGTATCGACCGCCAACAGGTTTGCCGTGGGCGAAAGCAGGGTCACGTCCCGCGAAGGTACATTTTTCACGAAGTCGAACACGCCCTGGGGCAGCGTCAATTTCGACAACGCGGGAAACCGACGCGTATACGCTTCGGCCCGATCGAGACTCAACAATCTGATGCCCGGCGCTGAAATGAGCCGTTCGACCAGCGGGGAATCGGGCGGACCCACCATGAACAGTGCATCGATCTTTCGCTCGAGCAGCATGGCGTTGGCCACTTGTCCGTGCTCCGGCAGCAGTGCGGTGGGCGGCAGCACCGCGGCGTTCACGGCCAGCAACTGCAGCGCGAGCGCGCGCGTGCCGCTCTCCTCCGGTCCGATGGCGATTCGCTTGCCACGCAAACCATCGAAATCATCGATCGTGGGGCCGCGGTAGAACACCCAGAGCGGCTCGTAATAGATGCTGCCCAGCGTAACCAGATGGGGGGCGTTGACAGAGAAGGCCGAACCCGCCTGCAAAAACCCCACCTCGATGCCCGATTGCTCGTCCAGCAGCCGGCTTACGTTCTGCTGCGAACCCGCCGAAGGCCGCAGTTCGAGCTTGACGCCATCACGGGCCAGGATCTCCTTGTAGCGTTCGGCAAACATGTGATAGCCGCTGTCGATCGCGCCGGTCGACATGACGATGGTATCGGGGGGCGCGGGCTCTACAAAGCGAAGCGCGACTGCGAATACGGCCACGGTCAACAGGATGGCCGAAACGATCGTGACCAGAAGATCGCGCCGGCTGAGATCGCTGAACTTTTTCCTGCTCATCGCCTGATCGAATGCAACGGCCACGCATTGTCGCCGGCGGGCCGTCTGATCGGCAGGATTGCAGACGGGCCGTGGGTTCGGCGCATGCGCCGCCCTCCCACTGAAGCAAGGAACATAGCGTTTTCCTCAGAGTGCGCCGAGCGCGAGTGTAAACGCTATTTCTGGCGAGCGGTTGTGCCAGGGTTTGCGAAAGTTAAGGTGCCGAGGAGAATGGGGCACGCAGGGATCAGCGACGAACGCGCCGCTGGCCTGGCTTGAGGATTGCAGCGTTACGCCTGTTCGATCTCGTCCACCAGGCCTTGCAACCGCTCGATCAACCGTTCGACGGTCCATTCCGGGTCCTGGGCCCACAGGTTCTGGATCGACGAGTCCTCCTCGGATTCGCCCTCGGTTTCGGTGGCCGTGACATCCTCCGCCTCCTGCAGCATGTGGCTCAACGCCGCCATGAGTTGGGGATAGTGGATGGAGACGGCGTCGCCGACGCCCGCGCCGTCGTCCATTTCACCGCGCACGAGCGTGGCAAGATGTTCGAGCACCGGTCCGGCGCCGGCAGCTTTCAACGCGTCCGGATCAGTGGCGGCCAGATGCTCGAACAGATCGAGGATAAGGCGCTCGTGGGCGAATATGGCGCCGGCAACGAGTTCCGCGTAGGTCAGATCGATGGTGGCGACCAGATGGTCGCATTCGCCGGCCAGCATCTCGCACAGCGGGCAGCGTGCGCCCGCGGCGTCCTCATCGCCCTCCTCGTCGTCGTCCGGCAAATTCTCCGGGAACTCGTCTTCGGGACTTTTTGGACCGGCCATGATCAACTTCCCTCGGGCTGTGATGCCCCTTGTGCGCTACCGCTTTGCGGCGGGCGGATTTTCCAGCGGGGGCGGAATGTCTGTCGGCGGCGGGTTCGGCACCGGCTTGGGTACGTCGGTTGCAGGCGGCTGGACCGGCGGGATCGGAACCGTAGGGGGGAGTTCGGGTCTGGGAATCGTCATAATAATCTGCAGACCGGAACCGGGCCGTCAAGTTCGCGGAAAGCTCACTTCCTTGCGCTCTGCATCAGTTCTTTTTTCGCTTGCCTGGTCAGTTTCTTGATCTCATATTCCCGCCGGGCGGCGTCCGAGCGCGTCGCCACTGTTTCGGAATAGACCAACTCCACCGGCCGCCGCCCGCGCGTATAGCTCGCGCCGAGCATGCCTTTCGCATTGTGTTCGCTGATCCGGCGGTCTAGATCCCGCGTGATGCCGGTATACAGCGTGTCGTCCGCGCAGCGGACCATATAGACGAACCACATATAGAAACAGGACTGAGTGATGAGGACTGAGGACTGAGTAAAGGCTAGCGAAAACAGGACTGAGTGATGAGGACTGAGGACTGAGTAAAGGCTTTCGACCGTTTGAGGCTCTTACTCAGTCCTCATCACTCAGTCCTCAGTCCTGCTTTTCTCCTCAGTCCTCAGTCCTTTCCTCTCCCTGCCTGCTTCGCAGTTCCTCCACCATCTGCCGCAGCTGCGCGACCTCGTCGCGCAGCGCGGCCACTTCGGCTTGCAATGAGGATTCCGATTCGCCCGCGGCGTGCGTGGAGGGCGCGTGCGCGCTCGCCGGCAGATCGACCGGGCCGCCGAGCAGATGCGCCCAGCGATGCTCGCGAGAGCCCGCTTGTTTCGCAAGTTTGACGGCCAATGGTCCATCCGGACGCGCAACCATCTCACCCAAATAGGCGTCAACACTAGAGAGGTCGGCGAAGCGATAGAGCCGCTCGCAGGCCGTCCTCAGTTCGCCCGCCGTTTGGGCCCCGCGCAGCATCAGGGTCACAAGCAATGCGGTCGTGCCCGAGTCAGTACCGAGCATCTGAGGAAGGTTATGGGAATAGCGCACCACCCGCCGCGAAGCACCCCAGCTGTTGGTGACCAGCTTGCGGTCTTTCAAGGCATCGAGCGCTCCCTGGACGTCTTCCTCGCTGGCGTCCATCACCGGATCGCGACTGGACTTCTGGTTGCACCCGGTCACCAGGGCGTTGAGCGAAAGCGGGTAGTAGTCCGGCGTCGTCAGCTGTTTTTCCACCAGCACGCCGAGCACGCGAATTTCCAGTGGAGTGAGCAGCGGTAAAGGGGAGATTGTCATGGGGATGGCCTGGTTGGATACACGCAGAAATCTACACGAGAAACGCAATGCGCAGGGTGTCGCCGTGCTCGCGCAGGAGGACGCACCGGCAGCGAGCGTCGGGCGCCGGCGGTTTCTGCAAATGGCGGCAATTCTGGCGTCCGCGCCACTGGTGGAGCGCGCCCAAGCACTCGGTCTGCCGCGTCCGGCCACCGTCCCTGGCGGTTTCGCGGTCATTAACCTGGGCGCGGATATATTGCCGCCGGTGGCGCATTTCAACGCCGACAGGGTGTTCGTCGGGGGCAACAAATCGGGGTGGCTCGCCATCATCGGCATCCCGCTGGACGCGCAGCCAGGCCGTGCGCCGCCGCTTTCCATTCGCTACTCAACCGGCAAGTTGCGCGATGTCCAGTTCAATATCGAGCCCAAGGAGTATCCGGCGGAGTTCCTGACCATGGGTTCGGGATCGGGCTACGTCGATCTCAACCTGGCGGATTTCGCGCGCTGCGAGGCCGAGCGCGCGCATCTGCAGCGCGTGCTGCGCACCTATACGGAGGTCGCACCGAGCTCGCTGCTGCTGGTGCCGCCTTGCCAGGGCACGCAGTCGAGCAGCTTCGGCATGGTGCGTTTTTTCAACGGCCAGGCGCGCGGCGCGCACAACGGCATGGATATCGCCGCCCCGATCGGCAAGCCGGTGTACGCCGCGGGGGCCGGCGAGGTCATCGATATCGGCGATTATTTCTACTCCGGCCGGACCGTGATCGTCAATCACGGCCGCGGCTACTTTACGCTCTACGCGCATCTGAGCGAGACCCATGTGCGCCGGCGCAAACGCGTCACGGCAGGCCAGCAGATCGGCAGAATCGGCTCCACGGGGCGAAGCACCGGCCCGCACCTGCACTTTGGCGTCTATCTCAATGCAGCGGCCGTGGACCCCACGCTATTTCTGCTCAACGAGCCGGGCATGAACGGGTTGTATCCCTTTACCACCTCGCAGGATCGACCGCGCACGTCAACCCGCCGACCGGACATCGAGTTGAAGGTGTTTTGAGGGCCTGGCGGCATTTTTCTGCCTGGCACGCCGCAGCCGTCGCAGCATCCCGGTATGATTTGAGCTCCTCCACCGGATCGTGACCCTCGAACGTGCTGCGTCGCCAATTCATGCGTTTGCTTGCGGCCACTGCGCCGCTTTGCTCGTTACGTCCTGCCAGGGCGGGCACCCTTCCCAAACCCGCCGCAGTGCCGGGCGGCGTGGCAGTCGTCAAGATCGGTCCGGCGGCGCAAGTGCCCACGGCCTATTTCAACGGCAACCGGATCCTGGTGCTGGGCGACCCCGCCGAGTGGTTGGGCATCGTGGGCATTCCGCTCGAAGCCCGGGCGAGCGAGAAACTGGCGCTGCAAGTCGTGCAGGCCGACGGCAAAGCCGCCACCATCGCCTTCCCGATCCGCGCCAAGGAGTACGCCACGCAGCGCCTGACCGTCAAGCCCGGCCAGGTGGAACTCTCACCGGAAGACCTTGCCCGCTATGAGCGCGAACGCGCGCATCTCCTGCAGGTTCGCCAGACGTTTACCGGAACCGCGCCGCAATCCCTGGAACTCGTGCAACCCTGCGAGGGGACGCGTTCGAGCACCTTCGGACAACGGCGGGTCTTCAACGGGCAATCCCGCAGCCCCCACAACGGCATGGACATTCCCGCGCCGGAAGGCTCGCCGGTGGTCGCGGCGGGCGAAGCAAACGTGCTCGATATCGGCGATTACTTCTTCTCGGGACACACCGTCATGCTCGATCACGGCGGCGGATTGCTGTCTCTCTACGCACATCTGAGCGCCGTCGATGTCGCCCCGAAGGACCGGGTTGCGGCCGGCGCGCGCATCGGCAGGGTCGGCGCGACCGGTCGCGTCACCGGTCCGCACCTGCACTTCAGCGTCTATCTGAATTCGGTCCCGGTCGACCCGGAGCTTGTTCTTCAGGACCAGTAGGCTGCTCGGTAAGGGTCAACACAATCCAGTTCCGCCCGCCATCGAGATCAAGCGCGCAGTTCTTCAAGTATTGCCTTCGCTTCTTTCAAGTCCTTCGTGTCGAAGCCTTCGGTGAACCAGTCGTAAACCGGTGCAAGCACGTCGTAGGCTTCCTTGCGCTTGCCCTGGCTTTTCCACAGTCGAGCAAGGCTATTTGACGCACGCAATTCGAATAACTTCGCGTCTTGGTCGCGCGCGACCTTGATCGCTTTCCGGAAAGCATCCAATGCGGAATTCTCACGTGAATATTTGGAGAGCAACAATTCCCCCTGTACTCTCAGTAACTCGCCTTCAGCAAATCGTTCTCCGGATCGTTCTACATGCGCCAGTCCTTCCGCTATCAGTGCAATTCCGGCGTCGAACTCTCCTGCCCTTTCGTGACATTCTGCAATGACGGCATGGAAGCTGGAATGCACCAGCGCCGCGCCCGCGCCGCGCCTGATGTCGATCCCCTGTTGCACCCGACTGATGCCCTCCGCGACCTGACCGTCCTGAATCATGACCCAGCCTTCTACCAAGTAGCCGCTAGCTTCCCAGAACATCAAGCGCTGTTCCCGGCAATATCCGATCGTCCGAGCAGCGAACTGCCGCGCTTCGCCAAGGTCACGCTTGTATACCGCAAGCCAACCGGCAAGCCCTAAACAGTGTCCGCGGGTTTGAGCATTCCCCAACTTTTCGGCATCTCGCAGGGATTCCTCAATCGCCGCCTGGCTGCGTTCCGGATACCCCATCGCGAACTCGTTCAGGCCTGTGTACGCGAGCGATATGCAATGGGCGTCAACGCCAGTCCGATCAGCCAGTGGCTTCGCTTTCTCAAGATCCCAGGGGATTAGCGCCTGCTTCAGGTACTCCCTGGCCATGCCGAACTTGCCCTCCCAATAGCACAGGTCGCCATTCAGCATGTTCATTAGTGCCACCAACTCTGTGTCCTGCATTTTCTTCGCCGACTCGAGGCCTGCGTCCACTTCGACATGCGCAAGCTGCAACTCTGCGCGCACAAAGTGGAACGCGAATTTTCCGACGGTCGCCAGCGCTGCACCCTCGGCCTCGCCAAGCTGCTCACACAACTCTCGCGCGCGCAGCGCCGCATTCCCGACCTCCGGCGTGCTGAATCCGCGCGTTGCCAGATATGCCGGTCCCAATCCAAGCCAGAGCGCGAGTTCCTTTCGGGAATTGGCCTTGGAGTCCGGCTGCAGTCTCAGCAAGTCAAGCCCTCTGCTGAAATGGTTAATTGCCTCGACGTTCGCCGAACGTTGCAGCGCGAGCTGACCGGCATGCGTCCAGTACCGTGTTGCTTGCTCCAGAAGCCCGGCTTCCGTGAAATGATGGGCAACAAATGCCGGTCGCGCTTCCGCTTCTTCAGCAAATCGCTCCTCCATCACCCGCGCGATCTTGCCGTGCAGTTCCTGACGCCGGCTTTTGAGCAGCGAGTCGTAGGCCGCGTCCTGGACCAGGGCGTGCTTGAAGGTGAATAAGGCATCCGGCGCAGTGCCGCGCCGAAACGCCAGTCCAGAATCAGTCAGTTGCTGAAGTGCGCTGTCGAGCTCGCCCTTTGATTTCGGCGCCACAGCCTGAATCAGTTCGTAGCTGAATTCCCGCCCGATCGCCGCTCCGATCTGGGCGATCTCCTTGACCGGCATGAAACGATCCAGCCTTGCCATCAGTGAGTCCCGCAGTGTGGCGGGAATGGTAATGCTGCGACTGCCAGCGTAGTCGTAGTGATCACCTGCCTCGTTGATCTCCCCTGATTCGAGGATGGTCCGGGTCAACTCCTCGACGAACAGCGGCACGCCGTCGGTTCGGATGAGGATGTCTGCGAGCAGTCCGCTGGGAAGCGCTTTACCGCCGGTCAGGCGCGATACCATCGCACTGCTCTGGGCACGCGTGAGCTTGGACAGGTTCAAGCCGATGACATGGCCGTGTTGGGCCCACCGGGACTGGAACTCCGGCCGGTGAGTGAGCACGATCAGCAGCGGGAATCCTCTGACCCGGTCGATCAACAGGTCCAGAACTTCCTGCGTGGTCGGATCGGCCCAGTGCAGGTCCTCGAACAGCATTACGCTGGGCTGCTTGCGCGCTGCGGCTTCGGTCAGATCGACCAGGGTACGCAGCGTCTCATCCTTGTGCTTCTGCGGAGTCATGGCAACCGGTCCGTAGCGCTCCTCGCAAGCGATCGACAGCATCGAGGCGATGAAGCGCACGTCTGCGAGCGGCCGCCCGTAGCGCCTGACCATGAACGCCTCGACCTTGTCGAGTTTGGACTCCGGCGATTCGTCTCGCCCGAACTTCAGCGCCCGCTCGAGGTTGTCGATGCTGGGCCAGAAGGCACTGTTCACGTAGTACGGTGAGCACTGGAAGCGCAGCGTCTGCGCGCCCTGGCCCTCGAGCCGTTCGCGCAGCGCACTCAGGATACGGCTCTTGCCGATGCCCGGTTCACCGGCGAGCAGCACCACCTGGCCTTCGCCCTCTTGCGCCAGTTGCCAACGCTCCATGAGCAGGCCGATCTCCTGCTCACGTCCGACCAGCGGTGTCAGTTCGGCTTCACCGTGCGCCGCCTCGAACCGGCTGGCGGCCTCGCTCACCCGCACGATGCGATAAGCATGCGCGGGCTGGCTGATGCCCTTCAAGGTCTGCTCGCCCAGGTCCTGATACTCGAAACTGCCGCCGGCCAGGCGATACACCCGCTCGCTCACCACGATGCTGCCGGGCTGGGCGATGCCCTGCAGCCGGGACGCGAGGTTCATGGTCTCGCCGACTGCGCCCTTCTCGGCCGAGGACACCACCACCACGCCGGTCGCGATGCCGATGCGCACAGCGAGGTGACCGGCCTCCGGGACGTCAAGGAGGGACAATGATTCAATGATCGAGAGTCCTGCGTGGATAGCCCGCTCGGCTTCACCCTCGTGCGCAAGCGGGTAGCCGAAGAAGGCCACGATGCCATCGCCCAGTCGTTGGAACACGTAACCTTCGTAGCGCGTGATGCACACCGCGCAGGCATCTTCGTATCTAAGGATTATCTGTTGGAGTACTTCCGGATCGATTCGATTGGCCAGCTCGGTGAAGCTCACCATGTCGCAAAACAATACGGTGAGCTGGCGACGCTCGCCATCAGCACCGGAATGGAATGCGGGTGAAACCCCGTCAGCATGCATGCGAACCCATCGTCAGTTCGCGCAGCCCGACGATTGCCTTGTGGAGCGTCTTTCGATGCCCGAGCGACTGGATGCCGAGATCGCGCAGGTCCTGATCCGTCAGGCTTCCGAGGAGTTCGGAACCGATATCATTGCGCCGGAACACTTCCGCGTATTGAGAAAGGCCGATTTGTGAGAGCCACGCCGCAATGGTGTCCACGCAATCTCCCGACTCGTTTCCTGCTTGGCTATTCTAGTACATGCGCCACGGCGGCATTCCTTTGTTCTCTCTCCAGTCACCCGAACGGCATACCGGTTTCAACATTTCCGGGTAGCGGATTTCGTCCTTGCGAGCCGTTCACCGTTCACAGCGCGCTGTTTTTTTCCTCACACCGCGGCGCTTTCCGGCGCACGCACCCGCTTCGTTTCCGTAATGCGCCGGCGGGCCCAACCACCCCGGCCGATGGGCTCGATGCCGTTGTCCGCGAGTGCGCGGCGCAGATCTTCGAGCACCGCCAGGCGCCGGCGCAGGAAAGCCCCGGCGAAACAGCGCCAGAATACCCAGCCCACGCGCTGCAACGTGCGCTGCCGGCGCATGTCCTCGACCCATTGTTGCGGACCCTGATACTTGTCGCCGTCGCATTCGATCGCCAGGCGCGCATCATCGCGACCTTCCACGACCATGTCGATGCGGTAGGCACCCACGGCGACCTGGGGGGTGACGTGGTAGCCCTCGCCATTGAGCCAATCGAACAACTCGCGCTCGATGCGCGACTCGCACAATGTCCTGAGGTCGGTGACACGCACCGGCTCCTGCGTGAACGGTCGCTCGAAGTGTGCGATGAGGCCGCGGCGCAGGCGATCGGATTCGGCGAGCTCGCCGAGCTCCACCGAGCGCACCAGGATCATGCGGTCGCGCGCGCGCGACGCCGCGACATTGAACCGCTGGGCAAAAATGTCCCGCGACAGCGGCGCGCCGATGTCATTCGGTGCGCAGACCATCGACAAATACATGATGTCGCGCTCGCGGCCCTGGAACTGGCGTGCGTCGCCGCAGGTGACGGCATGGCGGCGCAGGATGTCCGGCGACAACTCCTGGGTCAGGCGCTCCCAGATATGCTGCGCCTGTTCTTCGCCCAGCAAAGACACCACGCCGACTGATCGCGCGTGCATTTTCGGATCGGCGACGAGCGCCTTGAGATCCTTGACGATGAACTCCACTTCCGCGCGGTTGATGGCGCCCTCGCGCCGACCGTCGCCCACGTAATAATCGAGCAGCGGGGGGTCGAGCCGCTGCGATGAGGGGGCGAGTCGCAGCGGATGCAGCTCATGATCGTAGAACTCGCGCTTGGAGTACTCGATGATGGGCGCGACGCAGCGAAAATGCTCCTTCAGCATCACGCCGCTGTGCGCATAAACGACTTTGGCCAGGTCATAGATCGAGCGGTCGGGGGACATCTGCGACGCATACAAAGGCACCTGCTCGCCCAGGTGGCGCTTCATCAGCGCATTGATGCGCTCTTCCTCGATGCCGATGGCCTGCGGCGCCACCTGTTTGTCATCGCCCACGACCAGCAGCTTGCGCGCGCGCAACAACACCGGCAGCGCGCCAATGTCGGATTGCGAGGCTTCGTCGATCACGACGAGGTCGAAGCTGCCCAGTTGCGCCGGCAGCGATTCGGATACCCGATGGTGCGGCATGATCCAGCAGGGCACGGCGCGCTGGGCCTCGGCGGCCGCCGCGCGCGCATCGCGCCGATAGCGAAACGCCCGCTTGCCTGTCCCTTTACCGATGCGCTGGATGGCGTTCAGATACGCCTGCAACGCCGCACGAACGCTCGGGCTCGCCTGCTCGGTCAGCTTGAGCCAGCTGCGCTTGACGACCAGTGCTTCATAGGCTCGCGCAAGATCGTGCTCGACTTCCGTGCGCGCCGCCGCGAGTTTCTTCAGTTCGTCGTGAGCGTCGATGGCTTGCATGTGCGTAGCCAATCGGCGCAAACGCCACTCCGCGAACAGCCGCGCCGGCGCGAGCTTCTCGTCGAAGCCGGTCGCCGGCTGGCGCAGCCGCTGGGCGAGCTTGGGGGCGCCGGATGCGGCGATGCGATTCGTAACGTCGGCAACCAACGCAAGGGGCGCCGCCAGGCTTCGCAATCGGGAAAGTTCGGTGCTCAGGGCGGTCCATTTTTCGAGCAGCGCCGACTCGGCCACGGCGGGGTTGCCCAGGGTGCCCGCAAGGAACTCGCGCATGCGGTCCATGATCCGGCCCTGCTTCGCCTCGAGGGTGCGATGCAGCCCGTCGACCACCACGGAGACTTCGCCCAACTGCGACTTGGTGAGGTGATACGCAAGCGCGAGCTCAACTTCGGCCAGCACGTTGGCGTCCTGATGGACCGTGGCCACGCGCGCCCAGGCCGGAAAAATCTCCATCGCCTTGCGCGCCATCGCTGCCTCTTCCCGCACCAGGCCCGTGAGCTTTGCATAGGAAGCAAGCTGGGATTCCGCGGACAGCCGGCCCCTGGCATCCGCGGACAGCACGGTCTGCAATCCGACTTCGGGCGCGAGCGCGTTCCATCGCGCGCTCAAGGCGCGACGCAATTTCTGCAAATCCAGATGTGCCGCGACCGCCTTCCAGTCGGCCATGTCGATCGGAGGAGCGCCCTTGACGCGCACCAGGCCGAGCAGCCTTTTGGCCTCGGGCCGGCCGAATACCGTGAGTCCGAATGCGCGTCGCCCTTCGGCGAGGTTATTTACGGCAAGCAGGAATTGGGCATCGGTTTCCGCCTGCTCCGGCACGGCCACCGGCCTTGCAAGCCCCTGCAACCGCAACGCTGCCGCGTGCTCCATGTCGGTTGCGAGCGCTTCGAGCGTCTCGAACAGGCGTTTCGGTTGCCCGCTGCGCATGCGGTTGACGGTTTCATCGCTCCAGGGCAGCTTCAGCGCCGCGAACTCTTCGCGCATTGCCTTGACCCGGGCGATCTGTTCGACGAGCGCGCGGGCCGCGAGAATCGACTCCATGCCTGATCCGGCCGGGATCGGCAGTTCGCTGGCGCGCGCCTCCCGGATGACTCGCGCGTAACGCTGAAGATCATCGTGCGCCTTGACCAGTTTCACGGGGTCTGGAAGTTCATCGGGCGAGGGCAACGCGCTGCCGGCGTATTCGATGTCGGCGCCCAGGTGCTTTCGTGCCGCACGCAGATTGACGACGTCATCGGCGGAGAAACGTGGCGCGTATTGCGGCCCGACGCCGAGCGTATCGGGCAGCCACTCGAACTGGCCGACATGCTGCATGACTTCGGCGGCAGCATCCTGCGGATCGATGTTCTCGCCGCCCAGATCGATGCGCGAGACATTGAGTTTGGCCCAGCGCCCCAGATCGGTATCGATGCGCTTGAGCCGGCCATGCAGGCCATCGATGGTTTCCACCAGGCCGTCCACCTGGCGGCTTGCTGCCTGGGTGTCGAGGCTTTGCATTTCCGCAGCCATCTTGCGGATCGAACGCTCGAACTGATCGATGCCGTCCTGCTCTGCGGAAAGCAATGCAAGCGCCAGCGGCCGAATTTCCGCAGGCAGTTGATCGCGCAGCACCGCCAGGGCCGGATCGCGCATGGATGTCACCAGCACGCGCCGCCCATTCGCAAGCCAGTGGCAAATGATGTTCGCAATGGTATGCGTCTTTCCCGTCCCCGGCGGCCCTTGCACGACCACGCCGTCGGAGACTTCGAGTAACTGGACAATGCGCGCCTGCTCGTCATTGAACGACTTGGGAAAGAACAGGTCCTGCGTCTCCATGGCCTCGCCCTGTCCGGTGGCGTGATAGGCCGCGGTCACGCCGCGATACGCAGGCAGCACTGCCGGCGCGGAAATGCTTGCCGGATCGCTGACCAGGGCCGCTACGGCTTGCGGCAGCGACGCGGGGTCCTCGAGCGCGCCGAGCAACCCGCGAAATCGCTCCAGATCCTGCACGGCCGCCACGGCGCTGCGCGGGCGTGCAAACAACACCCAGGAACTGCGGATTTCGACATGCCCGGGCTGTACCGGTTGGCCCTGTGGGCCGGAGGCTGACCGCGCCGCTTCCAGCCCGCGCCGCGCGATGGCGACCAGCGGCTCGTAACTCACGGGCTCAAACGGCGACAACGTGTCCCGCGCACCGGCCAGAAACAACTCGGCTTCTTTTTCCGCGTCCGACATGGGCGCGGCATCGCGCTTCAGGAAGGCATCCAGTTCGAGCCGCGAATCAATATCGCGCGGGCGCACTTCCGCAGCCTGGGTTTCGGCATTGAAACTGAGTTCCACGGCGCGTGTGACCAGGGGATACGTGTACGGCGTGCCGGTCGTGGTGTCGGTGCACAGCGCCATGCCCCAGACGAGTTCCAGCTGGCCTTCGACCAGGGCGCCCGCCAATTCCTGCTGCACGGTAAAGAGACTGACATACAAATGCGCGAGCTGCCGGCGGCGGGCCTCCTGCTCGGCCCACCCTTTCCATGCGCCTTGCAGATAGTGCGTGTACTGCGCTTCGACTTCAGCGCGAAACGCGTACTCGGCCAGCTTCACGCGCGCCTCGGCGGCTATGGCGGGATCCGCGGCCTGCGCGACGTCGGCAGCCGGTGCACTGGCGTCGCGATGGGTGCCGGCGCCAATGAGCGCCGCGCCATCGATTTCGGTCGCAAGCTGCGGGGCCGAACCCGGAGAAGTCCCGACATTGAGCCAGGGCGCGAGCCAGGCACTTTGCGCCGGGGGTGGAACTTCGGGGCTGGCCGGATGCGGCACCGCCAGCCAGATCTCGTCATCGCCCTCGGGGCCATAATCATCGAGCCGCACACCCGCAATTTCGCGCGCCTGCTGCTCGAACAACAGAAAGCTGCCATGGCTGGCGACGTCAACAATCCCCCGACCCCGGGTGCGCAATGCTTGTTGAGCAAAATCGACGAGCGCGATCAGGCGCCGTTGCTGGATGGTCACGGCCGTTGCGACGGTTTTTGTGTTTTGTGAAAACAGAACTTCTGCGTGTGCCGCTATCCTACCTGCATCCCGCCGCGCAATCGATACCCATTACGAGTACCGGGAACACGCGCGCTGCAATTTACGAGAATAGACGCATCAATGCGTGAACCACTTACACGGCGAGCCGGAAGTGAAGCATGAAGTCGCGGCCGCGGGGGCTTCATTGCCGCAACATTGCTGCACCACTATGGCGCGCCGCGCATTTCCTCTCCTGGCGCGCCGCGCATTTAGTCCCTGGTGCCGGGCGCGCGCCGCTAGGCCGCTTTCTCGCCCTTGTGCGCAAACAAGCCCGCGGCCTCGGCGCCCATGGCGCAACGCACGGCGTCGTCCACCGTCTCGAGCCAGACGAACTCGAGCTTCTCGCGCGCCGAGGCGGGCACGTCCTCGAGGTCGCGCTGGTTGCGCCTCGGCAGCATCACCGTGGTGATGCCCGCGCGCAATGCAGCCAGCACCTTTTCCTTGACCCCGCCGATGGGCAGGACCAGGCCGCGCAGGGAAATTTCACCGGTCATGGCGACATCCGAGCGCACCGGCTTGTCCGCCAGCAACGACACCAGCGCGAGGAACATCGCCACGCCGGCACTTGGACCATCCTTTGGGGTGGCCCCGGCCGGCACGTGCACATGCAGATCGTTCTTGTCCAGCGACTCGCCGAGGACCATTTTAGCGAGCGTGAGTGCTGCCTGGGCCGATTCCTTCATGACATCGCCCAATTGCCCGGTCAGGATGAGCTTGCCGGAGCCCGGCACGCGGGTCGCTTCGATGAACAGGATATCGCCGCCCACCGGTGTCCAGGCCAGCCCGGTGGCAACACCCGGCACCGCCGTGCGCTGGGCAACCTCGTTGTCGAAACGTGACGGGCCCAGGATGGCATGCAGATCGGCCGCATCCACCGTGAGAGACTGCGCCTGTCCTTCGGCGATTTTCATGGCCGCGGAACGTAGCACAGCGCCGATCTCGCGCTCGAGATTGCGCACCCCCGCTTCGCGCGTGTAGTCGCCGATCAGGGCACGGATCGCCGCGTCCGTAAGGTTGACCTGCGCGGGCGTGAGGCCGTTGGATTCGAGCTGGCGCTTGATCAGATAGCGCCGCGCGATTTCGAGCTTTTCCTCCTCAGTGTAACCGGGCAGATGGATGATCTCCATGCGATCGCGCAACGGCCCGGGGATCGTGTCGAGCTGGTTCGCCGTGGCGATGAACATGACCTTGGACAGATCGAAATCAACGCCCAGGTAGTTATCACGGAATTTCGTCGTTCTGCTCCGGATCGAGCACTTCGAGCAGCGCACTCGACGGATCGCCGTGGAAGCCGCCCGCACCGAGCTTGTCGATCTCGTCGAGCATCAGCACGCCATTGCGCGATTCGGCACGGCGAATCGCCTGGATGATGTTGCCGGGCAAGGCGCCGATGTAGGTGCGCCGGTGGCCGCGGATCTCCGCCTCGTCGTGCGTGCCGCCGAGGGCGACCCGCTGGAACTTGCGTCCCGTTGCGCGCGCGATCGACTGGCCCAGCGACGTCTTGCCCACGCCGGGCGGACCGACGAAGCACAGAATCGGACTGTTGCCCTCCGGGTTGAGTTTTCTGACTGCGAGATACTCGAGAATACGGCGCTTGATCTTCTCGAGGGCGTAGTGATCCTCGTCGAGCACCGCCCGTGCCTGCGCCATGTCGATCGGCTGCGTCGTATCCGTTTTCCAGGGCAGCTCGCCGAGCCATTCCAGATACGTGCGCAGCATCGAGCCTTCCGCGCTGCCCTCACCCATGCGCTGCAGGCGTTTGAGCTCCTTCCTGGCGTGCTTCAGCGTCTCGTCGGGCATGCCGGCTTCGTCGATGGCCTTTTTCAGATCGTCGATCTCGGCTGCGCCTTCGTCGTCCTCGCCGAGCTCCTTCTGGATCTGGCGCATCTGCTCGCGCAGGACGTGTTCGCGCTGGCGCTGGTCGAACTCCTTGCGCGTCTTGTCGCCGATTTCCTTGGACAGCTTGAGCACTTCGACGCGTTCGCTGAGCAACCCCAGCACCTTGTCCAGGCGGCCGCTTCAGCTCGAAGCTCTCCAGCACGGCCTGCTTCTCTTCATTCTTCGCGTCCAGCAAATTGGCCACCATGTCGGCGAGCAGCGCCGGTGAGGTCATCGCCTGCACCACGCCGACGAGTTCATCGGGCACGTTGGACAACAACTGGATCGCCTCGACCGCGCGCTCTTTCAGTTGCAGGAACCGCGCTTCGATCTCGGCACTGACGTTATCGGCTGATTCGACGATGCTCACCCGCGCCACGAGGAAGGGCCAGCCGTCGAGAAACTCGAGCACGCGAAAACGCGACTGCCCCTGCACCACCAGATGGTGGGCGCCTTCGTTGGTCAGGTAACGCGCCACCTGCCCGACCGTGCCGACCCAATGCAGGTCGTCGGGCATGAGTTCATCCTTCTCGGGGTCGCGCTGCAACAGGAAGCCGATCGGTTTCTCGCCGCGGACCGCTTCCTGCGCGGCGGCGACCGAGGCGCTGCGGCCAATGGTGACGGGCGACATGATCCCGGGAAACAGCACCGCATTGCGCAGCGGCACAATGATCAGGGCGTCTTCCGGCAATGGCTTGAGCGCCGGGCTGTCCTTGCCTGGTGCAGACGCTTTCGCCGCCTTATTTTTGCCGTCTTCGGGCGAAAGCATTTCCTGCATCGTGGACCAGAAGTTCATGTCGACTCCTTTTTGCTGAAAGTAAGCGTGAGGCAACCGTTCTGCCATTTCCTCGCGGTGAGCATCAGCGCCTGCATGGGCAGGCCAATGCGCCGCGCAAAGCGGCCATACGGAATTTCCAGCGCATGCACGCGCGCCGGCTCGGGTTCTGAGGATTCGAGCGGGAACGGCCGACGGGCGGAGATGGTAATGGCGCCGCTCTCCGCTTCGACCCGCACGCTGTCGGCCTCCGCGCCGGGCAAGGCCACGTGCACCGTGACCGCGTCGGGCGTTTCGATGACGTCCACCGGCGGCTCCCACGCAGGCACTCGCGCCGTGCCGGGCCGGCAGAATTGACGATGCAACCGATCTGCCTGCTCGAGCAGCGACAGCGCTTCGCCCCACATCAGGTTGGAAAAATCTCGCGACGTCATCCGGGCCTCCGTTATGGTCCGTAGATGGCGACGCTCGCACGGGTTTCAAGGCATGCTGCGGGCGACCCGGGCAGAACGGGGAAGAAGAGCAGTGTCCCGTTAATACTCAAGGACCAGCTGGTGAACCCCTAACGCGGGCGCGGTCTAATCGAGCCGGATCCCCTCCCGTCAGCAGGGGTCTCTGACGGCACGCACTGCGTTCAATGGAATACATCGATCTGATTCAATGGCCGGCCATGGTGACGACCGTCGTGGCGGCGTGGCTGGTTGCCTCGCAGGCGAAGCGCAAGCGCGAATACGGGTTCTGGGTTTTCCTGGGCAGCAACGTGTTGTGGGTGATCTGGGGCCTGCACGACCAGGCTTATGCGTTGGTCACGCTGCAGATCGCGCTGGCGGCGCTCAACATTCGGGGCGCCCGCAAGAATGACCCGGATGGTGCCAAGGGATAGCTCCTGGCAAACCGCATTGATTCAGAGACCGCGAGCGCCGATGAGTGCAAGAAACTCCTCGCGGGTCGCGACCGAATCGCGAAAGGTGCCCACGACGGACGACGTAATCATCTCCGAGTTCTGTTTCTCCACGCCGCGCATCATCATGCACAAATGCTTCGCCTCGATCATGACCCCAACCCCCTGTGCATTGATCGACTCCATCACCACCTGGGAGATCTGCTCGGTGAGCCGCTCCTGAATCTGCAGCCGGCGCGCATACAAGTCCACCAGCCGCGCCAGCTTGCTCAGTCCGAAGACCTTGCCGCTGGGAATATAGCCGATATGGCAGCGACCAAAAAACGGCAGCATGTGATGTTCGCACAGGCTGTAAACCTCGATGTTCTTGACGATGACCATGCTGTTGGTCTTCTGGGTAAAGATGGCATCGTTGATGACCGTAGCGGGATCGGTGCGCTCGCCCGAGGTCAGAAACTCCAGGGCGGACGCTACGCGATGCGGCGTCTTGAGCAGCCCCTCACGATCCGGGTCCTCGCCCAGCTCGATCAGTAACTCGCGCACCAGCTTCTCGATCTTGTTCTTGTTCAGCCCCATGTCGGCAGTCCCTCGGTCAATCGATGATTCAAGTTCGGATGAGCCCGCGCCCGTACTCCCGGGCAGGCCCGCCTGGATGTCGTATTACGCCCCGTTTGCGCGGCAGCCGGCTTTTCGTCGAATTCGTTCGCACTCCCCGCACAAGCCGCTGTCTCAGGCGGGAGTGGGCCATGCACGTCCGTTTGATTGGAGATCCTTCATGTCAAAGTTCATCCTGTTAGGCCTGCTGTTGCTGGCCAATGCCGCGCCGGCGCAAACGCCGGTGGAAACACCCCTGCAGCGCACGCAGGCCGTGCTGGCCGCCGTGCGTGAAGAGCAACAGGCAGTCTATCAGCAGTTCCAGATGATCCAGTCCTTGCAGCAAGCCGAGATGCGAAGCCCCGATCCTGGATCGGCAGCCTATGCGCCGCCGGGACAGATTCCCAACTATGACGATGTGACCAGAGCGCGTCAGGATCAACAGGCGCGTTTGAACAGTTATTCGGACGAACTGCAGCAACTCCACGAGCGCTACCGGCAGTTGGGCGAGGAGGCCTCGCGCCTCGTCGATCGCATGCGCGCGCTATCGCCTGGCAGCCGCTGACGCGCTGCGGTCAATTCGTGTCGGCGCTTCCGTGGCAGCTCTTGTATTTCTTGCCACTGCCGCACGGGCACGGATCATTGCGGCCGACTTTGGGGCCATCGCGGCGGATTGGCGCATGCGAAATGCGCTTGTCGAGCCAATATGCATACACCGCCTGCACCGAATTGCCCATGGAGCCGGCGGCACGGCGGTGCATCTCCTGCTCCTCCTCGAGGGTGGGCAGCCCATCACCGGATTCCTCGGCCGCTTCGCGCAAACGCCCCGACAACAGCATGAAAGGAAGCAGCAGTTCCTCTACGTCATCCGGTTCGCCATGTTCGTACCAGTCCGCTTGCGACAACAACACCCCTTCCAGATAGCCTTCGCACCAGGTACCCAGATCGTCTTCCCCCGCTTCATCGGCGAAGACATACAGCGTTACGCCCTCGCCTTCGTCAAGCTCCTGAACGGTCTGCGAGTAAAAACGCATTACCAGGTCGTGAATTTCCTCCGCCTGCCCGGTCGTCTCATAAACCGGATTCTCGCCCAGCGCAGCGGTGAGCCAGCGGCTCGGCGGAATCAGGTCGGGCGCGCTGGCCACGGCGCAGAGCATCCCCTGCAACATGTCCAGCGGCATGGCCTCTTCATGAAACACATCGGATACCAGCAACTGCTCGAGACGGTCGAGCTCGGCCGTGCTGAGCGGGCGTTCGGATTGCATCATCGATGTCATGGCGAAAGCTTCAGGACCGGTCGCCATGGGCGAATTCGAAAGCAAGGATCGGAGTGTCCACGGGCCTATCATCCTCCAATATGGGTTTCATGCGGGCGCCCCTGCCCCGAGAAGGAGCATTATCATGGGAATCATGACCTCGAATGAAGCCCCGTTTGCAACCGATGAGCAGCGTTGGGCAGCCGTGTTGCGCCGCGACGAGCGCGCCGACGGCGTTTTCTATTATTCGGTAAAGACCACCGGCGTATATTGCCGGCCGTCCTGCGCCTCGCGGCCCGCCCTGCACCGCAATGTACGCTTTCACGCGAGCCGCGAGGAGGCGGAAGCTGAAGGGTTTCGGGCGTGCAAGCGCTGCCGGCCGAACGCGCCCGCCTTGGCGGAGCGTCAGGCCGCCGGCGTCGCCGCCGCCTGCCGCATGATTGAAACCGCCATCGAAATGCCGGGTCTGGCGAGCCTGGCCGAACTCGCGGGCGTGAGCCGTTATCATTTTCATCGCCTGTTCAAAAATTTCACCGGCGTGACCCCGCGGGCTTACGCAGCCGCCTGCCGGGCGCGCCGCGTGCGGGACGAATTGCCGCAGCGCGCCACCGTGACGCAAGCAATCTACGATTCGGGATTCAATTCCAATGGGCGCTTCTATGCCACTTCAGGCGAGGTGCTCGGCATGGCGCCGTCGAGCTTTCGGGATGGCGGCGTCGGCGAGTCCATCCGCTTCGCGCTCGGCGATTGCTCGCTGGGCTGCATTCTCGTAGCGGCGACCGCGCGCGGCGTGTGCGCCATTGCGCTGGGCGATGATCCCGATGCGCTGTTGCGAGACCTGCAGGATCGTTTCCCCAAGGCGCAACTCGTGGGCGGCGATGAGGCATTCGAACAGACCGTGGCCCTGGTCGTTGGGATGGTCGAATCCCCTGCGCAGGGGCTTGCATTGCCTCTCGATATTCGCGGCACGGTTTTCCAGCAACGGGTGTGGCAGGCCCTGCGCGACATACCCGCGGGCGCTACCGCGAGTTACGCCCAGATCGCCGCGCGCATCGGCGCGCCCCGCGCCGTTCGCGCCGTCGCCCAGGCATGCGCTTGCAACGCCGTTGCCATCGCGATTCCCTGCCATCGAGTGGTGCGCCACGACGGATCGCTGTCCGGCTATCGCTGGGGCGTGGAGCGCAAGCGCGCGTTACTCGACCGGGAGGCGAAGCCGTGACGCCAGTCGGGAAGCCCCGGCTGGCGCTGGCCCAACCGCCTGCGGCCGGCATGGACATGCTGGCACGGATCGCCGCGTTCGATTGGCAGCGCATCGCCGCCAGCCTCGATCAGGATGGATACGCGGTCTTGCATGGATTGCTGACGCCGCATGAATGCGCCTCGCTCGCCGCCTGCTACGCGGATGATCTGTTGTTTCGCAGCAAGGTTGTCATGGCGCGCCACGGCTTCGGGCGCGGGGAATATAAATATTTCGCGTATCCATTGCCCCGGCCGGTTGCCGCGTTGCGCGGCACGTTGTATGCGCGACTCTGCGGTATCGCCAACCGCTGGAACGAAGCCATGAACACTGCGATCCGTTTTCCCGATGAGCACGAACATTTCCTAGACCGGTGCCATCGTGCCGGCCAGACCCGGCCGACGCCGCTGATGCTGCGGTATGGGCCCGGTGATTACAACTGCCTGCACCAGGATCTGTACGGCGAGCACGTGTTCCCGCTGCAGACCGCGATCCTGTTATCGCAGCCCGGTCGCGACTTTACGGGGGGCGAATTCATCCTCACCGAACAGCGACCGCGCATGCAATCGCGCGCCACGGTCGTGCCGCTGGAACAAGGCCACGGCGTCATCTTCGCGGTCAATAACCGGCCGGTGCAAGGCGCCCGCGGCAGCTATCGCGTCAGGATGCGACACGGCGTCAGTCCGCTCCGCTCGGGGAACCGGCATACGCTGGGCGTGATCTTTCATGATGCGGAGTAAGAAAGGACTGAGTGATGAGGACTGAGGACTGAGTAAAGGCGAAAAGCAGGGTTAAAGAATTTAAGTCACTTCCGCTTTTCACTCAGTCCTCAGCACTCAGTCCTCAGTCCTGCTTTTACTCAGTCCTGAGTCCTCATCACTCAGTCTCGTTGTTCCGTTCCCGGTCGCGATCATGGCAGCCCTGGTCTGCGGGGTTTCCAGACTGATTCTCCCGAGCGCACCGCTGCGATAATCGCCCAGCAGGATCAGGGCGGCTTTTTCAAGATCGAGCCCGCCGCCCTTGACCAGACACCCGCGGCGCCGGGCCACCGCTTCAATCAGGGCCGGTCCGTCCATGCTCCCCGGCGCAATGCCGTAACGTGCGCTGAGCAATTGCGGGTAGCGCGCAAGCAGGATGCCACCGAGAAATGCGGCCACTTCCTCTTCCATCACGGCATTGGTACCGATGGCGTGGCTCGCCGCCAGCATGTAGCCGTCGCTCTCGAATTCGATCTTGGGCCATAGCAGGCCGGGCGTGTCGGTAATGGTCATGTTCGCGCCGATATCCAGGCTTTGCTGTGATTTGGTCACGGCGGGCTCGTCGCCCACGGCGGCGACGCGGCGCTTGACCAGCGCGTTCATCAATGTCGACTTGCCGACATTCGGAATGCCCATGATCATCAGGCGCAGCGGCTTGAGATTATCGCCGCGATGCGGCGCAATGGACCGGCAGTAGCCCGTAACCCGAGCGACATCGCCCGGTTTCTTGCACGACAGCGCGACGGCTTTGACGCCTTTTTGCTGGTTGTAGAAGTCCAGCCACCGCCCGGTGACCGCGGGATCGGCCAGGTCCGCCTTGTTCAGCAGCTTCAGCGCGGGGCGCTGGCGATGTTCGCGCAAGGTGCGGATCATCGGATTGCTGCTGGCCTCGGGCAGGCGCGCATCGACGACTTCTATCACGACATCGACCCATTCCATGGTCTCGGCCGCTTTCTTGCGGGCGAGGTTCATATGGCCCGGAAACCACTGGATCGACATAACAGCGTGGGGAATAGGCAGCAAAGCGCGCAGGTTAAAGCGGAAAGCGCAATCGCGAAAGAGCAATTCGCGCGCGCATGGCGTCGCAACGTACGCGGCGGCCGGGATTAACGCCGCGTGTTCAGCACGGCGTCCTTGCCCTCCAGGGAGAATTTCGGCTGTCCGATCGGCCCGCGTATGCGGATGGACTTTTGCAGCGACAACAAACCGCGTTTCTTCGGCTGGGGCTTCAGCAGCAAGTCCAGGGTTCGCTTGCGAAGGTCTACGACACCGCTTCCTTGCGTGTGCGTTTGGTCAGTATCGAGCACGATGGTTTCCGATACCCCGCGTCCTTGTTCGAACTCGAAAGATGCCCGGGCATCGTTGATGCCGATGGCGCGGTCTCCGGTCAGCAGCAGGCGCAGCATTTTCCCGCCGTTCAGCCCCAGTTTGGCATCGAGGAGGTTGGAAATGCCGCCGCTTTGCATCGAAACCGACATGGACCCCGAGGCAGAGGACAGAAAGCTGGCGATCGATTGACCCTGGCCCTTGAGATCGATCTGCCCGTCCAGCGGCCCGGCGCCCTTGGATTCCTTGTCGATGGACTCGAGCAGTCGTTCCAGCTGGAGGTTCTCCAGCTTCAGATGCGCATGCACCAGCGGCGGTTCCTGCCGGCCATCGAGCGACAGCGCCCCGGTAACCTGGCCCCCCGCCATGCGCAGCGCGAAGGGTTTCAATTTGAGCTTGCCATCGGCGAGATCGGCTGTGACGCGCAAATCTTCAAGCAAAGGCAATGGTGCTGCGTCGAAGCGCTTTGCCGCGTATTCGAGCCGGGCGTCGAGCGCCTGCAGGCTTTCGCCGTCGAAGCCCTTCGGTGCAACGTGCGCGGACCCGGAGGACGGCTTGCCGAGCTGCTTGCCGACCGGCTTGCCGGCTCGATCGCCCGCGCGCAGCGGCATGAAATCCGCCAACCGTGCCGAGGCGCTCTGCAGGCTCGCGCGCAGCATGGGTCGTTGCTGGCCGCGAACGAGGCTGATTTCGCCGGCCAGGTCGCTACGGCCAATGGTTCCGCGCACCTGCGCAAACGAGATGTCCTCACGAGTCTGCCGGATGCGCGATCGAAATTCGTACGGCGGGGTGGCGGGAAGCGATCCGCGCAGAAAAGGCTGCAGGTGCGCCAGGGACGCTCCGGCGAGATGCACCTGCGCATCGATCGCCACCGGACGGAACAAATCGGCAATGGTCCCGTCGACTTCCAGCCGGGTTTGGCCCGCGGAAGCCTGGCCGCGCAGAGCAAACGCGCGATGCGTGTCCAGGAATGTCAGTCTGGGGGCGCTTTGCACATCGCCCGAGAACGCCCCGCCGCGGAATTGCCCCTCGAATTGTATGCGGGTCGGATGCGTTTGCGCCGCTGGGTCCGCGGAGCCGGGTGGCGACACGGGGCTTGCGGTCGCGGTAACGTCGAAGTCAATGTCGCGGCGGGCGAAACGGATCGTAGTGCGATGGGGTTCCAGGCTTTGCACGCGCACGCGCCCGGGCCCGCGATCCTCAGGTTTTCGCAGGCGCCAGTTTCTGCGCCCGTCCGCCTGCCTTTCCAGGTCCACCCTGGCGTCGATCAGGATCAAGCGGTAAATGATCGGACGCCCTTCCCAGACACTGCGCAGCGAAAAGGTAAAGATCGCCTCCTTGACCTCGACAAACGGCCGCTTATCGGCCCAGGGGGCATTCTCGATGTACAGGTCACGCAGCCGCACGGTCGGCTGAAGCGTGAATCCCAGATCGACTTGCAGATCGCCGATACGCACCTCGCGCTGTGAAGTCCTGGTGAGATAGCGTTCCACGGAGGGGCGCACCCAGTTCCAGTCGAACGCCAGGATCAGCACGGCGATCGCGGTCAGCGTGCCGAGCAGCACGCTGGTTTTGCGACCGACTCGGCGAAATCCGGATGGCATGATCGCGTTTGGACCGGGACTTCGGGTCTTCGTGCGGGTTAAGGAAAACTAGTCTGTTCAGACCATCCAGACTGCGCGATAAGTAACACACCCACGCAGGCGCGTCAGCGGATCTGCAGTGTGCGCATTTTTTTGGTCAGTCGGTGCATTCGGACCTCGGCACTTAGTCCCCGGTTTCGTCTTTTCTTGACCTTTGTGTTCTGTCTTACTCGTGTCATTTCGTCGCCGCGCAACGACGCCGTCGCCAAAGTCCGACACATTTGCTCCTTGCGCGGCGGGCCGTTCAGGCTTAAAAAGAGCGTAAGGGAATTGTGTTTTTCGGAGGGGTCCATGCAAGCAGAAACAGAGTATCGGCGGAAGGTTGACGATGCAGTTCAAAGAGCAACCAATATTCTGGCAAGACACAAGTTGCAGCCGCAAAAATACCGAGTCCACATCCGCTCCAAAGGAGATTGCAACCCGAGCGAACCGCATGCATTATCCCTTTCCACCGCCGACGGCGCTGTGTGGGTGACGGAAACCAGCGTTCCGTTCCGTTGCCTCGAAGAAGTCGATCCCTTTAACGGGGACGCTTTTTGCAGCATCGTCTCGCGCCAGATGATGGAATTGATCCGCAAAGTCAGACAGGCCGGAAGGCCAGTCTAGCGCCTCCGGTTTTAGCGTTTTACAGTGCCCTGCCTCGGATCTCAGCTTCCTCCCTTGCTGAAATCATTTTGGGGCAGGGCATTTTCTCGAATGCCCTGCGGCGAATAGCTGCTCCCATTTATAAAGACTGCTGTATGACCGCGTTTGCGACCCGTTTTCAGCTCATTCTGACGAGAGTCTGCGAAACACTTCCCTCACTGCATTGACGCGCGCGAGATAGGTTTTCGCGTCGTGGTCCCCGCACCGTTGGCCCGCATCCAGGCGAAATCCGCGCTTCGCATACCGGGTGCCGCTACCCGATCCGCACAAATGAATCACCGCGGCCAGATCCTGCTTGTGGCGCAGGGTTGCATCCGTAATACGCAGGCGCTGGAGCGTCTTGGTGGTTGTGCGGTCGAGATACGCCGAAGTCATTTCGACTGCGTCGGACGCACGCGTCCTGGTATAGAGCCCGTTGAACCAGCACGTGCCGAACTGGTGCCACGGCCCGTCCTCGACGGCCACATGGTCATGCACGCAATACTGCCGCGCCTGCGCAAAGGTTCCGTCCGTGATCTGGTACATCCCCACGGCGCTCGATGCCGGCCGGTAGATTTCGAAAGGTTTGCTTTGCATCGACCACCGCCAGTACGTGCGCACGACCGGATTGCCGGTGCCTTCCACCTGTGCAAGTGCAGCAAGCAATTCGGGTGTAATCAGACCGGTCGCGTGAGCTTCGAACAAGGCGCCATACGCCTTCCACGTCTGCGCCGGCGTCTTATAGAACGCCCCGCTCACCGGAAACCACAACTCCGAGGGCTTGCGGACTACCTGGTAGATCCAGTTCAGCGCCAGCAATGTCGCCAGCACAGCGATGAGCGCGAATACGACCTGCGCTCCGGCCGGCGCAGCGCGCACGGTACCTAGCCAGCGGCGCCGCGTTCGTGCGCTCGGCCACAAACGGCGAAAACCATTGCGGCGTGGGTTTCGTCTGCGTGAGCGCGGCGCTTTGGAATCCATGAACCTCATTGCCATGTGTTTGGGTAACGGCATACGTTCGCGAGGGCTCCATTATCCCTTTCGAGGCATCCCTTTTGGGTGATCCCTTCCCGTTCATCCTTGCCGTACGCTCGCTGGACAGCCGCATGAAAGACCTACTGCCGCAGATGGGGCCGGCGAATTGTTCCTTGAATTCGATGCCTCCCCCTAGGCCGAAGGAGCCACGCGCGAACCGCTTTGCGAGCGTAAATAGTGCTTGTACATGCTTATATCATTGTGACCAAGCAAGCTGTGAAAGGAACTAGGGATATGCGACTACGTCATTGGCTCGGCCCCGCGGACGACCACGTTGTGCGGGAGATTGATCCCGCCAAAATGGATTCTCGTACGGGTAATATCGACGGCACGCGGCGTGTAGCGTCCCGACCCGTAGCGACGATCATGGCGCGTGCGATGGCCATTCGAAGTCGCAAACGCAATATGGCGGAACGGGTAAATCTTGCACCGGATCCGGCAATAACTACCGAACCGGTCCTTCAAGTTTACGGTGCACGCTGCCTGGGATGGCGCGGATACTTCAGTCTGCACCTGTGGATCGCAGTCAAGCCGGCCGGCGCAAAGGCGTACACGATCTATGAAGTAACGCCCGAAGCATTGCAACGGCGCGGATGTTGCGTCTCGATGCGCAGGCGCGCGCCGGATGCACACTGGTATGGCGCGGCGCCACAGCTGTTTGCGGATAAGCGCGGGGATGAAGTCGGCCCGCTCATCGAACGGTTGCGTCAGGCCATAAAGACTTATCGCTACGCCGGTAAATACGTAATGTTTCCCGGCCCCAATTCGAACACCTTCATCGCGCATCTTGCGCGCCTGGTGCCGGAGCTCGAGATCGAACTGCCCTGTAATGCCATCGGCAAGGATTATCTGGGCTGGCGCGCCTTCGGCCGCCCTGCCAGCGGAAGCGGCTTCCAGTTCTCGTTGTTCGGCCTGTTCGGCGTCCTCGTCAGTCGCGTCGAGGGCATCGAGATCAACCTGCTGGGACTCAGCTGCGGCATCAATCCTTTCGGATTGTGCGTAAAGCTGCCGCTCGTCGGAAGCCTGGGTGCCTCGCGGATCCTCTCGGGCCCCGAGACCGATGCTGTCGTCGTCACGCTGGATGCTCCGGAGGCTGCCGACTGAGTTGACCTGCCGAGGATCCGAATCCACCGCGTGCACGGGGTGATGAACCCCGCCCACGGGTTCTGGTCGTACACGCGTGCAGCATCCGGAGATTCGCCTTGGCTCTTTCGCTCAAACCGCAACACCTCAAGCGCTATAAGGAAATAGCGCTCCTGTTATTCAAGTATGGGCGCGGCGATGTCGTGAAACGCGCCGGGCTCGCTGAATTAATGCCGGACGAGAACGCCGCGGCCCCGGTGGATGCTGCCGCCGCCGACGGACTCGCCGACGACATCGAGAAACTCGGTCCGACCTTCATCAAACTCGGCCAGTTGCTCTCCACGCGCCCTGACATTATTCCGCCTGCCTATGCCAGCGCCCTGACGCGTTTGCAGGACGACTGCGAGCCGGTGCCGTTCGAAGACATAGAGCAAATTCTGCAAACAGAACTGGATGTGCGGCTGTCGAAGGCATTCGGCTCGATCGACCCCAAGCCGCTCGCCGCCGCCTCCATCGCGCAGGTGCACCATGCCACCATGCGCGACGGGCGCGAAGTGGCGCTCAAAGTCCAGCGCCCCGGGATCCGCGAACAGGTGCTGACGGACCTCGATGCGCTGGGCGAGATCGCGCGCTTCCTGGAAGATCACACCGAAGCGGGTCAACGCTACGACCTGACGCTGCTGTTCGATGAATTCCGCAAATCAATGCTGCGCGAGCTGGATTTCCGGCAGGAAGCAGTACACCTCAAACGCATCGGCCGCAATCTTGCAGAAATTCCGGAGATCGTCATTCCGAAGCCGATCGACGACTTCAGCACCTCGCGCGTATTGACCATGGAGTTCATCGCGGGAACCAAGATCACCGCATTGAGCCCGCTGACCATGCTGGAAATCGACGGCGAACACCTCGCCGATGCGCTGTTTCGCGCCTATCTGAAGCAAATATTGCGCGACGGCGTATTCCATGCCGATCCGCACCCCGGCAATGTATTTCTGGTCGACGGCAAAATCGCACTCATTGATCTCGGCATGGTCGCGCGGGTAACGCCGGCCTTGCAAAGCAGCCTGCTGCAGTTGTTACTGGCGATCAGCGAGGACCGCGCGGACGATGCGGTCAAAACACTGTTGCTCATGGGGCAGGTGCGCGAAGGGGCGGATCGCATGGCATTCAAGCGTGGCGTGACCGACATCGTCGCGCAGCATCAGGATGTCGACCTCGTGGAGCCGCAGGTCGGCCGCGCCGTGCTCATGCTGATGAAAGTCGCCGCCGAGAACGGCATCCGCTTGCCGCCGGAACTGGCGATGATCGGCAAGACATTGCTCAATCTCGACGAGATCGGGCATACGCTCGCGCCACATTTCGACCCGAATGCAGCCATCCGGCGTCATGCCAGCGAAATCACCGAAGAGCACCTGAAGAAAGATATGTCCATCGGCAATCTGTTCAACGCCGTGGTGGACATGAAGAATTTTCTGGTCCGCCTGCCGGGCCGCGTCAATCGCATCCTCGACCAGGTCGCTGACAACGAAATCCGGATCAAGGTCGATACAATCGACGAAGCGACGATCATGGAAGGCCTGCAGAAAGTCGCCAACCGAATCGCGCTCGGCCTGCTGCTCGCTGCACTGATTGTCGGCGCCGCGCTGTTGATGCGCGTGGACACCGAATTCCGGCTGTTCGGCTATCCGGGTCTGGCCATCGTGCTGTTCCTCGGCGCCGCGGCCTGCGGCATCGGACTCGTTTTCACGATTCTGGTCAGCGACATCCGCTCGAGCAAGAACAAGCTGAGGTCGAGAGGGTAGTAATCGAGGGGCGAGGGACTAGGGGCTAGGGGCTAGGGGCTGGTACCAGTTTCTCTTTCCTCGCCCCCCGCCCCTCGCTCTTCTCCCCTCGCCCCTTTTTTTTCACGCCCCCAGCCATTCCCTTGCGCCGGACTCGGTGTCGAATACCCGGATCTCGGCCTTGACGAATAACCGGGACAACAGCGCTGTCCATACCACCGAGTTGTCTTCGCTGAGGATTGCGACGCGTCCCACGTCGCGGGCATGCTCGCGCGTAAATCTGATGTCCTCCAGCGCGGTATCCAGCGTGTAACCCAACATGCCGCGCAGGTCCACCAGCAAGTCGATTTGCCCGTGCGCGCGCAACTGCTGCTCGATTTCGGTTTCGATGCGTCTGAAATCCTCGACTTCGAACGTTGCGAAGATGCCAACGACCGTGAGGGTGTTCTCGTGCTGGATGGTGATCATGGGTGCGCTGTATCGTGGCTGATGGGTGGCAAGATAGCACGGTGGCGATTCGCAGCCTAACAGCCGTGAATGCCGTGAATATCGTGAATATCGTGAATGTCGTGAATGTCGTGAATGTCGTGCAGAATCGCAAGTGCATTTTAGAACGTCCAACCTGACAGAAGGTGTTCAACAAAACTGGCTTGCCTGTGCAATGAACGGCATTGGGTGGACGGAAGTCCGTCTTGCCCGGCATCACGGATGTGCCATTCGCGCCATTCGCGTCATTCACGATATTCACGATATTCACGACATTCACGGCCCTTGCCTCGTCACAGCCCTGATTTGCGCGTACGATGCGGCCCGACCGCAGTCCGTTTTTTCCCCCAAGCACAAATAATGTCCGATACCGCTCCCGCTCCCGATCCAGGTTTCGCCGAACTGGGTCTTCCGCCGCCGCTGCTCGAAGCACTCGACGACGTCGGTTACGAAACACCGTCGCCCATCCAGGCGCAAACGATTCCGCCGCTGCTGCTGGGCATGGATGTTCTGGGACAGGCGCAGACCGGCACCGGAAAGACCGCGGCGTTCGCGCTGCCGGTACTCGCACGCATCGACCTGGACACACGTGCGCCGCAGGCGCTGGTGCTGACGCCAACGCGCGAACTGGCGATCCAGGTAGCGGAAGCGTTCCAGAAATATGCCGCACACCTGCGCGATTTTCATGTCCTGCCGATCTACGGCGGCCAGCACTATGGCCCGCAATTGCACGCGCTGCGACGCGGAGCGCATGTCATCGTCGGTACGCCGGGCCGCGTGATCGACCATATGGACCGCGGCACGTTGAAGCTCGATGCCCTGCGCTGCCTGGTGCTGGATGAAGCCGACGAAATGTTGCGCATGGGATTCATCGAGGATGTGGAGAAGGTGCTGAAGAAGACGCCGCCCACGCGCCAGGTCGCCCTGTTCTCGGCCACCATGCCGGCGCCCATCCGCCGCATCGCGCAAACCTATCTGAAGTCGCCGGTGGAAATCACCATCCGCAGCAAGACCTCCACGGTGGCCAATACGCGACAGCGCTTCTGGATGGCGGGTGGCGGCGTGAGCAAACTCGATGCGCTGACCCGGATGCTCGAAGCCGAACCGTTCGATGGCATGATCGTGTTCGTGCGCACCAAGCAGGAAACCACTGAACTCGCGGGCAAGCTCGAAGCGCGCGGCTTCGCCGCCGCCCCCCTCAGCGGAGACGTCGACCAGAAAACGCGCGAGCGCACGGTCAATCGACTGCGCAGCGGAGACCTGGACATCATCGTTGCCACCGACGTCGCCGCGCGCGGGCTCGACGTGGAACGCATCAGCCACGTGATCAACTACGATGTGCCGACGGACACCGAATCCTACGTGCATCGCATCGGCCGGACCGGACGCGCAGGTCGTAGCGGCGAGGCCATCCTGTTCGTGATGCCGCGCGAGCGCCATATGCTGCGCATCATCGAGCGCGCCACACGCCAGACCATCGCGCCCATGGAATTGCCGAGCATCGCGGCAGTCAACGAGCAACGCGTGTCGAAGTTCAAGGAACGCATTGCTTCCGTTCTGGGCAATGCCGAACTCGTTCCCGTGCTCGGACCGTTCAAGGATCTGGTCGAACATTACCAGCATGCGCAGCAGGCGTCCCTGCTCGACGTGGCCGCGGCGCTCGCCTACATGGCGCAGGGCGAAACGCCGCTGATGAGCGAAGCCCCCCAGACGCGCACGCGACCCGCGGATCGCAGCAGCACAGAACGGCCTCAGGAGCGGGCGCGTGATGCATCACCGTCGAGTGAATCTCCCGCCGAGCGGCCCCGCCGCCCCCGTCGCGGTCCCGATCCCGGTATGCAGACTTACCGCATCGAGGTTGGCCACCAGCACGGCGTCAAGCCGGCAAACATCGTCGGCGCGATCGCCAATGAAGCGCAGATGGAAAGCCGGCACATCGGACGCATCGAAATTTTTGCCGATCACAGCCTGGTGGACTTACCGGAAGGCATGCCCAAGGAAATTTTCCGGGACTTGCAGAAAGTCTGGGTCGCCGGCCAGCAATTACGCCTGAGCAAACTGGAATCGGGCGGCGGCGGGGGCGCACGACCCGAGAAGCCGAAGCCGCATCGCAAAGGGCCACCGAACCGTTCCTGACCTGCACGTTCTGCAGCGCCCGTTCCGGCGACCCGAATGCACCCGGCGCTCAGTGCTTGCGCTTTGGCGGCTCCTTGACTGGCCCCGGATCATCGTCCGGCGGCGTGATCGGCGGCTCCTTGTTGGGTGGGGGTTTGATCGCAGGAGGCTCGTCGATATCCGGGGGGACCATGGGTGGTGGAGCTTTGCCCGGATCATGGATCGGCGGTTCAGGTCGTTGTAGCAGCACGGCGGCGTCCTTGTCGGAGTCAAGCACTTTACTCTTGACCGGATTACGGCGGGAGAGTGCCGTAAAGGCCGTGACGATCGATAAATGTCGTGACGATCGTGACGGTCGTGAATGTCGTGACGGCCGTGACGTCGTGACGGTCGTGACCGTCGCCTGCTTAGATTTCTGCATGGATTGCAGACAACTCGCAGAACACCTGCGTTGCCGAAGTATCGCTCAGCACGTTGGTTTCGACGCGACATACGCGACATTCACGACATTCACGGCCTTACGACCTTTACGACCGTCACGCCGTCACGCCGTCACGACCGTCACGACCGTCACGACATTCACGACCGTCACGACATTCACGGCTCTTACCACATCCCCCTGAGCAGGCCCGCGACATCGACCTTCGGCGCAGTCGCCGACTGAACGGGCGTGCGCGCCTCGGCCACGGGCCACGTGATCTGCTCGAACTGTGCCAGTACCGACGCGGTCAGGAACCGGCTGCGCGCGCCGTAGACATGCGCATCGCCGTGGCGTGACTGCTGGGTGATGTAATAGCGCAGCGGCGCGATCAGGTGCAGGTCGGTTTTGGCGCGCGTCATCGCCACATACAGCAGGCGGCGCTCCTCCTCGATCTGCTCGGCTTTGCCGGTGGCGAACTCAAGCGGGAAATTGCCGTCCGCGACATTGAGCACATGCACGGCGTCCCACTCCTGTCCCTTGGCGGAATGGATGGTGGACAGCACCAGGTAATCCTCGTCGAGCAGCGGGTCGCCCGCCAGGTCGCCGCTGGCTTTGGGCGGATCGAGCGCAAGTTCGCTCAGGAAGCGCTCCCGCGCGTTGAACTGGTGCGCGATGCGTTCGAGTTGTTGCAGGTCACCTGCCCGCACTTGCGCGGCTTCATAGAGGCGATCCAGATGCGGTTCGTACCAATCGCGCACCCGGCCCACCTGCCCTTCCCAAGGCACTTCGGGCGCGCCCAGCGCCAGCATGAGCGCCGCAAAAGCCGGCCACGCCTCGCTCGCCAGCGCCGGCGCATTGAACGAAGCCAATGCACGCCAGTCGTGACCCGAAGCCTCGAAGTGCGTAAAGCAGCGGCCGGCGTTCGCAGGCCCCATGCCCGGCATCAGTTGCAAAACACGGAATGCGCTGAGGCGATTTTTCGGGTTATCCGCCCAGCGCAGCACCGCCAGCATGTCTTTCACATGGCCGGCTTCGAGAAATTTGAGACCGCCGTATTTCACGTAGGGAATGTTGCGCCGGACCAGTTCGAGTTCCAGCAGGTCGCTGTGGTGGGAACTGCGAAACAACACGGCCTGGCGCTTGAGCGCAATACCGCGCTCGCGCGCTTCCAGTACCCTGCTCACCACGTAGTCCGCCTGGCCCTGGTCATCCGCCACCGTCACATAGCGCGGCCGCTCGCCGTGCCCGCGCATGGCCTGCAGGATTTTGCGGTACTGGCGTGCGCCCTCCCCGATCAGGGCATTGGCCGCATCGAGCACGCCCTGCGTCGAGCGGTAGTTCTGCTCGAGGGTGACAACGCATGCCGCGGGATCGTACTGCGCGGGAAAACCCAGAATATTCTCGACTGTCGCTGCGCGGAATGCGTAAATCGATTGCGCGTCGTCGCCCACCACCGTGACCCCCGCGCCGGACGGGCGCAGTGCCTTCAGAATTTCCGCCTGCAGCGCATTGGTGTCCTGATACTCGTCCACCAGGATCTGGTCGAAGCGGGCACCCATGTCCGCCGCAAGAACCGCGTCGGCTGCCATCGCATGCCAGTACAACAGCAGGTCGTCGTAGTCCAGCGCCTGGTTGGCAAGCTTGCGCTCGACATACGCACGGAACAGCTTCGTGAGTTCCTCTTCCCACTGCGCACACCAGGGAAACACGTTCGCCAGCGTCTCGGCCAGCGTTCCGCGCGTATTGACCCGGTGCGAATAAATCGCCACACAGGTGTCCTTGCGCGGGAAGCGTTTCTCAGACCTGGAAAAATCGAGTTCGTGTCGAACCAGATCCATCAAGTCAGCCGCGTCGCCCCGATCGAGCACGCTGAAATTGGCATCGAGGCCGACGCTGGCGGCATTGCGCCGGATCAAGCGGTTGGCGATGGAATGAAACGTTCCCGACCACGGCAGCTTGACCGACACGTCGGTGACGCCACTGCGGCCGTCGCTCCCGGCTTTCTCCGCGAGCACCGTGGCGATGATGCGCTGTGCCCGCCGCGTCATCTCCAGCGCGGCGCGCCGCGTGAACGTCAGCAACAGGATGCGCTCCGGGCTGACGCCCTCCAGCATCAGGTGCGCCACGCGATGGGCGAGCGTATTGGTTTTGCCGGTTCCCGCGCCGGCGATGATCAGCAAGGGCCCGGCGCGGTAAGTCCCGCTTTCATCGCGGACACCGAATTGGGCCGCTTCGCGCTGCGCCGTGTTGAGTCGTTCGAATGCGGTTACGGTTGCCACGCCCGGCACTATAGGCGAAAGCTGGATATCTATCCAGTAGACCGGCAAAGCTCGGTGCTACTGGACGTGACGATCGTGACGGTCGTGACGGTCGTGACTGTCGTTCATGAAGCAGGTCTTGCAGTATCGTCGTGCCTGTAATGCAAGACCGCTCTGGGCCATTATCTGCCGGCATGGTACGCTAGATGTCTGTTCATGAGGTAGGATAGCGGTATTCACGATATTCACGATCGTCACGGCGTCACGTCGTCACGGCACTTCCCATGTTTCAAAAACCCCTCGAATTCCGCACCAAGGGTCGCGGCACGACCGAGATCACGCAACACATCGAACGGGCGGTGGCCGACAGCGGCATCCGCACAGGCCTGTGTGTCGTGTTCCTGCAGCACACGAGCGCTTCGCTGATTCTTTGCGAGAATGCCGATGCCGACGTGCGCCGCGATCTCGAAACGCTGTTCGCGCGCCTTGCGCCGGATGGTGATCCGGCTTATGTGCACGATACGGAAGGTCCGGACGACATGGCCGCACACGCGCGCGCAGTTCTGACATCGAATAGCCTGAGCATTCCCGTTGCCGACGGGAACCTGCTCCTTGGCACGTGGCAGGGGCTGTATCTCTGGGAACATCGCCATGCCGCGCATACGCGCAGTATCATCGTGACCGTGATGGGAGAGGGTTAGTCATCCGGGCGAGGGCCCAGGCGCCAAGGGGTCGCGTTAGTGACACATTTTTCGGGAGAGCAGAATGATTGATTGGGAACACTTCACGCCCTGGGCATCCGTCGGGGGCGGATTGCTGCTCGGTCTGGCGACCGCGATGTTTCTGTTGCTCAATGGCAGAATCGCAGGCATCAGCGGCATCGTGGGTGGGCTTCTGCGCCCGGCGCGCGGCGACATCGCGTGGCGCATCGCCTTTGTCGCGGGATTGGTAGGCGCGCCGCTGGTGTACGGTCTGATGACCGCGCTTCCCCAAGTGCGCATTGATGCCGACGTCGCGACCCTGGTGGTCGCCGGGTTGCTGGTCGGGGCGGGCACGCGCTATGGCTCGGGGTGCACCAGCGGGCACGGGGTCTGCGGTTTGTCGAAGCTTTCGCCGCGCTCCCTGGTCGCCACGACGTCGTTCATGGTCGCCGGCTTTCTCACCGTATTCATCGTTCGCCACCTCATCGGCTGAAAGGCTTCCCATGCTTGCCACGCTCATGGCTTTCGTGACCGGCTTGATCTTCGGAATCGGCCTGATCCTATCCGGCATGACGGACCCGTCCAAGGTGATCGGTTTTCTCGATCTGGCCGGCAAGTGGGACCCGTCGCTCGCGCTCGTCATGGGGGGCGCGATCTTTGTGGGCTTGTTTGCTTTTCGTTTTGCCGCCGCGCGCTCGCGCGCGATGCTTGGCGGCCCCATGCGCTTGCCTACGGCGCGCCATATCGACCGCCGCCTGATCGTCGGGTCGCTGGCGTTCGGCGTTGGCTGGGGCCTTGCAGGGTATTGTCCCGGCCCCGCGCTGGCCGCGCTCGCGGCAGGAAGCAGCAAGCCGTTGATATTCACCGTCAGCATGCTGGCTGGCATGGCGATATTCGAGATTCACGAACGACTTTCGCGCGCAAGGACGCCTCCCCGCAGCGCCGGGGAAACCGGCGAGAACCTCGTGAGGGAATGAGCCCCTACCGCCGGCTGCTTGTGCAGGCGGTAGCCGGCGAGCCCGTTATCACGGGCTCGCGCAGCCAGCGTTTGGATCTCACGGAAACGAAGGAATGGTCGGCTCGGTGCCCCCCAGGCGCGCTTCCGGATGCCGTCCGTGCACGAGGTCGGCAATTTCACGCGTCCGCGTGAAGGGGACATCCACCATCATCAGGATATTGCCGTCGGCGATCTGTTTCTCGAATGCGGCGAGGCGGGAATTAGGAACGGCCGTGCCCACCATGGCCGAGACCCAGAGACCGAAACCCGCGCCAACCAGACCGGTCACCAGCATGGCGCCCAGCGGCAATGTCATGCCGGCGCTCTGAAACATGACAGCGAGGCCGCCTGCCACGACGCCGAGTACACCCCCCAACGCGATGCCGGTTCCGGCGCCGTGGATCACGTCGGTCTTCTGCAGGAAATTGGCCTCCGGGAGCTCACCCAGCGACAGGTCGCGCCGGCCAAGGCAATGAATGTGGCCGATTTCTATGCGTGCCAGCAGCAAATCCCGCATGGTTTGCTCGGCACTCATCACATCAGGCAGAATGAAATAAAGTCTCCTTCTCATAAGTCACCTCCATTGAAGTAACGCCCGTCAGGGCATGCACAGCAAAAGTGCATCCTTCAAGGATCATTCTGCGCTTTGTACTGTGCGCGTCAATGCGTCGGCGACGCCTGGACCGACCGGCTAAGTGTTCTACGCCCTGATTGCTGAAACCAGGCCCAGCGTTGGGCTGTGGCCGAAATTTGCTCGCGGCACCTGACGCGCCTCCCG
Source organism: uncultured beta proteobacterium (assembly GCA_963846655.1). Classification (GTDB taxonomy): domain Bacteria; phylum Pseudomonadota; class Gammaproteobacteria; order Burkholderiales; family JACQAP01; genus JACQAP01. Next base: position 46,850 of record CAWJWT010000009.1, on the reverse strand, counting down.
GGCTGGAAGGCATGCAAATTACTGAGCCTTCAGGTACTCGATGATCCTGGCTCGGATCTCCTGGCTCTTCTGGCTGTAGAACATGTAAGACCCCGGAATCATCGTTTGCGAGCTCTTCATCCAGCGGTCGAGGCTGGCCTCGTCCCATTTGACCCCGTCCATCTTCGCCAGGAACGCTTTCGAATACGTATAGCGTTCGGAGATACCCGCCGTTCGCCCAAGGATGCCTTGCAGCGGCGGCCCATAGATGGGCGCCACGGCGATTCGATCCGGTTCAGGCGTCCACTGCAACACGCCGATATCCACTGCAGTCCCCGGCGCCATCGCCAGATGTACTGCTTGTCGCCGGGGCTCGGCACGCTTCTCGCCGGCCGCCGTCGCATGCGTCATCACGCCGTGGCAGACCGAACATTCCTTGTTGTAGAGGGCCAGCCCATCTTTCGACGCACCGTCATCGGCCACTGCGCCGCCCGAAGCAGCGAGCGCCACCAGTAGACCCATTCCCATGACTCTCGAACCCATCGTTTAACTCCTTCCACTTGCGCTTGATTGGCAGCCGAACAACCCAGCGCTGATTCTAACGAATTGCCTGGGAGGCGGTTAATCAGTAATCGGTAATCAGTGAACAGTAACAGTGAACAGTGATCGGTAAACGGCGTAATTCGTCAATCGCTGGAATCGCATTCCGTTCACCGTTCACCGATTACTGATTACTGATCACTCTTTTACCGCCAGTACGCCATCGCCCTCCAGCTGCGGGCTGAAATCCTGCCTTTCGCAAACGCCGGGCTACTTCATTGGGCACATCGCGTCCGCTGGTGAGTTTGTTCGGGCTGCCGGTGTAATGGAACAACCGGCCTTTGCGACGCATCACGCGTGCAAGGTGGTCATAAAAAACCTGGGAGTAAAGTTCCCCGGCAATGCCGAATCGCGGCGGGTCGTGCAGGATGGCATCGACCGATTCGCCGGGCAGGCGAGCAACATGCTCGACAATGTCCCCGAGCGTGAGCGAGAACCCCGGCCCGACGCTTGGCGACCACGGATTGAGACCGCGCAGCCAGATCACGTCCGGATTCTTTTCATAAGACATGACTTGCCGGGCGCCACCGCGCATGCACCATGCAGCGAAATAACCCAGGCCGCCACAGGTATCCAGGATCACTTTGTCGCGGGGATTGACCAGCCCGACCTTGCGTTGGGCATCGTCATAAGGCGAGACCTGCGCCGTGGGCAGCATCTTGATGCCGTCGATCTCGAACGTGGGGGGGCCCCACTGCGTGGGCACGAGCTTGATCAGCGAGGTCGTAAAGCGCGCCACCGGCGCAAAGGCGCCATCGTCCCAGTAATAAATGGTTCGGTCTTTGCCGCCTTCCAGCCAGGCATACGCCTGCCCTTGCCAATGCCACCCTGCGGTCGTAACGTCGACGATCGTTGCCGAGCGCCCCAGGTCGAGCGAGCATTCCACCGAAGCCCCGCCCGCCCGCGCGGCTTTGCGCAACGCCTCATCCACTTCAACGGTCAGCAACGGCCCGATCGCGTGCGCCATCAGCGCTGCAAGGCATGGCAATCAAAATCCGTCATGGATGCCGTCTGCCTGAATCAAAACGTGTTTCGGCTTGCCATCCGGGTGTCGCTGGACGTGCGCGGCAACCTGCTTGCACAGGCGCTTCAGGTGTCCGGCGTCTTTGCTCGCCACCACGTTCTCCAGAAAATCGAGCCGATGAACGACATCCGGCAACGTCACGACAATGGTGTGGCGGCCCGCCTCGTGTTTGTACGCCATCGACGCGCCGGCGAACGCGCCGCCCAGGGTCTTCAACAGAACATCGATTTTTTCCTTCATGTGGCCTCCCGATGCGAACGCTCGCGCCCGCGGTCCGCCCGAGCGTCGGACGCAGATATTCCCCTCGAAGTCATCATACCCTTTGCCGGCCGCCCCTCCGCGTTGCGCGGGCGCTTCTGATCCGGGTACGCGATGTGACGGGCCGCTGCCGAAATAGGGCGGCCCATAGTCCGATGGGGCCAGCCGCAAAACTGCATTTTGGGTGCATGCTCACATCGTCGACAAATGAGGCAGTGATCAGCCACGGTTGGCATCGCAACATGTGCGGATCCGCGCACACGGATGGCGCAGAGATTCGTAACCGGAAATTCAGAAATGGGCAGTTCATCATGCATTACAGCCTCAAGAAAATAGTTCAGGCGCTTTCGTTACTGGCACCCTTAATGGTTACCGCCTGCGGCAGTGGCGGTGGAACGGAGAGCGGTGGAGCGGCAAGCACCAACCTTACGTCGGCGCCCGGCGGCAACTCGAACGCGCCGGCTGGCGCCGCCGCCCCTTCGACGGCGACCGCCACGCTGCGCTCCTTCGCCTACGTAGCCAACGGCAGTTCCAACAATGTCATGGCCTACCGTATCGATGCTGCGACCGGCGCGCTTACCCCGGCTGGTGCAGCCGTTGCCACCGGCACAGGCCCGAACGCCGTGACCGTGGATCCGACAGGCCGCTTCGCATACGTCACCAATGGCCGCTCAAACACGGTTTCGGCTTACACCATCGATGCCGGCACCGGCACGCTCGCCCCGGCGGGCACGCCTGTGCCAGCGGGCGTCGGCCCCTACTCCGTGACCGTGCATCCGGCGGGCAACTTTGCTTATGTGGCCAACCAGAGTTCCAACGATATCTCCATCTTCAGCATCAATCCCGCTACCGGTGCTCTGGCGCCCGCAGGCCCATCGGTCGCAGCGGGATCGGTTACGCGCTGCGTGAGCATGCATCCGAATGGAAAATTTGTTTACGTGGCGAATTTCGGCGTCGATGCCGTGGCCACTTACGCCATCGATGGCGCCACGGGCGCATTGACCCTGGCAGGCAGCACGCCTTCTGGCGCGAACCCCATTTCGATTGCCGTGGATCCGAGCGGCAAGTATGCGTATGTGGCGAACTATGGCTCGAACGACGTCTCCGCTTTCGCCATCGCAGCCAACGGCACTTTGGTTTCGGTTGGCGCCTCAGTGCCGGCCGGCACGACCCCGGCCTCGGTCACGGTACATCCGAGCGGACAGTTTGCCTATGTGGCGAATGTCGGCAGCGATGACGTCTCGGCCTACGGGATCGATGCTGCGAGCGGCGCCTTGCGCCTGATCGGCAACGTCTCTTCCATCAGCAGGGGACCCATTTCGATTTCCGTCGATGCGAGCGGAAAATTCGCCTATACCGCCAACGCCGGGGGCAACGCGGTTGCGGCCTTTACCATCGATGCCGACAGTGGCGCGCTTACGCCACGGCAGACCGTACTGGCAGGCAGCGAACCCCTTGCGGTTTCCACCGCGCGCACGGCGCAGTAGTCACGCGGGCAGTCGGTCGGCACCAACCGCGAAGCATTACAAATCGCGGCGTGCGCCACGCGCATAGCTGCGAGTCTTGCGCAACAGTTCTTCCATCATGGGCAAAGCGCCATAGGTCAGCAACGACCGATCGATCTTGCCTGCATACTGCTCCAGCACCAGACTCACCGCCTCCGCGCGCCACACCGTTACCCCTGCCGTAAACTCGCCGCCCATGCCGGCGATGGCCTGGAAGCTGCGATCATCGCCCGGGCCGTAACGTGCGCTGAAACTGCGCAGCACCGCTTCATAATGTTCGGTGCCCAGCGTGACCCGGACCTGTTGCAGGCGGCCAGATTCAAACACGGCCTCGATGCGCTGCACGGGCACGCCATCAAAGGTCGCGGACTTCGACGATACGCTGCAGACCCGGGCCGCCACGTCGTCCCGACACCGCAGGGACACTTCGCCGGAGACGTCTTTGAACAGCGTGCCGATGCGGTTCGGGCCCAGCGCATGCCACGCGTCCGCGCCCTGCGCCGGACTGGCGATGAGCCCCAGTGCCGCGACCGCATGCAGCGCAAACCATGCGCTGGTTCGCATCACGCCTTTGCGAGGACGTTGGGTTTCGGGCGTGACGGGGTCAGACAAGTGCGCGGCTCCTCAGTTGTTTTTCTTGGCATCCAGTTTCTGTTTCAACCCGGCGAACGGATTGTGGGTCGCCACCGGCGTCTGATCCCCGGACGCCCGGCCCCTGACCGCCTCGTCGGCGACCCGCGCGTGCTCGTTTTCATGGCAATAGATACAGAGCAGTTCCCAGTTGCTGCCGTCCAGGGGATTGTTGTCGTGATTGTGATCCTTGTGATGCACCGTCAATTCCCGCAGGCGCACCCCGGAAAATTCGCGTGCGCAGCGCCCGCAGATATGCGGATACAACTTGAGTGCGCGTTCGCGATAAGTTGCTTCGCGCTCGTTGCTGTGGCGACGCGCTTCGGCTACCACCTGATCGAGGCGCGACGTGCCGGGAACGGAAGATTTGGCCATGATCATCAACCCCGATACGCAATGCTGTCACTGTAGCGCTTTTTGCGCCGCTGCGGCGCCGGCGGGGCGGGCATTCGCATTACAATGACGCCGCACGAGGGCCCTGGGGGCCGCAAACACTCACGATGCAAGGATAATGACCGGCATGAGCAGCGAAGCACAACGCTATCCCTCCCATCCGACGGCCGCCTTCGATGCGTTGATCATCGGTGCGGGATTCTCGGGTCTGTACCAGCTGCTCTGTCTGCGCGACCGGCTGGGCCTGTCCGTTCAGGTACTCGAAGCCGGCGCGGGCGTCGGGGGCACCTGGTACTGGAACCGCTATCCCGGCGCGCGCTGCGATTCTGAAAGCCATTCCTACTGTTATTCGTTCTCGGAAGAATTGATGCGCGAGTGGGAGTGGTCCGAGCGCTATCCCGGGCCGCCGGAGATCCTGCGCTATCTGAATCATGTGGCGGAGCGCTTCGACCTGAAGCGGGACATCCGTTTCGACACCCGCGTCGAAGCCGCGCATTACGACGCGACCGCCAATCTCTGGCGCGTGACGACCAGTGCGGGCGAAACATTGACGGCGCAGTTCCTGATCACGGCGGTGGGCTGCCTGTCATCGGCCAACGTCCCCGACATTCCGGGCCTCGACACTTTCGCGGGCCGCTGGGTGCACACCGGTCAATGGCCGCATGAAGGCGTGGACTTCAGCGGCAAGCGCGTCGGCCAGATCGGCACCGGTTCCACCGGCATCCAGGCCGCCCCGGTCATCGCCGAAACCGCCGCGCACCTGACGGTTTTCCAGCGTACCGCGAACTACAGCGTGCCGGCCCGCAATGGCCCGCTCACGCCCGATTTCCGGCGCTATGTCAAAGAGAACACCGCGGAGATCCGCAATGTGATGCACGCCAGCGTCAACGGCCATCCGTGGCTGATCAATGACCGCTCCGCGTTGGAAACGCCCGCGCCGGAACGTGAGGCGCTCTACGAAGCAGCGTGGGAAACGGGCGGTCTGCGTTTCCGCGCAGCGTTTCGCGACTTGCTCATCGACAAGACGGCCAACGACACGGCCGTGGAATTCATTCGCAGGAAGATCCGCTCGATCGTGAAAGACCCCGCGACCGCGGCCAAGCTCTCGAACTTCGATCACCCGTATGCGGCCAAGCGCCCGCCGATCGACACCGATTACTTCGAGACTTTCAACCGCGACAATGTCGCATTGGTCGATCTCCGGGCCGAACCTATCGAATGCATCACACCACGCGGGATTCGCACCAGCGCTGCGGAGTATCCGCTGGACATCATCGTCTTCGCCACGGGATTCGACGGCATGACCGGATCGCTGCTGCGCATGGATATCCGTGGGCGCGCGGACCTCGCGCTGGCACAGGCTTGGGCCGCGGGGCCGCGCAATTATCTGGGTCTGCAGGTTGCCGGCTTCCCGAACCTGTTCATGATCACCGGGCCCGGCAGTCCGTCCGTGCTATGCAATATGCCGGTGGCCATCGAGCAGCATGTCGAGTGGATCACCGATTGCATCGCCCACATGCGCAAGTGCGGCGCGAAGCGCATCGAGCCCCGCGACGAAGCGATGGACAGATGGGTGGCGCAGGTCAATGCGGCCGCCAGCGCAACGCTGTTGCCGCAGGCGAAACACTCCTGGTATCTGGGCGCCAACATCCCCGGCAAGCCGCGCGTGTTCATGCCTTACGCCGGCGGGATGGCGCATTACCGCAAGCTCTGCGCAGAGGTTGCCGCCAGGAATTACGAAGGCTTCACGCTGAGCACCTGATGCGGGCGCGGCGCAATACATCGGGCCCGACGCGCAAGCGCATCACCGTTCGCTTCAACCGACTTCCAGGGGCACGAACAAGCTCGCGTCTCCCCGCCTGATCAGCAGCGCCGCAGAGCCCTTGAGCTTCGCAACGATGCGCTGGAGGTCCTCGACGCTTTTCACGGGGGTGCCGTTCACTGCCAGGATCAGGTCGCCGGGTCGCAGGCCGGCCTGGGCTGCCGGCCCGCCCACCTGCTCGATCACCAACCCCTGCACGCCGCCGAGCGCGTTGCGCTCCGCCGCAGAAAGCGGTCGCACCGACAGTCCCAGCTTGCCTTGATCCTGCGGCTGCGCCGGCGCGCGTGCAACACGCTCGCTGGCCATCTCGCCGAGTACGACACTGAAGCTTTGTTGCTTGCCTTCGCGCCACACTTCGAGGGGCAATTTCGTGCCCGGCGGGGTCGCCGCCACGAGTGGCGGCAACTGGCTGGAAGTGTCGATCGGCTTGCCGGCAAACGAAACGATCACGTCGCCGGCCTTGAGTCCGGCTTTGTCTGCGGGGCCACCGGTTTCCACGGACGACAACAGTGCGCCGTGCGGCCTGTCCATGCCAAAGGATTTGGCCAGCGACGCGTTGACTTCCTGGATGGTCACCCCGATTCGCCCGCGCTCCACTTTGCCGGTTTTGAGCAACTGGTCTTTGACGTTCGAGGCGACGTCGATCGGGATCGCAAACGCCAGGCCCATGTAGCCCCCGGTCCCGGAATAAATCTGCGAGTTGATGCCGATCACTTCGCCCTTCAGGTTGAACAGCGGCCCGCCCGAATTGCCCGGATTGACCGCAGCATCGGTCTGGATGAAAGGCACATAGTTGCCTTGGGGCAGCGAACGCGACGTGGCGCTGACGATGCCCGCCGTGACGGTGTTCTCGAAGCCGAAAGGCGACCCGATCGCGAGCACCCATTCGCCGACTCGAATCTGCGACGGGTCCCCGAACTTCACGGCCGGGAGTCCGGTCGCGGCGATCTTGACGACCGCGATATCCGTGACCTTGTCGATGCCTTCGACTGTGCCCTTGAACTCGCGCCGATCGGTCAGCTTCACCTGTACTTCATCCGCGCCCTCGACCACATGCGCGTTGGTCAGGATGACGCCGTCGGTTGCGACGATGAAACCCGAGCCCATGCCCCGCATGGGCACCTGCGGCACGGGCGCCTCGAAACGGCGGAAAAACTCGAACAGCGGATTGTCGCCGGGAGTGCCCCGGCCGAAGGGCCGCTCGGGCTCCCCGGCGGCGGCGACTTTCGTCGCGGTGATGTTCACCACCGCGCCCTTATTGGCCTCGACCACCGCGGCAAAGTCCGGCAGCATCTGCGTCGGCGTGCCGGTGGCTGCCCCAACCGCAGGCTGCGGCATTGCCGTCGCGGGCGCCGGGCCCGCCTGGGGTGGAGCCGTCGCCGCAGTGTCCGATTCTTTCGAGCAAGCGCCCGCGCCCAGCGCCAAGGCAAGCATTGCAGCGGCGCATAGTGCTGTTCTCATCGCAGCCTCAGCATCAGGAAGGTGTCATTTTAGAAGCGCCAGGCAGCGCGCAGTTCACGCGATTTGCAATTTGTCGTCGCTGCGCCGAGGTTTCTGGACGCCGAGTCCTGGGCCACGCCGAGGTTCCTGGGCGAGGTGCCTGCGCGAGGTTGTTGGGCAAGCTTTAGCTAGAAACCCAACGCCTGTTTAGCCGCGGCATACGATCCTGCATGCGGGATCTTCATCGAATCCAGCGCGGGCACCATGTCGGCCCCCCCCGCCGCCTCTGTGAAATACACCAGGATGCTGTTGCCGGTGTGCAGGGCGTTCTGCGAGCAACTGTCGAAACGGAAAAGATGCTGCGGGTGAAAAATCCCGTATAGAAAACTCGATGTCAGCAATCCGGCTTTCTTGACGTGCCAGAAATAACAGTTTCCGACGTCATGCGCTTCGGCCAACGCGTTGCAGCCAGCGTCGAAGTCGCTTCCCCTGAGCCCGACCGGCCCGAAATCATCCTCGGGCAGAAAGCCCGCCACGTACGGCAGCGCATCGGCGATTCCTTCGTTCAGACAGGTTGCATTGTCTGGAAACGCCGTGTGGATCTCGTCGAACAATTCGTGTGCGAATTCGTGCGCGAAGCGCGGCAGCGCGGCATTCACAATGCCCCCGACCGCCGCGATGTAGGGCGGGTTGCCATAGTTGATGGTCACGGTGCCATTGCCGTACGAGAAGTTCCCTTCCCCCTGCACCGCCGCGAGCTCGGTCGGCATGAAAAACGCCGTGACGTGTTCCGCGGTCAGGCCGCTGATCGCTTGTTGCGCAGCGATGACTCTTTGTGCGCGTTCGTGCAAGTCCGCTGCGGCCGTGCCGACATCGTAGGCGGGATACCGGTAGAACACGGTATCGAGCAATGCGGAAGGCAAATGCGTGCTGGCGAAATTCAGGGGCGTGGTGCCATCCGCTCCCGGCGTCAGATCGTAGTAGCTGATCCGCAGATCCCCGGAAAACCCGACGATGACTTTCGAGGCCTGATAGGCCCAGAGCATGGAGGAGTTCGTTTGTCCGTTGCCGGAAACGAGCCGCAGTACGCTGCCGACCGGCGCGAACATCGGAAAGAAAACACCACTGACGGGCCTGCCATCGATCTGCGGCGTGATCGTGGTGCTGCGCATGGGCGTGCATTGCGCATCGTCACCCGGGCAGACGTTCGCCACCACGGGCAGGCTCGAGGCACACGGTTCAGCATCGCAATAGGCGAGCCACGGCGGAAGTTGTACTGCGGACACCGCGGTTCGCCCGGGTATCGCAGCGGAATCGGGCCGGGATTCGGACTGCGAAGCGCCGCTTCCGCCCGAACCTCCGCCGCTGCCACTCCCGCCGGTACTGCCACTTTCGCCCCCGCCGCAGCCCTGCGCGGCAGCAACCACGAAAGCCGCAACCAGCCGCCGCGCAATACCGCATGCCGTGCGCGCAACCGGCTTGTTCGGGGCGTAACCGCAGGCGCGAGGCGGGCGCAGGTGATTACGCCCCGCCTTGAAAAGTAGCTGGAAAGATATCCGATGCGATTTCACTGCTTGCAATCCTGATCAAGAGACGCGCGCTGCAGCGGTGCAGCGTTCCTGCCATGATGCATCACGACAGCCTGGACTCAAACTAGACGTTCTGGCCGGTTGGCTCTGTACGCTGTCGAACAATCCCGGCCGAACCTATGCGCCGGCGCCCGAATTTTTTGTAGCGTTGGAATCGACCAGCGGCAGCCGTACGGTGAACGTCGCGCCGCGCCCTTCGCCTTCGCTCGCGGCACGGATCGTGCCTCCGTGAAGCTCGACGATGTGGCTGGTGATGGACATTCCCAGCCCGAGTCCGCCGCTGCGCGATGCGCCCGACTGCGCCTGGCGGAACCGCTCGAAGACATACGGCAGGAAGTCCGGCTCGATCCCGCTGCCGGTGTCGGTCACGCTGACCTCGAGGTTCGAATCCTGGCGGCACTGCCGCACCGTGACAAAGCCGCCCGAAGGGGTGAATTTGATCGCGTTTCTGAGAATGTTCCAGAATACCTGGTGCAGCCGGTCGGCATCACCGAGCACGAAGCCTGTGGGACCCCGGATCTGCGTTTGCAGCTCGATCGATTTGGCGGATGCCGTGGCGGCCACGCTTTCGATCGTCGCAGCAATTATCGGGTACAGGTCGATCGGCTGAAGCTCCAGGCGCAGCTTGCCCGAGCCAATGCGCGCGAGATCGAGTATGTCGTCGATGAGCTTTGCCTGGTGTCGCACGTTGCGCTCGATCACCTGCGCGGCACGTCGGACTGCGATCTCGTCGAGGTCCCCGCCCGCCAGTACATTGGCCCAACCGCTGATTGCGCTCAACGGCGCGCGCAGCTCATGTGACACAACGGCGAGAAACTCGTCTTTGCCACGCACGGCATCCTCGGCCATGTTGCGTGCCTTGAGAAGGGCGTTCTCGTATTCGTTACGCTGGCGCATGGGCACCACGACCCAGTCGCTCACGAAGCGGCCCTCGCGCTCGCGGCGCGCAGCGTTCAGCAGCACCGGCACCTCGTGCTCGCCCGCCCCCTTCAGCGACACATAGACCTCTTCTACGCGGCCCTGCAACTTCAAAATTGGAAAGACGTGGGTCTGGTAATAAATCCGGCTGGGTGGCTTGAAAAGTTGGTCGATGTGGCGACCCACCATCGCATCAGCGGTGGTATCGAGCATCGTCGCCAGCGTCGCATTGGCGAAGTCGACATGCCCGTCATCGGTGACCGAGAGAAAACCGCAGGGCGCGAAATCCAGCAGCGGATCCATCGCTTCCGCTTTCAGGCTGCTTCGCGCCCCAGGTATTCCTTCATGAGGGCAATGGTTTCGTCGGGATGGCTCATGTGCGGGCAGTGCCCGGTGGCCGCCATGAGTTCCAGGGTGCTGTCGCGCAACGCTCCATGCAGGTACGTGCCCACGCTCACGGGCGCAATCGCGTCTTCGGAACATTGCAGGATCAGCGAGGGCACGACGACGCTCGCCAAGTCGGTCCGATAATCGGAAAGAAACGTCGCTTGGGCGAATTCGCGGGTCACGCGCGGATCGGTTGCGCAGAAACTGTCCTGCAACTCCTGCGCAAGCGCGGGTTGGTCCGGATTCTTCATGACGACCGGCGCGAGAAACGCAGCCCAGCCAAGGTAGTTCTTGTCCATCAGATCCAGCAGGCCCTCGATATCGGCGCGCTCGAATCCGCCGACGTAGTCGCCGTCGTTGACGTAGCACGGCGACGGGCCGACCAGGATCTGGCGCGCGAAACGCCCGGGCACGCGCAGGGACGCCAGCAAACCCACCATCGCGCTCACCGAGTGACCCACGAAAACGACGTCGCGCAAATCGTAGGCTTCCACGATGTCCAGCACATCCTGCACGTAGCCTTCCAGCGTGCCGTAGCGTTCGCTGCTGTAGGCGGACCAGTCGGATTTGCCGCAGCCCACGTAGTCGAACAGGATCACCTGATAGTCGTTTTCGAACGCGGGTACGATATAGCGCCACATGGCCTGGTCGCAGCCAAAGCCATGCGCGAGCAGCAGGGGCTGCTTGCCGCGGCCGCTGATGCGCACATTGTTGCGCGCGCGGATCTGTTCTTTATCGGGAGTGGTTGCCAATCGATGCTCCATGGGTTGTGTAGGGCCGGTGATAAAGCCGACCCCGTTACACGGTGGTGGTTCAGGTCAGGGGGATCGTTCTTTGCAGGGCACGCGCGCCTTGTCATGTTCGTCCATCCAGATCACAGGAGATGCAGGGTCGGGCATCCCGCTCATGCGCTTATTGGACCATCAGCCCGCTGCTGCCGTGTGTTGCGCGGGTGTTGCAACGCCGAGCGCCGCCGCGGCGCGCAGCACTTCAGCGCGTTCATCGTCGGTCAGGCGATTGACCGGCGGGATGGAATGACCGCAATCGATGCCCAGCCTCGCCGACAGCACGGTCTTGCACACGTCGGCGGGCGCGCCGAACATCCATACCAGGTCCACGAACTTGCGGACTTCGTCCTGCAACGATTGCGCCCGCGCCATGTCGCCGGCTTGCCACGCGGCGAAAAGCGCTGCGTAATGCCAGGGCGCCAGCGCAAGCGGCGCATCGATCGTGCCCACCGCACCCATGGTCAGGGCCGGCAGCGGCAAGGCGCCGTTGCCCGAGAAACAGGCGAGGCCCATGTCGGCAAACGCCCGGATCTGCGTGAAATCAGGCGCGGAGTGCTTGAGGCCGCGCAAGGTCGGAATCTCTCGCTTCAGTTTCTCCATCGTTGCCGGAAAAAACTCGACCTGGGTGAGTTGCGGCAGGTTGTAGACGAAGAACGCGAGGTCCCCTGCCGCGTCCGCTACCGCCCTGTAATAGTCGATGATGGCGCGCTCGCTGCTGCGGAAGAACAACGGCGGCAGGCAGCACACCGCGGCGCAGCCTGCCAGGCGCGCGGTTCGCGCGGCCTTCACGGCACTCGCCGTGCTCATGGCGCCGACCTGCATGATGGCCAGTGCACGCCCCTGGCAAGTCTCCGCGGAAATGTTCGCGACCGCATCGCGTTGCTCATCGGTCAGGATCGGCCCCTCGCCGGTGCTGCCCGCCATCCAGAACCCGCCGCAGCCGTGTGAAATATTGTCGTCGAGCAGCGCGCGCAACGCCGCTTCATTGATGCGCCCGTCGGCGGCGACGGGCGTGGGCGGCGCGGGGAATACGCCTTTGAATTCAAGTTTCATGCGGGCTCTCGTTTCAGCAAAGGGTTGTCGTGGGCAGAGCGGTTGTCGTGGGCATAGCGATAAAAAAAGATCTGTTCTTGCAGGTGTTCCTGGCGAACGCCGGCGACGGGCTAGTCCGTCAAGAGGCCTGCGCCGCAATCCTGGCAATAGCGCGCCTGGGGCGAGTGGCCAGCGCTGCCGCACCCGACGCAGCGCCGCAGGCGGGTTTCTACCCTGTCCAGGCGCCGGCTCGTCATTTCCGCCGTGACGATGCCCGTGGGCACCGCCAGGATGCCCCAGCCCATCAGCATGATCAGGCTGGCAACCGCGCGACCCAGATCGGTCTTCGGCACGATGTCGCCGAAGCCTACCGTGGTCATGGTCGAGATTGCCCAGTACACCGCGATCGGAATGCTGGTGAAGCCATTGCCTGGCCCCTCGATCACATACATCACCGTGCCCAGCAGCATCACCAGAATACCGACGGTGCCGATGAAGACGAGAATTTTGCGCCGGCTTGCGCGCAGTGCCGCGCCGAGGGCGCGATACTCGTGCACATACGCGGCGAGCTTTAGGATACGAAAGGCGCGCAGCATGCGCAGCAGGCGCACATCCATCAGCACCTGCAGCGTGGGAAAAAACATGGCCAGATACGTGGGCAGGATGGCAACCAGGTCGACGATGCCGAAGAAGCTGCGCGCGTAGCGCGCCGGCCGTTGCACGCACGCGAGCCGGGCCACATACTCCACGGTGAACAGCAACGTGAATGTCCATTCGAGCACATCGAACAGCATTCGATAGCGAACGCCGAGGCTGTTCACGCTGTCGAGCATCACCACCAGTACGCTGGCCAGGATCATCAGCAACAGCGCGACGTCGAACGCCTTTCCGGCCGGCGTGTCCGCCTCGAAGATAATGATGAACAGCTTGCGGCGCCAGCCGTGCGCAGGCATGCCGAAGCTCAAGGCTTCGGGCGACGGGATCGGTTGCGAACCCGGCAAGGCAGATCCGATGGGCGGCACGGTCATGACGACTGCGAGGGTAGCCATGTTCCGCGGCCCAGCGCAAGTGTTCCGGGCGCCGTCTTTGCCACCCACTTGAGCCTGCGCGACCGGATATGGTCCGACAGGACGGGGCGCGGGCACTTTAAAGGCATAATCCGATCGAACCCAAAATCCGAAACCGACCCTTCCGTTTCTTCATGGCAATGACCCCGACGCCCCGTGATCGCCCTGTCGTCCTGGCCTGGATCGATCGGAACATCCTTTCGCTCGGTCGGGAAATGCGCCTGACCTACCTGCCGCCGCTCATGGTGTACGTCGCGGCGGGCATCTCGGGGCTGACGGGGGTCGTCGGTACGTTCTATGTGAAGGAGCGCCTGGGCTTATCCGCCGAGTTTCTCGCGGCCCTGGGTTTCTGGATGATGCTGCCCTGGGCGCTGAAAATGCCGCTCGGCCACCTCGTGGATCTGATCTGGCGCTGGAAAAGCCTGCTGGTGTATCTCGGCGCGAGCCTGATTACGCTGAGCCTGCTGATCATGATTGGACTGCTCGGTCATACCGAAGCGATGCGGGCGGTCGCGCCGATCGAAACCTGGTTCGTGCTCGCCTCATTGCTGGCGCCGATCGGCTACGTGGTCCAGGACGTCGTGGCCGACGCCATGACCGTCGAGGCGGTGCCGCGCGTCGATGCCGATGGCCAGCCCATCGACGCGACGACGCTCAAGAGGATGCATACGACCATGCAGACCCTGGGACGCATCGCGATCATCGGCGGCGGCGTCCTGGTGTCCCTCATGAACATCTTTCTGCTCCGCGGCGTGGGCGCGTTGCCGGAAGCGCAGCGCGGCGCGGCCTATCTCTCCATTTACGAACTGGCGCTGGTCATACCGATCGTGTCGGTGATGGGCGTCCTCCTGGCCACATGGTTGCGCCGCCGCGCCGTGAACAGGCTGATGGCCGAAGGCCGTACGCGCGCGCAAAGCGAAGACCTGCTCGATCACCGGACTTCCCCGCCGCCCGTGAACTGGTGGATCCTCGGGGGCGGCCTCGCGTTCGCGGTGGTCACCCTGAGTGTCGGCCTGGGACAGATCCCGGCCGCGCAGGAAATTGTTTTCAGCGCCTCGATGGCGATCGTCATATTCATGATGTGGCGCCTCACGCGTGAACTGACGCCGGATGCGCGCCATTACCTGGTCGGCACCGCCATCGTGGTCTTCGCATTCCGCGCCATCCCCGGTCCCGGCGCAGGCGCGACCTGGTGGGTCATCGATGAGCTGGGTTTCGATCCGCAATTCCTGGCCGTGCTGGGCCTCATCGCCTCCAGCCTGACGCTGCTGAGCCTGTTCGTATTTCGCCGTTTCATGGCCGATCACTCCATCGCCTATGTCGTGGGCGTGCTCACGCTCATCGGCGCCGTGCTCTCATTGCCGAACATCGGCATGTATTATGGATTGCACATCTGGACGGCGGCCCACACCAACGGCGTGGTGGACGCGCACTTCATCGCGCTGATCGATACTGCGCTGGAGTCGCCGCTGGGTCAGATTGCAATGATTCCGATGCTGGCCTGGATTGCCAACTCCGCGCCGGACAAACTCAAGGCAACCTTTTTTGCGGTCATGGCCTCATTCACCAACCTGGCGCTGTCTGCCTCGCAACTCGGTACCAAATATCTCAACGGCGCGTATAAGGTGACGCGCGAAGTCAAGGATGCCGCCTCCGGACAAATCACCGTACCCGCCGACTACAGCGAGCTCGGCACGCTGCTGATCATCGTCATGGTCATCGGCATCGTCCTGCCATTTGCGGCCATCCTGTTCGCCAAACTGTCGCGGTTCAGTAATGCGTGATGGTGAATGGTGAACAGTAAACGGTGAACGGTAAACGGTGAACGGTAAACGGTGAACGGTGAACGGTAAACGGTAAACGGTAAACGCAAACGGTGAACGGCAA
This sequence comes from uncultured beta proteobacterium, assembly GCA_963846655.1. GTDB lineage: Bacteria > Pseudomonadota > Gammaproteobacteria > Burkholderiales > JACQAP01 > JACQAP01. The sequence continues at coordinate 31,531 of CAWJWT010000009.1, read as the reverse complement.
ACGGAATGGTTTAGTAATCTTAAGATCACTGTTCACCGATCACTGTTCACCGATCACTGTTCACCGATCACTGTTCACCGATCACTGTTCACCGATCACTGTTCACCATCCACACCGATCACCGCCCTTCGGGCGGCACATACCCATGCCGCAGCGTGTTCTCGCTGACCACGCGCGTCCACAGGAACTGCTTGAGATAATCCGGGCCGCCCGCCTGGATGCCGGTGCCGGAATGGCCGATGCCGCCGAACGGTTGCGCGCCCACCTGGGCGCCGGTGATGCGCCGGTTGATGTACAGGTCGCCCACCCGAAAGCGCTGGCGCGCGAGTGCGATGTGTTCGGGCAAACGGGTGAACACGCCGCCCGTCAGGCCGTAATCGGTGTCGAGTGCCAGGTCGATGGCCTGGCCGAATGAGCCGGCGCGCATTATGGCCAGCACCGGCCCGAAGATCTCCTCGCGCGCCAGCCGATGATGGGGCGCGATATCCGTGAAAATGGCGGGCGCCACGTAGTAGCCATGCTCGGGTACGCGGCCGCGGTAGAACAGGCGCCCTTCGCCGCGACCGAGTTCGATGTATTTTTCGATCTTGTTGCGCGCCGAATCGCTGATCACCGGACCGAACTCGTACTGCGGATCGATTGGCGGCCCATAGCGCTGGGCGTCGAGTGCTTCGGCAAGCCGCGCAGCGAAGCGATCGTGCAGCGCATCGCCGACCACGATCACGCGCGACGCCGCCGAGCATTTCTGGCCCTGATAACCGAACGCGGAGTGCAGCGTCTGCAGCACCGCCTCATCGAGGTCGGCATCGGCATCGATGATGATCGCGTTCTTGCCGCCCATTTCGCACACCACGCGCTTCAATTGCCGTTGACCGGGACCAAGGCCCGCCGTGCGGCCGAGAATCGACAAGCCGGCCTCGCGCGAACCGGTGAAGGCGATAAGCGCAACATCGGGATCGTCGACCAGATGCTGCCCGACCTCCTCGCCGCGGCCAGGCAGCAATTGACACACATCCGCAGGAAACCCGGCTTCGCGCAGCACGTCCATCAAGTGCGCCGCCACGAGGCGTGACGGTCCGGCCGGCTTCATGATCGCGGGGTTGCCGCTGACCAGCGCGGCGGCTGTCATGCCCGTCAGAATCGCAAGCGGAAAGTTCCACGGCGCGATCACCGCGGCCACACCCCGTGCCTCATAGCGAAAGTGATTGGTCTCACCGGGTAGCGACGTGGTGGGCTGCCAGCCATCGAGCCGGGACATCTCCTGCGCGTAATAGCGCAGGTAATCGATGGCTTCCGCTACGTCGGCATCGGCCTCGCGCCAGTTCTTGCCGACTTCGAGCACTTGCCAGGCTGCCAGCTCTTCGCGCCGGCGCAACAGGATGCCCGCGGCGCGCAGGCACATCGCTACGCGCTCTTTGGCCGGTGTCTCGCGCCAACCGGCAAAGGCGGCTCGTGCATTGGCAAGGGCCTGTTGCGCATGCGCTGGCGTGGCCATCTCGATTCGACCCAGCGGTTGGTCAGGAGAGGCGGGATTGCGCGCAGCCTCGAAGGTGCCAACGAGGCGCGTGCCGCGGATCGCCAGCCGGTAATCGCGTCCGGCCTGCGCCTGAATCGAATCCAGTGCGCGCTGGAACCGCGTGCGCACCTCGGGTCGGCTGAAATCGAGCAGCGCCGTGTTGGCAAAGAAGCCATCGGCGGGCGCGCGTGCTGGCGGCGCCGCTGCGGGGCGCGGCGCCGCCAGCAGCACGCCCGGCTCCAGTGCGTCCGCATAGGTCTGGCGCACGATCGAAGTGTTCGCGGTGTTTTCCATCAATCGGCGGATCAGGTAGGCGATGCCGGAAAGCAGGTTGCCCACCGGCACATACACGCGCACGTTCACACCGGAGCGCGCTACTGCCTGCACGAGCGGATCGGCCATGCCGAACAGGGTCTGCACTTCCCAGGCGGAAGCCGGCAGCCCCCGCAGTTTTGCCGCAGCCATCGCATGGGCGATACTGCGAATGTTGTGACTGCCGACGGCCGGATAAATGATGTCGGCATGCTCGAACAGCAGGTCGGTCAGGCGCTCGAAATGCGCGTCGGTCTGCGCCTTGTGCTCGAACACCGGCTGCGTCCAGCGGCGCTGGCGTGCCATGGCCACTTCCGTATCCCAATACGCACCCTTGACCAGACGGATGCCGATGCGGCGCCTGCAGGCGCGCGCAAACGCAACAAGCTCTTCCAGATCCTTGCGCGTTTCCGGCAAATAGGCCTGCAGCGCAATGCCCGGCAGCCAGCCTTCCTGGGGATAAGCCGCAACCAGATGCTTGAACACATCGAGAATCAGCGGCTTGAGTTCTGCCTGTTCCATATCGATGGTGAGACTTGCGCCAGTCGCCAGAACGCGTGGCATCAGCTTCTCGAGACGTTGCAGGATGCGCTCGCGTGCCCCCTGCACGTCGATCGGATCGGCGTGCGCGGTGAGTGCGCTCAACTTGATGGAGAAGTGCGGCGGCTGCGCCCCGCCGAGCACTTGCCAGTCGAGCAACTGCAGGTTGCGCTGCAGGTAGTGCTCGGCCTCGGCTTCGGTCAGCACGGCTTCGCCCACGGCATCGAAACTGGCGCCCGCCGGAAAATGCCGCAGGCGCTCGAGCACGCGGCTGATCTCGCGCTGCGTTTCCTCGACCAGAAAATAGCGGGCCACACGCCCCACGGCCAGGCGTACGGCGGGCGCGAGCAGCGCCGGATGAGCAGTTCTTAGCAGCCGCCCCCAGAAGCCGCCGAGAGCATGGCCGGAAAAGTAGGCGTGGAAATGCGTGGCGACATCGGCTGCGCTGTCGAGTTGCGGCAAGGTGTCGACAAAGCGAAACAGCGCATCGCGCAATTGTTCATCTTTCAAGGCGCGCGCCATGACCCTGCCCTTGATGCCGTGACCGTCGAACAAACTGGGGGGCGCTTTCGCGGCCAGGCGATGGAGACTCGAACCGATATCGAACACCAGTGCTTCGGCTTCCACTTCCCGATTCGATCCGGTCACAGGCGTCTCCCCAGCGGTCTGTCGTCTTCCCTTTGATGCTGCACTGGGCCCGCCAGTTCACTGCGGCGGTCTCATCAGTGTAATTCTTGTGGCGCAAGTTGCCTGGCCGCCTGCCCAATTACCGCTTCTTCCGGTCGGCCAAAGCCTTACAATCGGCGCCTTCAAATCGCACGGTCAGGGAGCCATTGGTGAAGACTCGAATTACGGAACTGTTGGGCATCAAGCATCCGATCATCCAGGGCGGCATGCACTTCGTCGGCTACGCCCAACTGGCGGCTGCAGTCTCCAATGCCGGCGGACTGGGCATCATTACCGGCCTGACGCAGAAAACACCGGAGGCGCTGGCCAAAGAGATTGCACGCTGCAAGGAAATGACGGACAAGGCGTTCGGCGTCAATCTGACGTTTTTGCCCGGGTTCGAGAGCCCGCCTTATCCCGAATACATCGATGCAATCATCCAGGGCGGCATCAAGGTGGTCGAGACTGCCGGACGCAGCCCGGAGCAATATATGCCCGCGCTCAAGGCGGGCGGCATCAAGGTGATCCACAAATGCACATCCGTGCGCCATTCCCTCAAGGCGCAGAAAATCGGCTGCGATGCTGTCAGCGTGGACGGTTTCGAATGCGGCGGGCATCCGGGCGAAGACGACATCCCGAACTTCATCCTGCTGCCGCGCGCGGCCGATGAACTCAAGATTCCGTTCGTGGCGTCCGGCGGCATGGCAGACGGCCGCTCTCTCGTCGCTGCACTCGCGCTCGGCGCCGAAGGCATGAACATGGGGACCCGTTTTATCGCCACCAAGGAAGCGCCCGTACACGAGAACGTCAAAAAGGCACTGGTGCAGGCCTCCGAACTCGATACGCGCCTGATCATGCGTCCGCTTCGCAATACCGAACGCGTGCTCAAGAATCCGGCCGTGGAAAAAATTCTGGAAATCGAAAAAACACAGGGCGAGAGCCTGGGCATCAACGACATTCGCGAACTCGTCGGCGGCGTCTATCCGCGCATCATGCTCGAAGGCGATATGAATGCAGGGGCCTGGAGCTGCGGCATGGTAGCCGGATTGATCGACGACGTGCCCAGCGTCAAGGAACTGATCGACCGCATCATGAGCGAAGCCGAATCGCTCATCCGCAAGCGGCTCGGCGGGATAGTTCAGTGATTGGGGGATTAGGCGATTAAGCGATTGAGTGTTTGGGTTCTCACCCAATCGCCTAATCACCAAATCACTTAATCGCGTTTTTTGCGCACCGCAGCCAGTTGTGCCTGCAGCGCCTCGATGCGCTGGTGGTTGTCCTCCGAGCCGATGTAGCTGCGAAACAGCCATTCCTGCACGCGCATGGCGCCGTCGAGATCGTGATTGAGAATCTGGTTGGACAGGCGCTTGGTTTCCGCCAGGCAACCGCGGTCGTAACCCGCCATCTCGCGCGCAATGGCGCCGACCGAGGACAACAGCTCTCCTTCCGCAAATACCTTGCTTACGTAGCCCATGCGTTCGGCTTCGTGTGCATCGTAGATGCGACCGGTCAGGGCGACTTCCTTGGCCCGTCCCAAGCCGATGATGCGCCACAGCGGGTCCATGATCGGCGTCAGTGACAGCGCGATCTCGCGCTGGCCGAACTTCGCGCGCGTGGAAGCGTAGCGAATGTCGCACATCATGGTGAGGTCGAATCCGCCGGCGATTGCCGGACCGCCCACGGCCGCAATGACCGGCTGTTCGCAAAACAGGATGGCGCGATAGGCGCGATGGAACAGCGCGGTGTAGGCCTCGTTCGATACTTTCTCCAGCTTGCGGATCTCGTTCAGGTCGAAACCGGCCGAGAAAGTGCGTTCACCCCCGGTGAACACCACCACGTTGACGTCCTGTCGCGCCGCAAGTTCGGTAAACAGTTGCGTGATCTCGTCGAGCACGTCCGGCGCCAGCGCATTGCCCTTGTCCGGCCGATGCAAAGTGACGGTGGCGACTTTGTGCTCGACAGAAAGCAACAGATATTGATAGGGCATGGCGGTCCGATCCCGATGAGTCGTTGTGCAGACAGCCTATGTTCGCATGACTGCCGGGAATGCCGTGACGGCGTGACGGTCGTGAATGTCGTGACGACCGTGACGGTCGTGACGACGTGCCGCGACGGCTGACGGTGTGGCGCGTGCGGCGGCGCGGCGCGACGAAGTGACGACGAACAGCTCAAGGCGCGAGGGGCGCGCATGCAGCGCGTCCCAGGCGGCAAGCGCCGGCTTGGCGTTGAAGTCGCTGTCCGTCACGCCGATATCGATGAACAGCGGCAGATTCGGCGGATACGGCAGCGGAAACGTTGCCAGGTCCAGATCGGCAAAAATCAATTGGATCAACCCGCGGGCATCGATGCTGTCGAGCAGTTGCGCGTGGCGCGTGATGTAGCGCGCCTGGCGCTCCGGGGTGGACTGGATGCTGCCTGCGGCCGCACTGCTCCATCCGCCTTCGACAACCATCATCGGCAGAGTGCGTCCGTTGGGCAGACGGCTGTAATAGTCGGCAGGTATGTCTTCCGGTTGCGCGAATGCAAAGTACGGATACGACGAGAGTCCCAGCATTTGTGCGAACGGAAAATCCCTGAAATCCGTCTCTACCCCGACGTAACCGCCGGTGGCGGGGAGCAGGCCCCAGGCCGTTTCGACTTGTACGCTGACCATGAGCGTTGCCGGCGTCGCCGCTGCGCGCAAATCTGCCGCGGCAACGTTAGCGGCCGTCACGACCGCGTCATAGACGTCGGGCGGCGCCAAGGCGCGAACCAGGTTCGTTTCCGAGGTAAGCCCGATAAACTCGGGATGCAGCTTGCGATCCACTGCAAGCAGGTAGTCGCGATAGAGTTGCTGGACCGCAGGCTCCTTGATGCTGCGGCCGAGCGCGCGTAACTGCGGCGGCTCTTCCCCGCGCGACAGGCCGTCGGTCAGATCGCCCATGAAAAACAATTTGAGTCCCCTGGCGCGCATGTAATCGACGAGCTGGACCTTGTCGCGATCGAGTATGGCATCCGGCGTCATGCCCCCGAGCAGATCGGTCCAGGGCAATTCCTCGTGGATGGCGGCAATCTCGGCGCGCTGGCTCCAGCGATCGATCCCCTCGAGGACCGCCGCTGTGGTCAGACGCGGCGGGATGGGCGCGAAGCCCATCATCCAGGTGCGCGGCTCGCTCGCAGGCGGCGCCGACTTGCCCCCGCCCCCGCCACAGGCGCACAAGCTTACACACACGAGCGCCATCACGTATCTGCCAAGCAGTTGAGCGCTCCGTCGGAATGCGCGATGGATCGGCCAACGAAGCCAGGCTCGATTCAGGTCGATACAAGACATCCAGGAAGCATACTCCCGGATCCCGCCGGACGGGCGCGCCTTCACGCCGTTCTCGGCGCAGCCCGGTATCCCTTTAGGGACACGACATTCATGGGCAGAGCCCGGTATCCCTTTAGGGACACGATATTCACGACATTCACGATATTCACGACATTCACGGCATTCACGTACCGTCACGACGTCACGCCGTTCACGACCGTCACGCCGTCACGATTCACGTCGTCACGGCATTCCTCACGTCGTCACGACCGTCCTCACGTCGTCACGGCCCTCCTCACGTCGTCACGTCCTTATCACCGTAATAAACTCCGTTCCACTCTCCGGGATCCACACTTCGCCAGGTCGGCCGAGGATCTGGCGAACGTTGGCCGCTTCGCGCGCCAATCCGAAGCGCTCGAACTGCTCCCTCGACGGATCGAAGCGATAGATCGCATTTCCGCGCCACTCGCTGACCCAGACCTGATCGCGATCGTCGACGTAGACCGCATAGGTCTTCGGATTGTCCCCCGGTACCTTGTAGACACGCCATTTCTTGGAGGCCGGATCGTACATCGACAGATTGCCGCTGACCCATTCACTGACCCAAATACGACCGCGGCTGTCGCTCCACACGCGGCGCGCCCCCTGGCGCTTGGTCGGCGGTTCTACCACCGCGGACTGCCCGGTGCGCCGATCCACCGTCGCGATGAAAGACCCGGCAAGCGAGGCCCACCAGATATCGCCCTTGGGCGTACTGCACATGCCGTAAGGCCCGCGTCCATGAGGCGACTCCCGCACCATGACTGCACCGGTTTTCATTGCGACCTTGCCGACGACACCGCTTTGCCCGGTAAACCAGAGATCTCCATCGCCATCGAACGCGCAGGTATTCAGGTTCGCATACGGCGTTTTCTCGGGCAACGCAAACGCCTTGACAGCACGGTCCGGCCAGCTCACGCGCACGATGGCCTGCTGGCCGCTGTCCGTGATCCACGCGGCTTTGTCGGGCCCTTGAATGACTCCGTGGGGTGAGGAATTGGCGCCGAGCGCGATCAGTTCGGTACGCCCCGTCGCAGGGTCGAAATAGCCGAGATGGCCGCTCGCCTGCGCGGTGAACCAGACGCCGCCATCGGGGGCTGGCGCGACGTCGTGTATGCCGGTGCGCCGCGGCGTATTGAGGGGCCAGGATTGCTGGCGCGACGATTGCGCTTGTGCGCGCAATGGAACGACGAGCCCCATTGCTGCGGCGCCCATCACACCGAGCACCTCACGACGGGAAATGGTTCTCATGCTTGACTCCTTTCGCTTCAGCGCGCGGGCGCGAAGCGTTGCCGCGCGCTGCAATCGGTTTACTTTTCAAACGTCACGTTTGAGCAGAGAAATCGCTTCTGGTTCGGCGAGGGTAATGTTCGTCTCGCGCCATCCGAGCACGGCATGGGTCACCACGGGTTCCGCGATGCCCTTGACCGGCGTGGCCGGCATTGCCGCCAATCGAACGCGCGGATCGAGTTGTTCGCGCACCGATTCGGTAATCAGAATATCCCGTCCATGCTCGCGCGTGAGAGCTTGCACCCGCGCAGCCATGTTCAAGGTCGGACCCATCTACCGTGTATTCCCGCCGGTCGCGGCTGCCGATCAGCGCAGCAAGCCCCGGCCCGCGATGAATGCCCACCCCGATGACGATGTTGGGCAGGCCATCCCGCGCGAGTTCGCTGTTATAACGCGCGAGGGCGGCGCGTATGGCGAGGGCAGCCTGCACGGCGTCGTTGCATTGCCAGGGGTTAGGCTCCAGTGCGCCGAAGAAAATGAGGATGCCATCGCCCAGGAAAGTACCGATCCGACCGCGGTGGTCGGTGACAGAGTCGCTCACAAGCTGGAAATAGCCATTGAGCACTTGCGCCAGCACCTTCGGTTCGAGCCGCTCGGCCAGCGCGGTGTAACCTGCGAGGTCGGTGAACATCGCGGTAAACATCTTGTGCTCGGCAATGCTTTCCGGGCCATCCGAAAACAAGCGTTCGACCACACCGGCCGGCGCAAGCATGGCACACGACTGTTGCAGGCGCTGCAGTTCGACCGTGGATGCTTCGATGCGTGTGCGTAAATCGCGCACACGCCTCTGTTGCCACGCAAAAAGCGCTCCTGCCACCGCCATCAATACGAATACGAGCAGCAGATTCGCGCTCACAGCCGGTTCGGAAGCACGGCGCAAAGCCGGCTCAAAGAATTGGCGAGCGAGGCTACCCCTAGCGCCTCGACGAACTGCGCGACGGACAACTGGTCCCGCAAACTGCGCGCGCGGCGCTGAATCTGGATCGGCTCGTACCAGATGGTATCGCGCGCAAAGGCGAGCAACGCGCTTTCGTCGCTGGCCAGAGCGTCACCGCCAAGATGCGCGATGATTTTTTCGGCATCCTGGACGCTCATGCCTTCGCTCTCGAGCATCGCGGCCATCTCGGCCCGGGAACTCTCGCAGCCCAGGCCGTGCCCGATCACAGCGAACATCAGCGCCTTGCAGCGGCGGCTCAGAATCGAAGAATTCCACATTCCATCCAGTGTGCGGGCCAGTACCGGCCCGACGGGTGAATCCCGGTAATGTCCCAGCAATTCCGCGAAAGGCCCATCCGGTTGCGCAACGAACGGCATCGGTGCCCCGAGCTTGCGCACACCCCTGAAGAAACGCGCCAGAAACGGACGTAACAGCGGCGCAAACCAGCGATCGGTGAGTTGCTCCCACGATTGCGGCGGTAATGCCGGGATCGTCGCAATGCGATTGAAAAATGCCACCGAGGCTACGGCGAATGCAATTTCGCGGATTTCAGCGTCGCTGCGACCCGTATCGCGCAACGGGTCGAGGTCACGCGGTGTAACGAGCGGCGTGCAGCGCGTAAAGCGCCGCGCGAAGTGCACGATGGCCGCATCCCTTGCATCCAACGCGTCGCTGGCAAGCCGTTGCTCCAGCTCCTGCATGCGCGACTCCGACATACCCAGCACGCGCAGCTGCATTCGGGTGATGGAGTAACAATAGCGGCAGGCGTTCTCGCGGCTCACGACCAGCGCAAGCAAATCTATGGTCTGGTAGTCCAGGTGCACCAGGAGCCTGTCGTACACGCCCAGTTCGTTCCCGGCCCGGGCCAGCCACGGGCAACTCAGAAAGTAGCGTAGCCAGCCGGGAACGGCGCCGGTTTCCCGGCGCAATGCCGCCTCGGCCTGCCGGTTGCGGGAAGGCTCCAGCAGGCAATGGTCCCACGCCACATTTGAAAGCGGGTTCGCCATCGCGATACTTTAAACTACCGTGAATGCCGTGAATGTCGTGAATATCGTGAATGTCGTGAATATCGTATTCCGAATGCGTGCCCCGCGATTGCGGAAAGGAATGGAATTAACGCTTTGTTACGTGCCTCGAGAAAAAACCAGAACAACGTAAGTCACGTCACGGCATTTTACGGCGCGGCATTCACGACATTCACGATATTCACGGCATTCACGGCCATTCCTTACTTCACTCCCCGCTGAAACCTGTACCCCTTGAAGTCGAAAATCATGCCCCCGCGCGTAATCTCCTCGAGTTTCAATCCCGGCGCCACGGTGTCGCCCTCGCGCAGGATCCGGCCATCGATGCCGACCAGGCGGCGCTCGGGATCGGCCGACCAGGCGTGGACCGTAAATTTCATCGCCGGGAGTTCCGCGCGGATCGACAGCGGCAGATCCTTCATCGTAATGGGCGGTGGTTCGCTCGAAATCGAAGCCGGCTGCGATGGTGCGGCGCCGCTGCCGGGTGCCTGCGCGTCCGCGGTTCGCGGCAGGCCGCTGACCTTCGGGACGCCACCCTCGGGCTTCGCTTGCTTGGCCGAAACCGCCGGCGCTGGCCGCAGGGTTCCAGGCAATTGCGCTGGTGGCGTGACCGCGCCGACGGGTTCCGCGGGCGCTGGCGCAGATTGCAGTGCGCTGGCTGACGGCGATTGCGCTCCCGGCTGCGGGCTGATGGCAGCAGGGCCAGGGGCCGGTGCGTTCGCGGCGGGAGCATCCGGTTTGACGACGATCGCCTCGCGGGGCATTGGCGCATCCTGCCAAGGCCGCCACCAGCCGATGGCGACGCCGATGCCCAGCAACAGCACTGCGAGCAAAGCGTACACGCCGATCGGCGAGCGCCGTGGTGGCGCCGTCGCTGCCTGCGCCGCGAGCAGCGTCGGCGTAGCGCCGCGCTGGCGTTGCAGATCGGACTTCCTCAATGCATCGAGAATATAAGACATGCCTAGCGCCCCTTTTGCCGGGGCAGCAATTCCGGCGCCGTGGGGTCCCCTACGCCGGCGAGGCGTATCACGGTCTGGGGGCCGACAAGGCCATCCGGAACTAATCCCTGGTTGAGTTGAAACTGTTTGACCTGACGTTGCAGGCTTTCGTCGAACATCTCCGAACTGCCCGTGTCGGCCACACTTCCCCGCGCGAGCGCAAGCTGGCGGGCCAGCCACTGCACGGCCGGGCCGCTTTCACCTGCGCGGATACTGTCGCGCGCCTGCGGCGGCAATCGCCAGAGCAACGTGTATTGGCCTGCCCATTGCGCCGCCAGCGCGCCAAGCGCGACGGTGCTGCTTGAGCCGCCGATAGTGAACGTGGCGCCCTGATCGTCGAGCGCAGTCAGCGCGGTGTGAAAAATCTCGCCCTGCTCGTCACGCAAAACCAGCACCGCAGGCCGATTGATCTGTCTCAGATCGTTCAGACCGCCGCGCGCCGTGAGACAGCGCAGGCCGAGATTCTCCGCCTGCATGCACGCATCGGCGCCCTGATAGGCCGCATTCCATGCGTCAAACAGCGCGTCGTACGCCATTTGCTCGTTGCGCGAACGTTCTTCGGTCGCGGGCCAGGCCAGTGCCGCCGGCAACGGTGCAGGCGCGGGCGCCGCGGCCGCTTGCGCGGGTTGCGCAGGCAGCGTTTCGGCAACGGGATTTCCCGTAATGGCGCGCACGGCGCCCGGCGCGGCGTCACGCAGTTCCAGGCGGTTGAGCAGTATCGCCAGCGCGCCTCCCAGCACGAAGATCAGCACCATCGCCAGGGGCATCACGAGGCTGCGGGGCCCGCCCTGCGGAAAGGCTTCGCGCGCGGCCTGCGCGAGTGTGGCGCGATCAACGCGCTCCTTGCCTTGCACGTACGTGCCGAGCAGCGCGCGATCGCACAGCACGTTGATGACACGCGGAATCCCCCCGCTCAACCGGTAAACGCGCCCCAACAGCGATGCCGGAAAAAGCGGCCGGAGCGCGCCCGCCACTTCCAGCCGATGGCGCACATAGGCTGCGGTTTCGGACTTGCTCAGCGGTCCAAGGTGATAACGCGCGACGATGCGCTGGCTGACCTGGCGCAGTTCCGGGCGCTCGAGCAACTGCGCGAGTTCGGGCTGGCCGAGCAGAATGATCTGCAGCAATTTGCGCTTGTCGGTCTCCAGGTTGGTCAGCAGGCGCATCTGTTCGAGCACGTCGGCTGAGAGGTTCTGCGCTTCGTCGATGATCAGCACCGTGTGCCGGTCCCGGGCATGGGCATCCAGCAGATAGGCATTGATGCAATCGACGAACACCTTGATGCTGGTGTTGCCGCGCGGAATCGTGATGCCGAACTCCGCACAAATGGTCGAGAGCAGTTCCTCCACGGTCAGCCGCGGATTGAAGATGTAGGCCACATCGCAGGTGGCGGGGATCTGTTGCAGCAGGCCGCGGCACACCGTGGTCTTGCCCGCCCCCACTTCGCCGGTGAGCAGCACGAAACCGCCGTCGCCGTTCACCCCGTAAAGCAAATGCGCGAGCGCCTCCTGATGGCGCTGGCTCAGATACAGGTAGCGCGGGTCCGGCGCTATGGAAAACGGCGCTTCGGCGAGCCCGAAGTATTGCTGATACATAAAACCCGGGGATCAAGGCAGAAGGGCAAGAGTATAGCGGTGAGCGCCGCCGGCCGTGCGTGCGCCGGTTGCAGGCCCGGGCGGTTGAGCGCTGGCGCGACGCCCGCGGGCGTCGGCTTCAGTGCAGCTTGGAATCCACGCGCTCGGCGAGCGATCTGACCTGCGCCTTGGGCTGCATCGTCGCTTCGAAACTGCGAATCTCGAACAGCGCCTCCTTCAGGCTCATCTCGCCGGCTTCCATCAGCTTGCCGGCCAGGTGCTCGGTCAGCGGCTTCAGGCCGCGCCAGCGCGGCCTTGGTCTCGCCGTACAGGCGCTCGCTCTGCGCTTCCATGATGGCGCGCGTTTCCTCGTCCACGTTGCGCGCTGCGCCGCCGTCGTTGGCAGCGCGCCGAAGTTCAGCCGCGTCTTGCGGTACATGCCCATCTCGGCCACCGCGTGGTGCAGCAGCTTGGTCACGCGCGTGATGTCGTTGTGGGCGCCGTTGGTGGTGCCCTCCTCGCCGAAGAACAGCTCCTCGTTGGCCATGCCGCCCAGCAGCACGCGCACGTCGTGCTCGATGTCGCCCTTGGTCTTGAGCAGGTTGGTGCCCTGCTTGTGGAACACGAAGCCCAGCGCGTTGTTGCGCGGGTTGGCCTTGAGCGAGATCTTGATGGTCTTCATGTCGGCCTGGATCTGCTCCCAGTCGCCGCCGGCCAGCTTGCGCTCGTGCTCGAAGTCCACCAGGAAATGGCCCCATCTCGTGGATCGCGATGATGCGCCGGTCGCGCTCGCGCTCCTTGGTGGTGTTGGTGTTGACGTTGCCCACCAGCACGCGCTCGGCGGCCTGCATCAGCGTATCGTCGCCGATCATCTCGCCGGCCTGCACCGCGCGTGATGCCGGCCTGGTTGACGATGGTCTCCAGGTCGGCCGGGCTGCGGCCTTCGGTGATCTCCACCAGGTGGCGCAGGTCCAGGTCGGGCAGCACCTTGTCGGCGCGCTGCGCGAGGTAGTGGCCGATGATGGCCAGCGCGCTCTTCGCGGTTGGGCAGGCGGAAGTCCACCTTCATCTGGAAGCGGCGCAGCATGGCCTCGTCCATCTGCATGGACTCGCTGTTGAAGTTGGTGGCCACGATCCAGATGATCTCGGCCTCGCTCTTGCTGCGCACGCCGTCCAGCACGGCCAGCAGCGTGTTCTGCGTGTCGTCGTCGAACTTGCGGTGGCCGCCGCGCTTCATGAACAGGTCCTGCGCCTCGTCGAGGAAGACGATGCAGCGCTTGCGCCGCTTGGCCATGGCCATGATGCGGTTGAGCGTGTTGCGAGCCGCCCGCCGACGATAGCCGGTTTCCAGGTTGGCCGCCGAGTGGAACAGGATCGGCAGGTTCAGCTCCTTGGCCAGGTAGCTGGCCAGCTTGGTCTTGCCGGTGCCGGCCGGGCCGCTGAACATCACGTTGAACGGCTTGTTGATGCCGTACTCGGCGTATTCGGCGCGGCGCTGGTACTGGTCCTTGATCTGCGCCACCTCGGCCTTGATGTCGTCCATGCCCACCAGGTCGTCGATGCGAGCCGCTGCACCTGCGCCGGCTCGATGAACTTGCAGCGACTTGAACTGGCCCTTGAGCTGGAACGCACAGGAAGCCCAGCAGGCCCAGCGTCAGCGCCGCCGACAGCGCGCCGCTGACGCCGGCCTTCCAGCCGTCCTTCTCGGACTGCGGGCGGGCGCCGGCGAAGCGCTGCGTCCAGGCGCTCCAGCATGTCGACGCTGGCGCTGTCGAGCTCGCGCGCGCGGCACGAAGACCAGCTTGCCGCCCCACGGCGCGGTCACGGCCTTGTCGGCGAAGATCTTGGTCTCCATGTCGCTCGGGTAATAGGCGTACTGCTTGCCCTGCGACTCGATCAGGACGATGCGCTCCGAGACATTCCACATCAGCGGCTTGTAGATCACCGTGATGCGCTCGACCGGATTGGTCTCGAGGAAGCTCAGCACCGAGCCGGTGCCGAACACCACCGGCAGTTTGTCGTTGAACGTCCAGATCCCCTCGCCGGTTTTACCGGTGATGGACATGTTGCGGATCTGCTCCGCGACCGTAGCGTGCCTCTGCAACACCACGATTGAATAGATGCCGGTGACCGGAATAAGGATGGCAATGACGACGATCGTCAGCTTGACCGGCATCGACTGGATCACGAACCAGTCCTGCACCCGGTTCGCAGCCTTCTTGATGGCCGACCAAAATCCACTCGATCCGGAGGCGTCGTCGCTGGCACTCGATAAATCCGACATCAGGAAATCCTTGTAAATCCGGTCTGGAAAGTTCAGAAGGCGGGCACCCCACCCTGGTCCAGAACAGGAAGATGCATGGCGCCGGTGCGGGCACTTCCTTCGGCAGGTGCAGGAAATATACCGGGAGAAACCTCCTGGTTTTGATCTGAATCGGGGTGCTAGGTTCCGAATAGGCAGGACGCGGTGCGACGTTCGGCGCGTCGCATCGAATGAATCGGGCCGGCGGGGCGCTTGACCGGCCGGCCCGGCGAGGGTGCACCTAGCCCATGAATTCGCGCACGATTCGGTTGAATTTCTGCGGGTTCTCCATGAACATGAAATGGTTGCCGCCTTCGGCTTCCTCGAAGATCTCCACGCGCGAGCCGGGCACCTGGCTGCCGATCCACTGCTGCGATTTCCAGCCCACCAGGCTGGTTTTCGCACCGACGACCAGGGTCGGTATGTTGATGCGGGGGATCTGGTCGCGCCAGTCGTTGGTCGCATGGTCATAGAGCAGGCGCGCGGCGTACGGCCGCGGCATCTTCAGATTCTGCTGGATCACCCAGTCGAGATCGTTACGCGGATATTGCTTGGTGAACATGCCGGTGATGAACCCCTCGGTGGTCTTGACCCCGTCCACCCCTGCCAGCGAATTGGTCACGTCGTAGAGCGAGTTCTTGTCGAGGATGGCGCCGGCGTCGACTTTCTCCTGTTCGGGCCAGACCGGATTGGCGGTGATCATCGGCATCTGGTCGATCAGGATGAGCTTCGATACCCGGTCCGCGCCAAACAGCTCCCAGTAACCCCAGATCACCGAACACCCCATCGAATGCCCGGCCAGCGTGACCTCCTTGAGGCCCTTGGCTTCCAGGAACTCGTGCACGTCGGCGGAGAGCCGGTGAATGCGGTAGCCGTAGGCGGGTTTGTCGGATTCGCCGTGCCCGCGCATGTCGATGGCGATCACACGATATTTGTCGCTGAGCCCGTCGATCTGGTGCTTGAACTGCGCAGCGGTCTGCGACCAGCCCGGAATCAGGACCAGGGGCTTGCCTGACCCCGCTTCCACATAATGCAGGCGCACGCCGTCGCGCGTGGTGAAAAAGCCGTCCTTCTGCGACGTGCTGTGCGTCGCCATGGTCTGGCAAGACGCGAGCGCAGCGAATGCGGCGACAGCAACGATCCGCGCCATCCAACGCGGCCAACTGATTCTGGGCAACATGATTTTTCTCCTCCGGTTGGAATTTTTTATAAGGCGACAGTCGCAACGACGGCTGGGCGCATGCTGCCTCGGCCATCGCCAGTGCATGCTATGCCCGCGGCCGGAATGAAGTCAAACCTGCGCAGCCTGCGTCGCCTCAGGCAGGGGTCCCGGCCCGCCACGTCGCGCGCCGGCCACTGCCCTGTTTCGATTGCGCTCCGGAGGCGCACGGCGTTGTGCTATGTTCTGCCGCGTCCGCTTTTTTGACCGCCCTTGCCCCATGCAAACGAGTTTTCCGCTTTACGCTGTCGTAGCTTTAGATCGCGCCCGCGCGCGGCGCCGCGCATGAAGGAAGACATCGCCCTGCTTATTGCCGGTATCGGCGTGGTCGCCATTTTCTGCCAATGGCTGGGCTGGCGCCTGAAACTACCGGCCATCGTGTTCCTGCTGATTGCCGGCCTGCTCGCCGGGCCGGTCACCGGCCTGGTCAGGCCCGATGAATTGTTCGGCGACCTGTTCTTTCCGCTGGTTTCGCTGTGCGTGGCAGTCATCCTGTTCGAAGGCAGCCTGACTTTGCGCTTCACCGAGATCCGCGGCGTCGAGCGCGTGGTCATCCGCCTGATCACGCTCGGCACGCTCATCAGCTGGGTCAGCACCACGCTGCTGACCATGTGGCTCATCGATGTCTCGTGGGGCATCGCGACCCTGTTCGGGGCCGTAATGGTGGTCACCGGCCCGACCGTGATCGTGCCCATGCTGCGCACCGTGCGCCCGTCAGCCAACGTCGGCAATGTATTGCGCTGGGAGGGCATCCTGATCGATCCGATCGGTGCGGCGCTGGCGATTCTGACGTTCCAGTTCATCATCGCTTATGGCAGCGAAACGGCATTGCTGCAGACGCTGCTGACGCTGGGCAAGATGGTGCTGGCCGGCATCGCCATCGGCGCGGCTTCCGGCTATGCGTTGGGCCAGGCCCTGCGCCGCGGCTGGCTGCCGGAATACCTGCATAACTTCACCGTGCTCGGCACGGTATTCGGCGTATTCGCCTTCTCGAACGCGATCGAGCACGAGACCGGGTTGCTGGCGGTGACGGTCATGGGCATCTGGCTCGCCAACATGCGCGGCGTGCACGTCGACGACATTCTCAATTTCAAGGAAAGCCTGTCGATTTTCCTGATCTCGGGGCTGTTCATCGTGCTGGCCGCGCGCATGGATTTCTCCCTGTTCCAGAAGCTCGGCTGGTCCGCACTCGGCATATTCATCGCCATGCAGTTCATCGCCCGGCCGTTGAAAGTCGCCCTGGCTACGATCGGCAGCAAGCTCAACTGGCGTGAACGCCTGCTGCTGGGCTGGATCGGTCCACGCGGCATCGTGGCCGCTGCCATCAGCGCCGTGTTCGGACTGCGGCTCGAACAGGCCGGATATCCGCAGGCGGACTATCTGGTGCCGCTGAGTTTCATGGTCATCATCGGCACTGTCCTGGTGCAGGGCATGAGCGCCGGCTGGCTGGCGCGCATGCTCGGCGTGTCCGAACCCGAGCCGAAAGGATTTCTGATCGTGGGCGCCAACCGCCTCGCGCGCGAGATCGCGATCGCGCTGCGCAAGATCGGCTATCGCTCGCTGCTTGCCGACACGTCATGGGACAACCTCACGGCCGCGCGCAAGGAGGGTCTCGCCACGTATTACGGCAACCCCGTCTCGGAGCACGCCGACCGTCATCTGGAGTTGATCGGCTTCGGCGGCTTGCTGGCCCTGTCGCCGCGCCCCGAACTCAACAGCCTGTCGGTCATTCGCTACCTGCGTGAGTTCGGCAAGAAAAATGTCTATGCGCTGTTCGCCACGCTCGATGGGCAACCGGAGAACTTGCGCATTGCAGCGCCGCAGGCCGGACAACAATTGTTCGACAAGGATGCCAGTTACAGCAAGCTCAGCAAATTGCTGGCCGCAGGCGGCGCGATCGCGGTGATCGAACTGGGCGAAGGGACAACGCTCGAGAGCTACTCGACACAGAACCCTGAAGCGGTGTGCCTGTTTGCCGTCGATCCCAAAGGGCGACTCACGGTGATGACCGCGGAGTCCCTGCCGTTGCAAGCGGGCAAAGGCTGGAAACTGATTGCCCTGTCGCGCAGTTTCGCCGAGCAGCCAGCCGTACCTCCCGCGCTGGATACCGGCTCCGCCGTCGCCACCTGACGACAAGCCCGCGCGCTGACACGCCATCGGCATATTAGCGGCACAGTAACTGCTTGACGAAGCCCGGGCCCCGCTGGATCATCAGTGGGTGCAGACCAACAGGAACGCGCTCATCATGCAGATCAAACCGTTCATTGCCGCAGCAGGCGCCATTGCCTGGCTGTTCATGATTGGCTCGGCGCTTGCGCAGGACACGCCGGCTGCGACCGCCGAACCTTCGGCCGAAGACACCCCGTCGGCGATGTCCGACCCCGAGGCCGCTCCGTCGATGGAAATACCGGAAGCTCGCCTGCGTAATACGCGTCCCAAAGTCGAGCGCCATCGCGACGCGCGCGCCTGCCTCGAAGCCGGCGACAACAGCGCGATCATCAAATGCGCGAATAAGTACCGCTGAAGCTCAGGCACGCGCCACGCCGAAGGATGTGACGCGAGCATCAGCGTAACGCGTGACCTGTCCGGCTGCCTGCCGATCGTGATGGGTTCGCCGCGCGTAAGATCGAACGCAACGCGGTTTGCGGCGCGCGACGTCGATCCACGTTGATGCTCGTGCCCTCCCCACCGATGATACTTGCGCACCGGGAACCCAACACCCCGAACGGTGTCCGTCATTGGGCGGGTGATGCGAGAGGCGCAATCGAGGCTCTGTCCAACCTGGGGAGAAAAAATGAACGAACCCACCGATCGTCCGGCATCGCGCCGTCGCCGCTTTCTGCGCGCAGCGTTGGGCGCAGCCCTTGCACCGGCCGCCTTCGTCCGCGCGCGCGACGCAGCCGCCGCCGCCAAAAACACGGACAACGCGCGCCATACGCTGATCATATTGAACCCCGGCCATTTTCATGCAGGCCTGACCTTGCGACAGGGTCATCCGCGTCTGAGTGACGATGTCTACGTCTACGCGCCCGACGGACCGGATGTCGAGGGCTTCCTGCGGATGGTCGCGAGCTTCAACGAGCGGGCACAAGCGCCGACCCGCTGGAAGCTGCATGTGCAACGCGGTGCCGATCCGATGCAGCGCCTGCTGGCCGAGCGCGCGGGGGACATCGTGATTCTCTCGGGGCGCAATGACATCAAGATGGAATCGATCGGCCGCTTGCATGCGCAAGGCTTTTACGTGCTCGGCGACAAGCCCTGGCTGATCGGCGCCGACGAGCTCGACCTGCTGCACGAGGCCACCGCGCGCCCCCCGCTGGCGATGGACATCATGACCGAACGTCACCAGATCGCCACCCAGCTGCAGCAGGCGTTGGCCCGCGCGCCGGACCTGTTCGGCCAATTCCGCCGCACCGGGACCGAGCCCGCACTGGCATTTCGCAGCATTCACCATTTGTACAAGATCGTGAATGACCGCCCTCTGCGCCGCCCGGCCTGGTTCTTCGACACCGCCGTGCAGGGCGAAGGCATGATGGATGTCACCACGCATCTGGTGGACCTCGCGCAATGGTTTTGCGGCAACGGCGTATTGCTCGATTACGGGCGCGACGTGCAACTGCGCTCGGCGAAGCAGTGGCCCACCGTGGTGCCGCGAGAAATTTTCAGCCGCATCACCGGCCTCGACGACTTTCCGGCGGCGATCCGCGAACACGTGCGCGGTGACACACTCGACTATTTGTGCAATGCCAGCATCGATTACCGCCTGCGCGGCGTGCCGGTGCGCATCGAATCGCTGTGGAATCTGGCCATTCCGGAGGGGGGCGGGGACACCCACTATGCAGTCGCCCGCGGCACGCGCGCAGACCTGATCGTCGACCAGGGGCCCGAGACGGGTTATCTCACGCGCCTGAGCGTGCAGCCGCCCGGCAACGGCGCGGTCAATGAGCGGGCGCTGGTCCGTGCGCTCGATGCGCTGCAGCCCGTGTTCCCCGGCGTTGGCTACCGCCGTGACGGGCCTGTCATGCGCCTGACCATCCCCGAAGCGTTGCGCACCGGGCATGAAGCACATTTCGCCGCCGTGCTCGACCAGTTCATCAGCTATATCGACCAAGGCCGTTGGCCGCCCACGCTCGCCCCGGATCTGGTCTGCAAATACACGCTTCTGGCCCGCGCCCGCGACCTGTCGCATCGGGCTTAAGAACCGTAACGCATAAAGTCATGGCTTGCT
Source organism: uncultured beta proteobacterium (assembly GCA_963846655.1). Lineage (GTDB taxonomy): Bacteria > Pseudomonadota > Gammaproteobacteria > Burkholderiales > JACQAP01 > JACQAP01. The sequence goes on along the minus strand of CAWJWT010000009.1, from coordinate 11,596 downwards.
TGCGGTGGACACTGCCGCACGGTTATTTCAGAATGGACTTCGAGGGTGGCATGAAGAAAAACCCCGTCATCCAACGATTCGTGGCTGCACTTTCCTACTCACCAGCAAAGGACATCATGATGAACATTCGAAACGGAATCATCAGCGGGCTCAGCACTGTTGCGTTCGCGCTCGCAGGAGGACTGATCGCGAACCCGGTGGCGGCGGCAGACATGGGCGGCTACATCGGACTCGCTGCGGGCCAGTCGAGGGCCAATGTGGACCGCGGCGACATCGATGGCACGTTTGCGTCGCTGGGTCTCACCGCGCGTACGAGCGTGGACGAAACGGATTTTGGCTGGAAGCTCTACGGCGGCTACCAGTTCAACCAGTACTTCGCGGTCGAGGGCGGCTATACCGATCTGGGCAAAGCCACGTTCAATTCCGTAATCACGTCCGGCGGCAGCGGTACCGGGAATGGGGAGTGGACGGCCTACAGCATCGATCTCTCCGCGCTGGGCATCCTGCCGCTCGGCAACCAGTTCTCGCTCTTCGGCCGTGCCGGCGTGAGCTTGTGGGACCTCGATTTCGACTTCACCGCCACCGGCCCCGGCGGCACGGCTTCGGCGTCTGAAAGCGAGAGCGGGGCCTCGCCCCTGCTTGGCATCGGCGGGATGGTGAGCATCACGCCGAATTTCACCGTGCGCGCGGAGTTCGAGCGCCATTTCAGGGTGGGGGATGAAGATACGACCGGCGAATCCGACATCGATCTCATTTCGGTCGGGCTGCAGTACCGGTTCTGAACGCCGATCCGGCCGGAGAACGTTCAGCTGTACCCGCCTGATTCGGGGCGCGCCATGTGTGTGGGCGCCCCTTAATCAGGTCAGCCCTCCCCGTGTGTTGCGCCTATAGTCGGCGGGCTACCCGCGCGGGCATTTCTGTGGAAGCGGTCGCTGTGGCCGAACCCTTCCATGCGAAGCATTGAACTCCTGCACCTCGCCCAAGTTCGTTCGCGCGTGTACACGATGAATTCGCCCCTCGCGCAGCACTGCTTGCGGATTTGGTGCAGGGCGGCGCACCGCCGAGATCTTTTGAGCCCGGATCGGCAAATTGCGATACCTTCTTCCATCCGGGAGGCAAACAATCGTGAAAATCACCGACATCCAGACTTTCCAACTGGCCGGCCCGGCGCTGGCCGCGCCGATGAAGCCGGCCTGGGCGCCGGGCAGCGAATGGCGCCGCTGGGGCGGCACCGTGGTCAAAGTGTTCACCGACGAAGGCATCGTCGGCATCGGCTCACCCGGTTACTCCGTGTCGCCGATGATCGATTCGTGGATCAAGCCGCAACTGATCGGCCAGGATCCGTTTGCGCTGGAGCGGCATGCGCGCATCTTCCGCAATGCCAACGCCGGCTGGGGCGTGGAAATAGCCCTCTGGGACATCATCGGCAAGGCCTGCGGCCAGCCGATGTACAAGCTCTGGGGCGGCTATCGCGATCGCATGCCGGCCTATGCCTCGTGCATCGAGGTGCGCGAGCCGGCGCGGCGCGCGGAGGACATCCTGCGGGTGAAGGCCGACGGCTGGCGCGCGACCAAGCTGCGCATCCACGAGGATACGATCAAGGCCGACATCGCCCAGGTCGAAGCGGTGCGCCGTGCCGTAGGCGACGGGTTCACGTTGCTGGTCGATGCCAACCAGGCGCAGTTGCCCGGCACCCTGCAGCCCGACCCCGGGCCGGTCTGGAGCTACGAGCGCGCGTTACAGACCGCGCGCGAACTGCAACGCCTCGGCGTGTACTGGCTCGAAGAGCCGCTCGCGCGCTACGACTTCGACAACCTCACGCGGCTGGCCGCGGCGGTGGACATCCTGATCGCCGGCGGCGAGAACAATACCGGCCTGCACGAATATCGCTGGCTGGTCGAGCGCAATGTCTATGACGTTCTGCAGCCCGAGGCGATGGTCGGCGAAACGATGACGCAGATCCGCAAGGCCTGCGCGTATGCCGAGATGCACAACAAGCTCTGCGCGCCGCATCACGGCGGCGGCGGCCTGGGCTTCATCGCGCACCTGCATCTGTGCGCGGCGATTCCGAACTGCCCGTATGTCGAGGTGTTTCACGATCTGCCCGGTTTCAGCAGCGACGTCTTCCAGTGGTACCTCACCGAACCCGTGCAACTCGATCCGGTCGACGGCTGCATGGCGCTGCCGCAGAAACCCGGGCTCGGCGTGGAACTGGACGAAGAAAAAATCCGGCGCTTCGCACAGGTGCAGTGAACCGCGCCCGGTCGCCCCACTTGAATTTTAGCCCTCGGCGACTACACCGTTACGACGCGAGAGTGACCGAAGTCCTTGCGATGGATGACGAGGTAACCAAGCAATAGAACGAAACACGCCAGTACGAAACACTTGTTGATGAACCAGTTCGTGCGCCAGATATCCCACTGCGGCGCGGACAGGAACAGCACGAACTTGGTCACCACGATGACGATCTCGACGACCGACACCGTAAGTGCCAGGCCGAAGGTATAACGCGGCCGGGCAATCAATGCCCAGCCGAGCCACAAGTGCGCCACCCACCAGAAATCCCACATGACATGCGTGAGCAGCGGCTCGCCCGCATGCAGCGCAAACGCCATGGGAAAAACGTACTTGATGACCAGCGTCCACGCGGCGAGCAGGAACAGGAAATGGGCGAGGAAGCGAGGCATCTTAAAGGCCGTGAATATCGTGAATATCGTGAATGTCGTGAATGTCGTGAAGGTCGTGAATCCGTGACGGTCGTGACGATCGTGACGACGTGACGAGCGTGACGGTCGTGACGGCGTGCCAGCTGTCGCGGGGCAGACTCAGCTCTCCAAGCTTGGCGATTTGTCTGCCATCACGCCTCCAGCTCTGCCTTCTAGCCGGGCACACTGTCACGATCGTCACGACGTCACGACCGTCACCCGTATCTCGTCACGACACGTCACGACATTCACGGCATTCACGACATTCACGACATTCACGACATTCACGACATTCACGACATTCACGGCCTCACGACCGTCACGCCGTCACGACCGTCACGTCGTCACGACCGTCACGTCGTCACGACCGTCACGACATTCACGGCCTTTCACGGCCTTTCACGGCTTCTCACCCCAACCGCCGCGCCGCATCGCGGGTGTACTCGGCAATCGGGATGCCCTGACTGCAGGCCTTCAAACAGGGTTGCGCGACGCAGGTCAGGCACGCTTCAGCGGGCTTGCCCAACGCAGCGTACTCGGTGCGCGCAAGCAGCGGGTCGCGGTAATCGACGTCGTACATGCGGGTGCGCAGCACCTCCGGAATATCGACAAGCTGCGGGCAACTGCCCGCACAGTCGTTGCATGCAGATTGACAATAGTGCCCGGCCTGCAGCAGCGCGTAGCGATCGAGTAACTCCAGGTCGTTGCTGCTGATCTTGGCGCTGCCGGAGGCAGCCACGTACTCGTCGATCTCTGCAGTGGTGTTCATCGAAACCAGCAGGGCATGCACATGCGGCGAAGCCAGCACCCAGCGAAAGGCGGCTTGCGAAAAGGTCGAACCCGGCCGTTCGTAGGGTCGCATGTCGTTCAGGCGCGCACCCATCAGCGTCTTCATCGCGATCACGCCGATGTCTTTTTTGGCTGCCTTGGCCAACGCGCGCGGCAGGTCGGGCTGGATCGCCGACCAGTGGAACGTGTGGCGCAGTCGTTCGAAGAAACTCGGATCCTGGGCGTAGTTGTAGGCCACCAGGATCACGTCCACGAGATCGTTATCGATGGCGTAATCAAGACAGGCGGTCAGCTCGCTGCCATGGCCGGACATGCCACGGAAGCGGATCTTGCCCTGGCGCTTTGCGAGCTCGGTGAACTCCGCCCATTCCGGGTTACGCATGCGCGCAACGTCGTTGACCGAGTGATTGAAATACACATCGACGCGATCGGTCTGCAGGCGTTTCAGGCTCCCTTCCAGCGACTTCATCATGTCGACGCGCGTGTCGCCCGCGCCAGCCTTGGTTTTGCTGGCGATCAACACGTCGTTGCGCCGGCCTTTGAGTGCCTCGCCGACGGCTTCTTCGGAGTTACCCCAGCGATAGCTCTCGGCGGTGTCGAAGTAATTGATGCCGCGCGCGAGCGCGTGACGGACCAGCGCCGGGTCGGACATGCTCGCCGATCCGAAGGAAATATCCGACATCTTGATCCCGGTGCGCCCCAGGCGAGCATAGCGGCGGATACCGGCATCGGATTGCGTGCGCGCCGGCGTTGCGGCAAGCCCAAGCGCCGTGCCGGCACCGATTCGCAAAAAATCACGTCGATCGATCATGAGGTCTTGCCTCCTGACCCCAACCTTAGCGCATCTCGTCACGGGAAAACAGTAACAACCGGTGACTCGCCGGCGCACGCCCCTCGATAATATGCAAGACTGCACGCCGGCATCGATCAATGCACTGAGGCGGTCGTGCGCACCCGTCGTATTCGGGCGCGGCGCAGCCACAGGACACCGGGCTCGACGCCGTACTCGACGACATAAAGATTCGCGCGTCGCCAAAGTCCAGTAAACGTCGAATGTGCCGTACGCAGCAACGCCCCGCTCAGCCTGCAAGCAGCGGCATTAGGAGTAGCTATGAATCCGGCTTCGCCACCACCCGCCGCCACGGCCAACCCATACGCCTACGATCCGGCGTCGATCGAAGAGCCGCCGCGCAGTTTCACCGGCGCGCTGCGCCGCATCGGCCCCGGCATGTTGCTGACTGCGGCAATCGTGGGCACCGGCGAGTTGATCGCCACCACACGCCTGGGCGCGGATGTCGGCTTCGTCATGCTGTGGGCCATCATCGGCAGTTGTCTCATCAAGACCATCGTGCAGGCGGTATGGGGCCGCTACACCATCGCTACCGGCGAAACCGGGCTCGCGGCGATGAATCATTTTCCGGGGCCGCGCCTGCGCGGCGTGAACTGGGTGGTCTGGGGCTGGGCAGCCATGACGTTGCTGTCCATCACGCTGATCGGCGCCATGTATGCCGGCGTTGCCCAGGTGATGGCAGTCGTGGTGCCCGCGATTCCGCTCGGCGTGTGGGTCGTCGTGCTGGCCGCACTCACGCTGCTCGCCCTGTTGGGCGGCAGCTATCGGCGCATCGAACTGCTGGCCGTATGGATGGTTGCGACCTTCACCGTGATGACCGTGTTCGCCGCTGCGGTGCTGACCGGCCATCCGGAATATTTCTCCTGGGGCGCGGTCGGCGAGGGCCTGCAGTTTGGCCTGCCCGAGAAAGGCCTCGTCATCGCCATTGCCGTGTTCGGCATTACCGGTGTGAACTCCGGCGAGTTGTTTGCCTATCCGTACTGGTGTGTGGAAAAAGGCTATGCGCGCTTTACCGGCCCGCGCGAAAATACCGAAGCCTGGCGCCGGCGCGCGAAAGGCTGGATCCGCGTGATGCACTTCGACATCCTGGTGTCGATGCTGGTCTATACGCTGGCAACCGTCGCGTTCTACTTTCTGGGTGCAGGTATCTTGCACACGCTGGGCAAGGTGCCTGAGGGCAACGAGACGATCCGGGTGTTGTCCGCGATGTACAGCGAAACGATGGGCACCTTCGGCCTGTACCTGTTTTACGTCGGCGCGCTGTTCGTGCTTTACAGCACCATTTTTTCGGCCACCGCCGCCAACTCGCGCATCTTCGCCGATCTCGCGCGCTTGAGCGGCGCGTTCACGCCCGACAATCACGCGGCGCGCATGCGCTATCAGAACGTGTTCATCGTGCTGCTGACCGTGATTCCCTGTGCGGTCTATTTCGGCACCGGCGAACCGGTGCGGATGGTCAAGGCCGGCGGCATCGTGCTGGCGCTCATGCTTCCCGTGATCGGCATCGCCGTAGTGTACTTGCGCCACCGCCGCCTGCCGCCCGAAGTCGCACCCAATCGTCTCGTTACGGCCGTGCTATGGCTGGTCACGGCATTGATGATCGTGACCATGTCCGCGTTCGTCTTGATGCAGCTCGGCGTGCTCAAGGCGTGAAGCATGCAGGAAAAATGCAGACAGGCCCTCGCACCCTTGACGCAAAATAGCGCCATGTTCGTGCGCAAAACGAAATTGCAGCAAGGCTTCATCGGGCACTTGGGAGTTTTCCTGGCCGCCCATGCGCGTTTCATGGCGTGCCTGCTTTGCGCCTGCGGCATTTTCAGCATTGCAGACTTCGCGCGCGCCCAGGAAATAATCTGTTGCAAGCGGTTGATAGGATTTGGCGGCGATTGGTTCGGAGCGCTGCGTCAGTGCCGTGAAAAACTTGAAACCGCCGCGCCGGCGCAGCGCCGCTGTTTCAGTCGTCGCGGCTTCCGCGCCTCCCGCATGCGCTGGAGCATCGATCAAAACGGGCGCCAGGGGATAAGCCTTGCGTACCGGCCGCGCCGGGTACTCCCGCAGCACCACGGCAACTTTCTCGAGTTGAGCGAACGCCTCCGGGCGTAACGCGATCTGGCCGGCCGGGAAAAGCGTGTCCTCTGCGAGAACGATCGTGACCTCCTGTTCGCTGAGCTGAGCGCCGAGTTCCTTGAGCGTACCCTCCAGGCTACGCGAAATGCCCGGAATCCCGATGATGCGCAGGACTTTTGCGCGCTTCAGTGCCGCCTGTTCCTGCTCGGGCGAAGGTTGATCCGCGGCCAATGTGCCGGGCAGCGACAACAACAACGCGCCGGCAACAAGCAAAGGAGTTGGCAAATGTTGACGCACCGGGCCGCTACCCGTCGGTAATAGCGATATCATCGAACGGGACTGTCAGAGAAGTCATATAGCTGATGGTTTTCACCGTGGGAGGCGGCGCAGGGTATTTCGCCCACCATAGCCAGATTTCACCGGGATTGAGCGACACGAACACGCTTCCGCCAGGATTAATCAGCGGTGCCAGCGGCGTATTATCTTCGTCCCGAAGTACGAAGTATTTTTTGTCCTCCGCCATGACATAGTACGCATCGAAGTTTCCAGCCGTGACCGGATAAAGCGTCACTGCCTTGTTGCCACCGTTGCGCAGCCGCACCTGTACCGTCAACACGCCATCCTTGCGCTTGCACTCGACCAGTTCCGCCGTTACACCTTCCACGTTTGTTTCCCGCACGCGCTGCGGCGCAACCGGAGAAGGTCCGACACCAACAGTGTTTTCCGGCTTCGGGTTTTCTCTGTCACAACCCCACATCGCCAGCGGCACCGCGATCCAGAGCAGAAGCACAACGGCCATGCGACGGTACGCGGACATGAGTTTCCTTCCTTCAAAGAGTCGAGCGGACCTTTGCTTTGCCAACGTCCTGCCCAGCAGGCGTACCGTGACACTCCAGACGATGCAAATGCATTCTACAATCTGTTCTTCCCCAGCGCGAAGCGCGCCTTCCTCAGGCCCATCATGAACGGAAGCGATCGCACGACAATGCTTCCTGTCATGCGAAAGCGCGCAAGCCATGTGCGCTTCGGCACGGGAGGAAGCTCGGCGGCCACTTCCTTGATGTCGACAAAATAAGTCTGCACCGGGCCCAGCCCTTCGAACTCCTGTGCGAGCGGCACGGTGCGGGTCCGGAGCGTTTCATCGCTCAGCTCGAACAACGGCTCCGACAGCAGCATGTACTCGGGTACCGGCACAGTGTTCTTGAGCATGCGGTGCACCAGGATCACGTCCAGTCCGGCGAGCTTGGTAATGTGCTTGACGCGTTGCAGGGCGACTTCGCCCAGGTGCGCGACAAACTTGACCTGAAGTTTTCTCGTACCCCGGCACCCTTCGCAGGCGCAGTCGCTCAGCGTCTGGATGCGTTGGCGCGCGGTATGAAAGGCGTAATGCATCGCCACGACATGATCGGCCACTCGCCGAGCCGTCGCGGCCTCGTCGCCTTCTTGCGGCCAGGCGTAGAAGAACGCGGCATCGCCTTCGATCTCCAGCAGCGTCAAGTCCGGCGCCGCATCGATCAAGGCTTCCAGCAGGCGCGCGACGATTTCCTGCGCGTGCGCCAGGCTTGTTTTGTGTGCTTTCATGAAGCTGGTGTAGCCGCCGATGTCGGCAATGACCAGCAGGGCTGAACGAACGGCCATGATCGTCGATGTGTGTGCCTGCAGACATCGCGCGCACTCGGCGCAATGACATTCAGGTTCACTGTTTCTGCGGGCTCGAAGTATACCCGTGAACTAGAATCGGGCAAAGGACGCGCTGCCGGCCACCGGCGCCGTTTATGCAATGATGCCGGCTCGATCGCCCGCCCCGTTCACCAATCACCTTTAAAGGATCTGCCATGGACTTTCGACTGACCGATGAGCAGGAGCACCTGCGCGATGCTGCCCGCAAGTTCGCGCAGACGGAGTTGCCCGGACTTGCACAACAGCTGGAAGAGAAGAACGAGCCGGTCCCGGCCGCCATGATGCAGCGCTACGCAGCACTCGGCTATCTGGGCATCAATCTGCCGGACCAATACGGCGGCCACGGACTCTCCCACCTCGATGCCGTCATCGTGCTCGAGGAATTTGCCAAGGTCTCGCCGGCGGTGGCTTTCCCGGTGTTCGAATCCTGCTTCGGGCCGATCCTCGCCATCGCGCATTTCGCGCCCGAGGCATTGCGCAAGCGCCTCATCCCGCAAGTCGTCGCCGGCGAATGCATCGTCGCCGTGGCCATGTCGGAACCGGATGCGGGATCGGCGCTCACGGATTTGCGCACGCGCGCAACTGTGAAAGGCGATGTCGTGCATCTCAGCGGGGAGAAGCGCTGGTGTTCCGGCGCGGGGCATGCCGACGGCTATCTGGTCTATTGCCGCATGTCCGACGAGCCCGGCGCCAGCGGAATCGGTGCGGTCTATGTCGAAAAAGGCGCGAAGGGATTCAGCTTCGGCAAACGCGAGCCGCTGATGGGGTTCCGCGGTATCGCCTCCGCCGACATGCACTTCGACGAGGTGCAATTACCGGCAGGCAACATCGTCGTGTCGGCCGGCGGCGGCTTTCGCAAACTCATGGAAGCCTTTGACCTGGAGCGCTGCGGCAACGCGACCATGAGCCTTGCGATCGCTCAGGGCGCGCTGGATTACGTGCTGGACTACGTTCAACAGCGCAAGCAGTTCGGCAAACCGATCGTCGATTTTCAGGCCGTGCAATTGCGCCTCGCCGACATGGCCATGAAAGTAGAAGCTGCGCGCCTCTTGATCTACCAGGCGGTCTGGAGTGCCTCCGAAGGCATGCCTTCCATCCGCCAAAGCTCGATCGCGAAATGCTTCGCCAACGAAATGGTGCGCGAAGTCACCGGCAATGCACTGCAGATGATGGGCGCCTACGGCTACAGCAAGGCCTTCCCCATCGAACAGCGCATGCGCGACGCCTGGGGCTGGGGCATTGCCGGTGGGGCTATCGATATCCAGAAAACGAATATTGCCTCGGCGTTGGTCGGGCGGCGCTTCGATCAGCGGAAATGACGCGGTAGTTATACTAGACATATGCCTAAACACGTATAACAACTTTCAAAACCATCGCGGTCCGAATCGAACCGCCTTCTCTTATCCCTTCGGAACGACCTTCGGTTTGAAGAAAGAGTGATTCTCCCGCGCTTCCAGATCAAAGTATTCCGTGGCGCGAATCAAATCGGTCCATCGTGCATAGCCGTAGTTTTTTGAACTCAGAGACGAGTGATTCGTGATGTAAGCGCCGATGCGTTGCATGGACGACCAACCGTCTTCGTCCTTGGTGCTGTCAATTGCCTCACGCAAGGCGTTCATCAGTTCGGAATCGCCGCGCAATTGATTCCGGGTCTTTTTTAACCGGTTCTGGGAGACCGGATTCTCTTCGGTGGGCTCGCGGAATTCGTCGGTGTGGATAAATAACGAACAAGCGCGCTTGAACGGATCGGGCGTCTTGCTCTCGCCGAATCCGATGACCTGTTTGCCCTTGCTCAGCAACTTCATCACCAGGGGCGTGAAGTCCGAATCGCTGGTGACCAGCGCATAGCAGTCTATTCTCTCGGTGTACAACAAGTCCATGGCATCGATGGCCATGCTCATGTCAGCAGCGTTCTTGCCATTCGTGTAAGCAAATTGCTGTATGGGTTGGATCGCGAGTGGATGAAGTTTTTCTTCCCATCCGGCCTCTTTCTTCCAATTGCCATAGGCTCGCCGGATATTGACGACACCCTTCTCCGCCAACTCGCTCAGAATGCCGTGGATCGCCTTCGGGCTGGCGTTTTCGCAATCGATGAGAAGCGCGATGTTCATCCAGTCATCTTTCGTATTGGACGGCAACAACAAACGACCAACCTCAAATGCGCCACAGGGCCGGGCCTGCATACTTTATGCCCGATAGATGCATTCTCCCACGGATTCCGGAGCAGGCCACCCGCCAGGCAGTCACCACCCACCTGGCGTCAAGTCGGCTTTGCGAAAACCACTCGAGAAGCCTATAAATGTCTCAGCAACACGAGCAGGCATGCAGAGTGGTTGCTGTCGGGGTATCGCGGCCTCGTCATGCCGTACCTAACCAAGGAGGACAAGTCATGAAGATCGGGGCGCTAACAATGTCGTGTCTTTTGGCTTCAATCGTCACCATCGCCGGGCTGACCGCGGCGGTTCCAGCCCAGGCCCAGAAAGCGAAGGCAAGTTTCGATCGAATCGTCGTCTTCGGCACCAGCCTGTCCGATTCCGGAAACGCCTTTATCTGGCTGGCCCAGCCCGCAAACCGAGCTTGCGGAACGCGCCAGAACGTCCCGCCGTATGACGCGCTGGACGACATGGCGATTCCGGACGGCCCGTATGCCCGCGGCGGCCATCACTTTACCAATGGCGCGACCTGGGTGGAAGGTTTCGCGCGCTATCTTGCGCTTGCCGGCAACGTGCGGCCTGCCTTACAGCACGGCGGCAAGAAAGCCAGCAATTATGCAGTTGGCGGCGCGAGAGCCGTGGCAAATTTCCCCTGTCGCTTCAACCTGCCCGATCAGGTTCGCACCTATAGCACCGACTTTCCGCAAACGCCCGCGCGCACGCTAGTGGTGATCGAAATGGGCGCGAACGACGTGCGGGATGCGTTGGAAGCGGCGACAACCACGGATCCTCGCCCTTACATCGCCAACGCTCTGCAGAGCCTGACCTCCACCATCATCCAGCTCTATGGTCACGGCGCGCAAAAATTCCTGGTCGTCAATGTTCCCGACATCGGCAAGACGCCGGCTGCGCGACCCTTCGGTCCGTATGTCGCCGCGTTCGCCGATGGACTTGCCAGAAGTTATAACGCCGGACTGCAAACGGCGGTAGAGGGCCTGCGGGCCTCGGGCATCGATATCACGATTCTGGATATCTATACGACGGTCAACAACGTCATAGGGGAACCGGCGCGCTATGGCTTCGCGAATGCGACGGACGCCTGCGTGACGCCGAATCAGCCGCCGTTCACGTGCGCGCAACCCGACACGTATGTTTTCTGGGACGGGATCCACCCGACGAAGGCGATGCACGCCCTCATCGCGCAACAGGCGATCGCGGTGGTGTCCGCGCCGTGATGCACGAGATTTCCGGGTGGCGGCGTGTCGGCAATTTGGCAACGCGGGATTTCACTCCGTACCCGTATTGGGCATGTTGATGCCCAATACGGGCAGGTTCAAGTAAATTTGAACCGA
>CAWJWT010000008.1:0-35197 GCA_963846655.1 uncultured beta proteobacterium | reverse complement strand
CGGAACACGGCGGTTTCTACCTGTCGACCATGACGCACGAGCGTTGGAAGCAGACTTTCGCACTTCATGGCCAAGGCCGGGCTGGTCAAAGCGGGCATGGACGTTCGCAAGGCTTACACGCTCGAGTTCGTCAGACAGATCCAAGTGCTGCCCTGAGATCGTGTTGCCGAAGCTGGACAGTTATGACGCGCTGCGCCGCGGCTTTCGCTGGGACATTCCCGCTTATTTCAACATCGGCGTCGATATCTGCGACAAGTGGGCGGGCGACGCCGCGCGTCTTGCACTGATTCATGAGCAGCGCGACGGTGTAGCGGCGCGCTATACATTCGCGGATTTACAGCGCCTGTCGAACCAGGCGGCCAATCTGTTCGTTCGGGGCGGTCTGCGCGCGGGCGATCGCGCCGGCATCCTGCTGCCGCAGCAGCCCGAAACCGCCATTGCGCATATCGCGACTTACAAGGCCGGCGCGATCGTCGTGCCCTTGTTTACCCTGTTCGGGGTCGATGCCCTGCGCTACCGGCTGAAGGATTCTGGCGTAACAGTCCTGGTCACCGATGCGCGCAGTCTGGGCAAGGTTGCGCAGATTCGCGCGGATCTGCCTGACCTGCAGACCGTGTACTGCGTCGATGGTCCTGCACCGGGGGCGGAGGATTTCCACGCTGGCATGCAATCCATGACGGCGGATTTCGCAGCCGTGCGCACCCGTGCGGACGACCCCGCGCTGATCATTTACACCTCCGGCACGACCGGTTCACCCAAAGGCGCTTTGCATGCGCACCGCACCTTGCTGGGTCATCTGCCCGGTGTGGAGTTGTCGCACGACTTCCTCGGCGCCCCCGGGGACCTGATGTGGACCCCTGCGGACTGGGCCTGGATCGGCGGCCTCATCGACGTCCTGCTGCCGGCCTTGCATCATGGCATTCCGGTGCTGGCGCACCGCTTCGAGAAATTCGACGCGCAGGCCGCGTTCGATCTCATGGCAAAACACCGGGTGCGCAATGTCTTCCTGCCGCCTACGGCGTTGAAGATGATGCGCGGCGTCGCCGATGTCAGGTCGCGCTGGAAACTCGACATCCGCTCGCTCGCAAGCGGCGGCGAATCGCTCGGCCCCGAGTTGCTGCAGTGGGGACGCGACACGTTCGGGCTCACCATCAACGAGTTCTATGGCCAGACGGAATGCAACATGGTGCTGTCGTCCTGCGAGGCGCTGTTTCCTGCGAGGCCCGGCGCCATCGGCAAGGCCGCGCCGGGACACGAAGTGGAGATCATCGACAACGCCGGACAAAGGCTGCCGCCAGGACAAATCGGCGCAATCGCCGTGCGCCGCCCTGACCCGGTCATGTTCCTCGGTTACTGGAACAATCCCGAGGCGACGCGCGAAAAATTCATCGGCGACTGGTTGGTGACCGGCGATACCGGCACGAAGGACGCGGACGGATACGTGACCTTTGTGGGCCGCGATGATGATGTGATTACCAGTGCGGGCTATCGGATCGGCCCCGGCCCCATCGAAGATTGCCTGCTGGGGCACCCGGCGGTGCGCATGGCGGCGGTCGTTGGCGCACCCGACGCGGAGCGCACCGAGATCGTCAAAGCCTACGTCGTGCTTGAGCCGGGGGTGGTGGCGAGCGAAACGCTGACGCGCGAATTGCAGGATCACGTGCGCACGCGCCTGGCGGCGCACGAGTATCCGCGCCAGGTGCGCTACGTCGATGCGCTGCCGATGACCACGACCGGAAAAATCATCCGGCGCGAACTGCGCGATCGCAAAGACTGAACCCGGGCGGCGTGCGGATCAGCGATCCGCGCCGCGGCGCTGCCCGCCCCCGTGATTGCCCCGCACTTGCGGCCGATCCGCGCCCCGGTCGGGTGCCCGGGCGGCATTCCCGGGTGGATGCTGGAAAACCCGGCTCGGATTGGCAATTGCCGGGCGCACGACCTGCCCTGGCTGCGTCAATGTGGGCCGCTCGATGCGGGCTGCCGGCGCGTTTTGCAGGCGCGGGTGCACGCGCGAGGTTGCTCGTTCAATGGGGCCATTGCCGCCCGCCGGCATCCGGGGCACCGATTGCATGCGCGGTATCGGCCGATCCTGCTGAACATTCGGTCGCGCGCGCTCCATCTGGCGTACGTCATTGCGTGCTTGCGGAATCTGGCGCACGCGTTGATCGCGGCGTTGCGCTGCTTCCGGGTGCTGGCGCCGCCCATCGTCTTGCGCACGAGGCTCGCTGCGCCAGACCCGGCCCGGATCGGCAATTGCGCCCGGCGCACGGCGCCCAGGCGGCTGCGCCGCGGGTGGCGTGTGGGCAGCAGGCGGCACGCCCGCACGCTCCGGCCTGGAACGCCATACCCGCGACGGACCCGACATTGCATTGTCGCCGAGCTGATGCTCATCGCGGCCACCGCCATCGCGGATGCGATGATCGTCCGTTGCGCGCCAGCGGCGATCGCCCCGGCGCTCTAAATTGTCGCCCTGCATTTGCCGGATGACCGACGGACCGGCCGAGCGCTGCGGCTGCGCAATGTGCGGGCCTTGCCAGGGCACGCTGCGGCGATCCCAGCGCTGGTAAACGCGGCCGACATCGCCCCAACGCGGACCCGCATGCCGGGCATTGCCGCCCCCTGCCGTATGTCCGCCATGCCAGTGCCGATGGGGTGCATGCCAGGGTCCCCAGGAGGGCCGATAGTAGGGCCGCAACGGGGCCCATGCCGTGCCGTGCCAGCGATGCCATGGATGGGGGTGCCACCAGCTATGCACATAGCTGAAGCCAAAGCCCCAGGTGATCGGTGCGCCATACCAGACGTGACCGATCCAGGGGCGGTAATGCCAACCCGTGCCGTAGACGACGACGTTATCGTGCGAGACATACGAGCCCACATAGCCGGGGGTGTAACCCACATAAACCACTTCGGGCGTCGCGTCGTACACCCGCACGTACGTCACGTAATAAAGCGGCGAACTGCGCGGAATCGAATAGATCACGGCCGGCACCTGACTCGCCACCGTCCACGGGCCGAAAGGTGACGACGCCACGAACCAGATACCGTTGTCGAGCGCATAAAAAGCATTCTCGCTGACCCGGATCACCGGCACCGGCGCATTGACTGCACTCTGCAAAGGCGTGCTCTCGATCGGCTGGAACACCGGATCGCCGTCATAACGGATCTCCGGGTGGCTCGTGCTGCGCGCCACGGTCGCCACCTGCGGAATGGAATTCTCGATGACGGCTTCCCGTGCCTGGACCGTACCCGGCACGGCAGCACGCACGACCTGCGTGGAATGTTCGGGCGGGATCATGGCGAAATCGCCGGGCAGGCTTGCCGCGGGCACATGGGTCCACCGTGCTTGCACCAGGGTGGGCGCGCGATACCAGCGGCCGGATATCAGCGCGTAGTGGTTCTGTGTCGCCACATCGAGAAACAGTTTATTCGGCGAATTGACTACGTAGAGCAACCGGGTGCGCTCGATCGGCGCGTATTGGGGCGGGCCATCCGTTTGCAGCAGTTCCGTGGGCGTGGTGCTGACGTAAATAAGCGGCGGCGCGACAGGCGCAGCGCCCTGGGCCGCATCCGATTGCAGCAGATCGATCCGCTCCTCCTGCAGCGCTGCCTGCTTCGCCTGCTCGAGTTGCGCAGACACGCGCGCCGCATCGGACCACGGGCCTTCCAGGCGCTTCGATTGCATCCACCGATCGGACACGAACAGGTAATAGCGCGACGTCGCGCTGTCCTGCAACAGCAAGGCACGTGTGTTGGTCACGCGCAGCAGCCCGGTGTCGGCAAAGGGGCGCCATACGGGCTCGCCCTCGATCGGCACCAAAAGCGCCGGGGAATCGCTGTATACGATGCGCGGAGGATCATCCTTGAGCGGTTGTTGCGCGGATTGCCGGGTGAGCCGGTCAATTTCCATGGCGGATTGCAACCGCTCCTGTCCAATGCGCCAGGCGTGCGCGGCCAGTTGCGGCCGCAGCACCGACGCATAGTCCTCCACGTCGGCACTCGCGCCGGGAAAATCGGCTTTGGTGATCACCGCATCGCGCACCGTCACCACGCGACTGGCCGGATCGAGATCCGTGCGGGCGGCAATATGCAGTACACCGAATCGCGGCGGCGCGCCGGTCTGGTCGCTGACGGCAACGGCAGCGCGGCCTTCCAGGCCGTTATTTTCCCAGCGGTCGACTTGCGGCTGATAGATCTGGAAGGTGCGGCCGTTCTGCGTGAATTGCAGCGGCCACGGCGGCGCATCCGATTCGGCGTCCAGATTCTGCATCGTGGCGCCGGCATCCGGATCTTCTGGCTCTTCGTCTGCCGGCGCGACCACCGACCAGCACGACAACCAGAACGACAGAATCATGGCAACCGCCCTGTGCGGGGCAGAACTTGTGGAAAGCTTGCTCATGGCCGGCCCTCCTCCTCAATGTGGAATGTTTGCCGCGCCGTGGATGGCGCCTCGCAGAACAACGTAAGCTGGGACAGGCCCGTTGACCACTGGTTGCGAAGGATTTTGTCACGCAGCGTAACGTGACCAGTCGAGTGCCTCCCGGATGACCCCTGTCACCAGAAAACGACAGCGTGCCGTTGCCAGGCGGTCGCGCGGCGAGGAGTCACTGCAAAACCCGCAGCCACAGATAGGCCCAGGCAATCGCCAGCGTGGCCAGGGTGACGGGAACGCCCGTCAGCGCATGCGTTTTCCAGTCGATGAGCACGCCCCGCCCCCGGGCCGCGTCCACCACGATGATGTTGGCGATACTGCCGACGATCAATAAATTGCCCGCAAACGTGCTCGCCAGCGCCAGCAACGGCCCGGCAAGCTCGTGCGTGGCGACCGGCAGCAGCAACATGACGGCCGGCACATTGGAGACGATATTCGAAAGTACGAAACTGGACGCAAACAACGCAAACGGCTCGTGCAGGTCCACGCCCGCGGCGGCCAGGTATTCGACCCCTTGCGTCACGAGCCCGGTTTTCTGCAATGCATGGTTGACCACGAACAAGCCGATGAACAGCACCAGCAGTTGCCAGTCGACCAGGCCGAGCATTTTTCTCGAATGCAACCGGCGGCTCATCATCAGCACCCCCGCCGCGGTCAGCGCGATGACTTCGCGCGGCACGGGTGCCGCCAGAAACAACACGAACACCAGCGCCGCCACCGACAGGCCTTTCGCGGTCTGCCAACGATCGATCGCCGGCGCCGGATCCCTATGCGCGGGCAGCGCATCGGTCGCCGCTTCATCCGCCGCAAGCATCCAGCGCCCGCGGCTGCGCCACGCAATCAGCGCCCAGGTCACGAACAGGCCCAGCGCCACCGGGATCGCGGCTTCCAGCAGATAACCGGAAAACGACAACTGCAGCCGCTCGCCGATCAACATGTTTTGCGGGTTGCCGATCAGGGTGAGTGCCGATCCCACGTTCGCACTGCAGGCCAGCGCCAACAGGTAGGGGATGGGATTGAGCCGCCTTGCGAGGCACACATCGATCAGCACCGGCGCCATCGCCAGGCAGATGACGTCATTACTGAATACCGCCGACAGGGCACCCACGATGGCGATCAGCGCCGCGAGCAGACTCGGCGGAGACAGCGGCAAATGACCGGTCCGGTGCGTCACCCAGGTATAAAAACCGCACATGCGCAATTGCGCCGAAATCACCATGAACGCGAACAGCAGGATCAGCGTCGGTGCATGCATCGCGCCCCATGCTTCTTCCAGGCTCACCGCGCCTGCGCCGATCAGGGCAATCGCCCCGAGCAACGCAATGCCGGTGCGATCCAGCGAAAGAAACGGCAGCCCGCCCAGGATCATGCCCAGGTAAACCACCACGAATACTGCCAGGATCGTCATTTCCATCGTTCAGCCTTGCCAGTCGAATTCGGTTCAGTTGTTGTGGATCGGCGCACGGATCGGCCGTCCCGGAAAGCGCTCGCGTTGTGGCACGCCATTGTCCACGACGATCTCGCCGTTCACGAGAACGTAGCGCACGCCGGATGAATACTGGGCGGGACGCTCGAACGTCGCCACATCGATGATGCGTGCGGGATCGAATACCGTCAGGTCCGCATCCGCGCCTTCGCGGATGCGCCCCTTGTTGCGCATGGCCGGCACGCGCGCCTCGAGACGCTGGGCCGGCATCAGGGTCATTTTGCGCAGTCCCTCCATGAGGCCGATGACGCCGCGTTCGCGCACGTAGCGTCCGAGCACGCGCGAGAACGTTCCTGCCGAGCGCGGATGCCCTTGCCCTTCGGCGACATCGAACCCGTCGCTCGCAATCATGGTCAGCGGACTGGCTACGGCACCAGTGACGATCTCTTCGGTATTGGCATGGATCAGCACCAGTCCGCCCTGTTCGCGGTACTTGCGGAAGGTCTGCGCGGTCAGGCGCTCGCCGGTCGCCGACCATTGCAGCTTCTGGTATTCGGATTCGGGCTTGTCGTACCAGGTGTCGAACAGGAACGATTCGATGCGGGTGGCCCCCGCGGTGTACGGATAACACTCCGTAGTAATGTCCACACCGCGCGCACGCGCTTCGGCGATGATGCCAAGCATGCGCGGAGTCGACTGCTGTCCGCTGCTCTGGATATGCGCGATATGTACCGGCGCGCCGGAGACCGCGGACAGCGCAATCACCTCCAGCAGACCGCGTTCACGGTCTGCGCCCGCGCCCGCCGCGCTCGAGGCCCCGCGCACATGAACGTGGGTGAACGCATCATACTGCGCGGCGATCCGGTAAACCTCCAGCAACTCCCACTCGCTGGCCGCCGGCGTGTACACGATGCCCATGCCCACTGCCACCGCGCCGCGCTGCAAGCCGTATGCGACGTGCTGCTTGATCCGCGCGAGCTCCTGGTCGTTGACCTCGCCTTTGGCGCCGGGGCCTTTGGGCAGGAATTCGCCGTCGTCGTGCTTCACCTGCATGCGTACCGGCACGAAGCCAATCGCCGCGCCGTAGTGAATCGGTTCGCGGCCTTCGCGCTCGTTGTACCAGCGGTCAATGTCGGCAACGCCGATTTCCAGTTCCAGCGAGGCGGTCACGCCGTCCATGGCCTGATAGAAATGGCTTTCGGGTTTTGTGCCGTGCCAATGAAGATCGATGAAACCCGGCGCCACCACAAGACCGGACGCATCGATAGTGCGGTGGCCCCGCAAAGGGCCGCTGCTGATGGTGCGCACCATGCCCTGGGCAATGCCGATGTGGCGCACCGCATCCAGTCCCGATTCCGGATCCATGACGCGGCCGCTTGCGATGACCAGATCGAACACAGGATCTGCGGCATGGCATGCTGCGGCGCCAAGCATGCCCAGCATCATTCCGGCCAACAGCGCGAATCTTACGCCCCGCATTTTTCCGTGCTCCCTGCGCATCCGCGCGACGGGGCAGATGGTAAGCGACCCGGGCATCCGTGGATAGTGGTTCGCGCAGATCATGCGAGGCTCTACAATGGCCTCTGATTCACGCATAGGAAAAGAGTATGCCCAACACGTTGACCCCGGCCCAGCTGGCCGAGTACCGGCAGCGCGGCTATGTATTCCCGGTGCCTGCGCTCACGCCCGAGGAGGCTGCGGACTACCGCCAGATGATCGAAGACTTCGAACGGCGCACCGGCCTGGCCGCGGGGCATGTGATTCGCAACAAAGGGCACCTCAAGCTTACCCGCCTGTACGATCTGATCTTCCATCCGAAAGTGCTGGACGCAGTGGAATCCGTACTCGGCCCGGACATCCTGTGCTGGGGTTCGAGCCTGTTCGTCAAGGAAGGCAACGATCCGGGCTTCGTCGCCTGGCACCAGGATTCCTATTACTGGGGCCTGGAGCCGGACGATGTCGTGTCCGCCTGGATTGCGCTTTACCCGAGCACCCTCGAGAACGGCGCCATGCGCGTCATTCCCGGCAGTCAGACCCTGCCGCCGCTGTCGCACCGCAAGTCCGCGGCCGAGAGCGCCAATATGCTCTTCACGCACGAGGAGCTGGCCGAGGACGTCGACGAAGCAAAGGCCGTGGATCTCACGCTGGCCCAGGGCGACATGTCGCTGCATCACATCAAGATCCTGCACGGATCGCCGCCGAATCGCTCGCCCGGACGACGCATCGGCTATGCGATCCGCTACGTGGCGCCGCACGTCAAACAGCGCGGAGACATGAACTCCGCGACCCTGGTGCGCGGGGAAGACCGCTATGGATACTTTGCCAAAGACCCGGTCCCCGCGCGCGACATGGATCCGGACATCGTCGCCTTCGTCGATCGCCGGTATGGCGGCACGCCGCTGGGTGCGGCGGCGGCCGGCTGAGCCTATGGTTTGTTCTTGCTGGCGGGATTGAGTCTCGAAGCCTGCCACATCGTGAAATACACCGTATCGGAAACCGACAGGGTCTGCCCCAGCCGGTCGACCACGAGCGCCTGCAGCCAGTGCTCGCCGCGGTCAATATCCTGCAGTACATAGCTCAGGTTCGTGGAGTCCGCCGCGACCGGTTTGCCGTCCAGCAGGATGCGAATCGCGGTCCCTTCATCCGGATCGAGCGGCGGATCGACTTTGACCGCGACGGCCATGGTGCCGGCATTGTTGTGGACCGTATCATGCTGGCCCGGCGCAAGAATGGTGACCTGCGCGGCGCCAGCGGGAATGCACAACAACACCAACGACAGCAGCAATCCTCCAGCGATCTGTTGCGTCGGGCGGTTCATAGTCGCTCCTTTTCTGAAAGCCGTTGTGGAAGGCCATTGATGGTTGGACAGCATTTCCAGCGAATATTTCCCATCGAGCGCTGCCGCGGAAGATAATCGGCTCATATGCCAATGACAAACCGGAACATTCCGCCGGTCGCCGCATGAAACCCCAGGCCCTGCTGCTCATTGTGTTCGGCCTGTTAATGGGCCCCGGCTATTTCGCTTTCACCGAGTATCTGAGTGGCCGTCCCGGCCAGAGCTTTACGCTGACGGAACGCGCGAGCCGGTGGCCGCTGCCTGACGGTTCGATCTTGCGCGTGCGCGGCGGCCTCGCCTACAAGCCGATCCCGCTCGAGCTCACGCCGGCAGACAACGGTTATCGGCTGCGCTTCGAGTTCAATGTGGTGGACGGGCCTGCCGATGCGGCCAATGCTTATCAGGTGAGCCTCACGCAGGGCGACCTGGGGGTGGTCGAGCGCAGCCTCCAGGTCAAAGGCAGCGGCAACGTCACGGTGACGCTGGATCGTCTGGAGGTTCTTTATCCCGATTCATATCTGCTCCTGGTGGAGGAAGTCGGCCCCCCCGCGCTGAGCGTTTCCGATATCAAGTTGCAGCTCTACACGGGGGTGGAAAAGCCGCGAGTCTGGATTGCCTGGAGCGGGCTGGTCATGCTTCTGTTCGGCATCGGCATGCAGGTGCGAGAAGTTTTGGTACGGCCGCGCCACGGATGACGCGGTCGGGTGCAGCAAACGCAAGGGAGGCGCAATCATGATCTGGCTGATCGCTGGTCTGCTGTTGTTTTTCGGCGTGCATCTTTTCACGAGCCTGCGTGAGGCGCGCGCGCGCCTTGTCGCCCGCCTCGGCGAAGGCGCATACAAGGGACTTTATGCGGCACTGACCCTGGCCGGGTTCCTATTCATTGTAATCGGCATGGGCAAGGCTCCGATGGTACCGCTCTGGCAACCGCCGGAATGGGGACCGTATGCCGCGCGATGGATCATGCCGTTCGCGCTGGTGCTGCTGGCGGGCGCTTATATTCCGGGTAACTTCAAACGCTTCAGCGCCCATCCGATGTTGTGGGCCGTGACGCTCTGGGCCCTGGTGCATCTGCTCTCCAATGGCGATCTGGCGGGACTCTTGCTGTTCGGCGCGTTCGGCCTGTATGCGCTGTACGCGATGTGGTCGCAGAACCGGCGCGGCGCGCAGCCAAGCGTCCACCGCGGCCCCGTTATCGGCGATATTGCCGCCGTCCTGACGGGCCTGCTCGCGTACGCGTTGCTGCTTAAGTTTCACGCCAGCCTGTTTGGGGTTGCGGTATGGTAATGCCCGGAAACCCTCATCGATAGAAGGACAGAAAAATGGGCAGGGAGATTCCCCGGGTGCTGCTGACCTACATGGACGGCCTGCGGACCCACGACATTGCAAAAATAGGCGGGACGATGGCGCCGGACCTGAAGTTCATTTCAGCCACGCGCATCCTCGACAAGGAGCCGGCGCTGAAAATGCTCACGGCGCTGTACACCGGTTTCCCCGACTGGAATTACAAGTACGAACGCATCGAGGATCGCGGACAGGGCAACTTCGCCGTCAAATGGGACCAGGGCGGCACCCACACCGGCACCTGGGCCATGCCCGGCATGGAGCCGATCCCGCCGACCGGTAAAACCGTGCGCATCCCGGAGCATTACTTCTACTATCGGGTGGCGGACGACAAGTTGACCATCATTTTCCCGGAGCCATTCGTGGGGGGCGCGCCGAGAGGCATTCTCGAACAGATTGGCGTGGAATTACCGCCGCTCTGATCACGGCCCGAAACCAGGCACACACCGGCGATAAGCGCAGGGATCGGAATGATCAAAGTTCTCGAAACGTGTTGAGATGCGTAGATCAGTGACACCAGCCGTGGTCGCAACATTGCTGCTGATGCCGGCAACGGCATTGCAACAGCCCACTGCCGAAGTGCCCGCACAAGCCTTGTCGGGCGGGAGCTTCAGCAACGACGATGCCGGCGAGACGGCCTACCTGCATCCGTCCGCCACGCTGAACGCAAAACAAGCTGAGCTGTTTGCGCTGGGCCACAAGATGTTCAACAACCGCTGGGCATTTTTCTGGTTCGAGAATGCGGAATTCGGACGCGGGCCGACTTCGAATGCCCAGGCCTGCACCACCTGCCATGCGAACAACGGCCGGGGACTCGCGCCCGCAACGGCCCACGAAGCAAAGACCGGGGCCGAAGGCGAGGTGCGCGATCATCACATCACGGTGCCCCACGAGCCGGCCCCGAATCTGGTCATCCGCGTGAGCGTCAAGGGCGACGGCCCGCACGGCGGCCCCTTGCCGCACCCGGATTACGGCGATCAACTGCAGATTTTCGGTGTAAGGGGCGTAGTGCCGGCGGAGGGGCAGTTCAGCATCGAGTGGCGCGAGCAGGTTGCCACGCTCGCGGATGGTGAGACGGTGCGCTTGCGTTCACCTGAAATCCGGATCACCGATCTGGCGTACGCCCCGCTGGGCGAGGACGCGATGACTGCGCCGCGCCTCGCGCCGCCGCTGGTAGGACTGGGGTTGCTGGAAGCTGTGCCGGAAGAAACCATCACTGCGCTGGCGGCACGCGAATCGATCGCTGGCATTCGGGGCAAGGTCAACCGGGTGTGGGACGAGAGCCAGGGCAAGCTGGTGCTGGGCCGCTTCGGCCTCAAGGCCAATCACGGCAGCCTGCGCGAACAAGTGGCCAATGCGTTCTTCAACGACATCGGTCTGAGTTCGCCGGTTTATCCCGATCAGAACTGCCCGCCCGTCCAGGCCGTCTGCAAGGAGCAGATGGTGGCCGGAAAACCCGAGATCACCAAACTGCGGCTCGACGCGACCGAACTGTATATTCGCGCGCTGACCGTGCCGATGCGCAGGCGGACAGATGATGCGCAGGTACGGCGCGGCGAACAATTGTTTACCCAGGCGCATTGCGCCGTCTGCCATGTGCCTGAACTGCAGACCGGCGAATCGCCGACTTTGCCGCAACTCGCCCACCAGACGATCCGGCCCTATACCGACTTGCTGCTGCATGACATGGGCGAGGCGCTGTCCGATGGCCGGCCCGATTTTCTGGCTGGCGGCACTGACTGGCGCACGCCGCCCCTGTGGGGCATCGGCCTGTCGGAAACGGTGAATGGCGCGAATGCATTCCTGCACGATGGCCGCGCGCGCACCTTCACCGAAGCGATCCTGTGGCACGGCGGCGAAGCCGCAGCCTCACGCGACGTCGTTCCGCCGTTTCGACCGCGACGAGCGCGCGGCGCTGATCCAGTTTCTCAACTCCCTCTAGCGTCAAACCAATCATGACTCTCGGCTTTCGCGTTCTGCCCGCCCCGCCCCGTCCGCCCAAGGAATTGATCGCAGCACTCGCGCAACATGCGACTTCGAACCTGTGCGACAGCATGGGGCGCTCGCACAATGTATCGGGCGCGTTGCAGCCCCGCCATCGCGCGGGGAAGTTATGCGGTCCGGCGCTGACGGTGCGCACCGCGCCGGGCGACAACCTGCTGGTGCACAAGGCCATAGACCTTGCCCTCCCGGGCGACATCATCGTCGTGGATGGCGGCGGCGCGAGCGATGCCGCGCTCATCGGCGACATCATGACCAGCTATGCGTTGACCCGCGGCGTAGGCGGATTCGTGATCGAGGGCGCGGTGCGCGATGTCGAAGAACTCGGCAAGCGCGACCTGCCGGTGTACGCGCGCTGCATCTCGCCACGCGGCCCGACGCGCGAGGGGCCCGGAGAAATCAACGTACCGGTCGTTATCGGCGGCACGGTGGTGAATCCGGGTGACATCGTCGTCGGCGATGCCGATGGGCTGGTGATCGTGCCGGTCGCGCAGGCCTCGCGACGTCCTGGTCGCGGTGGAGGCTCTGCTTGCCAAAGAGCGCGCCCTGCTCGACAGCATCGCAAAAGGCAGTGTCGATCGGCGCTGGGTGGACGAAACTTTGCGGGCGCGAGGCTGTATGCTGTGACAAAACCGCATCGATGGACCACAACAAGAATTCGGTAGAGGAGAAAAACCATGAAGGCAGTCGTATTCCCCGGCGAACGCAAGGTCCAGTTTCTCGATTTCCCGGACCCGACGCCGGGCCCCGGCGAAGTCGTGCTCGAGATCAAGGCGTCCGGCATGTGCGGCAGCGACCTGAAGTTCTATCGCGCCGTCGGCGGTGCGTCCTCGCTGGGCCTGGGCAAACTGACCGGCCCGGTGATTGCGGGACACGAGCCCTGCGGCGTCGTCGTCGCGGTGGGGCCGAACGTGCCGGAGAATCAGGCGCGCGTCGGCATGCGCGTCATGC
Organism: uncultured beta proteobacterium; assembly: GCA_963846655.1. GTDB lineage: Bacteria > Pseudomonadota > Gammaproteobacteria > Burkholderiales > JACQAP01 > JACQAP01. The sequence continues at coordinate 22,210 of CAWJWT010000008.1, read as the reverse complement.
AGCACCATTACCGCGGCTGCGGGGTCTGCGAGCATTGCTCGACCGGATGGATGCAGCTTTGCGTGGAAGGGGTCAAGGAAGTCTATGGCGCCACCGGCCACGGCGCGCATGCGCGCTTCATGAAATGTCCGGCGCGCACGCTGGTGCCGCTGCCCGATGAATTGTCGTTCGATGCCGGCGCGGCGATTTCCTGCGGCACCGGCACGGCCTGGGGCGCGCTGCACCGCCTCGACCTGCAAGGCAATCACACGATCGCCGTCTTCGGCCAGGGCCCGGTGGGCCTGTCGGCCACGCTGCTCGCCTCGCACATGGGTGCGCAGGTCATCGCGCTCGATACCAGCGACGAACGGCTGGCGCGCGCGAAGGAATTTGGGGCCGACGTGCTGATCAATCCGGCCAAGACGGAAAACGTCGTCCAGGCGATCCGCGACGTCACACACGGCCGCGGCGCGCACGCCTCGCTCGATGCGTCATCGTCGCCGCAGGCGCGGGCGCAAGCCGTGCGCTGCGTGCGCACCTGGGGCAAAGCCTGCTTCGTGGGCGAAGGCGACAGCGTCACGCTCGACGTCAGCAGCGACCTGCTGCGCCGGCAGGTCACGTTGATCGGCTCGTGGACGTTCTCCACTGTCGGCCAGGCCGATTGCGCGCGCTACATCGCCGATCGCGGCATCGACATCGACCGGCTGTTCACGCACAAGTGGAAGCTCGAACAGGCCGAGGAGGCCTACAAGCTGTTCGATCACCAGACTTCCGGGAAGGGCGTCATTCACCCGTCCTGAACCCGCCGCGCGGAGATGTTCGGGCCGCCTCAGCCCACGATTACCGACTCGCTAATTGGCGTAGCCGACTTGCCGGTCCAGCACGACGTCGTCGTCATGCCGCACAACGCACGTATGGCGGCCATAGGATCGCGGTGTATGCGCCAGCAAGGTCCGGGCGCCAGAAGCATCGCGCAGCCCGGGGCTGATCCTGACGTTATGTTTGGCGGCAAGTGCGGACATTTCCGTGACGGCAAAACCCGGCTGGGCCTCCTGGCAGAAATTGTTGACGTCATTGCCGCCGATCCAGAACATCAGGCCGAATCCAATCACCGCAACCGCGACCAGTGCGAACAGTACAAACCCGGCTCTCGCCAAGATGCGCCGCGACCCCGTGGATCTGCCAGATGTCATGAACCGACTCTCCATGGTCAATAGTATGAGGCCAGGCGAAGGCCATTGGCCAGCGACCATTGAAGCCCACCCAGCGTCCGGGTGCCCAAAGTGGGTATCGAGCGCGGCAAGTGAAGGCAATGTTCAGTCCCGCAGGGCAGAATGAGATTGGTCGAAATCGGGCTCCTTCATACAGCCAGCCCTGTGACCCGTTAGCGCAGCAGCCGCCCGTGTGCGGGTAACGCGGCGCACTGGCAGCGAGTGTTCGCGAGGCGCAACGATCGACTCAGTACGAACGCGGCAAGTCGAGGATATGTTCAGCCACGTAGGCCAAAATGAGGTTCGTAGAAATCGGCGCCACCTGGTACAGGCGCGTCTCGCGAAACTTGCGCTCAACGTCGTACTCGGCAGCGAAACCAAAACCGCCGTGGAATTGCAGGCAGGCATTCGCCGCTTCCCATGACGCCTTGGCGGCGAGGTATTTCGCCATGTTGGCCTCGGCCCCGCAGGGTTGGCGGGCGTCGAACAACTCGCAGGCTTTCCAGCGCATCAGGTTGGCGGCCTCGACTTCGATGTACGACTCTGCAATCGGAAACTGCACGCCCTGGTTCTGGCCGATGGGCCGGCCGAACACGACGCGGTCCTTCACGTACTTCGTGACCCGGTCGATGAACCAGTAACCATCGCCGATGCACTCCGCGGCGATCAGCGTGCGCTCGGCATTCAGCCCGTCGAGAATATAGCGAAAGCCCTTGCCTTCCTCGCCGATCAGATTCGCCGCCGGAATCTCCAGATTATCGAAGAACAGTTCGTTGGTTTCATGGTTGACCATGTTGCGGATCGGCCGCACGGTCATGCCCTTCTTCAGCGCATCATGCAGGTCAACGATGAAAATCGACATGCCTTCGGATTTTTTTTGCACCTCTGCCAGGGGCGTTGTGCGCGCTAGCAGGATCATCAGGTCCGAATGCTGGATGCGCGAAATCCAGACTTTCTGGCCGTTGACCACATAGCGGTCGCCTTTCTTCACCGCCATCGTCTTGATCCGCGTGGTGTCGGTACCGGTACTCGGTTCAGTCACGCCCATTGATTGCAGGCGCAGGGCGCCGCTGGCGATCTTCGGCAGGTATTCGCGCTTCTGCGCGTCCGAACCGTGGCGCAGCAAGGTGCCCATGTTGTACATCTGGCCATGACAGGCGCCGGCGTTGCCGCCCGAGCGGTTGATCTCCTCCATGATCACCGAGGCTTCCGCGAGACCCAGGCCCGAACCACCGAAAGCCTGCGGAATCATGGCCGCCAGCCAGCCCGCCTGCGTGAGCGCATCCACAAAGGCCTCCGGATAGCCACGCTGCTCGTCGATCTTGCGGTGATATTCATCCGGGAAAGCCGCGCACAGCGCGCGCACGGCTTCGCGGATGTCCTGGTATTTGTCCGGGGTCTGGGCGGTCATGATCGCAATTCTATGTCAGTCCAGTTCGGCGTTCGCTTCCATCGCCAGCCAGCCGTCGTGATCGCGCGCCCAGAGCGCGACGCGCTGGCCCTCCAGGCGGCCGCAGACCGTGAAGCGATGGATGTCGAATAGCGGCCGGATCGCGCGGAAACTGAAACTGCGCAACCGCGCCTGCGGCAGGTTGCGCCTCACGAGGTCCGCCAGCAGGGTGGCGATCAGCGGTCCATGCACGATGAGGCCCGGATAACCCTCCACTTCGGTGACATAGGAACGGTCGTAGTGAATGCGATGGCCATTGAAAGTCAGCGCGGAATAACGGAACAGCAGCACCGGGTCGGGCACGATCTCGCGCGAAAACGCTTCCCCGGCGGGTGCGGGTTGCGGCTTCGGCACGGGTGCGTCGGCGCGCGGATTTTCACGATAAACGATGTCGTGCTGTTCGGTCAGTACGACGCCGCGCGCGTTGGCGATCTCGTGATTTACGGTCACGAACACGAGTGTGCCGCTGCGCCCCTGCTTGCCGCTGACATCGACGATGCGCGAAGTACGTGTCAGCGAGTCGCCGACGTGCAACGGCTGAAGGAATTCGAAACGCCCCCCGGCGAACATGCGGCGCGGCAACGGCACCGGCGGCAAGAAACCGCCGCGTCGGCCATGACCGTCCGGACCGATGTCGCTTTGCTTTGCCAGCGGCAGGAAGTACAGCCAGTGCCAAAGCGGCGGGAGGTCCGTCTCAGGCTCGTCGCAATCGAGCGTGGCCGACAGCGCGGCGACGGGCGCTGCGCTCGCCACGTCGACGCGCGTCTCGGTGCGCCCGATCCATGCGCGCAGGTGGTCCAGGTCCAGCGTGATTTCAGCACTCAAAGATTGATCACGATCTTGCCGAAATGGCGGCCCTGCTCCATGTGCCGGAACGCATCCGCCGCCTTGTCCAGCGCAAATGTCGAGTCGACGACCGGTTTGAGCTTGTGTTGCGCAATCGCGCGATTCATCGCCTCGAAGCGCGCACGGGAACCGACCGCGATGCCCTGCACACGGATCATCGGTCCGAGCAATGCCCGCACCGGAATCTCCGCCTTGTAGCCGGCGACGAATCCGACCACGCCGACGAAGCCGCCGAACGCCAGCGAGGCCAGCGATTTATCCAGCGTGGCGCCGGCCGTTTCGACGACGATGTCGACGCCGTGGCCCCGCGTTGCCTCCTTCACTGCGACGTTCCAATCCGGCGTTGTCCGGTAATTGATGCCGACATCGGCGCCGAGCTGTTGCGCCCGCTTGAGCTTCTCGTCGCTCGACGACAGCGCAATGACCCGCGCCCCGGCAAGCCGTGCGAACTGCAACGCAAACAAGGCAACACCGCCGGTGCCCTGCACCAGCACCGTATCGCCCGGCTTCACGCCGCCTTCCTGAAGCGTCGACCACGCAGTCAGTGCGGCAATCGGCAGGGTCGCCGCTTCGCCATCGCTCAGGTGCGCGGGCACCGACACCGCGTCTTCCGCGGGCACCGCGATGTACTCCTGCAGCACACCTTCCAGTGGCGCGCCCAGCGTGCGTTTGGTGCGCAACTCGAGCGTCGGCAGGCCGTCGTGCCATCCTTGCGTATAGATCGGTATCACGCGATCGCCGACCTTGAAGCGGGTGACGGCCTCGCCGACTTCGACGACTTCGCCGCAGGCATCCGAAGCCGGCACATACGGCAATGGCAGCGTAGGCATGTACTTCTGCACCAGGATCGCGAGGTCCCGATAGTTAAGGCTGGCGGCCTTGAGGTGCACCAGAATTTCGCCGCGGCGGGGTTTCGGCACCGGACGCTCAACGAGATTCAGCCCACTGATGGAGAACTCCTTCGCTTCCATCGCGCGCATGCTGCTTTTTTTATTCATTGTGTTGACTCCGCTGCCAGGGGCAGATCACGTTGACACGAATATTGTCCGGCCCGAGATCTGCCGCTTGGAAAGCAGATTCGCAGTCGCCTTCTAGGCGCTATACCACACCAGGCCGGGACGTCGAATGCCGGACACCGGTAGGCGGCGCACTATCGAATTCAACTCTGGCGAAGTATATCCACGTCCTTGGTCTCTTTCATGAAGACTAGGCAGATCACGAACGCGGCCGAAGCGATGGTGACCGGATACCAGAGTCCGGAGTAAATATTGCCCGTGGCGGCACTGATGGCGAAGGCGCTCGCGGGCAGGAAGCCGCCGAACCAACCAATTCCCACATGGTACGGCAGGGAAAGGGATGTATATCGGATGCGCGTTGGGAACATTTCGACCAGCATGGCGGCTAGCGGGCCGTAGGTCATCGTTCCGAATATCATCAGGAGCAGCAGGATGAGGACCGCCAGCAGGCGGTTCACTTGCTCGTTATCCGCCTTCTCGATATACCCGCCCTCATGCAGGGCGGCCCTCAGCGCCGTTCTGAACTCCGCAGCTCGAATGGTCGCGTCCGGCGCATTGCCGTCGTACGCTGTGATTGTTGTTTTGGTACCGATCCGGATTTCGGCCATCGTTCCCGCTGGCGCGGCAAGATTCTCGTAGCCCACCCCCGCCGACGTCAGGCTGCTCTTCGCAATGTCGCACGAGCCGTGAAACTTTGCGGTACCGACCGGGTTGAACTGGAACGAGCACTCCGCGGGGTCGGCGAACACGGTAACGGGAGAGTTGATCTGCGCGCGTTCCAATGCGGGATTCACATAGTGCGTGAGCGCTTTGTAGAGGGGAAAGAAGAAGAGGATGCCCATCGCCAGCCCCGCCAGAAAGATCGGCTTGCGGCCGATCCGATCTGAAAGAACTGCGAAGACATAGTAGAACGGCGCGCTGAGCAGCGTGGCCGTTGCGATCAGCCAGTTCGCGGTCGCTCCGTCCGCCTTGAGAACCTGCGTAAGGAAAAACAGCGAGTAGAACTGGCCTGTATACCAGATGACAGCCTGACCCATTGCCAGGCCGAAGAACGCGATGAGCACCAGTCGAAGGTTCTTCCATTGTCCGAACGCTTCGGAAAGTGGCGCCCTGGAGGTATGCCCGGCGGCCTTCATCCGCGCGAACGCGGGCGACTCGCTTAGCTTCAAGCGCATCCAGACCGAGATCAGCAGCAGCACAATGGAGAGAAGGAAGGGAATACGCCAGCCCCATGCGGCGAAATCCGCTTCACCGAGCATGTAGCGCAACAGAAGGATGATGCCGAGCGACAGGAGCAGCGCGAAGGAAGCGGTAATCTGGATCCAGGCGGTCCATGCACCCCGATGACCGTGTGGGGCGTGCTCCGCCACGTAAGTAACCGCGCCGCCGTATTCTCCTCCCAGTGCGAGCCCCTGCAACATGCGCATGGTCACGAAGGCGATCGGCGCCGCGATGCCAACGGAGGCATAGCCGGGTAGCACTCCGATCGTGAAAGTCGCAACACCCATCAAGACGATCGTAATCAGAAAGGTATGCTTTCGGCCTACCATGTCGCCAAGCCGGCCGAACACAATCGCCCCGAGCGGGCGAACGGCGAAGCCCGCCGCGAAGCTCAGAAGCGTGAAGATGAATCCCGCCGCGGGATTCACGCCCGAAAAGAAGTTCTTGCTGATCTCGGCCGCCAATGCACCGACCAGAAAGAAGTCGTACCACTCAAAGACGGTACCCAGGCTGGCGGAAACGACAACGCGCCTCTCGGCACTCGTCATGCGGACTCTTGCTGTTCCACCCTGTATCGCCTCCATCCCGACCCTCCTCTAGTAGCTCTGTATGGCGTGCGCGTAACGGATACTGCTTCTCACGCCGTGCTGTTCACCTGCCGGACCAGTCCACCATAGGACTCCCGCAGGACATTTTTCTGCACCTTTCCAAGCGCGTTTCGCGGAATCTGGTCGATGACGAATACGTACTTGGGAACCTTGTAGTTGGCGAGTTGCGATTTCACCCAGGCGATCACCTCTTGCGGCTGGCAGCCTTCGTCGCGAACCGTGACGACTGCCGCGACCGCTTCGCCGAAATCCGCGTGCGGTACGCCGAACACCGCCGACTCGGCGACGCGCGGATGCTGGTTGAGAACACGTTCCACTTCGATCGGATAGACGTTGTACCCGCCGCTGATGATCAGATCCTTCGCGCGCCCGGTGATCGTCACGTACCCGTCTTCGGACTGGCTTCCCAGATCGCCTGTTTGAAAGAATCCATCCGCGGTGAAATCTTCCTGCGCCTTCTCCGGCATCCGCCAATACCCGGAGAACAACCCGGGGCTTCGCACCTGGATCATTCCCACCTGGCCGTCCTCGACAGCCTCATCCTGCTTTCCAGCTATGCGCAGTTCAACACCCGGAAGGGGCCGGCCGACGGAACCCGCTCGCTGCTCGCCGTGCAAGGGGTTGGAAGTCAGAATCATCGTTTCGGTAGCGCCGTACCTTTCAACGATCCGGTGACCGCTGCGTAGATGAAACTGCGCATGGGTCTCTGCCGACAGAGGTGCCGATCCGGACGTAAACAGCCGCATTGCGCTGCAGTCTTCGCGCGCAAGGGCACCGTCTGCGAGGAGGCGGCGGTAGAACGTCGGCACGGCCATGAACACGGTGGCGCGAGGCAATGCACGTCGTACCGCCCCGACCTCGAACCTGGGATGAAGGATCAGGTGCGCTCCAGACACCAGCGCAACGCACGAGGACACGAACAGGCCGTGCCCATGAAAGATGGGCAGCGCATGCAGCAACGTGTCCTGCTCGGTGAATTGCCAGCACGCTGCCAGCGTCTGGGCGCAGTAGGTGACCGATCGATGGCTCAGCATCGCGCCCTTGGAGCGCCCGGTCGTGCCCGACGTGTACAGAATTGCCGCGATATCCTGTTCGCAACGCTGCGCCGTTACAAGCGCGTCGGAGCAACGGGATGCCGCTTCGGCAAACGATCCACGGCCATCCTGATCCATGCCCAGGATGTGCCGCACGCCGAGACCTCGTGCCAGTTCACACATGGCGTCGAGCGTTTCCTGGCGGCAGATGAAGGCCCGGGGCTGTGCGTCCTCGAGAAAGTGAGACAGTTCAGCAGACTGGTATGCAGTGTTAAGCGGCAGGTAGATGAGTCCCGCGCGCAGGCAGGCAAGAAACAGCGCCAGCGCTTGCGGCGATTTCTCGATCTGGACGGCGACCCGGTCGTCGCGCTCGCAACCCAGCGCGAGCAGCGCGTTAGCATACCTTCCGGCCAGCCTGTCGATATCCCCGAAGCTGTACGTGACGCTGGAATCGCTTTCGATACAGCGTACGTCGAGCCGGCTGGACCATTTGCGCTCGAGCAACGCGTAGAAGTTACCGTTGTTGTCCAACGCTGTCTCGCTCCAACAAGTTCTCCATGATTTCGTCCACCGCGCCTGTCTGCAACGCACGGTCCGGGGTGCCTTCCTGATCGCCCTCGGATTTGTTAATCGCCGCCATGGCAGCTTTTGACAGAACGCGGATGCGACTGCCGGGCACGATACATACCTTGCTCGCGGCGCTTGCCAGCGCGGCGAAGATCCCGCCGCCCGAAACTCCGGCGACGATCAACCTCACCTCTGTGCCTTGCCAATGCAGGGTGCGGGCCTGGATGGCAAGATGTGCGAGATACTCGGACAGAATGACCTTCTCGTCCTCGACTCTCGACGAGTGGCTCTCGCAATCGAGCACGATGACCGCGGCACTCGTGCCCGCAGGGACTTCCGACAGAGCCTCCGACAGGCGCAGCACGTGAACAGCGTCGGCCGCCTCTCCTCCGACCAGGCCGTACACCCGGGCACTGTCGGCATTCCTCGCATGCGCGGCGACGACGAATTGGTCCCATCGCTGCGCTTCATAGCCGGAGCCAAGAACCGCGGATATCGCGGCCGCACCAGGGCCGTCCAGGGACGCCGCCGTCTGCCCGGTGCGGCGATGCGGCTGCCCGGAGTGCGCAAGCCGTTCCCTGAGTCTTGACCTGTCCTGCTGCAGAATCGCGTCGCTGATCGCGGAACTCGCCGGTTGATGGAGCCAGTCGAACAGCGCGCTGCGGTACGCTTCGATGTCATCCTCGACCAATGCGAAGCCTGGCGACATGGCGGACCGCGTTTCGCCCCCAAGGAGACGGCGCACCGCCTCCGTATCGGCTGCGCGCAGATTTGCGCTCCCCGACGCCTGTTCGATCAGTTTCGGACCCGACATCGCGATCAGGCAGTCCCGATTCACGATTCTCCGCTCGCTTAGAGCCGCCAGCACGCTCGCGCCCCCAAAACAATTTCTGACGATGATCGCCAGCATCCGAATCCCTTCCAGCCGGGCATCGAGCACCGACTGCAGGATGCGGCGCAGCGCCGCCACGCCTTGCGTTCCCTCGGTCACCCGCACGCCGCTCGTGTTCATGAGAAACACCAGCGGCGTAGACCACTGCCGCGCCCGTCTCAAGGTCTCTACCAGCTGGTCCGCCTCGCGCGCGCCCATCGACCCATGCTGGATCGAATAATCGAAGCCGACGACGATCAGCGCCCGATGGAAAATTTCCGTCGCAACGACCCGCAGGTCGCCGCGGCCGCAAGCGACCGGATGGCAGTTGCCTGCTCCGAACAAGCCGTCGAGCTGAGCGCTCAGCGGGAGGGTGGAGATCGTGTTCACGGCTACGCTGCTGATCCGTACATCGCGCCGCCGTCGGCGTCCACGACCACCCCGCTCATGTACGAGGCGCGTTCGGAGGCGAGATAGACGGCAAGATCCGCCATCTCTTCCGCGAGAGCAGGCCGCCCGAATGGCAAGTGAGCCAGCAGTTCGCCCCAGCGGGACGGATCGCCGAGCCGGGAAGCAGCGCGGGCGCGATAAAGTTTCAACAAACGGTCGGTCTGCGTGGGACCGGGATTCAATCCGAGCACTCGCACCCCGTTCATGGCGCTGCGCGCGCCGACCGCCCTGGTGAAGGTCACGAGTGCGGCATTGGCCGTCGCGCCGGCGAGATAGTCGTAACGTGGTGCTACGCCGGCGATCCCAATGATATTGAGGATCACGCCGCTGCCGCGCTTCATCATCTCCGGCAGGACGTGACGGCACAGATTGATGTAGCCAAACAGCTTCAACTCCCAGCTTGCCCGCCATTTGGCGTCGTCGAGGTCTTCCAGACCGCCGCCGGGGATCGCGCCCGCGTTGTTCACCAGGATGTCGGCGGACGATGCATAGGCCCCAAGCGTCGCAACCGCAGACTGCTCGCTTAAGTCCAGACAAAGCGCGCGGGCTTCGACCCCGTGCTCAGCCTTGATCCCGTCGGTCGCCTGTTGCAGTTGCGCCTCCGAGCGCGAGACCAGGGTCACATTGCAACCTTCCGCAGCAAAGAGGCGCGCGCAGGCCAGGCCGATGCCGGCCGAAGCGCCCGTAATCACGACAGACTTGCCCGATAATCGAAGATCCATAAAATCCTCAAGTGCGTTGGTCGACGGAAGAGATGAAGTCCAGCGCCATTCGGTTGAAGGCGTCAGGCTCCTCGAGATTGACGGGGTGGCTGGTACGCGGCACCACCCACAGCATCGAATCGGGAATGGTCCGCTTCATGAAGAGCGCCGGCTCAAGGCATGGGCTGTCGTCGTCTCCGGTCACAATGAGGGCCGGCACGGTCATTTTCTGCAATTGCAGCTCCAGCTCGTAGATGGTTGAACGCCGCATCTGATAGCCGCGCATGGTGAGCGCGGAACCGAGCGCCGAATGCTGCGCGAACTGACGATTGAATTCCTCGAATCCGCGCGGATCCTTTTCGCGATACCTGCGGCGAATCGCGCTGTTCGCGTAATGAGCGATTCCTTCCTGCATCCCCAGCCGCAAAAGTCGATCCGCCAGTTCCTCGCAATCGGCCAGGAACTGCTGGCGCTTGTCCGGGTCGGAGCCGTGGCCCGCGCCCGCCACGACGAGCGATCGCGCCATGCGCGGGTAGCGCAAACCGAAGTTCAGCGTCGCGTAGCCGCCCATCGACAAGCCGACGATATGGGCGCGCTCCACGCCGAAGTGGCGCAGCACGTTGGCGATGTCGTCCACGGCATGCGTTTGGCTGTACTGCTCCGCGTCTTTCGGAACCTCGGAAGGCGGGTAGCCGCGCGCGTTGTATGTGATGCAGCGGTAGCGGCGGGCGAAGAATCGGACCTGGTCTTCCCAGTTCCGATAGTCGCCCGCGAACTCGTGGACGAAAATCATTGGGATGCCCGCACCCGTTTCTTCGGCGTACAGGCGCACACCATTGGATTCAATCATCGCCATGCGATCGCCTTCTCACTTGCCATGTCTTCGGCTATTTGTTTGTCTGGTTCGCCGTTTCGCAGGCGCCCGCTGCGCGGGCCAGCCAGGCGACGGTCTCCGCCCCGCTGTTGGCAGCGACGACGGCTTTAAGCTCGTCCGATAGCGACCTGAAGCCGCCTTTGCTCATCGCGAAGACGCATATTCCAACCGCCCCCTCTTCGCCGGCTGCCGGTTGGCCGCCGTTGCAGAAATGCAGCGCGAGAACGTGCAGGTCTTCGAATTCGCGATCGAGCAGGTCGTGCGTGCGAACGTATTGCCACAACGCCTGGCTTGGCTCTTCCAGACTGCCTGCCGGGTCGGGAGGAGGCAGCTGTGCCAGCCCCTTCGCGAGGTGGCCGAACCGCTCGCCCGATACGGCGATCGGCGTCCACGCGACGTCAATATCGCCGTCACGCAATTTTCGATAGAGCTCGGGGGCTGCGGCTGGCAGCTCGGGATGCAGGTGGAACCTAATGCGTCCGCCGGCTTCCTTCTCGACGGTCTGCGCCCATGGCACCAGAAACGTCCGGTGGAAGATCGAATCCGCGCCGCATGGGGCATGGACATGCAGCGACACGCCGTGAGCCGCCGCGTGGGAAAGGGGCAGAAGGGCAAGCGCAGCCCACGCCAGGAGCCGGACGCTGCGATCGGCACTCATCGCTCTACTCCACCACCTGAACGGTTTCCAGGAAGGTGTAGATCTTCCAAAGCATCTCGTCGCTGAGCACTCCCTTCCACACCGGCATGCCCTTGTCCGTGCGGCCGCCGTTCACAGTGGCATAGAACATCGAAATCGCATCGTCTCCATAGCGGATGTGCAGTCGCCGTAAGTCGCGCGGCCGCTCTCCCTGCTCCGCCCATGGACCATGACAGTGCGAGCAGTACTGATTGAACAGGCTGGCACCTTCCTTCGCAAGCGCCGCGTTCCCTGAGTAGGGATTCACAGGACGCGCCGCCGCCTCTTCGCCGCTTGCAACACCGGGTAAACATGCGAGTATCACTGTGCATGCCAAAATCGGTCGCGCAAGATGGTACTTCTCGAACATGCCTTCCTCCTCTGATCGTATGCAAAAGCAGAACGGATCAGACAACGCGCACTGAAATCGCTCGCGCCACTCGAAACTGAGTCAACTGGGGAAGCGGCGGTGCGTTATGCTCCGCCGCGGTGACTCGTCGCATCGGCGAATTGATCAGAGCGAAAACACCATCAGGATGCCGCCTTCCGGGCTCTGCTCGATCATCTTCTGACCGATTTTTCCAAAGAAAGAGGGCGGACCCTTGAGACGTCCGGCCACGACGGCGACGTACTGCTTGCCGTCGATGGAATAGGTCACAGGGCTCTGCGTGATGCCGGTACCCACGCGGAACTGCCACAGCACCTTGCCGGTCTTGGCATCCACCGCCTTGAGGTGGCCTTCGAGGTTGCCGTAAAACACCAGGCCGCTGGCAGTCGACATGGCACCGCCTGCCCACATGTTGGGCTCCTCGATGCTCCAGACTTTCTTTCTGGCAACGGGATCCCATGCGATGAACTCGGCCAGGTGGGAGCCGGTGGCGCCGGGCTTGCTGAGGTCGAACTCGGAAGCCAGGTAGAACTTGCCCGGTTCGTATTCCTCTTTCCGGTTGGCGATGTCCATGCACATGTTGAAGGCGGGCAGGTAAACGAGGCCAGTCTGGGGACTGTAGGACATCGGCTGCCAGTTCTTGCCGCCGATCAGATTGGGACAGACGTTGCGGGCCCACTTGTTGAGTTGCGGGCGCTTCTCGTTATTGGGCGCTTCCACCGGCTTGCCGGTTCCGAGATCGATGTGCGTTGCCCAGTTGACAGTCACGAACGGGTCCGCGGCGACCACCTTTCCGGTCTCGCGATTGAGCACGTAGAAGAAGCCGTTTCGATCCGCGTGCAGCAACGCAGGAACCTGCTTGCCACCGAAGTTCAGGTCCGTAAGTACCGCCTCGTTGACCCCGTCGAAGTCCCAGGTTTCATGCGGGGTGTACTGATAGCCCCAGGCAATCTTGCCGGTGTCTGCGTCCAGCGCAAGTTGCGATGCGGTCCACTGATTGGAGAACTGGCCGTAGTCGGACGAGTCGGTTCCGCGTGGCTCCGCGCCCCAAGGGCCGGCGTTGCTGGTCGACCAGAACACCAGGTTGCGCGCCGCGTCGTAGGAGCCCACATACCAGGCGGAGCCTCCACCGGTCTTCCACGATTCGCCCTTCCACGTGTCGTTGCCCGGCTCTCCGGGGCCCGGGATGGTGTAGGTCTTCCACACCTGCTCGCCGGTGGACTGCCTATACGCGGCCACGAACCCGCGTATGCCCAGTTCGCCGCCAGCGATACCCGTAATCACCATATCTTTTATGACGAGCGGAGGGGAAGTGATGGAGTAGCCTTTCTTGTAGTCGGCTACCGTCGCGGTCCACAGTCGCTTGCCGGTCTTTGCATCGAGCGCCTCGAGCTTGGCATCCAGGCGGCCGAAAAAGACCTTGCCGTCCGCGACCGCAACACCGCGGTTGACCATGCCACAGCACACGATGGACATGTAATCCGAAGGCAATTCGGGCTGATACGCCCACTTCTGCGCGCCGGTCTTGGCATCGAGCGCGAAGACGTAGCGCGGCCCGGTGGAACTGGTCACGTACATGGTGTCCCCCACCACGATCGGGGTCGACGCTTGGGTCTCGAGGGATCCCAGCGAGTGGGCCCAGGTGACCTTCAAGTTCTGCACGTTGCGGGTACTGACCTGATTCAGCGTGCTGTACCGGGTATTGGCGTTGTCGCCGCCATAGATCGCCCACTCCTTGCCTGATTCCGCGAAGGATGGCGCTGCTGCAAGCAGCGCGGCCACGACAGTTCCTGCGCAGGATGCTTTATGGATTCGCCTCATTTCACTAACTCCTCCCGTGCGATGTAGTTATGCGGTTGAGCTTTTGACCTCCAGTACGGAGGATTCGACCAGAAACTGGCGCAACCAGGTTGTGCGTTGCGTGCCGATGCAGTGGTGCCATTACGGTGTGCGGCGGTCAGGCCGCACACAGTTCTTGTTCTTTCGGCAGAACCCTTCCGCTTCGAACCGTACGCGCTCGGCCCGCGACAGTGAAATACCGATTCGGACTAGGGATATAAGAGCCTCTTATGGAGCAAGCAGGACGGCGAACAGGCTGTTCGGTGCCGGGAAAAAAGCCCGCATGAAGCGGGCAAAGAGGAGATGCACGATGGAGAGCCGGAGCTTATTTTTCTCCGTCAACGACGGTCCAAAGCGCTGCGATTTCGCCGGAAGACCTTTACGAAGTTGCGATCACCAGCTCCCGATTCACGGCACGCGCCTCGATCTCCACCTCGAGACCCGCGAACGGCGGTCGCCCGCGATAGACCAGCACTCCGTGCCGCGCGGTTTCTCCCAGCGCTCCCAGCATCGTCGGCCCCCACAGACCGGGAATGTCGTGCACATGGAAAACGGCGATCTGGGTGGCGTCCTTCCATGCAACCTTCAGCTTCGCGAGAGTTTCCCCGACCGCGTCGATCGCGTAGCGAGCCCGCTTCTGCATGCCCTCGGGTCCGATGTCTCCTTCGGCGATGATTTTTCCGCGCGGGTCGATGTCCGCCTGCCCCGTAAGCAGGAAACTCAGGCCCGTCCCGGAAGCGGGAGCCGTGTAGCTGAAGGCGCAGATGGATGCACTCACAGGCGGCAGCAGTTCGAGCGCGATATTGGATCGGCACACGCCGCTGTAGTCGCCGAACATCAGGCCCCACTTGCGCAACTGCTCGCGGTATGGCCCGTTGAACGACGACCATTGCTCGAAAGTCAACACCTCCGGAATGCGCAACTCCATCCCGCACAAGGCCTGGACCGGCCGTCCGACGCTCTTCACGTAGGCTTCGGCAAACGCATAGCCTTGCTCGATCGGCAGCCAGGGGCGCAACAGCACGCGCACCACCTCGAACCCCTCGTTGGGAAGCACGCCCCCGCAATAGGCCGAACCGACCGGCAGGATCCTGCAATCTCCCGCTTTGTTGTCGAGCAGCGTGGAAGAGTGCTGCTGTGCCAGTAACGACGGCGCGTACGCAGCGGCAGCGCCGAGCGCGGCCGCACCCAATACGAAATCGCGCCGGTTGGACGATACGCCCGATAAGGCGGAGACGGTTGGCTTGTGCATGGGGCTCCTCATGGTGGCGCGCGACATAAGGGATGCCGTGCGAATACTGTCGACAGACAACCATGGCGGCCGTACGCCGCTGTGCTCCGGGGTCAGTCGCCTCGGGCAATGCTACGTTTCCACGGTGGCCAGCGGAAATATCAGTTCGTGATGGGGTGATAACCAAACCTTATGGCGCCGACGCAAGTGTTTGCGTAGCATCCGACTAGCGTTCATCGGGTACTGCGCCATGGAACGCCTTCAAACCCTGTTGGTGCAGGACGGCTTTAACGAGATCGAAATCTTTCAGCATCGCCAGGTGGCGTTACCGTTCTCTCCTTGCCAAGACGGCATTCGTTGCTTTGACACTTCGACCTATCGATACCACTCTCAGCCGCAAGGAAACTACTCATGAAAGCTGCCGTCGTCACGCCGCAGGGTGTTCAGCTGCAAGACGTGCCCATACCCGTGCCGGGTGCTTCGGAGGTATTGGTTCGCGTTGGCGCCGCCGGATTGAATCGTGCCGACCTGGCTGTGGCAGCTGGTCGCGCTCACGGCGCCGTTGGCGGTACCGGAACGATCGTCGGAATGGAGTTCGCCGGTGAAGTGGTCGAGGTTGGAAGTGATGTCAGGAACGTGAAGCCAGGCGAGCGAGTGATGGGCTCGGGCGCCGCCGCCTTCGCTGAATATGCCGTCACTGACTGGGGACGTGTGCACCCCCTGCCGCGTTCTGACATGGATTTCACCGAAGCCGCGGCGTTGCCGATCGCTTTGCAAACCATGCACAACGCCGTCATCACCATTGGCGGCCTTAAACCCGGCGAAACCGTGCTCGTCCAGGGTGCCAGTTCCGGCGTAGGTCTGATGGCGCTGCAGATTGCCAAATTCGCGGGGGCTTCGAATGTGATCGGCTCCTCCACAAACCCGGTACGTCGTGCCAGGCTCACGCAGTGGGGCGCCGACATGGCCATTGATACTTCCGATGCGGCTTGGGTCGAGCGGGTCCTCCACGCCACCGACAACAAGGGCGTGGATCTCATCATCGATCAGGTTTCGGCCGGCATCGCCAACGACAACTTGAGAGCGGCACGCGTGCTCGGCCGTATCGTAAATGTAGGACGGCTGGGTGGAATGACGGGCGAATTCGATTTTGATCTGCATGCAGCCAAGCGCATTTCGTATATCGGCGTCACTTTCCGCACGCGCAGCCTGGGAGAAGTACGCGAGATCAATCGCCTTATGCGCGCCGACCTGTGGGATGCTGTCGCCACAGGCAAAGTCAAGATGCCGCTAGACCGCACCTTTAGGCTGGATCAGGTCAGGGACGCACTGGATTACATGCAAGCGAACAGGCATTTCGGCAAACTGGTGATGACGGTAGGTGAGGCTGCGCAAGGCAGCTAGTGTTGTTGCGGCCCGTGCGTTCGATACTTCATCGGCGATGGGAGTTTGCGGTTTGGGTTCGTACAGACCAGCATCCTTCCGGCAAACCAGTCATTCGCCGATGACGTCATCAAATCCCCACACTGATCGATGATTGTCTGCACGGGAGCAACAGGCGTGGAACGCCAAATCCACCCAGCCGCACGCCGTGAAGACGCGCACCTCTTGGTGCCCAAGAGAAGAGCCCTGCGCATTTGGCGCATGCACTCGTCTAGCTCGACGGCTTGCCCCCGGGCCATACCGGATTCTGCGCCAATTCAGTCCAGGCAATCGGTGCGCGACAGTGTGTTTCCGCTTGCGCGGGCGAAAGCTTGCCATCCCAATGGCTGGCGATGTAGCGGTTGCCGGTGATCGAAGCGGCTTCTTCCGAGCAAAGGAACAGCATCGGTGGCGCCATGACGTCGGGTGAGATGAGCTGCTCGCGCCTGTAACCGGATTCCGGCGGCACCATGGGTGTATCGGCCGGGCCACCGGGTACAACGACGTTGACGGTGACACCACTTCCCGCAAACTCCTGTGCGTGTGCGGCGGCCATGGCCTCCAGGCCCGCTTTGCACGGACCGTAAGGCTGGAACCCGCCCCGCAGCATCGTGAAGAAGCTTGTGGTGACACTGATGATGCGGCCCCAGCGCTGGGCACGCAGCGGCGCGATGACCGCGCGCGTCATGTTCCAGGCACCGGTGAAGTTGACGGCGACAAATCGCTGCCACATTTCAGGAGAAATCTCTTCGATGTCGACCAGGCGCGTCATGCAATCGGCACGAATTGCACCCATACCCATAGCGCCATTGTTGATGAGGATATGTACGCCGCCTAGCGTGGCACGTATCCGGACAATCGCGTTTTCGCATTCCTTGAAGTCCGAGATATCGGCGCGCAGAGCGAGAAGGCGGTTGAGCCGACCGGTCGCTACGCTCAGCTCCGCAAGCCGCCCCTCATCCACATCCAAGGCCGCTACGCTCGCCCCGGCATCGAGAAAAGCACGTACCAACACTTGCCCAAACCCCCCCGCTGCCCCGGTGATAATTGCAACTTTTCCATTTAGGCTATGCATGATCAAATCCACCCTGTTTTCAAAAAGACTGGTACGCGCGCTTGCGTTATGAACGTGGATAGTAGCTGAACCCGCAGTGACGATACCCGGCCTACAGAAGCACCGAATTTGGCCGCATGCAACAGAAATTCGCGCTCGTCAAAACACATGCCTGGTTGGGCGGTACTAGCTGGAACACGATTCAGCGCTCCCTCCGGCGATCACGCGACGAGCAAGATGCTGCGGTAACCCAACCGCGCTCAACCCTCCTTTTGCAACGCCGCGCCGATGGGTTCGAAGACGCGTGCGAGGTAAGTCGCGAGGTCGCCTTCGATCTCCGCTCGAATACCCGGGTCGATGCCCGCAAGCGTGCGCGCCAGCTGCTTCTTGAACTCGATCTGCATTGCACGGGCGATCTGGATGCGCTGCGCCTGCGGCGAGCCGGCGCCGTGCATCGACTCGGTAAGATAGCCGACGGCGTTGCGGCCGAGCGTCATGTTCTCGATCAGGCGCAGAATCCGTATGCGGTCCTCGGTTGCGATCTCCTTGCGACCCTTCAGGTACTTGCGGATGATCGGGCCGATCTCGGCGTGGGCAAGGTCTTTCTCCGAGGGCAGCGTAACCATCAGACCCCCGGCGAGATCCTGCGCAAGGCGACCGATCTCGTAGGGCAGTTTCGTCACGTGATGCTTGCAGACGTTTGCCAGCATCTCATCCGGCAGCCAGGCCCCGGATTCCAGCCGCGAACCCTGGTGGCTCGCCGCAATGCCGGTGCCGTAAATCGTCTCGTTCAAATGCGTCATCTCGACAAGCTTGTCCTTCACGTGGGACACCTTCTCGACTCCGTTGTAGTCGGCGATCGCGGCCGCCGCGCCAATGAGCACGTCCCCGACACCCGTCTTGCAGACGTAGCTGCGCCGGTGATAGCAGGTGAAGCGCTCGACCATCGTCGCGGCGAATTCGATCTCGCCGTCCATGAACACGCGTTCCCATGGAATGAATACGTCGTCGAAGACGATCATCGCCTCCTGGCCGGAAAACCCTGCGTTACCGGCGTCGATGCCATCGGGTTCCTCACTGCGTGTATCGCACGACTGGCGGCCGTAGATGTAAGTGATTCCCGGCGCGTCTACCGGTATCGCGCCGACGATGGCATAGTCGCGGTCGGCCGGACCGAGCCGCATGGTGGGCATCACGACCAACCAGTGCGAGTTCACGCAACCGGTCTGATGCGCCTTGGCGCCCTTGATGTATACGCCCTCGTCCGTGCGCCGCGTCACGTGCACGAAGAGATCCGGATCATCCTGTTCGGAGGGAGCCTTGCCGCGATCGCCCTTCACGTCGGTCATTGCACCGCCAATCATGACGTTCGCGTGCTGTGCCATGGCAAGGAAGCCGAGAAACCTCCGGTGGTACGCCGTGCCGCCCTTGGCGTCCATGTCAAAGGTGACCGAATGCAGCATGTTGACGGCATCCATGCCGACACAACGCTGGAAGCACGTGCCGGTAAGCTGGCCGAGCCGGCGCTGCATCTTGTTTTGCATGACCAGATCTTCCCGGCTCCCGGCGATATGCAGGAACCGGTTGACCGGCTTACCGGTGTAGGGCGAACGAGCGCTTCCAAGTTCCGGATCGCGCGCAGCAATATCGTAAGTTTCGGCGACGGCATTGATGGACGGGCGGATGATCGGGTGGTCGACCGGCTCGGGGACGAGCTCCCCGGAAAGATACACGCGCAGATTCCGCCCGCGCAGGCTCTCGATGTACTCCACACCCGATTGAATCGGCTTTACTTGTGCTGCCGCAACCGCGGCATCCTTGATGTTCATCGTCAATTTCCCTTCCAGATCCGGGCTCCCGTTGCGGCCTCGATCATTTACCTTCAATCGGGAAGAACAACACGATCGGAGCCGCTCGTTCTAACCGGCTATTGCTGCATGGACGCGGGAATATCACGTGCGGATGACATAGTCCTTGCGCGTCGTCTCAATCACTTGCCATGTTCCCTTGAAGCCGGCACGGAGGATGAAGCTGTCGCCCGTCCTGACGTTGTGTGCCTCGCCTCCATCCTCCGTGACGATCGAAACGCCCGAAAGGATGCGGCAGTACTCCCAATGGTCATTCTCAAAGCGCCATTTTCCCGGCGTCGATTCCCATAGTCCCGAAGAAATGCCGCCTGCGGCTTCATCGACAGTCCAGCTCTTGAACCGAGGGGCCCCGGAAATCACGCTCTCTTTCGCGGGGACCTCCTCGGTTGGTCTGATGCCGCTGACATCCGTTGCGACGAAGTTAGCCACTGGAGGTCTTCACGCGGTTGACACGACCAGTTCCTGGCGCACCGCGCGCGCCTCGAGCTCTACCTCGCCTCCAGTAATGGGCGGTCGGGCGCGATAGACCAACACGCCGCGGCGCATGGCCTCGCCCATCCCACCGAGCAGCGTCGGCCCCCAGAGATCGGGAATATCGTGGACGTGGAAGAGTGCAATCCGCGTCGTCTCTTTCCAGGAAACGCCCAACTTCCCCAAGCTTGCGCTGACCGTATCGATGGTGAAGCGAGCCCGCTTCTGCATGGCAGCGGCGCTCGAGTCGCCCGCAGCGATGATCTTGCCGTCCGCTCCGATGTCCGCCTGACCCGAGAGCAGGAAGGTGCGCACCTTGGTCGTTGCCGGTACCGTATAGCTGAACGCGCACATCGAGGTGGTCGCGGGTGGGTGCACGTCGAGGGCGATGTTCGACCGGCACACGCAACTATAGTCGCCGAACATCAGTCCCCATTTGCGCAGTTGTTCGAGGTACGGCACGTTGAAGCTGGACCACTTGTCGAACGTCAGCGGTGCCGGAACACGCAATTCGATACCGCAAAAGGCCTGGACCGGTCTTCCGATGCTCTTCAAGTGGGCTCCAACAAAGGCGTAGGCTTGATCGAGCGGTAACCAAGGCTGCAACTCCGCTCGCACGACTTCGAACCCCGAGTCGGGAATGATACCGGCGCAATACGCGGCTCCGCTCGGCAGAACTCTGTAGTCGCCCGTCATATTCTCATGCAGCGCGGCAGGATTAACGGATTGCGCCATTGCCCCTCCTGTGTTGATGTTCCATGAGAGGGTGACAAGCCCTGAATATACAAGGAGTCGAGCGAACAATGTCCACCGGCGAGTAGCGGCGGCCGATTCGGGCCCTTGGTGTCGGATCATCAGAGCGAATGCTACCGTTGCGCTCGAGCACGCGGAAATACCGCTTTGTGCTGGGGGCATAAGCTGAGCTTATGTCCCGAATCGCGGTTCTCTTTCCCTAACCGCCGGCAGCCGCACAGTCCGATCTGAGCTTGGCACCCGGCCACCGCCCGCTACTGACCAGCCCTTGCACCAGATCAAGGGCAATACGTTGCACCGCCAACACGGCACCGGTGCGAGGCAACGATGTGGACCAGGCCAACGTGACGGGACGGCGAATCTCGGGATCGACCAGCCGGCGGGCTGGCGGCCGCTCGTTCTCCGGCAAGGACATCAGCGCCAACAGCGGCAGAACCGTACACGCCGCACCGGTACCCGCAATGGCGAGAGCGGCGCGGAACGAGTCCACGTCGGCAACGACATTGAACTCCAGGCGCGCCTGGGCAAAACTGCGCTCCATCAGCATCCGGATGCCCTGCGCACTCACACCCAGGACCATGGGCACGCCATCGAGCTCGCGGAGCTCACACACCTCTGCAGAAGGTTTGCCCGGAAGGTTTCCGATAATATAAAGATCCTCATCGAGTAGCGGTTGGAGTCCGATGCCCCGTGTCCCGACATCGCCGAACTGAATGGCCATGTCCAGGCGCCCGTGTGCGAGTAACTCAGCGAGATAGCCGCTCATGCTCTCGAACAAGTGCAGGCGGATACCGGGATGCAGCGCGCGTACGCGCTCGAACAGAGGCAGCGCCAGCACCGAGATCATTGTGCTCGGAAGTCCGACCGCAACGGGCCCCAACTCGCCCGTGCCGGGTCTCGCAACTTCCTGTCGCACCTGTTCGATCTGTCTCAGGAGGATACGCGCGTGCCGGTACAGCACCTTGCCCGCTTCGGTGGGAACGACGCCCTGCGAGCTGCGCAACAACAACTGGGTCTTGAGCTCTCCCTCCAGACCGGATAGCTGCTGGCTCAGTGCCGGCTGGGCGACGTGCACCTTCTCCGCAGCCTTGGACAGGCTGCCACAGTCCACGATTGCAACGAAGTTCTTGAGATGTCTGAGGTCCATGGTCTCGCCTTGCCGTCAGCATACGCCAGCCGTTGCAAGATCATTCCCCGATGCCACTACCGTGGCCGGGCCGCAGCGTACCGCGGATCATGCCAGAGCCTAGGTTTCCCCATCGGAGCTTTGGCGGCCCTGTTGTGGCGCAGCGGGCAATCTTCGAAGATTCGCATCTGATCCATCGTTCAGGGTGCGAGACGGCTTCGGCCGAGAATGCGCTCAGCCATCAGAATGACGGGCCGGTCGATCATCCTGCCATCCACCGCGGCGGCAGCGCCGCCAGAGCGTTGCGCCGCGTCGAGCACTTTGCGCGCCCATGCAATCTCGGCTTCGCTGGGCGAGAACGCGGCGTTGACGATGGCGACTTGTCTCGGATGGATGCATAGTTTGCCGCCGAATCCAAACTTGCGTGCGCGCTGCGAATCGGCCATCAGCATTTCTTGATCCTCCCATGAGGTGCACGGTCCGTCGACCGGCGGCTGTATACCCGCCAGGCGCGATACCAGGACCATCTCCGAACGATAGTAGGCTAATTCGTC
>CAWJWT010000007.1:0-132317 GCA_963846655.1 uncultured beta proteobacterium | reverse complement strand
TGGCCCTAGCACGACATTCACGACATTCACGATATTCACGACATTCACGGCCTTCCGGACGCAGTTCAGGACTGCTTGCGCTCCGCAATCCTTCCGGCTTTGCAGATCCGTTCGATTTCTTTCAAGGTTGTGCGCGTCCATTCTTCGTAACCGGCCATGAAAGCCGGATTTCTCGGACACAGGCGCGTGGCAAGGCGATACTCGTCGCGGCTGATGCCGCGGAACGGTGGCAGCTTCTCCATGTGAACCCCCTGTACTTAGCCGAAGCCTGACGGGGGTGCGTGTACCCGCGCCTCGCCGCCCCCTTCGGTGGGGCAATCATATAAGAGGAAGCAAGCCCCGCATAGGGGATGCTGGCTGCTCAGTGGCTAGTGGATAGTGGCTAGTGGATAGTGGATAGGGTTGGTGCTTGGGATGGTTACGCCGCGCTTTGCGGGGCTAAGAGGGTATCTGGCCCGGCAGTGAAACCCGCAACCCGGATTTCCCTGGAATGGTTGCGTCGCCACCGCGAGTGCGAGACCATAGACGATCGTCGACTGTGGTCGTGGCAACAGCATGTGGAAGGCCGACCGGGAACATTCTCCCGTGGTTTCGGCACCCGCGCATGGGCCTTGTTGCTCGAACGCCGGCGCTTCCGTGCGTGGTCTCTCGTTATTGCCTGGGATTACCCAGCTTCATTATCCCGCCAGCATCCAACAATGAGCCGGACGCCTGAACGATGGTGGATATCATCGTTCTCCTGCGGTTAGAACAACTGTTTCATCTGTCAAAGAGGGATGAACGCTTGGTGCACACTGAACCCATCCGGCTGCCGTTGCGCTGGGAATTTACGCGGTCGATGAACCTTGTCCTGACAAATCCATTCGCTGGAAGTGGCGCTCGTTCAGTCACGCGGGCGAGCTCGCCATCGGTATCGAAAGATTCATTCGAAACGTTAACGGAATGCCAGGCTGACGCTCGATCGCCGCACGGCTATTCGCGGCGTCGAGCGATGACTGATTTTCCGGACCCACGGCTCTACCAACTGGCGATCGAGCAGACGAGGGACTACGCCTTGTTCCTGCTTGCGCCTGACGGAAGAATCCTGACGTGGGGCGCGGGGGGCCGCCAGATCAAAGGATACGAGGCCGATGAAATCATAGGGCGTCATTTCTCCATCTTTTATACGCGGGAAGCCGTCGAGAACGGTTGGCCGATGCATGAGCTCAAGATGGCAGCTTCGGAAGGTCGCTTCGAAGATGAAGGCTGGCGCGTGTGCAAGGATGGATCCCAATTCTGGGCCAATGTAGTGATTACGGCACTGCGCGATGAACAGGGAAAGCTGCTCGCTTTTTCAAAAATCACCACGCAATCTGACCGAACGGCGACTGACCGAGGAGGCGCTGCGGCAAAGCGAGGAGCGGTTCCGGCTGCTGGTCAATGGGGTGACCGATTACGCGATTTATATGCTGGATCTGCACGGAGTCGTCACAAGCTGGAACTCCGGCGCAGAACGCATCCACGGCTATAGCCGCGAAGAAATGGTCGGCGCCCACTTTTCGCGTTTCTTCATCGCGGAAGATCTGGAGACCGGAAAGCCCTGGGAAGAGCTGGCCACGGCGCGCCGCACCGGCCGCGCCGAGAATGAGGGCTGGCGCGTCCGCAAAGACGGGGGGCGTTTTTGGGCGCGCGTGATTTTGACGGCGTTGCATGACGAGGGCGGGCATTTGCGTGGATTTGCCAAAGTCACGCAAGATCTCACCGAACGCCGCCACGTCAAGGATCTCGAGCAGGCAGCGAAAAATGTCAGTGGGTTCGTCGCACTGCTCACCCATGAATTGCGAAATCCTCTCGCCCCAATCCGCGCGGCGATGCAAGTCATCGAACGCAGCCCAAGCGATATCCCCACGTTGCAGGCGATGTACCAGATCATCAACCGGCAGAGCCATCAGCTTGCGCATATTCTCGATGACATGATGGATGTTTCGCGGATCAGTCGCGGAAAGATAGCCATCGAGCGCAAGACGATTGATATTGCCGATGTCATTCGTGATTCGCTGGAATCCGCCAGACCCCTTGTCGAAGCCGGTGGTCACAAGCTCTCCCTGGACATTGCTTCCGACCTTATCGTCACCGGAGATCCGATGAGGCTGACCCAATTGATTACAAACATCCTCAACAACGCGGCCCGCTACACTCCGCCAGGTGGCCAGATTACGGTCATTGCACAAGCCGCCACGGGCAATGCGATCGTCAAAGTACGTGATACCGGTCAGGGTATAGATCCCCACTATCTCGAACGCATTTTCGATATGTTCGTTCAGGGACGTAACCGGACAGATCGCGTATCAAGCGGGCTGGGCATCGGTCTCGCTTTGGCGCGCAATATTGCGGAATTGCATGGCGGTACGCTGACCGCACACAGTGAGGGAGAAGATAAAGGCAGCGAGTTTATCTCTGCAGCTTCCGTTATCGCCCCCCAGTCAGGTGAATTCCCCTGCGCCACCCGCCGGGCAAGTGTCCGTGGTGCCGCGACGGCTTCTTATCGTCGACGACAACGTCGATGCGGCAGAAACACTGGAGCTTTTGCTCAAGACGCTCGGGCATGAAACGCGCGTCGCGCACAACGGTGCCGCAGCGATCAAGCAGACAGAACAATTCCGTCCCGAAATCGTGTTCCTCGACCTGGGCATGGCCGACATGGACGGGTATGAAGTCGCCAGAACATTGGAGCCGCTTCGCAAGCGATACGATTTCCAGATTGTGGCGGTTACCGGTTATGGGCAGGAATCAGACAAGAAAAAAACCAAGGAAGCAGGTTTTGCTCTGCATCTCGTCAAACCGATTTCCGTCGAGCAACTCATGCAAGTCGTCAACACGAAGGGTGAACGAACGCTGCATTGAAAAGCGCGTGACGACGTGACGGTCGTGACGGCGTGACGACGTGAAAGGCCGTGAATATCGTGAATGTCGTGAGGATGTACCGTGACGACGTGACGGTCGTGAAGCGCGTGACGACGTGACGGTCGTGACGACGTGACGATCGTGAAAGGCGCGTGAACGTCGTGAACGACGTGACGGTCGTGAAAGGCTCTGGCTCCCTTCTCCCCCCGGGAGAAGGGCCGGGGATGGTGATGATCGATGACTTTACCGCGCGTTCGCGCCGACCTCTCCCGAGGGAGAGGTCACCTTGACGGCGACGAGTAGAGGCCGTTCCTGACACCCGTCCGTCGACCGATAACCGGTCTGCGACTGTAGGGCTCCTTCTCCCCCGAGGGCCGGGTGGGCGTGATCGATCGAGAACCTTCCCTCACCCGTCGCGTTCGCGCCGACCTCTCCCGGAGGGAGAGGTCACCTTGAGGGCGTGATGGAGAGAAAGGCCGTGTCCTGAAGGCAGACCGGTCCGTCGACCGATAACCGGCCTGTCAGGAACTGTAGCGCTGGCTCCCTTCCTCCCCCCGGGAGAAGGGCCGGGGATGAGGGTCGGTGGATCGATCGAGAACCTTCCCTCACCCGTCGCGTTCGCGCCGACCTCTCCCGGAGGGAGAGGTCACCTTTACGGCCGTTTTGCCTGCCCTACCCGCCCTTCGCCCTTTCACGCCGTCACGACCGTCACGATCGTCACGCCGTCACGGTCTTCACGCCGTCACGGTATTTCTCACGACGTCACGTCGTCACGTGGGCTTGCCCAAGCCCGACCGTCACGTCGTCACGCGCCTTCTCGGCACACTCCGTGCGTTGCCACTCTCCGTATACAACCAATAAGTGCCGATTTTGCGTCCCAAACCGAAAACAAGCGGCCACCCGCCCCTGATATGCCCCTGGAAAGCCGCCGGGAAATAACATGAACTGCGATCGACAAGCTATTGACGGAGCGAGAAATGTCCATTTCTGACGCATTCAGCCGGCTCTCGCCTTACGTTCCGCTGAGCAAACGGCTGTTCCTGATCGTCTGGCCGTTCCTGGCGATCGTGCTTTTCCTGATGTTCCTGGCGATGGTTGCGGTGGATATCCTGTCGGCCGGCCGGGCCTACGTGGGCGGCGAAAGCCTGTGGTCGAAGGCGCAGAAGGATGCCGTCTACCACCTGATCCGGTATGCGGAAAACCAGCATCCGGAGGATTACGAGAAATTCCAGAAGGCGATGGCGGTGCCGCTGGGCGACATGAAGGCCCGGATCGAACTCGACAAGCGCACCCCGGACCTGAATGTGGCGCGCGAAGGCTTTATCGAAGGCCGCACGCATCCGGACGACCTGCCGGGCGTGGTGCGCATGTTCCGCACCATGCGCGACGTGAGCTTCATGGCGCGCGTGGTCGATCTGTGGGAGCAAGGCGACGAGTACGTCGTGGAACTGAACCGCGTGGGCGAGGCGATGCACGGGCGCATCGCCACCGGCAACGGCTCGCCGCAGTATCTCAGGCCGCTGCTCGCGCGGCTGCACCAGATCAACGAGCGCATCACGCCGCTGACCGACGAATTCTCCTTCACGCTGGGCGAAGCCAACCGCGCGCTGCGCACGCAGATCATGATCATCATCGTCATCGCGGCGATGGCCATGGTGGTCTCGGGCATCATTCTTTCAGGGCGCATGCTCCGGCGCAGCGAATCCTTCGAGCGCGCGCTGCGCAACAGCGAGGAGCGCTTCAAGCTCGCCGTGAGCGGCACCAACGACGGGGTGTGGGACTGGAACATGCTCACGCACGAGATCTATTACTCGCCGCGGTTCCGGCAATTGCTGGGTTACGGCGAGGACGAAATCCTCAGCAACATCACCGAACTGGTTTCGCACCTGCACCCGGAGGACCAGGCCAACGCGCAGAGCGTATTGCAATCGCACCTGAAACACGGCACGCCGTTCGATCTGGAGCTGCGGCTGCTGACCAAGGACACCAAGTACAAGTGGTTTCGCGTGCGCGGCCAATCGGTGCGCCGGGCCGACGGCAAGGCCGTGCGGCTGGCCGGCGCAATCGGCGACATCACCGACAAGAAGCTGGCCGACGCCCAGCTTTATTCGGAAAAAGAACGCGCCGAAGTCACACTGGCGTCGATCGGCGATGCGGTCATCACCACCGACGCCACCGGCATGGTCGATTACCTGAACCCGGTCGCGGAGCAGCTCACGGGCTGGCGCAACGCGGAGGCCAAGGGCCAACGCATCGAATCGGTGTTCATGATCGTCAACGCGGAAACGCGCGAAGAAGCGTTCGATTCCATCGAACTGGTGTTGCGCACCGGGCGCAGCGTATCGAAGGCCAGCAGCGTGATCCTGGTCAAGCGCAACGGCAAGGAAGTACGCATCAACAAATCGGTCGCGCCCATCCACGATCGTTCCGGGCAGATCACCGGTATCGTGCTGGTGTTCCACGACGTCAGCCGCGAAGGCCAGTATGCCGCGCGCCTTTCGTATCAGGCGAGCCACGACGCCCTGACCGGGCTGATCAACCGGCAGGAGTTCGAGAGCCGGCTGAGCCAGGCGCTCAAGAGCGCGACGCGCTTCCGCCGCCATCACTCGCTGCTGTATCTGGATCTCGACCAGTTCAAGATCGTCAACGACACCTGCGGCCATGCCGCGGGCGACGACCTCATGCGCCGGATCGGCGCGCTCATGCGCGGGCGCCTGGGTGAAACCGCCGTGGTGGCGCGCCTGGGCGGCGACGAATTCGGCGTATTGCTGGAAAACACCGCCCTGGAGCTTGCGACCAAAACCGCCGAGGATCTGTGCCAGGCGATCAAGGAATTCCACTTCTCCTGGATGGCCATGCCCTTCAAGGTGGGCGCGAGCATCGGGGTCGTCAGCATTTCCGAAGGCGCGTTCACGCTCGAAGAAGTGTTGCGCGCCGCGGATGCCGCCTGCTACATGGCCAAGGAAAAGGGACGCAACCGCGTCAACGTGTACCGCGCCGACGATACCGAGCTGTCCTCGCGCCAGGGCGAAATGGAGTGGGTCGCGCGCATCCAGCGCGCGCTCGACCAGGGCCGCCTGCGCCTGTACTCGCAGCAGATCGTCAGCCTGCGCTCCTCGTCAAAACAGGACACGCACTGCGAAATCCTGCTGCGCATGCTCGACGAGCAAGGCGAACTGATCCTGCCGGCGCGCTTCATTCCCGCCGCGGAGAAATACGGCCTGATGTCCGCCATCGATCGCTGGGTGGTCACCAACACCTTCGACGCTTACGCCAACCTGGCGATGCAGACGCGCAACAGCCTGCCGATCCAGACGTGCAGCATCAACCTGTCGGGCAAATCGCTCGGCGACGATTCTTTCCTCGACTTCCTGCGCACGCAGGCCGCGGTCGCCGGCGTTCCTTACAACGCGTTCTGCTTCGAGATCACGGAAACGGCCGCCGTCGACAATCTCTCCAAGGCGGTGCATTTCATCGAACAAATGCGCGCGCTGGGCTGCCGCTTCTCCCTGGATGATTTCGGCGCGGGCATGTCGTCGTTCGGTTACCTGAAGCATCTGCCGGTGGATTATCTGAAGATCGACGGCGGCTTCGTCAAGGACATGCTCGAAGACCCGATCGACCGCGCCATGGTCGAGGCGATCAACGACATCGGCCACGTGATGGGCAAGAAGACCATCGCCGAGTTCGTCGAGAGCTCGTCCATCGAAGACGCGCTGCGCGACATCGGCGTGGACTATGCGCAAGGGTTCGGCATCGCCAAGCCTGTGCCCTTCGGCCCCGTCAGCTCCGCGGGGCTCGCGCTCGTGCGGAAACAAAAAGCGTAGCCCCGGATGACCAGCAGTGCTTCAGCCGGCTGTCGCTCAACGACGACAACACTGGGCGGCCCTCGTTCACCTTTCCCCTCTGACCTATAATTCGCCCGTCATAAACTGAAAATCAAATACTGATGAACATGCACAAAGACTGGACCTGGCTCAGCCGATACCTGCTCGTGATCGTCGTGGCACTCGTGCTCGGCAGCGCGATCGGGGAGTTTTCGTTGTTCAAGCAGAGCACGCTCGGCACGCCGAAGCTCACGGCCTCGATGCTGGTGAAGTTCATGGGTTACGGCGGTGCGCTGCTGTTGCTGTGGCTGCTGGGGCGCAAGGCGGCCGATCAGTTTCGCGTGAGCGGCGGCAAAACCGCGTTCATGAGCTACGTCATCATGCCGCTCGTGACGCTCCTGGTAATAGCCGGCGCGTACACCGTGCTGCTCACCATCCTGCGGCCTTTCCTGTCCGCCGGCCCGCGCAACATCTACAACTGGATATTCATCCTCGGCATCACGATCTCGGCGATCTGGCTCGCGGTCGCCGTGTTCCACCATTCCGAGCCGCTGGTGGATCTGTTCAAGGGCAATGCGTCGGAGCCGCCGCACGCGGACAAGAGCCGGACTTATGTGGCCGAATCGCAGACCGTTGCAACCCGGAACTGCCATTCCTGCGGCGCGGCGCTGGTTGCCAATGCGAACTTCTGCCAGGTGTGTGGGGAGGAAAAGCAGTGACGGGGAGAGGGACGAGGGGCGAGGGGCGAGGAACGTCAACTGCAAAGTACTGAGAGAACAGAAAGGACTGAGTGCCATGGGAATAGCGTCGATCGTAATTCTTGCCATCATCGTCATCGCGCTGGTCTGGGCGGTCATGGTGTACAACAACCTGGTCAACCTCAAGCACGCGGTAGCGAAAGCGTGGTCGAACATCGACGTGCTGCTGAAGCAGCGCCATGACGAGTTGCCGAAACTGGTGGAGACCTGCAAGCAGTACAAGCAATTCGAGCAGGAAACCCTGCAACGCGTGACCGAAGCGCGCGGGCGGGTGCAGGACGCGCGCATGGCGCATAACATCCCCGCGCTGGGCCAGGCGGAGACCGCGCTGCGCGCCGGGCTCGGCGGCATCTTCGCGACGGTCGAGGCGTATCCGGAACTCAAGACCAACGAAACCTTCCAGCACCTGCTCACGCGCATCACCGGCCTGGAGAACACCATCGCCGACCGCCGCGAGTTCTACAACGAATCGGTGAACGTCAACAACGTCGCCATCGAACAATTCCCCGAACTCGTCATCGCCAATTTGTTCCGCTTCGGTTCCTTCGACCTGCTGCGCTTCAGCGAGAACGAGAAAAAGGACAGGGATGTGAAGGCGCTTTTCGCCTGACGGCGAAAAGCGCAGGGGCGAGGGACTAGGGGAGAGGGACGAGGGACGAGGGGCTAGGGGCTAGGGGAAAGAGCAGGGATTAGGGGCGAGGGATTAGGGGCTAGGAAAAGAGTGTTCACTTGAGACAATTTTTCTTCCCTAGCCCCTAGCCCCTAATCCCTCTCCCCTCTCCCCTCTCCCTCTCCCTCTCCCCTCTCCCCTCTCCCCTCAAACGACCCACGCCGTCCCCGCGACTGCCCCAATTGCCACGGCCAGATGCAGCCACGCCCACAGCTTGTAGCGCCTTTGCAGTTTCTGCGGGTCGATATTGGAGATCATGAACAGCCGGCCGTCGCGGGGCTGATGCAGCATGTGCGTGCCGGGCTGGGTGCGGATTTCGTTATGGCTCTTGCGCACGTCGCGCTTCGCCTGTGAGCGCGCGAGCGCCCATTCCTTTTCGCTGATCTGCCCGTCCTGGTCGAGGTCGAAGCGCTTGAGCAGCGCCGGCTTGTTGCGCTTCCACTCCGCGAGCAGTTCGCCGACGTCGCGCTCGACATTCAGGTCCACGCTCTCGCCGCCGATGGTGGAGAACTGGCCGATCGCATAAACCTTCTCGTCCGGCAGGATCAAGGATTCGGTACACCGGTAGTCCGACTCCATCCGCATGACTTCGGTCTGGCGCGGCAGAATCTCGGCGTTCTCCGGATCGATCAGGCAGGTACCGCTGGTGTCCTCCAGCAAAAAACTGTCGTCGCTGCGCCCCCGCTCGGTGGTATGCCATTTGCCATCGGAGTCCTTCTGCTCGATCACGTACTGGTACCACACGCAAGGCAGCATGGTGAACCGGCTGCGCAGCGCCCCGCCGGGATGCACCCGCGCACGCCCCACCAGTTCGACATAGCCTTGCGCGGCCGACGCGATCTTCGACGTCGGCGTGCCTTCGATCCTCATCAGCCGCTGCAAACTGAGCAGCCAGGCGATGAAAGCCACGGTCGCGATGCTCGGGAGAATGACCTTGAACGCGAGCGGATCGTCAATCTGCACCAGCACGAACGGAATGACCAGGTAAGCGCCGAGAAACGCCGGATGCGCGACGCGCTCGCGCTGATTGCGCAGCGTGACGGGTTGACCGGAGGAAATCATTTCCCGGCGTCGCGCTGCATCCGGACGGGCCAATCTATCCAGTCTTCGAATCCCCTGGCTTCACGCATATTCGATCCTTGAGGCAGTTGAGATGTGTTCTTTCCTCTTTTATGCGCAGCGCCCGGTTATCGCCGAGCGTGTACCCCTGCGGGGATCCCCTTGCGGGACCTCTGGTTGCTATCACTCCATCATTTGCGCCGTGCCTTCATGTCCGGCCGCGAGCGCAATGTCGCGGGCGGTCTTGCCGCGATCGTCTTTCAGGTCGGGATCGGCGCCGAGTTCGAGCAGCAACTCCACGGTCGCGGACCTGCCGTAGCCGGCGGCCCACATCAGCGCTGTCAGGTCGTGGCGGTAGCGCCGGTTGACATCGACGCCGGCGTCGATGAGCAACTCCACTACATCCGTGTTACCCTGCCCGGAGGCATACACCATTGCCGTCTTGGATAACTGATCGACGGCGTCCACGACGGCGCCGTATTCGAGCAACAATCGTGCGACCGGCGAGTTGCCGGTGTGAGCCGCCGCCATCAGCGGCGTGACTTTTTCCAGATTCTGCAAATTGACGTCGGCGCCTTTGTCGAGCAGCAGCGTCACCATTTCCAGGTTGCCCTTGCGGGCGAACATCATGAGGGCCGTGTCTCCGCGGCGATTGCGTGAGTTGGGGGCGGCGCCCTGGTCCAGGACACGGCGCACGGACATGACATCGTCGTTGCGCGCCGCAGCAAGCAATTGGGCATTCAGACCGAGCTCCGGCGGGGTCTGCGCATAGGCAGTGGAGTGCATAAGGAGTGGCGATCCGTCCGATAAAACGCTGCCAATGAGAGCGAGCGTCGCCAGAAAAAGCAGTCGCAAAGTAGCTGTCGTCATGATTTTCAAGGTCAGTAAGCAGTGAAAGGAAGCGCGCCCGGCGCTCGCTTGTATGGCCGGGAATTGTTCCCTATAGTCGCACCGTCCGCAATCGCCACAGTTGCCTTCAGACGCTGCGGTGGTGCGAAGACTCTAACTACAACGTATACGGAGGTCCTATGAAGCGATACGCAAACGTGAGCCTGCTTGCGGCGATGATGTTCGCCGCAGGTGGCTTCAGCGCGGTTCATGCAGGGGAAATCCAGGGCGGCGCCACGACCGCGGCGAAGCCGATGTCGTCAAAGCTCAGTCCCGTCACGCAGCAACGCTTGAACAATGCATCGCGCGACAAGGCCAACTGGCTGCACTCCAACGGCGACTACGCGCAGACCCGCTTCTATCCCGGCACCAGATCAACGCCGGCAACGTCGCCAAGCTCAAGCCCGCGTTCATTTTCCAGACCGCACTGGTCGAATCCATGGAAACCGCGCCGCTGATCGTCGACGGCGTGATGTTCCTGACGACTTCCTACAACCACGTCTATGCGATCAATGCCACGACGGGCGAGGAGTACTGGCACTACAAGCACAACATGGGTCCGATCACCGTGTACTGCTGCGGCCCGAACAACCGCGGCGTAGCGGCCTCCGACGGCCTGCTCTACATGGGCACGCTCGACGCGAAGCTGGTGGCGCTCGACGCGAAGACCGGCAAGACGGTCTGGGAAACGCAGATCGAAGATCCCGAAAAAGGTTATTCGGAAACCATGGCGCCGACCGTGGTCGACGGCAAGGTGCTCATCGGCACCAACGGCGGCGAATACGGCGTGCGCGGTTTCGTCAAAGCGTTCGACGCGAAGAGCGGCAAGCTGCTGTGGACCTTCCACACCATTCCCGAGAAAGGACACGAAGGCGTCTGGGCCACGCACGATGCGACCGGCCGCAACATGCACCGCGACATCGCCGCGGAAAAGAAAATGCTGCAGGATCGGGGCGGCGACTTCTACCAGACCCTCGGCGGCGGCGTGTGGATGACCCCGGCGGTGGATCTGGAAACCCGCACCGTGTTCTTCGTGGCAGGCAATCCGTCGCCCGACCTGTACGGCGCGATCCGCCCCGGCGACAACCTGTACACCAACTCCATGATCGCGGTGAGCCTCGACAACGGCCAGTACAAGTGGCACTCGCAATACATCGCGCACGACGTGTGGGATCTGGACGCAGTCAGCCCGGTCATCCTGACCGAAGCCAAGGACAAGGCCGGCAAGATGCGCAAGGTGGCGATCCACGGCGGCAAGACCGGCCACGTGTATGTGCATGACCGCGCCACCGGCCAACTGATCCGATTCTCGGAAGCCATGATCCCGCAGGAAAACATGTGGGTGCTGCCGACCCAGGAGGGTGCGCGCATGCTGCCCGGCGCAAACGGCGGCGTGGAATGGAACCCGATGGCGATCAACCCGGGACTGCGCATGGCCTATGCGGCCAACCTGCACCAGCCCATGACCTATCACGTGGAGGAAGCCGAGTATCCCGGGCGGCGACAAGCTCTGGCTGGGCGGCGCGTTCAAGGTCATCCCGGGCGAGAAGCAGTGGGGCCGCCTGGCCGCCGTGAACATCGACAACGGCAAGATGGCCTGGAAAGCCGACACCGAGCAACCCCTGATGGGCGGCGTGCTGGCCACTGCCGGTAACCTGGTGTTCACCGGCGAAGGCAACGGCTGTTTCAATGCCTACGACGCGAAGAACGGCAAGAAGCTGTGGTCGTTCAACTGCGGCGCAGGCGTCAATTCGCCCCCCGTCTCCTACGAAATCGGCGGCAAGCAGTACATCGCCGTGGCCGCAGGCGGCAACACCCAGCTCGACTTCAAGCGCGGCAACAGCATTTTCGTGTTCGCGCTGCCGTAGAACTTTCGTCCGCCGTTTGCGTCATACGAGCGCAAACGGCGTGACGAACCGTGACGGGTGAAGCCGTGACGATCGTGACGACGTGACGGGTGAAGCCGTGACGGGTGAAGCCGTGACGATGCGTGACGACGTGAACGTGAGACGTGACAGCGTGCGCGCGTCGCGGAATACCGGGCTACGCCTGCTTTAGAACGACCGTCACGCGCTTTTCACGATCGTCACGTCGTCACGGCATTTATCACGACCGTCACGACCGTCACGATCCTTTATCGTCAATATATCTGACCCCATGAAACCCCTCCTGCTCCTCCTGATCCCGCTGCTGCTCCCCACGCTCGCGTCCGCCCAGGACGCGAACGCCGGCAAGGAGAAAGCCCAGGTCTGCGTCGCATGCCACGGCGAAGGCGGCAACTCCACCATTCCGACCAATCCGATTATCGCGGGGCAGACGGCGCGCTACGTCTATATGCAGTTGCGCGATTACAAGGAGGGCCGGCGCAAGGATCCGCTGATGTCCCCCATGGCGGCGAACCTGTCGAAGCAAGGACATGCTGGATCTCGCGCGCGTATTTCGCCGGACAGAAAATCACGGTCGAGAACAGCAAGGGCGATCAGTCCAAGGTGGCGAGGGGCCGGAAAGTTTCCGACGATGCGCTGTGCACCATGTGCCACCTGGGCGGCTTCTCGGGACAAAACGAAATTCCCAAGACCGGCGGCCAGCACTACGAGTACGTGCTCAAGCAATTGCAGGACTTCAAGGCCCGCCGCCGCACCAACGATGCCGGCAACATGACTGCCGTGCTGCGCACGATTGCCGACGAAGATCTGGAAGCGCTGGCGGCGTATGTCGCATCGTTAGACTAACGATGCGACACGTGACGGTCGTGACGGTTACGTCGTGACGGCGTGACGCGTACGGACGACGTGAAGGTGACGATCGGACGGGCGTGACGGCGTGACGACGAAAGCGCGTGACGACATAAAAGGCGGAACCGCGTTGGCTGTGTCGGGCGTGATCTCGGTGATGATGCCCGTCTACGATCATATTCTAATCACGACCGTCACGACTCACGTCGTCACGACCGTCACGCCGTCACGGCTCTTATGCGCCCAACCTCCCTCCCCTGCCTCACCCCGCACGGCTTCAGCCGGCTCAACTATTACGAATGGGGCGACCCGGCCAACCCGCGCGTGCTGATCTGCGTGCACGGCCTCACGCGCAACGGCCGCGACTTCGACGAGCTCGCGCAGGCGCTGAGCGGCGAGTACCGCGTGCTGTGTCCCGACATGCTCGGGCGCGGGCAAAAGCGAATGGCTCACGCACAAGGAGGATTACGGCTACCCGCTTTACTGCGCGGCGATGGCGGCACTCATCGCGCGCAGCGGCGCGCAAAGCGTGGACTGGGTGGGCACGTCCATGGGCGGACTGATCGGCATGCTGCTCGCGGCGCAGCCGAATTCGCCGATCCGCCGGTTCGTGATGAACGACGTCGGACCGTTCATTCCCAAGGCCTCGCTGGAGCGGCTGTTCGACCTATGTCGGCAAGAACGTCAGCTACGATTCGCTGGAGGATTTCGAGCAATACATCCGCGCCATCTCCGCGCCCTTCGGTCCGCTCACCGATGCGCAGTGGCGCCGGCTCGCGGAGACCACCGCGAAGCGCGGCGACGACGGCCGCTGGGGCACGAACTACGACCCGGCCATCGGCCTGCCTTTCACGCAGCCGATCAACGATGTCGTGCTCTGGCCGTTCTGGGACCAGGTCCGCTGCCCCACCCTCGTGCTGCGCGGCAAGGATTCCGATCTGCTGCTCGATGCCACCGCGCGCGAAATGACCACGCCGCGGCCCGAAGGCGAAGCTCGTCGAGTTCGCCGGCATCGGCCATGCGCCGATGATGATGGCTGCCGATCAGATCAACGTTGTCCGGGAATTTCTGTCTCGGAAGCGTTGATGCAGTCGTGAATGATCGTGAAGACGTGCGCCGTGAATGTCGTTCGACCCGTGACTATCGTGAATGTCGTGAATGCCGCTCTCGCGCCGTGGATGCCGCGTGGCCGTGAATAGTCGTCAACACGAGCGATTCGTGCTTTATGCACGTTCAAGACATTCACGATCACGTCAGCGTCATGTCAGCGACATTCACGCCGTCCCGCTCACGATATTCACGACCGTCACGGCACTTCACGACATCACGGCCCTTATGATTGCCATTGACTGGGGCACCACTTCCTTCCGCGCCTACCGCCTCGATGCGGCGGGCGCGATCCTGGATACGCGGGCGGCGGCGGCGGGCATCCTGTCGGTGGCGAACGGGGATTTCGCGGCGGTGCTCGAGCAGTATGCGGGCGACTGGATCGACGAGGGCGAAACGCTCATCGTCATGAGCGGCATGATCGGCAGCCGCCAGGGCTGGATCGAGGTGCCCTATGCCAACTGCCCGGCCGGGCTGGCGGAAATCGCGGCGGGCCTGCGCAAGGTGCAATGGCATCGCGGCGAGGCGTGGATTGCGCCGGGCGTCACGTGCCGCGACGCAGCCGGCGTGCCCGATGTGATGCGCGGCGAGGAAACGCAGATTCTGGGCTGCCTGGAGCAGCTCGGCGCGGGGCGGCATCTGATCTGCCTGCCCGGCACGCACAGCAAATGGGTGGAGGTCGAAGACGGCCGTATCCTGCACTTCACGACCCACATGACCGGGGAGGCCTTTGCCGTGTTCAAAGGCCACAGCATCCTCGGCCGCATGATGAAAGACGGCGCCAGCGACCGCGCCGCCTTCGCCGACGGCGTGCGCCGCTCGGCCGATGCCGGCGGCCTGCTGCATCACCTGTTCGGCGTGCGCGCACGCGGGCTGTTCGGCGAACTGGCGGACATCGCACTCGGCGTCGTACTTGTCCGGACTGCTGATCGGCCACGAAATCCGCGCCGCCGCCCAGGGCGGCGCCCGCACCGTGCACCTGCTGTGCACGCCGCAGCTGGCGGAAATTTACCAGCAGGCCCTTGACGCCGTGGGATTGCAATCCAGTACACTCGATCCCAATGCCGTGACGCGAGGGCTGTTCCGGCTGGCTTCGCGATTTCGACCCTAAGGCGCGGACCGGCACTCGCCGCGGTGAGCGTTATTCATTGAGACTGCAGAAAATGAAAACCGAATCCCTTGCCGAATGGCTGCGCCGCTGCCCGCTGGTGGCGATTCTTCGCGGCATCAAGCCCACCGAGGCGCTGGACGTCGGCGCGGCGCTGATCGACACCGGTTTCAGCATCATCGAGGTGCCGCTGAATTCGCCGGAACCCTACGCCAGCATCATGAAGCTGTCGAAGCGCTTCGGCGACAAGGCGCTGATCGGCGCAGGCACGGTGACGGACTGGGAACAGGTGGCCAAGGTCGCGGACGCCGGCGGCCAGATCATCGTGATGCCGCACGCGGATGCGCGCATCATCGAAGCCGCCAAACGCCGCAACATGATCGTGCTACCCGGTTTCGGCACCGCCACCGAAGCGTTCCGCATGATCGAAGCCGGCGCCGATGGCCTGAAACTTTTCCCCGCCGAGGCAAACCCGCCGAAAGTGCTCAAGGCGCTGCGCGCCGTGTTGCCGAAGAAACACCCCGGTGCTGCCCGTGGGCGGCATCACGGTCCAGAACATGAAGGACTACTGGGCGGCCGGTGCGGACGGCTTCGGCCTGGGTTCGGCGCTCTATAAACCCGGCGACAGCCCCGGCAAGGTCGCGCAGGCCGCCGCGGATTTCCGGTTCGAGTGGCATGCGTTCAGGCAGTGACGGCGCATGGCCGTCACTGCCTGACCGTGAATGTCGTGAAGCGTGAATTTCGCTTCGCCGCGTGACGTCGGCTGAAGGCCGTGAATGCGCTGGCGACCGTGAATGTCGTAACCTCGAAAGCGCGAAGCCTAACGCCGTCGTTTGTCACGACATTCACGGGCGAAGCGGCATTCACGACTTCACGACTCACGGCCTTTACCGACATTCACGACATTCACGGCCCTTCACGACATTCACGGCGAAGCGAGATTCACGACATTCACGATATTCACGGGTTTCACTGCATCATCTTCCCCGACCCCTCGACATCTTCCACCCCCACCAGGTCCACGCCGTTGCGCTGGAAGCGCTGCGCCGCGTACACGGAGCGCTCGTCGTGCTCGTGATCGAGGGACCATTGCGCCTGCCGGCAGAGCAGCAACAATGCAAAGGCGCGCCCGAGGGTGAGCGCGAAGCGCCGGGCGCCGGCTTCGAGCGCAGGACCCGAAGCCTGGGCGATCCATTGCTGCGCATGCAGCAGCGCGGCCTGGGCGGCCTTGGCGCACTCGAGCAGGCGCACATCGCGCACGCCGGAGGCCAGGGTTTCGATTTCAATCTGCAGCGCAGCCAGCGCGCCGCCGGATTGCAAGGCGCGCAGCACGTCCAGCGAGAGCACGTTGGTGGTGCCTTCCCAGATCGAGAACACCTGCGCATCGCGCAGCAGCGCGGGCAATCCGGTGTCTTCGATATAGCCGGCGCCGCCGAAACTTTCCATGATTTCGGAGAGCACGGCCACCGACTGCTTGCCGGTCACGAGTTTCGCAACCGGCGTCAGCAATCGCAGCAGATCCTTGCCGCCGGCATCGAGCGCATCGGCTTCGTCGCGCCCGAGCAATTCGACGGCAAAAAAAGCGAGCTGGAAGCCCGCCTCGTATTCCGCCTGCAGGCCCGCGAGCGTATCGACGTGCAGCGGCTTCTGCGCCAGCGGCGCGCCGAAGGCCACACGCTTGGCGGCATAATCGCGCGCCAGCGCCAGGCCGCGGCGCATGTACGACACGGCGCTCACGCTGTTCCAGGTGCGCGTGACGTTGAGCATCGGCGCGATGTTGCGCACGCCATCGGCTTCACCCGCCACCGCCGTCGCCGGCGTGCCGTCGAGCGTCAGTTCCGCGGTGGGCACCTTGCGCGTGCCGAACTTGTCCTTGAGACGGTGCACGAGGATGTGGTCGAGCTGCCCCGCAGCGTTGCGCGTTTCCACGTAGAACAGCGCCAGCCCCTTGCCGCCCGCGGGATTGCCCTCCGGCCGCGCCAGGGTCAGCGCCATCTGCGACGTTGCCGCGGAGGTGAACCATTTGCGCCCGCGCAGCCGCCACCCGGCGCCGTCACGCTTCGCCACGGTTTCGGTCAGGCCCACGTCGGACCCGCCGGTGCTTTCCGTCATCCACTGGCCGCTGGTCCAGAATTGCGCGGGATCGCGCGCGGTCAAATGCGGCACGGCGCGCTCGATGAGCGCCTGGTTGCCTGACACCAGCAAGGCGCGCGCCGCGCCGTCGGTCATTGCCAGCGGGCAGCTGTAGACATCCGTGGCCGGCGTAAACAAATGCACGAGCGCGAACTGGTGGATGCGCGAGTGGCGCCCGTGCCGCCGCTCGTAGGCCGTGGCGATCAAGCCGCGTTCGGCCGCCAGCCGCTCCGCGCGCTTCCACAGCGGCGAGACTTCGATGTGATCGACGCGATTGCCCCATGCGTCCCAGGGCGTGTGCACCGGCTCGTTGAGCCGGTCCGCGAGTTGCAGCCGATACAACTCCCCGCCCGCCAGCTCCCCGAGCTCCATGAGCTCGTGCTCGATCGCCTTGTGCATCTGCGCCGGCAGCACGCGCGCGAGGTACGAGCGCAGCACGCGATCGGACGTGTACTGGTTCTCGAGTGCGGGAGCGGGCTGGTTGAAAGGCATGTTAAGGGCCGTGAATGTCGTGAATGACGTGAATGTCGTGAAGGCCGTGAATATCGTGAATACGTGAATGTCGTGAAGGTCGCTTGAGGCCGTGAATGTCGAAATGGCGGTGAATGTCGTGATTGCACGTAGCTGTCAACTGGCGTCGAAGTACGTACATGTCGTGCTTCGATTTTCACGACATTCACGGACGATTCAGCGACATTCACGGCCTTCCACGACATTCACGACATTCACGGTCGTCACGGTCCGTCACAGCCCGCCGATGCACAAGATACTTGATTTCCAGGTAATCCTCGATTCCGTACTTCGAGCCTTCGCGGCCGATGCCGCGTTGCTTGACGCCGCCGAACGGCGCGACTTCGTTGGAGATCAGGCCGGTGTTGACGCCGACCATGCCGTATTCCAGGGCTTCGGCCACACGGAACACGCGGCCGATGTCGCGGGCATAGAAATACGACGCCAGGCCGAACTCGGTGTCGTTGGCCATGGCGATCACTTCGGCTTCGGTCTTGAAGCGGAACAGCGGCGCCAACGGACCGAAGGTTTCTTCCTTCGTGACTTCATGGTGCGTGTTCGGCACGTCGGTCAGGATGGTCGGCTCGAAGAAGTTCCGCCGAGCGAGTGCTTCTTGCCGCCGATCAGGATCTTGGCGCCCTTGGCGACGGCGTCATGCGATGTGCTCTTCGACCTTGGCCGACCGCGTTTTCGTCGATCAGCGGGCCGGTGGTGATGCCGTCTTCCAGAGCCGTTGCCGACCTTGAGCGCCTTGACCTTTTCGGCGAGCTTCTCGGCGAACGCGTCGTACACGCCGTCCTGCACCAGATCGGTTGGCGCAGACGCAGGTCTGGCCGTTGTTGCGGTACTTGGAAATCATCGCGCCTTCGACGGCCGCATCCAGATCGGCGTCGTCGAACACGATGAACGGCGCATTGCCGCCCAGTTCCAGCGAAACTTTCTTGATCGTCTTTGGCGCATCTGCTTCATCAGCTGGCGACCGATTTCGGTCGAGCCGGTGAAGGCTGATCTTGCGCACGATGGTGTTGGTGGTCAGCTCGCCGCCGATTTCGCCGGCGCTGCCGGTCACGACGTTGAACACGCCCTTGGGGATGCCGGCGCGTTCGGCCAGTTCCGCCAGCGCGAACGCGGAGTACGGCGTCTGCGTGGCCGGCTTGAGCACCATCGTGCAGCCGGCCGCCAGCGCCGGCGCGGCCTTGCGCGTGATCATCGCGGCCGGGAAGTTCCACGGCGTGATCGGCCGCAGACGCCGATCGGCTGCTTGATGACGACCAGGCGCTTGTCGGCCTGGTGCTGCGGAATCACGTCGCCGTAGATGCGCTTGGCCTCTTCGGCGAACCATTCGATGAACGACGCGGCATAGACGATTTCGCCCTTGGCTTCCGCCAGCGGCTTGCCCTGCTCCGTGGTCATCAGCGAGCCGAGGTCGTCCGGTGTTCGCGATCATCAGCTCGAACCACTTGCGCAGGATGTTGGCGCGCTCCTTGGCGATCTTCGCACGCCAGGCCGGCAGCGCCGCCGCCGCCGCTTCGATCGCGCGCCGCGTTTCCGCCGCGCCCATTTTCGGCATCGTGCCGATCACCGCGCCATTCGCCGGATTGGTGACCTTGATCGTCGGCCTTCGAATCCGCATCCAGCCACTGGCCGTTGATGTAGCCTTGCTGGCGGAAGAGGTTGGAGTCTTTGAGTTGTGGGGGCGAATTTTGCGTCGGTGGGTGCGTTCATGGGGGAGTCTCCGTGTAGTGAATGTCGTGACGACGTGACGGACGTGACGCCCGTGACGACGTGACGGTCGTGAATGTCGTGACGGCGCTCCAACGCTAATTCGCTTCGGAACCTACACCGACCGGGCCGAGTCACGCAGCGAATCTGATTCGATCGCAGCACTTGGCAATCTCCTGGAGCCTCTGCGAGAATCGAGGGATGCCAGATTGACACGCATGGCGATCTCAAGTTGCGTATCGAGTTCACTTGCAGAACCCAAGGCAATATGCAGGAACTGCAAAAATTCCCTGTCTCCATGCCGCGCCGCACCTTCTGCAATGTTGCTCGCAATGGATATTGCGGACCTGCGAAGCTGCACTGTCATTCCATATCGCTCTTCGGCCGGAAACTTCTTGGTCACCTCGTAAACCTCAGTTGCCAGATCGATCGCGAGGCGCCAGACATCGAGATCCTTGTGGGACTTCATGGTCGATGGGTCCAGGTCAGAATCTTACGACATTCACGGGCGAAGCGACATTCACGGCGAAGCGACCTTCACGACATTCACGGTTCAGAAAGTTCCCGGATACGCCCCCCCGTCGATCAGGAAATTCATGCCGGTGATGTAACCGGCCTGGCGGCTGCACAGATAGGCGCAGGCATCGCCGAATTCGTCGGGGTTGCCGAAGCGGCCGGCGGGCACGGTCTTCATGCGCGCGGCGTGGAATTCGTCGAACGACTTGCCCTGCATCTTGGCGCCGGCGATGCTGCTGCTCTTGAGCCGGTCGGTGTCGAACA
This sequence comes from uncultured beta proteobacterium, assembly GCA_963846655.1. Classification (GTDB taxonomy): domain Bacteria; phylum Pseudomonadota; class Gammaproteobacteria; order Burkholderiales; family JACQAP01; genus JACQAP01. Next base: position 112,137 of record CAWJWT010000007.1, on the reverse strand, counting down.
TGCCCGGCAGCAGGTTGTTGATGGTGACGTTGTGGGCGACGGTCTTGCGGGCGATGCCGGCCACGAACCCGGTCAGGCCGGTGCGCGCGCCATTGGACAGGCCGAGAATGTCGATCGGCGCCTTGACCGCGCTCGAGGTGATATTGACGATGCGGCCGAACTTGCGCGCGATCATGCCGTCGACCGTCTGCTTGATCAGCTCGATGGGCGTGAGCATGTTCGCTTCGAGCGCCGCGATCCACATGTCGTGCGTGAATTCGCGGAAATCTCCGGGCGGCGGGCCGCCGGCATTATTGACCAGGATATCCGGGTTGGGACACGCGGCCAGCGCTTCCTTGCGGCCTTCGGGGGTGGTGATGTCGGTCGCGACGGTCGTGACCTTGACGCCGGTCGCCTTGCGAATTTCTTCGGCGGTCGCCTCCAGGGCTTCGCGGCCACGCGCGAGAATCGTGACGTTGACGCCTTCGCGCGCGAGCGAGAACGCACAGCCTTTGCCCAGCCCCTTGCTCGCCGCGCACACCAGCGCGGTCTTTGCCTTCAAGCCGAGGTCCATGATGAGTTTCCTTGTTGGAGTTTTATGGGAATTGACGGCCGCCGCAGCGTGCCGAGGGAGGGCTATCGTGAATCAAGCGCAGCGCTTTTGCAAACCACCGCATGGAACCCCTGTCGAAAGCCCGTGTCGGGCTATAATCCGCCGGCACATAACCCACAACAAATGATGCTAGCACGCCTCTGCTCCGTTTTGCTCCTTGCCGCCTGCATGCTGTCCGGATGCGCCACCGGCGGAAACCCGCGCGATCCGCTCGAACCCCTGAATCGCAAGGTCTTCGCATTCAACGAGACCGTCGACAAGGTGATCCTCAGGCCCGCGGCCAAGGGTTATGTCGCCGTCGTGCCGCAACTGGCGCGCCGGGGGGTCTCGAATTTCTTCAACAACCTGGGCATGATCATCACGACCGCTCAACGATGCCTTCCAGTTGAAGGGCAGCAAGGTGCCGCTCGATATCGCGCGCTTCACGACCAACATGGTGTTCGGCCTCGGCGGGCTCATCGACGTGGCCTCCGAACTCAGAATCGAAAGCCGCAACGAGGATTTCGGCCAGACCCTGGGTTACTACGGCGTAAAAAGCGGCCCCTACCTGATGTTGCCTTTCTTCGGGCCCAGCAGTTTGCGCGACGCGCCCGGCCTTGCCGTGGACTTTTTCTCGAGCCCGGTGGTTTATTTCAATCCGGAAGCGAACGTACGCTGGGGCATGTTCGTGCTCGATGTCGTCGATACCCGGGCCAACCTGCTGGGGGCCGAAAAATTCCTGAACGCAGCGGCCATCGACCGTTACAGCTTCCTGCGCGATGCCTACCTGCAGCGCCGCGAATACCTGGTCCATGACGGCAATCCCCCGACTTCCACCCCCGGCGGCACGCAGCAAAAGACGCTCAGGGAACTCGAGGAAGAAGACATGATGGACGACCCGGACGACCCCGTGCCCCTGCGGGCGCTGCCGAGAGTGATCAAGCCGTGACGAGCCGGTGACGCGTAACGGCCGTGAGCGTTCGCCGTGAATGTCGTGATGAATGCCGTGACGGTCGTGAATGTCGCTGCGCCCGTGAATGTCGCTTGCCCGTGACTGTCGCTTCGACCGTCGAACGTCGCTTCGCCCGTGCATGACGCCGCCCGTTGTCGTTTCGACCGTCACGGCGTCACTACGACGGCGTCACGGCGTCACGACATTCACGGGCGAACGGCATTTCCGATAGTCACGACATTCACGACCGTCACCGCTGCTCGCGCATCACGGCTTCATCCGCCAGCAGCGGTGGATCCTGCGATTGCGAAAATCACGCGGCACGGTCTGTTCGGAAATTTCCTTCATGGGCACGCCGGCCAGTGCATCTGCATCGAGCCGGAAACTGCGCAGGTTGGTGGAGAACAGCAGTTCGCCGCCGGGGGTTAGCAAAGCCAGGCAGTCGCGAATGAGGGCGACGTGATCGCGCTGCACATCGAGCACGCCTGCCATGCGTTTGGAGTTGGAGAAACTCGGCGGATCGAGCACGATCAGGTCGTACCGGTCTCTTGATTTGTGCTCCTCGGCCAGAAAGCGCACGGCGTCGGCGTGCACCAGGCGGTTACGGCCCGGGTCCATGTCGTTGAGCGCGAAATTGCGCCGCGCCCAGTCGAGATAGGGTTTCGACAGATCGACGCTGGTGGTGGCCGCCGCCTGGTTGCGCGCGGCATAGACGCTGAAACTGCCGGTATAGCAGAACAGATTCAGCACGCGCCTGCCGGGCGCGAGCTGGCCGACCAGCGCGCGCGTGTCGCGATGATCCAGAAACAGCCCGGTATCCAGATAGCCGGTCAGATTGACGATGAAGCGATGCCCCCCTTCCCTGACCACAAAATCCGCAGCGCCGGGCGCGAGCTTGCGGTATTGCTCGTCCGGCCGCTGGCCCTGGCGATGCTTGAGCGACACGTTGGACAAGGGCAGGTCCAACGCGCGCGCAACCGCTTCGTGCATGGCCTGCAACCACTGGCGCTGGGCGCGCGGATTCATGACCGGCAGGCTGTAGGCCTGTAAATGCGCCTGGCCGGCATATAGATCGAGTGCAAAAGCCAATTCCGGAATATCGCGGTCGTAAATCCGGAAGCACTCGACCCCGGCAACTTTTGCCCATTTGAGCAGGTGTCTGGCGTTTTTCGCGACCCGATTGGCGAGCATTTCGGCTTGCCGCGCGGTTTGCGCCGCGGCGTCGGGATCAGAAGTGTTGTATTGCTGCGACTCCATGGCATTGCGGGCTGACAAAATTAAAAAAGTCTCTAGAATCGATATACAGGAGGTCACTCATATCATGACGACCCTCGACATATCGCTCAAGACTATCGCATTGTCCGCTTTGCTCGCTGTCAGCGGCGCCTGGGCTGCGCCCGGCGACGATCTCGTGCACTGGTACGGCGGTCAAAGCAACAGTTTCTGGGGACTCAGCAATTCCGTAGGCGTGCGGGGCACCCTGCCCGGCGCGTTTTCCCCGCCCGGCAGCAACGCGGAGAGCCTGAATGCCTTACGCCAATACGGTGGATACCGTATATCCGATGCCTTCGCCATCGAAGGCGCGCAGACCCAATTCAGCGGCAATGCCGCCGGGTGCGACCCGAACCTGGGCGGCGAGGCGAATCATGCGTGCGCCAACGCAGCGTGGAGCCTGTCCGGCATCGCCACGCTGCCGGTGGCGTCCGGCCTGTCGCTGTACGGCAAGCTCGGGCTGCATTATTGGCAACGTGGTTTCCAGGATGAGTCGGCCCATCGCAATGCGGACGAACCGGGTGGCCTCGGCAAAGTGTATGGCGTCGGCCTGAGCTACGACCTGAGCAAATCCGTAACCTTCCATGCCGAATCCGAACGTTATTCCGAACTGGCCGGCCACAATGCGACCGGCCCGAATGCCAGCGTCGGCCTCGACTCGTCGGTGCATTCGATCGGGCTGTCCGTCAAATTCTGACGGGCCGTGAATGTCGTGAATGTCGTGACGGCCGTGAACGATCGTGAATGTCGCTTCGCCCGTGAATGTCGTGAATGTCGCTTCGCCCGTGAATGTCGTGAATGTCGTTCGCCCGTGAAGATCGTGAATGCCGTATCGTCTAAAGCGTGAAGCGCAACGCCGTCGTTTTCACCAGCGGCTTCACGACATTACGATTTCACGTCATTACGATTTCACGACGTTACGTCGTCACGATCGTCACGGCATTCACGGCATTCACGGTTTCACGGCATTCACGACATTCACGACATTCACGTATTCACGGCATTCACGGCTTCACGCATTCACGACCCTCACGGTCTTTCGCGTCGTGAGCCAAAGCCCCCCAAAAATAAGCGCCGCCCCGGCGTAGTGGTAGCCGACCAGGCGTTCGTCCAGAAAAATCACCGACAGCAGCGCGCCGAACAGCGGCATGAGGTGCACGAATAATCCGGCCTTGTTCGGGCCGGCCTGCGCCACGCCGCGATTCCAGAAAAGGTAAGCGACGACCGAAGGCAGCGTGGCGTAATAGGCCAGGGCGGCCACGGTCGCGGGGGTCAACGCGAAGCCGCCGCGCTCGGCCAGTTCCCAGAGATAAAAAGGCAGCAGGAAGGGCAGGCTGAGCAGCAGCATCGCTGCCAGGAAAGCAATGGCAGAAAGTTCGGCCGGGCGGCGGCGCAGGACGATGGTGTACACCGCCCAGAGCAGCATGGCGCTGATCAGCCACAGATCGCCACGGTTGAAATGGAAGGCGGCGAGCGAAGCGACGTCGCCGCGTGCGACGATCGCCAGCACCCCGGCGAGCGAGACCAGTACGCCCACGGCCTGCAGTCTGGAGATGCGCTCGCGAAACAGGGCCCACGACAGCAGGATGATCAGAATCGGCGTGATGGAATTGAACAGCACGCCGTTGGTCGCCGCGGTGAATTGCAGGCCGATGTAGATCATCGTATTGAACGCGATGGCCCCGAGACAACCCAGCGCCGTGAGCGTCACCCAGTTGGCCCGCACCACCGGCCATTTGCGTTTCAGCTCGGGGGCCGCGAACGGCAGCAGGATCAGCAGCGCCAGCGTCCAGCGCCAGAACCCCATGGCAACCGGCGGAATGTCGTTGCGCATCGCGCGCCCGACCACCCAGTTCGCCGCCCAGAACAGCGAGGCGAGCGAGAGCAGAAGGTAGGGAGAAGGGGGGCGGAGCAATTTCATTGCCGTGACGCCGTGACGACGTGACGATCGTGACGGTCGTGACGGTCGGAAAAGCCGGAAAAGCCGTGACGATCGTGACGGTCGGAAAGCGGTGAAGGATCCGTTGACTTCGAATGCGTGAATGTCGCGTTCTGTTTCGGATTTCGATCAATGCCGTACCAGCCGTTCGCGCAGCCCGCGACGCGGGGCACGTCGTCACGACCGTCACGTCGTCACGTCGTCACGGTACTGTCACGGTCGTCACGCCGTTCACGGTATTTCACGACCGTCACGACGTCGTCACGATCGTTCACGTCGTCACGTCCGTCACGGCCTTTAATTCAGTCTCGCCACTTCCTTGCGCAGTTCCACCACGCGTTCGCGGATCTCGCCGCTGTCTTCGGCGGCGGGGGAATTCTCGAGATAGGCTTCGAAATCGGCCAGCGCGGCGCGCTTGGCCTCGAGCTCCTGGTAAATCATGCCGCGGTCGCGCAGTTCCGGCGCCTGATCGGGCACCGTGGCGATGAGCGCGTTCATGATCGGCAGCGCCTTGTCGAGATCGTGTTCGCGCAGATAGATCGCCTTGAGATTGCGCAGCAGGCGCGCAACGATTTCGCGGTTGCTGGCCGCGACCAGCAGTTCGGCGATGATGGCGCGCGAGACTTCGCCGCCGCGCGTGTCGCGCAGGCGTTTCTGCAGATCCTTCAGGTCGAGGGAAATGCCACCGGAATACGGGTCGAGAACGACCATCCCCTCCCCCAGCGGGCACTTGACGAGGAAATGTCCCGGGAAACTCACGCCTTGCAGCGGTACGCCGATCTTGCGGCCGAGTTCGATGTACAGCACCGACAGCGTGATCGGGATGCCGGTGCGCCGCTCGAGCACCTCGTTCAGGAAGCTGTTGCGCGGATCGTAATAATTCTCGGTGTTCGGGCCGAAGCCCAGGTCGCCAAACAGAAACTGGTTCAGTTCGGCGACGCGCTCCTGCGGGGTGGCGTCTTCGCCGATGCGCATGCGCAGGGCATGCGCGAGTTCCTCGATGCGCGCCATGTAGGCGTCGACCGGCAGATCGGGATATTCATGGCAGGCGATCAGCAGCGCGGCTTCGGCGAGGCCGATGTTTTCATCCGGGCCCGACAGGATCCGGCGCAGCCGTTCGACCATATCGTGGGGGGCCCCGGAGTGCGTCGGCACGCTTAGCCCCCGGCAACCGAGATCGCAGCCAACTCGAACTCCTCAGGCGTCCTGCTTTTCCGCAGGCGCTTTGGGCAGGAACAGGGCGGCGACTTGCTTCTTGCGCCCGTTGGTAACGCCCGGCGCGGCGGGCTTTGCAGCGGGCGCCGAATCGGCAGCAGGCGTGTACGGTTTGGAGAACAACGGGTCGGCCGGCGCTGCGGGCCGCGATGACGACGGCCGGGATTCATTGCGATGGCGCGATTCGCGTCGCGCCGGCGGGCGGTCTTCGGCATGACGCCCGCCGGCGCGCGGCGCCGTCGTGCGTTCGCGCTCGAAGAAGCCGGCTTCCTGCACCGGCAGTTTCATTTTCAGCAGCTTCTCGATGGCGCCGAGGTCATCGAGTTCCTGCTCCGAGACCAGCGAGATCGCTTCACCGGTCATGCCGGCACGGCCGGTGCGGCCGATGCGGTGAACGTAATCTTCCGGCGAACCCGGCAAATCGAAGTTGACCACGAAAGGCAGTTGCTCGATGTCGAGTCCGCGCGCCGCGATATCGGTCGCCACCAGGATCTTGGTTTTGCCTTCCTTGAATTCCGCCAGCGCCTGCATGCGTTCGCCTTGCGTGCGATCGCTGTGGATCGCCGCGGCCCCTACGCCATCCTTGTCGAGCTTGTACGCCAGCCGGTTGGCGCCGATCTTGGTATTGCAGAACACCAGCACCTGGCGCATGTCACGCGATTTGACCAGATGCGTGAGCAAGTCGCGCTTGGCATTGGCATCGACCTTGTAAACCAGATGGGTCACGGTCTCGGTCACCGAATTGCGGCGGGCGACTTCGACGCTGACCGGATTGGTCAGCAGTTGCTTGGCCAGCCCGCGGATTTCGTCCGAGTACGTGGCGGAAAACAGCAGGCTCTGGCGCTTTGCCGGCAGCGTGGCGAGGATGCGCTTGATGTCCGGCAGGAAGCCCATGTCGAGCATGCGGTCGGCCTCGTCGAGCACCAGAAACTGAACCTGCGAGAGATTCACGGTTTTTTGCTGCAGATGATCGAGCAGGCGTCCGGGTGTGGCGACCAGGATTTCCACGCCGGCGCGCAATTCCGCGATCTGCGGATCGATATGTACGCCGCCATAGACCACGGCCGAGCGCACGGCGATGTGCTTGCCGTAGGTCTTGACGCTGTCCTGGACCTGCGCGGCGAGTTCACGCGTGGGCGTCAGAATCAGCGCGCGCACCGGATGGCGGGCGGGCGAAACGCTGGTGTTGGCGAACTCCTTGAGCCGCTGCAGCATCGGCAGCGTAAAACCGGCGGTCTTGCCGGTGCCGGTCTGCGCCGCGGCCATGACATCCTGGCCTTGAAGAATGGGAGGAATCGCCTTGGCCTGGACGGGCGTGGGGTCGGTGTACCCCTGGTCGGCGATGGCACGCAATAATTCCGGGTCAAGGCCCAGATCGGCAAACGTCATTAACTATCGGCTCCTGCGCACCCTAAAGGGGTCGCGCCGTAAGGAAACTGGATTAATCGGTGCCAGCGAATGCCGGACCTGAATCGACCGCGGATGCTACAGCATAACCCGCGAATCAGAAAGACTTTTTTAACGACAGGACAGGGCAAAAACCGGGCGTTGCACAAGTTCGACCGCAACACCGCGCGATCGTTCTGGCGATCGCCTCTCAGGCCGGCGGCAGTTCGCTGTCGGCCCACTCCCGGAAAACGCGGTAGCCCACGGCGAGCAAGGTCGGGCCGATGAATATGCCGACGAAGCCGAACGCGGCCACGCCGCCGAGCACGCCCAGCAACACCAGCAGGAACGGCAGATTGCTGCCCTTGCTGATGATCATGGGCTTGATCACGTTGTCGACCATGCTGATGACGAGCAACGCCGTACACGGCCAGAAAAATAGCCCAGCCGGTCGAGCCGTAAAAGAACAGCCAGAGCGCCGCGGGGATCCAGATCAGCGGCGGGCCCACGGGCACGACCGACAGCACGAAAGTGGCGAGCCCCAACAGCGCCGCACCGGGAACCCCCGCGATCAGAAAGCCGATGCCGGCGAGCAATCCCTGCGCGAGGGCGGTGCCCAGGATGCCATAGACCACGCTCACGACCGTGAGGCGCGCGGTGGTCAGCAGATGCTCGCCGCGCGCGCCTCCGATGCGCCCCGCCACGCGTTGCACGCGGGCGGCCGCCCGTTCGCCGTCGCGGTACAGAAAAAAAGCCACCAGCACCGCCAGCGAAAGTTGCAGCAAGCCCGCGAAGAGCACCCCGCCGCCGGCCACCAGCACGGTCTTGGCCGGCGCGATCAAGCCTTTGAGATCTTCCAGCAACCGGCTGCCATCGTGGGTCATGACCTGGTAATAGTTCGCGAGCGTCTCGCCGACGAGCGGCAGCCCGGTGATCCAGGCCGGCAGCGCGGGGGGACCGTGTTCGAAATGCCTTGCTCGATGCTTCCACCAGTTCCGTCACGCTGTCGGCCAGCCCTACCGCGACGAACACGAACGGCCCGACCAGGATCACGGTGGCCCCGATCATCATCAGCCCTGCGGCCAGTGTTCTGCGGCCGCCGACTGCGTTTCTGAGCCGCACGTACAGCGGCCAGGTCGAGTAGGTCAGGATCACGGCCAGCAACAGCCCCGTGACGAAAGGCATCAGCAGGTACAGACAGCCGATGGCCAGCGCGGCGAGCGTCAGCAAGCCGAGCATTCTGTCGAACCGATTGGTCATGGAGAGGGGGACACGTTGCAATTCATGCGCGCATCAGGCCACAGCAACGAGTCAGCGTCAATGAAGGCGCATCGTCCGTAAGCTCACTCAAGCCTGGTCGCGCAGCGTTTCGAGTTCTTCCCAGCGGCCCAGGCACGCCGTGAGTTCCTCTTCGATCGCGGCAAAGCGCCGTTGCAGCGCCAGGATTTCCTCCGCGGGCCTGGCGTAAAGCGCCGGATCCGCGAGCCGTGCGCTTAGCTCGGCCTGCTCGGTTTCCAGCGCCTGGATGCGCGCCGGCATGGCTTCGAGTTCGCGCATCTGGTTAAAGCCGAGCTTGCGCGGGCGCGCACCCGCCGGTCGATCGCGCGCGGGCGCCGGCTTCGCATCGGATTGCGGCTGCGCCGCGCGGGTCGCTTGTTCGTCGCGCAACCGCTTCCAGTCGCTGTAGCCGCCGGGGTTGCGCGTCCAGCGGCCATCGCCTTGCGGCGCGATCGTGTCGGTGACGACGTTGTCGAGGAATGCGCGGTCGTGGCTGACCAGCAGCACGGTTCCGCCGTAGTCCTGCAGCAAGGTTTCCAGCAGTTCCAGGGTGTCGATGTCCAGATCGTTGGTGGGCTCGTCGAGCACCAGCAGATTCGCGGGCTGGCTGAACAAGCGCGCTAGCAGCAGGCGGTTGCGTTCACCGCCCGACAGCGCTTTCACGGGGGCGCGGGCGCGCTCGGGCGGAAACAGGAAATCGGCGAGGTAGGTCATGATGTGCTTGCGCGCGCCGTCGATCTCGACGTAATCCGAGCCTGGCGCGATGGTCTGCGCCACGGTGCTTTCTTCATCGAGCTGCGTGCGAAACTGGTCGTAATAGGCCACCGCCAGTTTGGTGCCGAGGCGCACGCTGCCCGCGTCGGGCTGCAACTCGCCGAGGATCAGTTTGAGCAGGGTCGACTTGCCGATGCCGTTGGGCCCGATCAGGCCGATCTTGTCGCCGCGCAGGATGCGGCAGGAAAAATCCACCACGATGTTGCGCCCGCCCAGGCTTTTGTCCACGTGCTCGAGCTCTGCCACGAGGTGGCCGGAGCGCTCGCCCTGCGCCACCGACAAGGATCACCTGCCCCAGGCGCTCGCGCCGCGCAGCGCGCTCCAGGCGCAGATGCTCGAGCCGGCGCACGCGGCCCTCGTTGCGCGTGCGGCGCGCCTCGATGCCCTTGCGGATCCAGACCTCCTCCTGCGCCAGCAGCTTGTCGAATTTCTGGTTGTTCACGGCCTCGACGGCCAGTTGCTCGGCCTTGCGCTGCTCGTACTGCGCGTAGGTCCCCGGGTACAGGCCGAGCCGGCCGCGGTCGAGTTCGGCAATGCCGGTGACGACGCGATCCAGAAAGGCGCGATCGTGCGTGACGACGAACACTGCGCCGGGATATTCGACCAGCATGTTCTCCAGCCAGACGATCGAATCCACGTCCAGGTGGTTGGTCGGTTCGTCGAGGATCAGCAACCCCGGATCGCCCGTGAGGGCGCGCGCCAGTGCAACGCGCTTGCGCAGGCCCCCCGACAGCGTGTCGATGCGCGCATCCAGCGGCAGGCCCAGGCGCGAGAGCACGGATTCGACCCGGTGCTCGACGCGCCAGCCATCGTGTTTTTCGAGCAACTCCTGGGCGGCCTGCATGCGGTCCATGACTTTCTCATCCGTGGGCGCGCGTTCGAGGTCATGCACCGCCGCGTGGTAATCGGCCAGGATGCGGGCAAGATCGCCCAGGCCGGCGACGGTGGCTTCGAAGACGGTGTGTCCCGCTTCGAGTTCGGGCTCCTGCGCGACGACACCGATGCGCAGGCCCGGCTGCCGCCAGATGCGCCCGTCATCGGGCTGCGCCCCGCCCGCCAGCAGCCTGAGCAAGCTCGATTTGCCCGCGCCATTGCGACCGATCAGCCCGATGCGGCTGCCCGCCTCCACCACCAGGTCCACGTGGTCGAGCAAAGGCACATGCCCATAGGCGAGCGAGACGTTTTCGAAAGTGGCGAGAGGCATGGAGAACTGCCGTGAATATCGTGAACACGTGACGGCGTGAACGTCGTGACGGCGCTTCTGAGAAGCCGTGAAACGAATGCCGTGACGATCGTGAACGACGTGAATGCGTGAAGCGTGATGTCGTGACGGCGTGCGGTCGCGCTTAGCCAGAGAGGCGCATCATAACCGAGATCGTAGGAGAAGAACTGCCTTGAAAGCCGTGAATCCGACCGTGATATCGTGACGACGTGAATGTCGTGAAGTCGTGCGTGCGCTTCTGCGCCGTCACGCCGGCGAGGCGGCTTGACCGCGATGCGTGAAGCGTCCGGCCACGTCGTCACGTCGTCACTTGCGTCACGTCGTCACGTCGCTTCACGACGTTATGGCGTCACGGTATCGTCCACGTCGTCACGACATTCACGATCGTCACGACATTCACGGCCTTAACGACATTCACGGCCTTAACGGCCTTCACGCCGTACGGCATTCACGACTCACGTCGTACGGCATTCACGGTCGGCCGAGGCGCAAACCACTCCGGATGCACCTTATCGCCGGTCCAGACTTCGAAGTGCAGGCGCGAGAGCGTGAACGGATCGCCCAGCAGGACGGACTTCTGCGCATTGGTGAGGGCATTGGGCCCGCGTGCCACGGCGTCATGCATCAGGCGCTGGCGGGCTTCGCTCAAGGTAGCCGGTTGCGCAGCGCGCAGGTTGGCAGCGGCGCAGGCGATGGCGTGGATCTGCGGGTCAACCACGGCTTCGGTGAAACCGGGCAACGGCGCGGCACGGCTGAGGAGCGTCTGCAAATTGCGCAACTCCTGCGGCTTCTCGACTTCTTCAGGAATGACGAACAGGCCCGCGCGGCGCATGAGCCGGCCGATCGACACGCGGCTCGAGTAAACCGACATCGGGACCGACAGCATGAGCGCGCCCACCACGGGCAGCAGCCACCACAGGAACGCGGGATTGAGCCAGTAGACGCCGGCGGCCCAGACCACGCCGATCAGGGTGTGCGCGCCGTGGCGGTTAAGTGCTTCGCGCCAGGTCGTTTCGGTGTCCTCGCGCGGCGGGGATTTCCACTGCGCGCGCAATCCGGCCACCGCCGTGACCACGAACTCGGTATGGAACAGCATGCGCACGGGCGCGAGCAGCATCGAACTCAGCGACTCCAGCAGCACACCCAGCGACAGGCGCAAGCCGCCGCCGAACGATTTCGAACCCTGCACGCAGATGAGCACCGCACTGAGGATCTTGGGCAGGAACAGCACGGCGGCCGTCGCGCCCCATAACATCAATGCGTGCCCGGCGTTCCACTCCGGCCAGGTCGGAAACAACTGGCCCGGACTCGCGAAATATGTCGGCGCGACCAGGGTATGCACGGCGAGCAGCGCCGTGGACACCATCAGGAAAGCGAACCACAGCAGCGCGGATACGTAGGCCATGGCGCCGGAGACGAAAACCGCGCGATGTGCCGGATGCATGCCCTCGGCCAGCAGCAGGCGGAAATTGATCAGGTTGCCGTGACACCAGCGGCGGTCGCGCTTGAGTTCATCCACCAGATTCGGCGGCATTTCCTCGTAACTGCCATCAAGATCGTAGGCGAGCCAGACGGCCCAGCCCGCGCGACGCATGAGCGCAGCCTCGACGAAGTCGTGCGACAGGATTTCGCCCGACAGGGTGCCCCCGCCGGGCAGCCTGCCCAGCGCGCAATGCTTGATGAAAGGCGCCACGCGGATGATCGCGTTGTGCCCCCAGTAGTGCGATTCGCCCAACTGCCAGAAGTGCAGCCCGGCCGTGAACAGCGGGCCATAGACGCGCGTGGCGAACTGCTGCATGCGCGCGTACAGGGTTTCGCGTCCGGATGCCCGGGGTGCGGTCTGGATGATGCCCGCGCCCGGGTTGGCTTCCATCATGCGCACCAGGCTCGCGAGACAATCGCCGCTCATGACGCTATCGGCGTCGAGCACCACCATATAGCGATAATTGGCGCCCCAGCGGCGGCAGAAATCCGCGACGTTGCCGCTCTTGCGCTTGATGCGATGCTGGCGCCAGCGATAGAACACGCGATTGAAACCGCCGACGGCGCGGCACAGCGCGAGCCATGCGTGATGCTCGGCGACGCGTTTGTCCGCGTTCGCGCTGTCGCTCAGCACGAAAAAATCGAAATGTCGCAATTGGCCGGTTTTCGCCAGCGATTCATAGGTTGCGCGCAATCCCGCGAAGACGCGCGCGACGTCCTCATTGCAGATCGGCATGATGATGGCGGTGCGCGCCGCGTCATCGATCGGCGTGCGACCCGACACGGTGTTCGAGATCCGATAGCCGTCGCCGCGGAAGAGCTGCACCATGAACCCCAGCAGCGCGGTCCAGAATCCGCCGGATACCCACGCAAAGAGCACCGCGAACAGCACCAGCAGCGCGAGTTCGAGCGGCTGCGTGCCGTGGTAGGGCAGAACGGCCGCCATGAAATTGGTGGCGATGACCGTCTGCGTCAGGACCAGGGCACTGAGCACCGCGCGCCGCACGTTGCCGGCGCGATGCCAGCTGCCGAGCGGATCGGGGGAATCGGCACGCCGATCGTGCCGCGGCCGGCGCCACCACGATTGGACCTGCCAGAACTTGGGCGGCCAGCGCCGCGGGATCATCGAGGAGCGATTGAGCGCCGGCGCGGTCTTGAGCCGCAGGCGGCCCTTCCTGTCCCGCGCCAGGGCATGCAATGCATGCTGCGTGTAACCCGCACCCACCGCGGTTTCCAGGCGCTGCTCATAGGACGCCTCGGCGGGGTCGAGCGGATCGATCGCGCGATCGGCCCAGGCGCCATGCATCTGCGCCATGGCGGCGCGTGCATCGGCGCCCTGGCTTGCGGTGTGCAGCAGCCGGCCGCGTAACGCGCCCAGAAAAGGCACGCGTTCGAGGTAGCGCGCGCAGGCCTCGCTCGAGGCGCGAATCAATCTACTGGCAGAATATAGCTCCATGTTTCCGATACCGTGTCGTTGCCATTGCGCAAATAGGCGCGCAGTTCGGCGGGTTTGCCGTTGTCATGACGGCGTACCAGCAAGGCCGTACGCCATCCGCCGGTCACGTCGTTGCGATAGGTGTGACGCCGCAGAATCTCGATGTTGCCGTCGCCCGAGATGACACCTTCGAGCTTTGCTTCCGCGGGAAGTTTCTTGAATATCGACCCCGCAAAATCGATGACCAGGCCGATGCTTTTTTCCGGGACCTTGCCGTAACCGTGACCCCGGCGCGTCTGCGCGACCCATGCGACGGGCGGCAGTTCGTCTTTTTCTTTTTGCCAGAGGATGCGGTATTCGACATCCCAGGGGTTTCCTGGGCTCGGGCGCGGCATCGGGTACCCAGTAGGCGACGATGTTGTCATTGGTTTCATCGGGCGAGGGAATCTGCACGAGTTCCACGCGGCCCGCGCCCCAGGAGCCTTTGGGTTCCACCCACGCGCTCGGGCGCAGGTCGTAGCGGGCGCCGAGATCCTCATAGTGGGCGAAATCGCGATCGCGCTGCATCAGCCCGAATCCCAGCGGGTTGGCGGTGGCGAACGACGTCACCAGCAGGCGCTTCGGATTGAGCAGCGGCCGCCACAGCCATTCGCCATTGGCCGCGCGCACCGACAGACCGTCGGAATCGTGCACTTCGGGACGGTAATCGTCCGCCAGCGATTTCTGGTTCTCGCCGTAGAAAAACATGCTGGTCAGGGGCGCGACGCCGAGTTTGCCAATACCTTCGCGCAGATAAAGGCGCGCCTTGACATCGATCGCGGTCTGCGAGCCGGGCTTGAGCGTAAAGCGATAGGCGCCGGCCACGCGCCGTGAATCGAGCAGCGCGTAAATGACCAGTTCTTTCGCGCCGGCCGCGGGCCGCTCGATCCAGTACTCGACGAAGCGCGGAAACTCCTCGCCGGTGGGCAGGCCCGTGTCCGCGGCCAGCGCGCGGGCCGAAAGACCGTAGCCCTGATCCTTGCCCAGCGCGCGAAAATAACTCGCGCCCAGAAAAGACAGCACTTCATCCTTGACCGGCTTGCCATTCACGGGAAAATGCACGCGCAACCCCACGAAGCCGATGCCGCCCATGCGCGCAGGATCGATTTTGTTCCCGCCATAGTCGAATTGCGCCGGGTCGAACTTTATTTCATTGATGCCCTGCTCCGTGACTTCATGGATTCTGACGGGCTGGTTGAAATACGCGCCGCCGCGGTGAAAGAACCCGATTTCGAAAGGCAGCCTGGCCTCGCGCCACAGCAGATGCTCGGGGCGGTGGCGGATGTCGTGATACTGCTCCTGGGTCAGTGAAGCAAGTTCCTTCGGCAGAGACTCGTCCGGTTTTTTGTAGGCCGCCGCGGCCAGTTGTTCCGCACTGCGCGCAACGTCGTCGAAACCGAACGCAAGCACGCGTCCCGCATGAATCGCGCACGTCAAAAATACCAGGGCCGCGCTCAGCGCTGCCAGGGACACGGCACGACCCGACCACCACCGCGGAATCAAGCGGTAACGCCACACGGGTGTGGCGGCATCGGCCAGCGGGAAATTATGTTTAGTGTTCACGATGAGGGACGCTCGTGCAACTCTGCCAATCGGCGCATGCGCCGATTGCCCATGCGCGTTGCGCGAAAAGCATGTGCAGGGGTCCGACAGCGGAAACGCACGGATGTTCGCGGCAGCGCAATATCGCGTCGCGCGTCGCCCTGCGGCAACACCGGTGTGGCATGACCGGCAGTTCGGTTAAAATTCGCGCACGCCCCGGTAGCTCAGTGGATAGAGCAACCCCCTCCTAAGGGGTAGGTCGCACGTTCGATTCGTGTTCGGGGCGCCAGCACTGCACGGCGCTACGTAGGACTCCGCCCGCCGTCCTAACCGTGTACCGGGAGAAGCGGCGTCAGGGATTCGAGCGAGATCGGCTTCATGAGGTGGTGATCGAAGCCGGCGGCCGCGGATAACTGGCGGTCTTTCTCCTGCCCCCATCCGGTCACGGCCACGAGGACCACTGCGCGCAAATGCGGTTGCGCACGGATGCGCCGCGCCAGTTCGTAACCATCCATCGTCGGCATGCCAACGTCGAGCAGCGCTACGTGCGGCACATCCTTGTCCATTGCCTGCAGCGCCTCCGGCCCGCTGTAGGCGACGCGCACGTCGTGGCCCTGCAGCCGCAGCAGCATGGCCAGGCTGTCGGCCGAATCATGGTTGTCGTCCGTCACCAGCACGCGTATGGGTCGCGGCGTGCGCACGGGCGGTTGCCTGGCGTCTGGATACGCGCCGCTTGCCGTGGGGGCGGCCGGGTCCGGCGCGAGGGGCATGCGGATCACGAACTCGCTGCCCTGTCCGATGCCGTCGCTGCGCGCCGCGATGCGCCCGCCATGCAGTTCGACCAGGTTGCGTACCAGGGTCAGTCCGATGCCCAGTCCGCCCTGGCTCCTGGTACTCGGGTTGTCGCCTTGCACGAACAGGTCGAATATCTTCGGCAGCGACTCCGCGGTGATGCCGATGCCGCTGTCGCGCACGGCGATGACCGCTTCGCCGGCATCGCGCGCCAGCCGGATGGTGATGCGTCCGCCGTCGGGGGAATACTTGGCGGCGTTGTTGAGCAGGTTGGAAACGATCTGCGTCATGCGCACCGCATCGGCATCGACAACGAGGGAATCGGTCGCCTCGACCTTGAGCGAACAACCGGCACGCTCGATGAGCGGGGCGCAAATGGCCAGCGCGCTCCTGATGACATCCGCAAGATCGATGCGCTCCTTGCTCAGATCGACCTTGCCCCGGGTGATGCGCGAGACGTCCAGCAAGTCGTCGACGAGCCGCACCAGTTGTTTTGCCTGACGCTGGAGGATGTCGTGTGTAAGCGTGGCCACCGCATCCCCGGTGTCGGAGATTTTCTGTACTTCCAGCCCGCTGCAGATGGCCGCCAGCGGATTGCGCAATTCATGGGCGAGCATGGCCAGAAACTCATCCTTGCGCCGGTCGGCTTCGCGCAGTGCCTGCTCGACGGTCTTCAGGGCGGTGATGTCGTGGAACGCCAACAGAATATTATCGGAATGCGCGAGCCGGCGGCCGCTGAGCAGAATCACCCTGTTGCCGAGCGCTTCGAAGTGGTTGGAGACCTCGAAATCCGTGAAACTGCTGTCGCCGGGCAAAATGTCCTCGACCAGCGCACGCAACTGCGGGAGATCCCATTGGCCATTGCCCAGCGTGAACAGCAACCGGCCCTCGGCCTGCTCCGGCTCAGCCCGGAAATGCCGGTAATACGCCTCGTTGGCCGACTTCACCCGCAACTGCGGCGTCAGGATCATCAGCGGCACGTCGACCGTGTCGACCACGTCCTCGGCATGCTGCTTCGCCTGCAGAACCTCCTGCACGCTGCGTTTCTGCGTGGTGACATCGATGAACGTGGCGACCACGCCGCCGATCTGGTCTCCGCTGGATTGGTAAGGCAGGATGCGGACCATAAACCACCGCGCGGCGCTGTCCTGCACCTCGCGTTCGATCGCCAGACGCCCTTCCAGGACCTGCCGTGCGTCGCCGATGAACGAGGGGTAATCAAGGCGGTGCGTGATGTCCGACACGGCACGGCCGCGGTCCGTATCGCGCACGTTGAATAATTCGCTGACGCGCGGGGTAAAGCGCACGACACGCAACTGGCGGTCGAGGAACAACGCCGGTACGTCCGTGGCGCTCATGAGGTTCTGCAAATCGGCAGTCAGGTGATTGAGCTCGTCCACCTTGATGCGGTTTTCCTGGTTGACCGTGGAGAGTTCCTCGTTGATCGATTGCAGTTCCTCGCGCGACGTCTCCAGTTCCTCGAGGGTCGAGCGCAATTCCTCGTTGCTCGACTGCAGTTCCTCGTTGGCCACTTTCATTTCTTCCTGGCCGGACTCGTACTCCTCGATGATCGAATGCATGCGCTCGCGCGCCAGATCGAGCTGGGCGCGCAGATCGCGACGCTCCGCGTCGCCCCCGGCGGTGTCCACGGGCGCGGCGAGCAGCTCGGGACTGTCTTCGCGCTCGTCGAACATGATCAGCATGAACCCCTGGGTGTCGCCGTGTCCCTCGGAAGGCCGCGCGTCGAGCACGATATGGCGGTTGACGCCGTCGATCTGCGCGCGCACGGGTTTGGTCCGCACCGGCATGCGCCGGCGCCCGGCTTCCTGCACGGCAGCGAACAGTTCCACGCGCATTTCCTCGCGCACCATCGTGAAGACGCTGCCGGTGGGCTCACCGGCGGGAATCCGCAGGTAGCGTCCGGCGCGCTCGGAGATGTGCACGACCTTGAAAGCCGGATCGATCAGCACGCTCGGCAACGCGTAGCGTTCCACCATCTGGTGGTGCAGCACCCCGAAGGACCCGGTGGGGCGCAGCGGGGGAATCACGGCCTCCGCACCGCGCGAAAAAGGCCGCCCGGTTGACATGAATACGGGCAGGCGCGCCTCCCGCCCCGGGTTATTGCGTTTGCGGTAGATGCACTGCGTCTTGTCCTCGAAGGCGAACAGATTCGGCTCGTCGAGTGCCTCGGAGTGGCCCAGCACCAGAAATCCGCCGGGATTCAGCGCGTAATGGAACAGCGCGATGATTTCGCGCTGCACCGGCCGGTCAAGATAGATCAGCAGGTTGCGGCACACGATCAGGTCCATCCTGGAAAACGGCGGATCCGACAGCACATTGTGCTGCGCAAAGACGATGCGTTCGCGCACTTCCTTGCGCACGCAATAGCCGGTATCGGTGCGGATGAAAAACTCGTGCAGCCGGCGGGGCGACACGTCGGCTTCGATGTTGCCGGTATAAAAGCCCTCGCGCGCGATCTTGAGCGACGGCTCGTGCAGGTCGGATGCGAAAACCTGCAAGTCCGGCGGATGGTCATGCCGTCCGTAGGCCTCCAGAATCAGCATGGCCAGCGAGTAGGCCTCTTCGCCCGTGGCACAGCCCGCGCTCCACACGCGCAGCGGCTCGCTGGAAGAGCGTTCCTGCAGCAACCGGGGAAGGATCGTGTCTTCCAGCGCGGCGTACACCGGCGGATCCCGGAAAAAATTCGTCACGTTGATCAGGAATTCATCCGCCAGCGCGGCCACTTCCTCGGGTTGCGTGCGCAGCACCTGCAGATATTCCGGCAGTGTGTGCACCTGCTGCAGCTGCATGCGGCGGCGAATGCGGCGCACACTGGTCGAGCTTTTGTAGCGGCTGAAGTCGCGATGACTGCGTGCGCGCACCAGTGCGAACACCTTGTCCAGATTCTTGCGCTCACGGTCTTCGAGCGTTTCGGAATCCTCCGGCACCTTGAGCACGGGCCGGACCTGCATGATGCGGACGATTTGTGCCGGCATCTCGGCCACCGGCAGCACCAGGTCGACCAGGCCGGTGGCGATGGCGCTGCGTGGCATGCCGTCGAATTCCGCGTCGGCCGGATCCTGCACGACGACCATTCCGCCGGCCTCCTTGATGGCCTTGATGCCCAGGGTACCGTCCGAGCCCGTGCCGGTGAGCACCACGCCGACGGCATTGCCATCATGGGTTTGCGCCAGCGTGCGGAAGAAATGGTCGATCGGCGCGCGCGCATGTTTGCCTTCCGGCACCGACACCCGCAGGTGCGTATCGATGGCCGCCAGATACGCGGCCGGCGGAATGATGTAGACGTGGTCGGGCTCGAGCGGGACTGTGTCGACCACCTGGGTCACCCGCATGCTGGCATGCGGCTGGAGCAGTTGCGGCAGCAGACTGTCGTGATCGGGGGACAGGTGCACGACCACGACAAAAGACAGCCCGCTGTGCGCGGGAACGTTGTCGAAAAACGTCTTGAGGGCCACCAGTCCGCCGGCGGACGCGCCGATGCCCACGATGGCCAATCCTTCGTCTGCGGAATGAGGGGAACTGCCGCCGGAGCCGGGCTTTTGTTTTTTACTAGCCATTGCCGCCTGCTGTGAGGAAATACCGGGAGGATGTTGGAGGCGCGTCAGGCGCGTCTATGCGTCACGCCCATTTACGATTGCCTGCCTGAACCAGCAGGCGACAACAACTGCAGCAAGATACTCTACGCCGCTGCCACGGCACTGGCAATTCGTAGAGCCGCATTGTCGTGCCGGGAATGAACGCCGACGCCACGGCCTGTCGCAACGGCAAGCCGTGGAGCGGGGCGTTCATCGCGCTAGCGCTGGGCCATGCCGCCCAGCAGCGAAACCAGGTCGTCGGCGTGCTCCTCCTCGACGGCCAGGATGTGTTCGAACATGCGCTTGGTCGTGGGGTCCTTGTCGCCGAGGTACGCAATGATCTCCTTGTAGCTGTCGATGGCGATGCGCTCGGCCACCAGGTCTTCCTTGATCATCTCGACCAGGCTTTCCCCCTCGACGTATTCCGAGTGACTGCGGCTACTCAGGCCGTCGGGCGAGAAATTCGGCTCCCCGCCCAGTTGCACGATGCGCTCGGCGATCTGGTCGGCGTGAGCCTGTTCCTCGGCCGCATGTTCGGCGAACTCCGCGGCGACGCTGTCGGCATTGATGCCATCGGCCATGAAGTAATGCCGCTTGTAGCGCAACACGCAGACGATTTCCGTCGCCAGTGCGTCGTTGCAGATCTTGATGACGGTTTCCCGGTCGGCCTTGTAGCCTTCGGTGACCGCGCCCTGTTCGATATGGCGCCGGGCCCGCTCGCGCAAGGTTTTGACGTCGCTGAGAAAAGGTTGATGCTGGTCCATGGTGTGCTCCTTTTTTGAATGCATGTCAGATGCGAAACGCTGCGAACAGGCTGTCCAGCGTGCCGGATAAAGCCGGATGCGCCGACATGCTGTCGCGAAGCGCCGTGTAGGGCATGTCCGCCATCATGGCGATTTGCAGGATTGCAACGATCTGCCGGCTTTCCAGACCCAGCACCGCCGCACCGAGAATGCGCCGGCTGGCGCTGTCGACCAGTACTTTCATGAGGCCGCGGGTTTCGCTCAACTCGATCGCCCGCGCGACGCTGTTCATCGGCAGTTTGGCCACTTTGATGTCGCGGCCCTGTTCGCGCGCCTGCGACTCCGTCAACCCGATGCGGCCCAGTTGCGGCTGCAGAAAAGCCAGGTACGGCCAGATCCGGCGGGTCGGAGCGGCCTGCGCGCGTTCGATCAGATTGGTGCGAATGACCCTGAAATCGTCGTACGCCACCTCGTTGAATGCGGGACCGCCGTTGATGACACCCAGCGCATACACACCCGCCACGGTCGTCTCGAGCCGCTCGTTTACCTTGACGTAACCGTTCGCGTCGACATCGATCCCGGCCGCCGGCAAATCAAGGCTGCCCGTGTTGGGGGTGTGCCCGCAGACCACCAGCAGGCGCGAGCCGTTGAGCTCGCGCTCGCCAAGCGGTGTGCGCAGCTTCAGCGTCGTGCGTGCGCCGGCCTGCGACACGCGGATCGCCTCCGACTCGAGAAAGATTTCGATGCCATCCGCGCGCAAGCTCTCGGCAACTGCTGCTGCGATGTCGCGATCCTCGCGCGGCAACAACTGGCTGCGCTTCTCGATGATCGTAACGCGCGTGCCGAGCCGCCGGAACCGCTGGGCGAGTTCCACGCCCGGATAGCTGCCGCCCAGCACCAGCAGGTCGGCGGGCGCCTCGTCGAGTGCCCACGCGCTGCGCTCGGTCAGATACGGCACGCCGGACAGGCCCGGCAAGCAGGGCAATGCGACCCGCGAGCCGGTGTTGAGAAAAATGCTGGGGGCGGCCAGCCCCGTCAGCTTGTCGGCTGCGCCGCGTACCAGCAGCGAATGCGCACCGTCAAAGCACGGTTCGCCATGCAAAACGGTCAGGCCCTCCACTTCGGTCCGGCCATCGGAGTTCATTGGCGCGAGGCGTTCAATGGGGTGACGGCGGCCCCCATGCCGGCGCCGATGCAGCTGGTCCGCATCCGTTGCTGCGGACGCCGTGCGCGGCGCGGCGCGTGCCAGCACCGAGGGCGGCCTCGGCCCGGCGCGTTCAATGCGGTCTGCGGCGCCCTGGATCAGCGCAGTGCGCAATCCTGCCCGCGCCAGTTCGACCGCAAGCGGGCGCCCGATCTGCCCGGAGCCAACCACGACCGCTTCGAAGGCCTGGCGGTGTGGCTGCCTAGCAGGCATGGTCGCGTGCCCGGCGGCCAGTAGCGGGCGTCAACGCCCGCGACTGATCAGCAAGCCGATGACCAGGCCGGCCGCTGCAACGTAGCCAATCGACTTCCAGGGATTGTCACGGACGTAAGTGTCCGTGGCACGCGCGGCACTGCGCGCGCGTGCCTTGAGTTCCTCCTGCACTTCCTGCAGCCGCACGATCGAGTCCGACAGCCGGTCCTCGAGCTCCGTGCGCACGGCAGAATAGCTCTCGACGCTCGAGCTACGCGCCTGGTCCAGCATCTCCTGCGCGTCGGACATCACGGCCTTGATATCGTCGACCATCTTGTCCTTCTGGCCGCTGAACGTTTGTCCGGCGGCAACGGTTCCAGCCTTCATTGTGGGATCTCCTGTGGTGGGTAACGAGTCTTGACGTCGCGCGTCATCGCCTCATGAGGCCCATGATCAGGCTGACGACAAAGACGATCAGGAAGATGAAAAACAGGATTTTGGCGATTTCGGTCGCGCCGGCGGCAATGCCGCCGAAGCCGAAGACCGCGGCGATGATGGCGATGACGAAAAATACAGCAGCAGCTTGCAGCATGATGAAGATCTCCTTCGGGGTCACGTCACTGCCTTGCGGCAGAAAGTTGTTTTCCAGCTAACGGAATCTTTGAGCAACGTCCATGCCATTGCGCTGGGACGCCTGGACAATCGTCCACACCCCGTAATAAAGGATATTTTCCAGGTGCCGTTGCCGGGCAGCGCGCAGCTATTGCAAAACCGATGTAAGCCTTACCGGCTGCGCGTTACCGGCGCGCGACGCAATTACCGACCTGCCTAGTGCGGCAAGCGCACGATGATGGTGGTGCCCGGTGCAGCACCGGGTGATTCGGGCGCACCGGATTCCAGGGCGCCGCCGGATGATTCGACGATTGCCCGCGCGACCCGTAAGTCGGAAGAGGCGCGGTTCTTTTGCGCCGCGGCGTGCGCCCGGCGGCTTTCCTCGAGGAATTCCTCGCCGCCGTGCGGAACACCGTCGTGAAACCGTACCACTGCGCCCTGGTCTGTGGTCGCGGCCTGCACCGCCAGCGGCCCGCCGGCGCGCATGGCGTTGAGCCGATGCACCGCGATGTTGAACAACGCCTGCCGGATCCACGTCCGGCGGCCCTTCGCCAGGACCGGGATTTCCGGCAGATCGAGGGTCAGGCTCACGTGGTTGCGACGAACCAACTGGCGCAACGCCGTAAATACCTCCTTGAGCAATTCGCACAGATCGACTTGCGTCACCGGGGGTTCGGCGTGCCCTTCCGCGCCCGGCAACATTTTCAATGCCCGATCCACGCGCAACAGGTCCTGTTTCAGCGAAACCATACGCCGCTGCTTGCGCTCTTCCGCGGCCGACAATGCGGCGCCTGTATCCGGGTCGGAAATCAACTCCAGCGATATCTGCATGGCATTCAGAATGCCCTTGAGATCGTGCATCAGCGTCTCACGCTGGTAGGTCCACGCGCGCTGCTCGCTCGCCAACAGCAACTCACGCTCAAGCGGATCGAGCATGCCCTTGTTGCCGGGCAACGCGAAATAGCCGCCCCCTGCATCCGCCGCCAGCACGCGCAGTTCGAGTGTCAGGGTGCCCGCCCCATCCGCTGGGCCCACGGCATGCATGACGGGCACCGAAGAGTGCGGCATCGCGTCCGGCGCCAGACCGAACGACCCGGCAATGCGCGGCCACTGCACAAGCAGGGCGGCCTCATCCACGCAGTCGAACAGCTCGCAAGCCTGTTGATTGGCGCACTGCAGGCCGCCGCCGGCGTCGAGCAGAAGCGCGGCACCGGGGACGAGGGATTCCATTGCAGCGAACAGACCCCGCCGGGAAAGACTGATTGGATTGGATTGCATGGTGAGGCGGCCAGCCGCGGATTGCCGAAAGCGCTATTCTGGCACGACGCTGCACGCGCACGACCCATGCGGCAAGGCCGATGGCATCACGCCGCGGATGCGCCCGCCGGGCGGGCGCTCTAGTACCGGTTGCGACGCCGGGCCGGCCCGGGAGGCGGGCAAAAATCCCCACCCACTAAGGCAACGTTCAGGGGCACAACCTCAAGCAAAATCCGTATCGGCGCGAAACCCCATGAGGCTCAGTTCGTCGGCGATGGGATCGTCGTCGTCGCCAAAGTCATCGTCGAGCGCGAAAGCAGCCACCGTTGCTCCGGATAAGACCGCATCTTCCGCCAGATCATCGTCGAGCAGATAATCGTCCTCCCCGGCGCCTGATTTCTTCGCGCTCAAGACACCGATTTGCTCCATGTCCTCGAGGTCGGATCCGGCACGGTGCAAGCTTGCTGCCTCTTGCAGCGACATGACTTCCTGATTGCGTAACATCGCTAGTTCTCCTTGCGTTCAACAGAGGGATTCGGGGAGGCCGGCGCATCGACGATGGCCGGGGTGGATACCGGGTCGAAGTCGACCCATTGACCGTCGCGCCACACGCCTTCGGCTTTTTCAACGTGAATGGCACCATGCATCTGCAATGTTTCAATCGCGGCTCGTTCGGCCTGGCCGCTTTCGATGCGCACGGCGACCAGCGTTCCCGCCGGCCGGCGGACCGGATGTTCTTCGGTGCCGCGCCCTTCCATGCCATTGAGCGCGCCGACCAGCGAACCCACATACGCGCCTATTCCCGCGCCAACGGCGGCGCCGGGAGGGCCGGCAGCAATGGCGCCTATGGCGGCACCCGTGCCCAGGCCCACTGCGGCGCCCTTGCCCGCGTTCGTATCGGCACGCTTCGCGCCCGGATCCTCGTCTTCGTCGCCACCGATCGGGAACGTCGCGTGCTGTCCGGGTGGGTTATTGGCGAAGGAATAAACGTCCTTGTCTCCGAACTCGCCTTCGAGCAGGCGATCTACCGCGCTCGCCGCCTTGTCGATGGTATCGAACATTCCAGCAATGATGGTTG
Organism: uncultured beta proteobacterium; assembly: GCA_963846655.1. Taxonomy (GTDB): domain Bacteria; phylum Pseudomonadota; class Gammaproteobacteria; order Burkholderiales; family JACQAP01; genus JACQAP01. The sequence goes on along the minus strand of CAWJWT010000007.1, from coordinate 87,556 downwards.
TCATGAATATTGTCCTCTGCTGCTAAGGCATCCGGTGGCCATGGCTCACGCCTTCGCGTTCCTGGCGCGCAATTTATCCGCCGGTTTGCTGATCATTCCCGCATCCGGGAGCAACTTGTCCATCGGGACGCGACGCGTGGACGCACCGGACAGCGGCGTATCCGTCAGGGGCATCCGCGCCACTTTTTCTGCGCTGTCCACGGGCTTGGCGCCCAGAAAACGGTCCCACACTTGCGCGTCGGCATGGCGCACACCCGGTTCGCTGTGCGTGAGCAGCAGCGGGGTTCCGGCCATGGTCAACAGCAGTGCGCTATAGAAGAAAACTACGCTGGCAAACAGGCTGGTCTTCACACTTCTCCCCTTATACCTGTAGATCGTGAACCTGTAGATCGGCACTGGGCGGAGCGCCCTGACGGGCGCCCCGCCCGCGGTGCTATTTCACTTGCAGATCGTTCTTGACGTTCGTCACGCCCTTGATGCCACGCGCGACGCTCGATGCATGGTTGACGTCGCTCGCATCGCTGACAAAGCCGCTGAGCTGGACGGTGCCGTTGTAGGTTTCGACGTTGATCTCCGAGGCTTTCAGTTCGTCGTCCTTAATCATGGCTGCCTTGACTTTGGAAGTGATCCAGGCGTCGTCGACGTATTCGCCGGTGCTCTGGCGATTGCCGTCGCTTGCGCAACCGATCACTGCGGTCAACAGAATTGCGGACAAGAACAATTGAAAGAAACGTGTCACTTTTTGCATAATTAATCTCCGGTTTAAGAAACAATAAAAAGGGTCAGGACCGACATTTCAGATACGCCCCATGACCACCAGCAGCACCACGATCAGTACAACGACTCCAAGCACGCCGCTGGGTCCGTATCCCCAGTTCCTGCTATGCGGCCAACTCGGTATCGCCCCGATGAGCAGCAGGATGACAACAATCAGCAACAGCGTTCCTAACGTCATGTCCACATCTCCTCGCGCATGGCGCGTCTAACACTCGATCGACTGAGGCATTCCTCGATTAAAGAATCCCGAAGACCATGAACAGCAGCAGCACGGACAACGGAACGCCAAACATCCACATCACCAACATCCGATTCATTTCGAGCCTTTCTTGAACTTGCCGCCGAGCCAGGCTTATGACGCTTGAGTCTTTCCCGGAACAGCGGGCGCGATGGTGTTTCAGCAGCTTCCATGCCACGACGGTGTAAAAAGAAAACGTATTTCCCGTCAATTGGTTATATGTCAACGCGCAGCACCGCCCCGGGGCATTCGCGGGCATTGACGCAAGTTTTACAAAGGTGCGTTGTAAGCGTTACCCGGCGCCGAAACGCGCCGACGAAACCATGGCGTCGTCTTGATGGCAAGGCGGATCCACGGATATGCCAAATGCTTTGCCGTTCGATTGCGAGCGCCAGGCGTTGCACTTGGCGTCGCGCGCACGGTCTGTCGCACTTAGCATCGCGCACGCGGTCTATTGAGGCACATGCTTATCTCACCTGCGTCTTTGTCGATCCGATCCTTCGCCGCCCTTTGCGTATGAAGCCCGATACCAGCGGTTATCTGTGGGGACCGGTACTGGTGCTGTTCATCGCCCTGAGCGCCACGGGTGCGGTCGTATGGCAGGTGCTGCGCATGGCCGACGGCGAGGATTCGAGCCGGTTCAAGCGCCACGTCATCGTCATGCATCAGGCGATCGAGGAGCAGCACGACGCCTACCTCGGTTTGCTGCGCGAGGTCGCGACGCTGTTTGCCGGCGACCGGGAGCCCAATGCCACGCAGTTCCACGACTATGTCGAGCAACTGAAATTAAGCAAGCCCGACATCGCTCCGCGCAGCCGGGCGCTGCAATCGTCTCCGGAACTGCGCTATCCGGGCATTCTCGGCGTCGGCTGGTTGCGCGCTGACACGGCGCGCAACCGCCCTGCCCGCCCGCAGGGTACCGAACTGCGCGTCTCAGTCGGCGGCGAAGATCTCGATTTTGTTTTTATCGAGCCCCCGGAGTGGCGCAACCAGGCGATGGCCGGGTTCGAGATGTTCCATGATCGGGGAAGCCTCGCCGCCATGGAGCGTGCGCGTGACAGCGGCAAGCCGGCGATGTCGGGCAAGCTCACCGTGATCCGCGAGTTCTGGGCACGCAAACGCAGCGGCTTCCACGTATTTCTGCCGCTCTACCATGGCGGCGGCGTTCCGAATTCGGTCGCGGCGCGGCGCAAAGCCTTACGCGGCCTGCTCGTGGTTTCGGTTCAGGCCGAGGAGATGCTCGCGGCGCTGCGGCCGCAGGAGGCGCGCAGCGATATCGCGATGCAGGTCTACGACGGCAATCAGACGAGCGCAGCTGCGCTGCTTTTCAGTTCCGATGCCTCACAGCCGATGTGGGATGCGAACTACAAGCCCCGCTTCACGACGACCAGCGTGGCGGACGGTCCCGGACGCTCGTGGGGCACGGTGTTCTACACGCTCCCGGAATTCGAACTGGCCTCCTCGCGCGGCATCGCGCCCAACGTGCTGCTGATCGGAGTGCTGGTCAGCTTGCTGCTGGCAGGCATCAACCTGATCCAGCGGCGCGCGAGCGCGGCGTTGAATGCCTCCGAGGTGCGCTATCGACGCCTGTTCGAGGCGTCTCCCGACGGCGTCTTTCTGTTCGACGCGGACAGCGGGCACATCAGCAATGTCAATCCGGCAATGGCCGAACTGTTGGGCAGCCCGCGCGAACAACTGGTCGGCCGTTACCTGTGGGAAATCGGCTTGTTTGCCGACGAAGCAGCGGGGCGCGAGGCTTTTACGCAGTTGCAGGACAAGAACTATCACCGCTTTCATGATCTGCCGATCGTCACGCCGGCCGGCAAGCATCATGACGTGGAGTTCACCTGCAACGCCTATATGGCGAACAACAAACGCTTCATGCAATGCAATATCCGCAACGTCACCGATCGCCGGCGCGCCGAAAACGCCCTGCGCGACAGCGAAGAGCGTTATCGATCGCTCGTCGAAATATCGCCGCAGGGCGTCTGGATCGTGGATCGCGACGGTAATCCGCTGTTCATCAACCGCTACTGGGTCGAATTCAGCGGCGTGGATTTGCCGGCGGGCGCGAACGGTGGCTGGGTGCAGCAGGTCCACCCCGATGACCGGGAGCGCATGCTGGAGCATTGGCAGCGCGCGCGCAGCGACGATTCGTTTTATGAGTCAGAACTGCGCATGCGCCGCGCGTCCGACGGTGCCTATCGCTGGCATCTGGCACGCGGCGTCCCGGTGCACGGCGCGCACGGGGACGTCGACAAATGGCTCGGCGTGTTCATCGACATCGACGAGCGCAAACAGGCGGAGCAGGAACGCGTGCAACAACTGGAGCGCGAGTATGCACTGCGTACCCAGGCCGAGGCCGCCAACCGCGCCAAGGACGATTTTCTGGCCACCCTGTCGCATGAACTGCGCACGCCGCTCAACGCCATCCTCGGCTGGACGCAGACGCTGTTGCGCGGCGATGCGGACCGCGCCACCGTGCAACGCGCCCTGGTCCAGATCGATGCAAGCGCCAATGCGCAGGCCAAACTCATCAACGACCTGCTGAACATCGCCGACATCGGCTCGGGGCGCCTGCGTCTGGACATCCAGCAAGTCAATCTCATCGGGCTGGTGGACCCCATCGTCGAGTCGCTGCGCCCGGCCATCACGGCGCGGGAAATCACGTTCGAGACGGCGATAGACCCGGATGCCGGCCGCCTGCCAGGTGACCCCGCCCGGCTGCAACAAATTCTTTGGAACCTGCTGTCGAATGCCGTTAAGTTCACCCGCCAGGGCGGGCGCATCCGGTTTGCCGTCACGCGCGTAGGCGACCAGGTCGAAATCTGCGTCGAGGATGACGGCGAAGGCATCAGCAGCGAGTTTCTGCCTTACGTATTCGATCCGTTCCGGCAAGCGGACGCCAGCAGCAAACGGCGCCACGGCGGTCTCGGGACTGGGCCTTGCGATCGTGCGCCACCTCACCGAATTGCATGGCGGAACGGTTGCGGCGGAAAGCAAGGGCGAAGGACAGGGTTCCCGCTTTCGCGTGCGCTTGCCGCTGCGCGTGGTGCGCAAAGACGAGACTGGCACGGCGCCCGTCCTGGCCGAGCGCCGGCAGAAGCCCGCAGCCGTCGTCGTGCGCGCGACAATACCCAGGCGCCGGCTCACGGGATTGCGCATTCTGTCGGTGGACGACGATCCGAATACGCGCGAAATGCTGCAGGAAGCCCTGGAGCGCGACGGCGCGATTGTGGAGTCCGCCGCATCGGCGCCGGAGGCGTTGGCGAAGCTGCGCGCGTTCGGTCCGCATGTTCTGCTGTCCGATATCGGTTTGCCCGAAGAAGATGGTTATGACCTGTTGCGAAAGGTGCGCGCGCTGGATGTTGCAGACGGCGGACGCGTGCCCGCCGTGGCGCTGACCGGCTACGCCCGCGAGCAGGATTTCAAGGCGGCCATGGCCGCGGGCTATCAGGGGTTCGTCGCCAAACCGGTCAATCTGGAGGAACTGGCCAGCGCGATCCTGCGGGCGCGCGATCATCCGGGATGAGTGGCATATCGCGCAAACCCCACGGTTCCGCGAACGTTGTAGAAGTTCCTGGTTCCTCGCACGGCGGTGGCGCAAGCCCCGTGAGGCTAAAACCCGTGCGCATAAAAAAAGCCCCCGATCATGCGATCGAGGGCCAACGGGGGTTCTTGGTATCGCCCGGCACGGGGGCCGGGGTGGGAACCGGAGAGCGTCACCTCACGCAGAGGTGTCCGCTCCGGCTGCCCGATTAAACTTAGTGATTGGCGTCAGCGCGTTTTTCGCACCGGTCCTTGGCGTCGCCCGTCATGGATTCGCACCGTTCCTTGGCGACATCCTCGCGCGCTTCACGTTTTTCCTCGCGTGCCTCGGCTTTGGCGTCCGCACTCTTTTCTGCAGCTTTCGCATCGGCCATGGCCGCCTTGCGCGCCGCCTTGGCTTCCTTGATGCAGACGTCCTTGTCGTTGCCGCTCAGCTCCTTGCATTGCTCGCGCGCCGCCTTGTAATCGGCCTTCGCCTGGCGCTCGGCGGTATCCTTGCGCTGCTCGGCCGCTTGCTTGGCCTCGCGGGACATTTCGTCGGCTGGGGCAACGTTGCTGAGCGACAGGCCGATAACGATGGCGGCGCCTGCCGTCAGGAGTCGGTCACGCCAGACGCTGGCGCGCGGTGCTTCTCTGAAATCATTGTGCGTGTGCATGGTGTCTCCTGCTCCTGTCATGTCGTAGTACAGATTATTCTTCGGGCGGGTATGCCAGCCGGCTGACGCCGGTTACAGGCGTGACTCCCAATCCTTCACCTGGCGATCGGCCTCATCGCGGCTGATGCCGTAGGATTCCTGGATTTTGCCGGCGAGCTGTTCGCGACGGCCGCCGATCTTGTCCAGCTCGTCGTCCGTCAACTTGCCCCAGTTCTCCTTGACCTTGCCTTTGAATTGCTTCCAGTTGCCTTCGATTCGATCCCAGTTCATGGCTACTCCTTTCATCACGTCGTGGCTTTGGTGCTAAATGGTCCGTTTGCCACCTGCTCTCTTGCAACCCGCGTGCCATATACTTATGTTCCTGAAATCAGTCACTTGGCTACCACGGTCGGACCCGCGGACCGTAAGATCTACCAGCCACCCAGCAAAATTTCCAAATCGCACGGCCGGCACGTGCGGGCCGGCACCGAGGCGTCACAACCAGTAAGACCACATGCGCGCGGCCCACTCTTTCATGCGCACGCCGAGCGGGCGCTTGCGCCAGGCACGGGCTTCGATGCGTTGCGATTGCCTGAGGTCATCCTCGAACATCGCACGCAACTGATCCGCGAATCCTTCGCCCAGAATCACGGCATCGAGTTCGTTGTTGTGCACGAAGCTGCGCCAGTCGAGATTGGTGGACCCCACACTCGACCAGACACCGTCGATGATCGCGGTCTTGGAATGCAGCAAGGCGTTCTGGCGTTCGTAAATGCGCACGCCGGCCTCCAGCAGAGCCGAATAGTGCGACCGCCCGGCATGGAACACCGCCCAGAAGTCGGTCTGGCTCGGCAGGAGGATCTTGACATCCACGCCGCGCCGCGCCGCGGATTGCAGCGATTCGAGCAGTTGCGGATCCGGAACGAAATAGGCGTTGGTCAGATAGATGGAGCGCTCGGCGCTGTTGATGGCGGAGATGAGCGTCACATAGATCTGGCTGTAGGGTTCCTTGGCATTGCTGCCGACGGCGCGAACGATATCCTTGCCCACGCTTTGCAGTTTCGGAAAATAGCCCGCTTCATCGAGCGGTTCTTCACTCTGGTGGTGCCAGGTCTCCAGAAACAGTTTCTGGTACTCGGCGACCACCGGCCCGTCGATCTGCACATGGGTATCGCGCCACGGCACGTCCTCGCCCGGCTTCTTGTCTGAGGCTTTGCGGGCTTTGGGTTTGGAGCCGCCCGAGGGCGCTGAACCCGCGGAATAGACGCGGCTTATATTGATGCCACCCAGGAAAGCGGTGCGCCCGTCGACGATCAATAGTTTGCGATGGTCGCGATGGCCGGGCGAACTCTTGTTCTTGCCTTCCAGCGGATTGATCGGATTGAATTCGACGGTGCGGATGCCGCTTTTTTCCATGCGCTCGAAAAACTCGCGTGGCGAATTGATGGCGCCGACGCTGTCGTAAATGATCGCCACCTGCACGCCGGCCTTCTGCCGGGCTATCAACAGGTCGGCAAACTTCCGGCCGACCTCGTCGTCTTCGAAAATATAGGTCTCGAGGTTGATGGTTTCGCGCGCTTTGCCGATCGCGTCGAACATTGCGCGGTAAGTGGCCGGCCCGTCCTTGAGCAAGGTGACCCGGTTGCCGACGACCAGCGGCGAATCCACCAGGCTCTGCTCGAGCGCCACATGACGATCGAGCAGACTCGATTCGCCCGATTCGGTTTTCAGCCGCTCCAGGATGGCGCTGCTTTGCGCCCTCGACAGCGGGCCCCGGCTGCCTTCGAACTGCACGGCATCGGGATTGCGTTGCGGACGCTCGATCTCCGGCAGCGTCTTGCAGCCGGCGACAAGCGCAATGAAAAATATTACAGAGGGAACGACTACGGCACGCCGGATCGACTGGCCATCCGGCAGCCGTGGCCTCACGGACCCCACGGGCAGAGCGCTGACATCAAGCAGCGCTCCCGCGGGTTTAGCCTATCCGGTTCAAGCCTATCCAGTTCAAGCGCACCCGTTCCAATGCGCAGCGCGTCCGCGACGTGATGCGCGGTCACGGACAGCGCGCGCATCAGGCACGCGATTTGAGGTTCAGGCGGTTCTCGACCGACTTGACGCCTTCAACGCCCTGGGCGACTTGCGTTGCACGCTCCAGATTCTGCGGCGTGTCGACCGCACCCGACAGCGTCACCACGCCATTGGCGGTATCCACGTCAATCTGCAATGCCTTGAGGCCGGGTTCGCCGATCATGGCCGTCTTGACCTTCGCGGTAATGGCGGCGTCATCGACTCTGTCTCCTACTTGTTCTGCGCCCTGCTTCATATCGGTCGCGGCCTGATCCATGCGTTCGCCGGCGCGCTCGGCCGTGCCCTGCATGGGTTCATTGGCGTTGGGTTTGTTCTGATCGCAGCCGGCAGCCAGCGCGCTCGTCAGCACGGCGGCGGCGATCCAGACGAATTTGCTCGACGGTTTCATATGTCACGTCTCCTAGAAAAATCTTGTGGTTGGGAAATTCAAAATGAGCGAGGCCTCGGTCGGCGACACCCGGTGGCCGCGCGTCGCGGCCTGCCGTGCGCTTAAGTGCAAACGACATGCCAGTTGGACCGGTCGCTGCGTCATATCTGCATTTGCTTTGCGGACAATGACCTACGGCGCCTGCCCACACCGGCTACTCGGTACTTTGCAGGTCGCATGCGGTCCATGGTCCGTAAGAATTACCGGGCCCTTGTAGCCATTGCAATAAAACTCAGGGCGGCTATCGGCTCAGGCCGCGTTCTCGCCGGGTTCACCCAGCGTGACTTCGACGCGGTGCGTTTGTCCGTCATCGTCCAGCGCAACCAGCGGCGCTTGCAACACTCGGCCATCCAGTTCGATGCGTGCAACGCCACGCGATACGCCGGCAGCATTGTCCACGCGTATTTCATAACGCGCGCCGCCATGCAGGTAGCTCACCTCGAAGCTGCGCCAATGGCGCGGGATGCACGGATCGATCGTCAGGCCGTGCGCCGATTTACGGATGCCCAGCAGCCACTCCGTGCCGGCGCGATACATCCAGCCCGCCGCGCCTGTGTACCAGGTCCAACCGCCCCGGCGCACGTGCGGCGGCTCGCCGTAAATATCCGCAGCCATCACATAGGGTTCGACTTTGTAGGCGTGCACGCCCGTGCGCGTCGAAGCGTGATGCAGCGGATTGAGCATTTCGAGCACTTCGCCAGCCCGGTCCCCGTCGCCCAGCGCGGCCCATGCCACCGCACACCACACCGCTGCATGCGTGTACTGCCCGCCGTTCTCGCGCAGTCCCGGCAAATAGCCTTTGATATAGCCCGGATCGAGCGCCGTGCGATCGAAGGGCGGGGTGAATAACAGGATCAGATCGTCACCGGGTCGCACCAGGTATTCGTTAACCGATTGCATGGCACGCAGCGCGCGCCCGCTGTCCGCCGCACCCGAGATGGCGCTCCAGCTTTGCGCGAGTGAATCGATGCGGCATTCGGCCGCCGCCGCAGTGCCCAGTGGCGTGCCGTCGTCGAAATAGGCGCGGCGATACCATGCGCCATCCCAGGCCTGCGCTTCGGTTGCATCCTTGAGCGCTTCGGCATGGCGCACCCATCGGTCGGCGCGCAACGCCTCGCCACGGGCACGCGCAACCGGGGCAAACCGCATCAAGGTGTCGTACAGAAACCAGGCGAGCCAGACGCTTTCGCCGCGCCCGGCGTGGCCGACGCGGTTCATGCCGTCGTTCCAGTCGCCGGAGCCGATCAGCGGCAGGCCGTGGGCGCCCGTGGCGAGACTGCGATCGAGCGCCCTCGCGCAGTGTTCGAACAACGAAGCGCTCTGCTTCGAATTCGCCGGCTCGAAGTACGCATCTTCCTGACCGTCGGGAATCGGCGGACCGTCGAGAAACGGCAACGCCTCATCGAGCACCGCATGATCGCCCGTCACCTCGAGGTAATGCGTGGCTGCATAGGCGAGCCAGATCAGATCGTCGGAGCAATGCGTGCGCACGCCGCGTCCGGTAGGCGGATGCCACCAGTGTTGCACGTCGCCCTCGGCGAACTGGCGCGCGCCGGCCCGCAACAATTGCTCGCGCGCAAGCCGCGGATTTACCGCGGCCAGGGCCATGCTGTCCTGCAACTGATCGCGAAAGCCGTACGCGCCGCCTGCCTGGTAGAAGGCCGCCCGCGCCCACATGCGGCAAGCGAGCGTCTGATACAGCAGCCAGCGATTGAACAACAGATCCATCGCGCGATCCGGGGTGCGGATCTGCACCTTGCCCAGCATCGCATCCCACTCGCCGCGGGCTTCGTTGCACACCGAGGTCGGATCGGTGGCGCGATAGCGCTGGATCAGGGCGCGCGCTTGCGCGGCGTCCGCTGCCTGCCCGAGCAACACGGTGACGCGGCGCGACTGGCCCGGCGCGAGTTCGACGATGGTCTGCAGCGCAGCACAAGGGTCGAGACCCGCACCGGTGCGGCCGCTGAGTTGCGCGCCGGGTGCCAGGCCCGCAGGCTCGGTCAGGTTGCCGTTGCGGCCGATGAACTCCGTGCGGTCGGCGGTCCACGCCGATTGCGCTGCGCACAGATCGACGAATGCAACGCGCCCGCCGAATTCCGCGTTCCACGGATTGCGCGCGAACATCGCGCCGGTTTGCTCGTCGATCGCCGTGATGACGAAGGGCGCATTGGCCGCGCGCGACGCTCCCAGCACCCACTCCAGATAGCTGGTCACGCTGAGGCGGCGTTTGCGTGACGACTGATTCTCCAGGGTCAGGTGGGAGAGCTTGACCGGATCGTTCCAGGACACGAACTGCAGCAGATCGCAGGCTATGCCATGGGACACATGCGTGTAGCGCGTGTACCCCTGGCCGTGGCGCGCCACGTAGCGCGCCGATTCAACGCGCACCGGTGCGGCCGTCGGGCCCCACAGTTGCCCCGTGTCCTCATCGCGCAGGTAGAGCGCTTCGCCGGTGGGGTCGCCGACCGGGTCGTTGGACCACGGCGTAAGCTGGTTCTCGCGGCTGTTCGCCGACCAGGTGTAGCCGCCGCCGGATTCCGACGCAAGGAATCCCAATTGTGCATTGGCGATGACGTTGATCCACGGCGCGGGCGTGCGTTGCCCCGGACCGAGCACCGTCACGTATTCACGGCCCTCGTCGGCGAATCCGCCAAGGCCGTTGAAGAACTCCAGCCGCGGCGCCGCAGCCGGCGCTTCGTCATGATGGCGCAGAACCGAAACAGGTGCCCTCGGGCGTTGCGCCGCATGCTCGAGGCGCATGCGCGCGACCTGCTCCGCCAGGGTGCCCTGGCGTGCATTGAGCGTGAGCCGCGCCGCCGTCTGCAGCAGGTCGCTTTCCTCCGGCGTCACCAGATCCGCGCGCAGCACGAAGATGTCACCGAGCGCGCCCTCCTGCGCGTGGGCGCGGCTGCCGCGCACCATGCTGTCGAGCAGATCGTTCAGGTCCTGGATGTAGGAGGCTTTGCGGTCGTTGAGGATGATGAGGTCCACCGGCACGCGTTTGCTGCGCCAGTACTGGTGCGCGCGCAATGCCTGGCGCGCTACGGCGCGGTCCTCGCTGTCCTCGATGCGCAGCAACACGATGGGCCGGTCGCCGGAAATGCCGTGGCGCCATAACGCGCGCGCGCCCAGCGCATTGCGTTTCAGGACCTCCGCGGGCGGGCGCATCTGCGGATCGCAGTAGAGGATGCGGTTGGCGAGGAACTGGAACAGGTGTGCCTCTTCGGCGTCGATGCCGAGGTGGTGCAACTGTACCTGCGCATGCGTCCATGCCAGCGTGGAAGTGCGTTCGAACGTGGCCGGATCGTGATATTTGTCGGCCAGCCCGAGGATGTCCTCGCGCGTGGACGCCATCATCGTCGAGAAGGCCATGCGAACGGTTTTGCCTGGCGCGATGCGCACGGCGAGGCGCAGGCTGAACACCGGATCGAGCACGGCTCCCACGGTGTTGGTGAGCGGGCGCCCGTCCATGACCGCAAGCGGATTGCGCACCGAGCGCCCGCGGCCCAGAAAGCGCGCGCGATCCGTTTCGTACTCCACGGCGCCCGCCCCATCCGCGGCCACGACGTGCGCGGCCCAGATCTGCGGATCGTCGGCCCGCCTTGGCCGGCGCACGGCGAGCAAGGCGCGCTCGGTCGGCAGGTATTCGGTCTTGACGAACAAATTGGAGAACGCTGCATGCGCGACGTCGGCGGCTTGCGGTGCCAGCACGACCTCTGCGTACGAGGTAACCTCGATCTGGCGCTCCCGCTGACCATGGTTGGCAATCGACAAGTGGCGGATTTCGGCGTTGTCTTCGGGCGATACCAGGATTTCCAGCGTGGTGGCGAGCGTGCCATCGCGCCGGTAGATGCGGGCGCGATCCTCCAGGAACGACGCTTCATACGCATCGGGCTCGCCGCCGCAAGGCTGGTACGTTGCCGACCAGATCGCGCCCCCCGGGACGTCGCGCAGGTACAGATAGCTGCCCCAGGCGTCCGTCGTCACGTCCTCGCGCCAGCGCGTCACGGCCAGGTCGTTACAGCGGCTGTAGCCGGAGCCGGCGGATGACACCATGACGCTGTAGCGCCCGTTGGAGAGCACGTGCGTGGCGGGAATGTGCAGGTGCGCCGAGGCGAACTGGCGCGAAACGGGTTCGGTCGGGAGGCTGAGCTGCGCGGAGTGCATGCTCTCGATGGGCATCCCCTGCGCTGGAATTTCGCGCGGCGCACGCTCCTGCAATAGCAGTTCGGCGGCCCGCACCAGCGGTTCTCGATGGAAGCGATGGCGCATGACACCGTCGTGCAGCACATTGGCCATGGCGACCAGGGACATGCCCTGATGATGCGCAAACCACGCGCGCACCACGACCGGACGTCCCTCTTCGGAAAGCCGCGTACGGGTGTAATCGATCGATTCGTAGCAGCCATAGCGCCCGCAGCCGCCGGCGGCGTCCAGGGCCCTGAGATTCAGCGCAGCCGCGGCCGGATCGTACATGGCCGCCAGCGCCGTGGCATAGGGGGCGATCACCAGATCGTCTTCGAGGCCGCGCTTGAGCCCCAACCCGGGCACGCCGAAGGCCGAATACTGATAGGTGTAGTCGCGGTCGCGCACGTTGTACGCCGACTCGGAAACGCCCCAGGGTGTGCCGCGCTCCTTGCCGTACTCGATCTGGCGCGCCACGGCAAGCCGGCAAGTCTGGTCGAGCAGGCTGTTGCGCGGCGTGTACATGACCAGCGAGGGCATCAGATACTCGAACATCGATCCCGACCAGGACATCAGCACCGCGCCGTTCTCGACCGGGGTCAGCGCGCGGCCCAGGTGGAACCAGTGGGTCGCCGGCACGTCGCCCTTGGCGATTGCCACCAGGCTGGTGAGGCGCGCCTCGGATGCGAGCAGGTCGTAGTAGCTCGGGTCGAGTTCGGCATCGGCAACGCGCAGGCCGATCGAGAACAAACGGCGGTCCGGATCGAGCAAAAAACTGAAGTCCATGGCGTCGAAGAGTTCCCGCGCACCGGCCGCGATGCGGCGCAGGCGATCGGATTGACTGGCGCGCCGCACCACCGCGACGCGCGCATCATCGCCCCGGGATTGCACCGACAGTTGCTGCAGATCGCGCGCATGGCTCGCGGCGCAATCGTGCAGCGCCTTCGACCAGACCAGCACTTCGCCAAAGCCGCCGTCGCCGCGCTCCTCCGCAAGCGTCGTGGCGATATCGAGCAAGGTCGTGCACAACGCCTGCAAGTCGCGCCAGCGCGCTTCCCACTGCGCGAGCGCGGCGGGTTCTTCGACGAGGCTTTGCTGGATTTCGGCCAGCGTTTCGGCCAGATGGCCCACGCTGACGGTTTGCATGCGCCCGTCATCGCCCACCTCGCGCAGCGCCTCGCGCAGCAACGCTGCGGCGTCTTCCATGCCGCGCAGGTCGCTTGCGCGAAACAAGGGTTGTGCGGCGAATTCCGTGCAAGCTTGCGCGAGCACCAGCAGATCGCCTGCCAGGTTGCCGCTGTCGACGGCGGATATGTAGGCGGGCTCCAGCGGACGCAAGTCGCGCGTGTCGTACCAGTTGTAGAAATGGCCGCGGTGGCGCGCCATCTTGCGCAACGTGCGCAGGGTCGCTTCGAGCCGGTCGATCGTTTCGTCCATGCCGGTCCAGCCGAAGTCGCGCGCCGCGACGACCGACAGTAAATACAGGCCGAAATTGGTGGGCGAGCTGCGATGCGCGACCACCGGCTGCGGCGTTTCCTGAAAATTATCCGGTGGCAGCCAGTTATCCTCGGCACCGACATAGGTTTCGAAAAACAGCCAGATGCGACGGCCGAGCAGACGCAACTGGCGCGCGTCCTCCTCGCGCAGCGGCGCCTCCGCCGGGCGGATGGGCGGCAGGCTGATGAGGCGCGCGACGACGGGCGAACCCCACCAGAGCAGCAGGAAGGGCACGGCGAAGCCGATGCCCGCGGGATTCAACCACAGCAACAGTCCGGTCGCACCGATGACCACGACACTCGCCCCGCGCAGGGGCCAGAGGAAACTGCCGAACGCCAGGCCGGCGATTTTCTTGAGTTGCGCCGCAGGCGTCCACTCCAGCAGATTGCGCCGGCTGACGTTCATTCGATACAGCGCGCGCGCGATGGCGTCGAGGCTGAGCCAGGCATTGTGGGCAAGCAAGGTCATCGCCACGACGGCGTGGCCGCTGCCCACCAGCACATCGTCGGCCACCGCGCGCCAGTGGCGCTTTCTGGACACGCCCTGATTCGGCGGCAGCAGGCCGCCGCAGATGGAGACCAGCGCGGGAAACGCCAGGGCCAGAAGCACCAGCGCGAGCCATGCATGCGAGGCGCCCGGAATCGCCCAGCTCGCCAGCAGCGTAAACAGCGCGGCCGGCGCCGAGAGCGACCGGCGCAGGTTGTCGAGCATTTTCCAGCGCCCGAGGCCGGGCACACCGCGCGCGCGACGGCCGAATATCCACGGCAGCAGTTGCCAGTCGCCGCGCGTCCAGCGATGCAGGCGCGAGGCGGCCACCTCGATGTGGGAGGGAAATTCCTCGAACACATCGACGTCGCTGATCAATCCGCAGCGCGCGAAAATGCCTTCGAACAAGTCGTGGCTCAGAATGGCATTGGGCGGCACGCGCCCGGCGAGCGCTGCCTCGAAAGCGTCCACGTCGTAGAGGCCTTTGCCGGCGAAATTGCCTTCGCCGAACAGATCCTGGTAGACGTCGGAGACCGCCCCCGCATACGGGTCGATGCCGCAGGCGCCCGAGAAAATGCGCTGGAACATCGAACTTTCGCGTGTGGACGGCAGGGTCGGTGTGATGCGCGGCTGCAACACCGCGTAACCGTCCACCACGCGCTGCGTGTGCGCATCGAAGCGCGGCTGATTCAGCGGATGCGCCGCGGTGCCCACCAGCCGGCGCACCGTATCCATCGGCAGGCGCGTATCGGCGTCGACGGTAATGACATAGCGCACGGCGGCGGGCGCGAGCAGGGGCCCGGTTGCCGCAGGCAGGAACGATGTGTCCTGCGCGCCTCGCAGCAGCCGGTTGAACTCGTGCAGCTTGCCGCGCTTGCGCTCCCAGCCGATCCACTTCTGCTCGGATTCGTTCCACTGTCGCGCGCGGTGGAACAGGTGGAACCGGCGCTCGCCGCTTTGGAGCGCGCCGTACTGCGCGTTCAATGCCTCGATACCGGCGCTGGCCTTCTCGAGCAGACGCTCGTCATCCACGCGCTGGGCAATGTCGGCATCGGTCCAGTCGGAGAGCAGCGCAAAACACACTTCGCCGCCCGGGTTCGACAGGAAATGCGTTTCGAGCTGCTGGATCTGTGCGGTGATGGAATCTTCGGAGGTCAGCAACACCGGCACGGCGACCACTGTTCGCAGCGCAGCCGGCACGCCTTGCGCCAGTTGCAGCCGCGGCAGATGCCGCGGGCCGATCACCGAGGTCACCAGCCAGTTCACCAGCACGACCGCGATGTCGTAGGCCGGGAACAATCCCAGCACCCCCAGCACCAGCGCGCCCGCAAGGCTGACGCCGACATCGATGCTGATCAGCAGCGGCACGACCAGGATCGCCAGGGCGATCAACGCGATCATGCCGAAATACGCGGTGGGCGCGCGCGCAATATGCTTGCGCAGGAATTTCTGCCGCAGGCTCGGACGGAAATCGATTTCGCGCTCGAAATCGTTGCGTCCGGTGGAAATCAGATAGTAGCCCGGGTCGCATTCGCGCGCATCGGGTTGCGCGCTGGCAGCGCGCGCGGCCGTGCACTTGGCAATCACGGCGCGCGCGATATCGAGTTCCGAATATTGCGAAGACCGGGCAAGTTCCTCGAGCGCGTGGCGATAGCGGTCGCGGGTTGCGAAATCCATGCCCTCGAACGCGGGACTTTGGCGCAGCAGCGCGTCGACCGCGTTGACCTCCTCGAACCAGCTCTGCCAGTCGAAGGCGACCATCGCCCGCATGCTGGTGATGATGTTGCGCACGCTCAGGTTCGCCGCGGACTGGCTGGCGTGTTCGGCGTGCACGAGGGCATCGGGGTCCAGTGTCATCTGCACCAGGCGCTCATTGAGCCGGCGCAGCGACGCGTCCTCGTAGCGCAGGCGCTGGATGAGCTCGACGGCAAACGCGCGCGACAGCTCCTGCTGCGGCAGCGCCTGCAACGCCGCGTCCACCAGTTCCGCCGATTGCCGACCCAACGTCACCAGCCTGTCGGCCAGCGCTTCGGCCTCGCGCCGGCCGGTTTGCGAGGCGGCGACCTGCACGGCCAATCGGCGCAGATTCTCGATCAGCACGCAGCCGAGCATCAACGGGATCGACCACAATTCGCGCAGCGTCAGCGGCTCCACGCGTTGATAGGCCACGATGAACCGGCGCAGCATCGCCGCATCGAAGCGGCTGTCGCTGTGCGCCACCAATGCCCAGGCGAGCGCATACGAGCGCGGATAGCCGGCGAAGGGGCCTTCGGTCAACGCGGGCAGATTGCGGCAATAACGCGGGGTCAGGTCGCGATCGAGCTGGCGCAGTTGCTCTTCGACGATATGGAAGTTATCGAGCAGCCATTCGGCAGCCGCCGTGATGGCGCGCTTTTCGCGCGCCGTGTCGGCCAGAATTCCGTAGCATTCGCGCAGCACACGGCCGTTGTCGCGCGAGCGTGCGCAGAGTTGCGGTCCCGCGCCGGCGTGCTCCACCACGCGCTGCGCGGCCGCGAGGCTCGCGGCATGACCTTCCATGCGTTCCGGACTGAACAGTTCCGCGCAGATGGGTTCGTTGGACGCGCCGGGAGCATTGGAGCCCGATTCGACAAAGCTGAGGGTTCGCGCGTGAAACAACATTGATTTTTTTCTCCGCGAGATGAGCGCCCGCGGGCGGCGAGTCGGCGCGCCACCGCAGGCGCGGCGGGCACAGGAGAATCATCTTGCCGCATCGACAAGGCGATGGCTCAGGTTAATTGAGCAAAGTTGATGCCTAGACGCGGTTACGCGTTCGGCGGCGTGCAACACGGGGTTAGCGCGACGATGCGCCAGGCGAGCGGTCCACGAGGCCGGTAACCGTTACATCCCGGCGGCAAGCTTTACCGGCGTCTCCCGTGGCTCGGCGTGCGGACGCAGCGGGTCAGTGCGGTCCGGAAATGGCCGAGGGCGCCGACGCCGGCTCGCCGCGCTGGACGTCGTATTCGCGCAGGCGGTTGTACAGCGTCTTGAGGCTGACGCCGAGCATCTGCGCGGCCTTTTCCTTGACGCCGCCGCATTGCTGCAACGTCGCCAGCGTCAGCACGCGCTCGACCTCGGCGACCGTGCTGCCCACGCGCACCTGCAGGAAAGGCCCCCTGGCCCCGGTGCGCGCCTTGCCCGTTTCCAGCGGCAGGCAACTGGCATTGATGGCATCGTCGGCCATGATGAAAGCGCGCTGAATGACATTGCGCAACTCGCGCACGTTACCGGGCCAGTGCCACTCCATCAGCACATCCTGCGCCTCGGGCAGAAAATACTTGGCCGTGTTGTCGGCCTGGTTGAGATCCTTCAGGATCTGATCGGCGATGAGCTTGACGTCGCCTTCGCGCTCGCGCAGCGGCGGCAGGTGCAGCGGAAACACCTGCAGACGATACAGCAGGTCCTCGCGCAGCTTGCCTTCGGCGACGGCCTCCTCGGGCACGCGATTGGTCGCGGCGATGATGCGCACGTCGATCTCGATTTCGCGATCGGAGCCGATGCGCATGAAGGTACCCTCCTCGAGCACGCGCAGCAGCTTGACCTGCAGTTCGATGGGCATTTCCGTGATTTCGTCCAGGAACAGCGTGCCGCCGTTGGCGCGCTCGAAGTACCCCTTGTGCTCGCGCACGGCGCCCGTGAAGCTGCCTTTTTCGTGGCCGAAGACCTCGCTTTCGATCAGTTGTGGCGAGATCGCACCGCAGTTCACCGGGATGAAGGGATTCTTTCGACGCCGGCTCAGGTCGTGCAGGGTCTGCGCCACCAGTTCCTTGCCGGTGCCGCTCTCGCCGGTGATGAGCACGGTGGCTACGGTCGGCGCCACGCGCTGGATCTGGTCGTATACGCGCTGCATTACGGTCGAGGAACCGAGCAGGCGGCCGAAACGCCCGAGGCTGCGCAACTCGCCGCGCAGCGCGCTGATTTCCTTTTTGAGATCGGTCGGACGCGCGACGCGCGACAGGATCGCCTTGAGCTGCTTGATGTTGACCGGCTTGATCAGGTAATCGGCCGCGCCCAGGCGCAGTGCCTCGATCGAGGTTTCGATGCTGGCGTGCCCGGTAATCATGACGACTTCAGTCGTGGCGCGCGACTCCACGTCCTGAAACAAGTCCATGCCGCCGCCGTCGGGCAAGACCAGATCGAGCAGGACCACGTCCGGGCGCTGCAGCACCATCTGCTCGCGCGCGGCCTGCAGGCTCGCCGCCGTGGCGACCGTGAAGCCTTCGCGCCCGATCAGTTCCTGCAAACTTTCGAGGGTTTCGACGTCGTCGTCGACAAGCAGTGCATGCGGCATGATTAGATCATTTCCTCATTCATAAACACGCTCCGGCGCCTCTTCAACGATTCGCGCCGGATTGGGCGACGGCGGCCGCCGTCAACCCCTGCCAAGATACTCTCCCAGGGGGGCAAGATGCTCCACATGGTCGCAGACCACCTTAAGCGTTACCAGCAGCGGGACCGCGATGAACATGCCGGCAATGCCCCAAAGCCAGCCCATCAACAAGAATGCGGTGAAGACCATCACGGGGTTCATGCTCATGCTACGCCCCACCACGATGGGCTGGATCAGTTGACCCTCGACCACGACGATCGCCAGAAAAGCAGCCGGCACCGGCCAGATTCGCGACACGTCATCAAAGGTCAGAACGGCTGCCATGCTCAGAATCGCCAGGCTCGTGGTCGGACCCAGATACGGGATGTAATTGAGCAACATCGCCATGGCGCCCCACAACAGCGGATTGGGCATGCCCAGCGCCTTCATGGCGATGGCCGTTACAACCCCCAACCCCGCGTTGATCAAGGAGACGGTAAAGAAGTAGCGACCCAGCTCCCGTTGTATCTTCCGTCCGACTTCCACGGCCTGTATTTTGTTCCGCAACGTGGGGATCAGCTTGACCGTCTTGCGCAGAAACAGATCGCCTGAGGCGAGCAGGAAAAAAAGCAGCACCAGCGTAGACACGACGCCCGCGATCAGGTAGGGCGTCTGACTGGTCAGCCGGGAGCCCAGGCCCGCGGTGCGCACGATGACTTCCCGGGGTTTCTTCGGATCATCGACCTGCGTCATGGCTTCTATTTGCTCGGCCGCGCGCTGGACTTCGGCCACAGGCTGCTTGAGCTTGCGCAATTTGGACTCGGCGACTCCCAGGCTTTGCGGCGCCTTGCCCAGCCATTCGGCGGCGGGCTCGGCCAGCGTATAGAACGCCGCGCCGATTCCGCCCAGCAACGCCACGAGCACGGCCGCGGCCCCGATCGGTTCGGGCACGCGCAGTTTGCGCAGCCACCCCACAATGGGCGACAACAACAGTGCGAACAATATCGCCAGCACGATGGGCAGCAGCAACGAACGCGCAAAATGGAACGAAAACAGTGCCGCGATGATGAACAGACCCACGAGCACCCAATCATTACGCGTACGCGGGCCTGACGCGGAGGGCGGCACCAGCGCCACTGCGGGCTCCCGCGTCGCGGCAAGCGCCTGCGGTTGCTCAGGGGCCGCGACGTACGCAGGGACGCGCGCTTCTGCTGTTTGTTTCTCTGTCATCGCTTTCCACGCATTTGCTGTATTCCCTGCGCTCACGCCGCATTCGACTCCACTGCCGCGGTCTGGACCGCCGTGAAGGCGCCTGATTCATGCGTGCAACGGCTGTCGCGCGCGAACAGCATCGTGCCTTTGCGCCGATTGCGCAATCCAGCAATTCTTACAGTCTTGCAGTAAACCCTACATTACATGACGCATCGGCTCGCGCGGTTAGTCCGGCTGGCGCACCCGTTGGGTGGCGTTGCGATCCGGTTAGCCCGCGTTCGGGGCCGCGATGCCCGCGACACACTCAGTGGCATACACATTGCAGAACGGGTTGCAGCGCGAGAGCTCTCGCGTTTTTCATCCACTACACACATCAACTGATTCATATAGAGGAGCCATCAATGCAACTTCGGAAACTATGTCTTGCTGTCAGCGCCGCGCTCGCGGTCGGCGCGCCCATGGTGGCAACTGCCCAAATGAATGATTCCGATGGCCGCGGTTCATCCTCCTGGTGGGGATGGGACGACGGCGCGGGGGAACGGCCGCGTTCCTACATTCCCTATACCTCCTACGGCTATATCGGCTTCGGTGCCGGTCGCTCCGAATATGACCTCGGCAGCTGTTCGCCGGCGTTCAGCTGCGAAGACCAGGACATCGGTTACAAGCTTTATACGGGTGGCAAATTTTCACGCGTGTTCGGCGTGGAAGCCGGCCTGGTCTACCTCGGCGAAGGCGAAGCCAACGGCGGCGACTACCGGGCCACCGGCGTCAACCTGAGCCTGATCGGCAATATCCCGATCGGGGACGTGTTCAATATCTACGCCAAAGTGGGCGGCATCTACGGCTGGACGCACACCAGTTCAAGCCCGGCCGCGGCTGTAAGAACGGGCAACGACCACGGTTTCAACCTGAGCTACGGCGCCGGCGTTCAATTGGACCTGACGCCAAACTGGGCCATTGCCGGGGATTGGGACCACTATCGGTTCGAATTCGAAGATGGTTCGGATGACGCCGAACTGTATTCGCTAAACGTGCTCTACAAGTTTTAGAAAAACCTGGTCCGCGGACACGTGCACAGTGCCCGCGGACCATTCCAGACCCAACGGACAAGGAGAAACAAGCATGGGTTTCGACCAACGCGGCTCGACGGTTTTTTGCGTGATGCCCGGCAATTCCGGGCAATGGGATGTCAAGGAGGAAGGATTCGAAAAGGCGCTGGCGTCGTTTGACCAGCAGGATGATGCGCTCGAGTATGCCGAGGACCTCGCGGGAACCAAGGACGGCTCCACCGTGAAGGTGTTCGATCAGCAGGGCAAACAGGTCCACAGCAACCAGACCGGCCGTTGACCGTAGTCCTGTCGGGTTTCAACGGACAATAGCAAAAGCGCAAGATTGGCCGCTAACGGGCTGCTTTGCGCCTTGCACGCAGCGCGCTTCGTGCGCGCCGTACGACTGTCTCAGCCCTTGACGCGATTGCGATACTCGCCCGTGCGCGTATCGATCTCGATCTTGTCGCCCGATTCGCAGAACAGCGGCACGTTCACGACGAAGCCGGTGGAGGTTTTAGCCGGCTTGAGCACCTTGCCCGAGGTATCGCCTCGCACGGCAGGTTCGGTGGTGATTTCGCGCACGACGGAGTTGGGCAAGGTCACGGAGATCGGCTTGTCGTCATAGAACACGATTTCGCAGGGCAGCCCGTCCTCGAGATAGTTCAGCGCATCGCCCATGTTTTCCTTCTCGACTTCCAGCTGGTTGTACTCGCCGTCCATGAACACGAACATCGGATCGGCGAAATACGAGTACGTCGCCTCCTTGCGTTCCAGGATGACGTTCTCGAGCTTTTCATCGGCCTTGTAGACGACTTCCGCGCCGCCGCCCGTCAGCAGGTTCTTGAGCTTCATTTTCATCACGGCGGCATTACGACCGCCTTTGTTGTATTCAGCGCGCTGCACGACCATCGGGTCTTTGCCGACCATGATCACATTGCCGGCGCGTACTTCCTGAGCCAGTATCATCTTGAAGTCCCTGCGAACAAAATTGGGGGAGCGAAAAAGCGCGGAATTATACCCGGTCGGCGCAGAAGCGGGCGAGGTTTCCGGTCAGATCGCCCAACGCTTCGAGCTTGTGCGGCCACCGGTCCGCCAGGCGGGCGATGCCCGGCCTGGTCGCGCTGCTCGCGGCCCAGGCGGGCGCGAGCCGGCTGGCCGGAAGCAGCCCGTTCCAGGCGGTCCACAAGTCGACCAGTCCGGCCGATGACCCCATGACCGATGCGCCGAGGTAGCGGGCCAGGAAGGCCTGCATCTTGATGCGATGGGCCTGCTCCGCCTGCGGATAGGCTTGCCACACGAACGGTCGAGCCGCCCATTGCGCGCGCACGAAGGAATCCTCGCCGCGCACGAAATTCCAGTCGCACGCCCACAGCATGCGGTCATAGTCGTCCTGCGACAGGAAGGGCACGACCTGCCCCGCGAGCCGCCCGCGGCGCGCCCCGGACGCCAGTCCGCCTGCGACGAGCGCTTGCGCGGCGGGCGTGTCGGCAAAGGCGATCGCGCGCACCGGTTCGCTGCCCGCGGCCCAGGCATCGAACAGCGCGGCCACCGGCGCTTGCGGATAGCAGAACAGCGAGACCAGCCTTTCGTCCGGCGCCCGCGGCGCGATCCCCAGTTGCGCGAGGAACGCCGCCTGCGCCGGGAAATCGGCCTGAAACGCTGCGCGGCGTGCCATTGAGTCCGCGCTCCATGAGGACCCCGCCGGTATCGGCCGAAAAACCCGGGAAGAAAAAATACTTGGTGAGCGGCGGCTGCGGCGACGGCAGGCCGTGGCAGCGCCCGACCCATTGCTCGGCGCTCAGGTATTCGAGATTGATCCACACGGGCGGCCGGGCACGAGCCTGCATGGCTTGCACGTAAGACCCGGGCAATTCGCAGCCAAACGTCTCCACCACGACGTCGGCCGGCTCGACCTCGGGCAGCGGTGTCGTCCAGGCATGGACCTCGATGCTGCCGAGCGTCTGCCGCGGCGCCTCGGGATCGAGCGAGGGCGCCAGTTGACGGAACGTGGTCAGGTCATCCACCCACAGCCGCACCTGGGCGCCCTGCTCCGTCCGCCAGTTGCCGCGCCATCCGCCAGCACACGCCGATATCGCCGAGATTGTCGACGACGGCACAGAAGAGGTCCCAGCGCATAAGGGCCGTGACTGTCGTGACTATCGTGAATGTCGTGAACGCCGTGACGAGCGTGACGATCGTGACGACGTAAAAGGCGCTGTGGCGCATGTCACGACCGAATGGTCCGGACAGATCTGATGATCAGCATAGGTCGGCCTTCGCGGTTCACGACAGTCACGACAGTCACGTAGTCACGACCTTCACGTCGTCACGGCCCTTCAGGCCATCCCCCCGTTGATCGAAATGATCTGGCCGGTGATATAGCCGGCCGCATCGGAGGCCAGGAAAGCAGCCAGGGCCGCGACTTCGTCGGTGGTGCCGGCGCGTTTCATTGGAACCAGTTTCTCTATAACGTCCGGCGGGAAAGCCTGCTGGATCACGGGCGAGGCGATGACGCCGGGGGCGATCGCGTTGACCGTGATGCCGCGCGAGGCGAGTTCGAGCGAAAGCGACATGGTGGCGCCGTGCAGACCGGCCTTGGCGGCGGCGTAGTTGACCTGGCCGCGATTGCCGATGACGCCAGCCACGGAGGAAACATTGATGATACGACCCCAGCGGGTGCGGATCATGGGCAGCAGCAGCGGGTGCGTGACATTGTAGAAACCGTTCAGCGAAACGTCGATGACGCGGTCCCATTGCGTCGCGCTCATGCCGGCGAGCGGCGCGTCGTCATGCACGCCGGCGTTGTTGACCAGCACCTGGACCGGGGCGTGCTCATCGAGCGCGGCCAGCGCTCGCGCAGTGGCTTCGCGATCGGTCACGTCGAAGGCGATTGCCTGCGCCGCGGCGCCGCCGGCGCACAACTGCGCCGCCAGGCCGCGGGCCTCTTCGAGCCTGCGGTTGGCATGCACGATTACTTGCAGGCCCTGTGCGGCCAGGGCGCGACAGATGGACGATCCGATCGCCCCGCTACCGCCGGTTACCAACGCCGTCTTCAACTGCCCCTCCTGGCACGGTCGATAGTATGGAACATGGCTGCGCGGCGCCATCCGGGTGCACGCCGCGCGAGCGAGGCGGCATCATCGCATGCAATCGTCGATGCACCAAACAACCCGGCGCGCAAATGGCCGCCGGGAATTTCGGCAGGCGGGCGAACCGGCGGCGCTTCGATCGGGTCTTACCCCGATCTGCAATTCGCGCCGGATGAGCCATAGTAGAATCCGGTGATGTCATTGATGACGACAAATTTCTGATGGCCAGCGTGTTTCCCGACCCGGTTCGACAATGCGATGTGTTCGTGCTCGGCGGAGGCCCCGGCGGGTCCACCATCGCAGCGCTGCTGGCCGAGCGCGGCTGGAACGTGGTGATTGCGGAGAAGGAATGCCATCCGCGCTTTCATATCGGCGAATCGCTGCTGCCGCTCAATATCCCGCTGCTGGAACGCCTGGGCATTCTCGACGCGGTGCAAGCGCATCGGCATGCCCAAGTACGGCGCCGAGTTCAATTCACCGCATCATCCCGATCCGGTCACCTTCGATTTCAGCGAGGCCTGGGACAACACCTACCCCTCGTCGTTCGAGGTCAAACGCGCCGAGTTCGACGAGATCCTGTTTCGCAACGCCGCGCGCAAGGGCGCGCACACGGTCGAGGCCTGCAAGGTGACCAATGTGGAATTTCCGCCGGGCGAGCACGTGCTCGTCGAGTCGATGACGGGCGACGGTCCCCGGCAGCAATGGCGGGCCAGATTCTTCGTCGATGCCTCGGGGCGCGACACTTTCCTGGCCAATCGCTACGGCATCAAGCAGCGCAATCCGGCGCATCGTAGCGCCGCGATGTACGGGCATTTCACCGGCGCGCAGCGCTTGCCCGGCAAAGCCGCCGGCAACATCAGCATGTTCTGGTTCGAACATGGCTGGTTCTGGTTCATTCCGCTGCTCGACGGCACCACCAGCGTCGGTGCGGTGTGCTGGCCTTACTACATGAAATCCAGAAAAACGGATCCGACCACTTTTTTCATGGAAACCGTCGCCATGGTGCCCAAACTCGCCGAGCGCCTGCGCGATGCGAAGCTGGTGCACGAGGTCACGGCAACGGGCAACTACTCGTATTGTGCGAAGCGTATGTACGGCGATCGGCACATTCTGGTGGGCGACGCCTATACCTTCATCGATCCGGTGTTCTCCTCCGGGGTCTTGCTGGCGATGAACAGCGCGGCGGTGGGCGCGGATGCCGTGGATGCGTATTTGCGCGATCCGCAACAGGCGCCCGCGTTACTGCGCCGCTTCGATCGCATCGTGCGCGGCGGCATGCACAGTTTCACCTGGTTCATCTATCGCATGACCAACCCGACCATTCGCCAGCTATTCATGGCGCCGAGCAAGACGCTCGGCATGCAAGCGGCCGTTTTGTCCCTGCTGGCGGGCGACCTGTTCCGCGGCACGCCGATCCGCTGGCGGCTGCGCGCATTCAAAGCCTTGTACTACCTGTTGAACCTGCGGCATCCCCTGCGAAGTTTCGCGGGCTGGAGCAATCGCAGGCGCTTGTTGCGCGAGCGTGTCGCAGGAACGCCCTCATCCTGAAGACGCATCTGGACGCCGCCGCGGGCCTGCATTACGCCGGCGCCGAGAATCTGCAAGCGCTGCTGCATGAGTGGCGCGGGCGCGTGTTGGGCGTCGTCGGGTTCGGCGCCCGGTCGGGCGCGCCACGCAACGTTCCTTTCGTTGCGGTGGATATGCCGGTGCTGGGCGGCCCTGGCGCCGCCTTCGAAGTCTGGACGGCCGATACGCCGGTCAAGATCACCAGTCTTGGCGCCATTCGAAGCGCATGCGACACGCAGGTTTTGTTCGGCTGCCTGGAACTGCCCGACGACAACGCAGGCGATTATGCCGGTTTGATCTACGAAAATTACTGCGGCATTTTCGATCATCTGGATCAACTGGGTTTTTCGAAGCTGCTGCGCGTCTGGCACTATCTGCCGGACATTCATCGCAACCATCACGAGCTCGAGCGCTACCGGCAGTTCTCGCTGGGCCGCCACGATGCTTTTATCGCCAAAGGCCGGTTAATCCGCGAGGACGCGCCCGCGGCCAGCGCAGTGGGCAAGAGCGCCGGCAGCACGATCATCTGTTTCCTCGCGGCAGCACGGGCCGGCACGCCCGTGGAGAACCCGCGCCAGGTCAGCGCCTATGCCTATCCACAACAATACGGGCCGCGCGGGCCGACTTTCGCGCGCGCCCTGTTGCGTTGCGGCCAGGGCATGGCGCAACTCTACATCTCGGGCACCGCCGCGATCCTGGGCCACGCGAGCCAGCACGAAGGCGACCTCGAAGCCCAGGCCGACCTGACCATCGCCAACCTGCGCGCGGTCATGAAGGAAGCGCGCAGGCTCGGTTCAGCAGAGGCCGCACCCGACAACATGGACGTGTTTTTCAAAGTCTATGTGCGAAAACCCGAGTTTCGGGCCATTGCGCACAAGAAGTTGCAAGACGCTTTCGGTGATCAATCATCGACGCTGTTCCTGCATGCGGATATCTGCCGGCGCGAACTGCTGCTGGAGATCGAAGCGTTTTGCACAGCGCGGGCGCCGTCTGCATGACACGCCGCATCGGCAGCGCGATGCGCACCACGCTCGCCGCGATTGCGACGATCGTTGCGCTGGGCGCCGCCCCCGCGCGCGCGGACCAACTGCCGCTCTGGGAAGCCGGCGCGGGCGCCACCGTGCTCAACTTCCCCGACTATCGCGGTTCCGACGAGCGGCAAACATGGATTCTGCCGTTGCCTTATGTGATCTACCGGGGCGATTTCCTGAAGGCCGAGCGGGGCAGC
Organism: uncultured beta proteobacterium; assembly: GCA_963846655.1. Lineage (GTDB taxonomy): Bacteria > Pseudomonadota > Gammaproteobacteria > Burkholderiales > JACQAP01 > JACQAP01. The sequence continues at coordinate 61,203 of CAWJWT010000007.1, read as the reverse complement.
GTGCGCGGAGAGTTCTACAAGGATGAGCGTTTCGAAGCGGATATCAGCCTGAACGGCTCCATCCCCGTGAAAAGCGAAGACAACTCTGCGCGCCGCGGCATGTCCAACCTGGATCCGACGCTCGAAATCGGGCCCAACCTGACCGTCACCCTGCTGCGTTCCGAGACCATGCGAGTCAATTTGCGCTTTCCGCTGCGCGCCGTGCTGGCGACGGACTTTTCGCACGTGCGCGACCAGGGTTGGGTATTTCAGCCGCAGCTCAACGTGGATTTCCACGATGCCTTTCCGACGCCGGGCTGGAACCTGGGCTTTGCCGCCGGACCACTGTTTGGCAACCAGCGCCATCACGCGTATTACTACAGCGTCGCGCCGCAGTTCGCAACGCCGGCGCGCCCCGCGTACGAGGCTGCCGGCGGCTACGGCGGCTTGCAGTTCATCGGCGCCGTGAGCAAGCGCTTTGCCGACTATTGGGTGGGCGGCTTCGTGCGAGCAGACAGTCTCGCCGGCGCGGTTTACGCGGACAGTCCGCTGGTCAGGCAAAAGCACTCGCTGGCAACCGGCGTCGCGTTCGCATGGGTGTTTGGACGCTCCACGACCCTGGTCGAGGCCGAACCATGAACGACCGTCACTCGCCGCCGTTTCGGGAACCGGCCTTGACGCACCAGCGTGCCCGGCGCTCGCGCTGGCGCTGGCTGCCACGCTCCGTGCGCCGGGTGTACGAATATCTCGTGTTCTATCTGGGCTATCTGTATTTCGGCGTCGGCTGTGCCCTGTGTTCGCTGTTCTGCGCGCTCATGCACCCGCTACTTCCCGCAAGTGCCGGCGCGCGCCTCGGGCGCTGGGTGACGGGCACGCATTTTCGCGGCTTTCTCGCATTACTCGAAGCCAGCCGCCTGGTGCGCCTGGATCTTTCCGCACTCGACGCCCTGCGCGGCGAACGCTCGCTCATTCTCGCGCCGAACCATCCTTCGCTGCTCGACGCCGTGCTGGTCATTTCGCGTCTGCCCCAGGCCGCCTGCATCATGAAAGCGCAGATCTGGGACAACGTTTTTCTGGGCGGCGGAGCGCGCCTGTCGGGCTACATTCGCAATGATTCGCCGGTGAATCTCGTGCGCCAGTCCACGCGCGAACTGCGCGCCGGTCATCAGTTGCTGGTGTTTCCGGAAGGCACCCGCACGCGCGTGCGCCCCATCAATGACTTCAAGGGCGGCTTCGCGTTGATGGCAAAGAAAGCCGGTGCGGAAGTGCAGACGATATTCATCGAAACCGAAGGCGACTTCCTGAGCAAGGGCTGGCCGCTGCTGAAGAAGCCGCAGTTTCCGCTGGTTTATCGCGCACGGCTGGGCAAGCGCTGGCGCGTACCCGACGACGTCCAGGCGTTCGTGACGGAACTGGAAGGCTACTATCGCCAGGAGTTGCGCGTCGCCGAGCCGCTGCAACCGCCGGCGGCGGCCCCGGAGGCGGGCCGGCCGGTGGCGCCTCGGGCGCTGACGTAGCCGTTCCGTATTAAACTGCCGGCTGGCCTCGCGCGGGCCCGCCGCAGAAAACCAACAACACGTTCCCATGCCCGACCATTCCACTACGCATCTGGTGTTGATTCCCAGCTACAACACCGGCGAGAAGGTTTTTGAAACCACGCGCAACGCACGCAGCTTCTGGGATCCCGTGTGGGTCGTGGTGGATGGCAGTACCGACGGTACCGCGCAAGGCCTGCGGCAGATGGCCGCGGCGGACCCGGGCCTGCGCATATTCGAGCTGCCCGAGAATCAGGGCAAGGGCGCAGCCGTGCTGCATGGTCTGCGCGAAGCGGTTGCACAGGGCTATACGCACGTACTGACGCTGGATTCCGACGGCCAGCACCCGGCCGAGCGCATTGCGGATTTCATGCAGGCCTCCATCGGCCAGCCCGATGCGCTCATTCTCGGCCAGCCGGTGTTCGACGAAAGCGCGCCGCGGCTGCGCGTGCGCGGACGGCGCATCTCGAACTGGTTCACGAACCTGGAAACGCTCTGGGAGGGCATCGGCGACTCGCTGTTCGGATTGCGCGTCTATCCGGCCCGGCCCCTGCTGGAGATCATGCAGGCCAGACGGTGGATGCGACGCTTCGATTTCGACGTGGAAGCGGCCGTGCGGCTCGTGTGGGCCGGCTGCCGCCCGGTCAACGTGCCGGCGCCCGTGCGCTATTTTCGTCCCGAAGAAGGCGGCGTGTCGCACTTTCATTACGTGCGCGACAACTTGCTGCTTTCAGGCATGCACCTGCGCCTCGCGGCCGGATTCGTGTTGCGGCTGCCGGTATTGCTCGCGCGCAAGTTCCGCTCGCGCGTCCTCGCCAATTGAACGCAGCCACGCTTTCACCGGACGCGATGCTTCGGCCAGGCGGCAACGCCGGGCGCATTCGCAAGCTTGCGGCGGCAGGGCAAACACCTTCATGCGCCCTGGCTGGCTGAACCAGCGCGAACGCGGCAGCCTGCTGGGCATGCGAGTGCTGGTCGGCATTTCGTTCTTCCTTGGGCGGCGTGTCGCCCGCTTGCTGCTCTATCCGACCTGTCTGTACTTTCTGCTGTTCTCGGCGACATCGCGCCGCAGTTCCCGCAAGTACCTGGCGCGCGCGCTCGGCCGCCGGCCCCTTCTCATGGACGTATTCCGCCACTATTTCGCCTTCGCCACCGTGGCCCTCGACCGCTTTTTCCTGCTCAAGGATCGGCACGAACTGTTCGAGATCCGCATTCATGGCGAAGAAATCCTGCAGGAGCTGCTCGAGCGCGGACAGGGGTGTCTGCTGCTCGGCGCACACCTGGGCAGCTTCGAGGTCCTGCGGCTCGCGGGCACCGCGCACAGGCTCGAAGTGTCGATGGTGATGTACGAAGACAACGCGCGCATGGTCAACAGCGTGGTCAAGGCGGTCAATCCCGCGGTCCCCGAGCGCATCATTGCGCTGGGTCGCTTCGATTCCATGTTCCAGGTGCATGAGCGTCTGCAGCGCAACGCCTGGGTGGGCATTCTGGGCGATCGGGTATTGCCCGGCGGCGAACAACTGCGCGCCCCCTTTCTCGGCGAGGACGCCTTGTTCCCGACCTCGCCCTACCGCATGGCGCTCATGCTGCGCCGTCCCATCGTGTTCATGACCGGTTTGTATCGCGGCCGCAACCGTTACGATCTGCATTTCGAAAAACTGCTCGATCCGGAGACCGTGACCCGGACGCAGCGCACGGCAGCCGTCGCAGCAACCCTGCAGCGCTATGTGCAGCGCCTGGAACACTATTGCCGTGAGGCGCCGTACAACTGGTTCAACTTCTACGATTTCTGGGAAAAGGGCCAGCCGCCTGCGGTTGCCCCGCAGCCCGACGCCGGTCGCGGGCAGGCGCGCTTCGAGCAGCCGCTCGCCGAACCGCCGCTGTCCGACCGGTAACGTCCACGCGAACCGGCGCACGCAACCCTACGATGCCCATCATCTCACCACGCAGCGGAAAGGACGAGCGCGCCGCACTGCTGCCGGCTGCGCTGCTGCCGCTGTTCAATAGCCAGTTCATCGACTCGTTCGATCTGTGCGAAACCTACGTGGCCAGAACCGCGCTCGCCACGTTGCGTTCCAGCGGCCTCGAGGAGGCCTGTCGCGAGGCAGCCACGGTTGCGCAGGCGATCGATCGCGCCGGACTTCGCGCTGACGTCGCACGCGTACCGGCGACCTGGCTGCTCGAAACGCTCGCCGCGTGCGGCTGGGTGACCAAGCGGGCCGGCGCCGAAGGCAATTGGCTCTACCAGGCGGCGTGTCCACCGGTGCTGCCCGATCCCGCGGAAATTCGCGCCGCGCAGGAAGCCCTCGATGCGCGCTGCCTGCCCAGCTATGACATCGTTGCGCTTGCGGCCATGCAGTATCCGGCGGTGCTGCGCGGCCAGCTCACCGGCGACCAGGCCTTGTTCGGTCCGGAAGGACTGGTCGCGTGGGTGAAATATTTTTCCAACGACAATCCGCTCTACGGCATCAGCAACGCCGTGGGCGCCTTGGCGAGCGAGCAGGCGCTCGCGGGCAAACCCGCCGCCATTCTCGAAATCGGCGGCGGACTGGGCAGCGGCGCGGCCGCGCTTCTCGATCACCTGGCCCCCGTCGCCGGGGGGGTGACGGCCTACCATTTCACGGAGATTTCCCCGCTGTTCATGAAACGCGCGCAGCGCACGCTGGCTGCGCGCCGCGGGCTGTGCCCGTTCATTTTTTCCGCGCTGGATATCGATCAGCCGTTCGCGGGCCAGGGCATCGCCCGCGGGGCGCACGACCTGGTCTACGGTGTGAACGTGCTGCATGTCGCGCGTGACCTCGCGTTCACACTCGGGGAAATCAGGAACGCGCTGACACCCGCGGGCCTGCTGGTGATTTCCGAATGCGTGCGGCCGACAGCGGGTAAACCGCTGCACATCGAATTCGTTTTCAATCTGCTGGATTCTTTCCGCGACCCGGTGCTGGTTTCCGACTGGCGGCCCAACGGCGGGTTCCTGACGCCGGAGCAGTGGCACGCGGCCCTGCAGGCCAATGGCTTTGGCGCCATTCGCGTGTTTCCGGATATTGCCGGGCTGCGCGGCGCCTACCCCGATTTTTCCGTCGCGGCGATCATCGCCCGCAGAACGTGAAAGCGCGCATCGCGATTCCCTTGCGCGCTGCCTACTTCGAGGGGCATTTTCCCGGGCGTCCCATCCTGCCCGGCGTCGTCGAACTGCTGCTGGTCGTGCAAGCGCTGGCGGATGCGGCCGGGCGGCCGATGCCACTGCGCGGCATCAGATTCGCGCGGCTGCGCCAGCTCGTGCTGCCCGGCGATGAGCTGGAGGCGGACTGGCGCGAATTGCCCGACGGGTGCGTGCGCGTGGCGATCACGAGGCACGACAAGGTCGTGGCCAACGCCGAGCTGGTGCCGGGTCGTCCCGAGCCCCTGGCGCCGGGGCTACGTTCTTCCCCTGTGGCGCACCGCGACGCGCTGCAGACCCCGCCGCTCGACGCGCTGTTGCCGCATCGGCCGCCGATGCGCTTTGTGACATCGATCGCCGGCGAAACACAAGGTGGGCTCGACTGCACGGCATGCGTGCCCGCGGCATGCGGCCTGGCGCATGACGGGCAGGTGCCGCTGCTGGCAGGCGTCGAGGCCGCCGCGCAAAGCGCCGCGGCCTGGGAGGCCTTGCGCCGCTGGCGCGAAGGAAATCCTGCGGCACCGCGCGTGGGTTACCTGGTGGCGCTGCGCGATGTGGTGTTCTTCGCCGAAGACCTGCCGGCTGGGGACAGTTTTGATACGAGCGTGCGACTGGAGGACGCGGCGCCGCCGCTGACCCATTATCGCTTCGAAGTCATCCAGGCCGGCACGCCGCTGGCGCGCGGCAAGATCGCCACTTTCCTCGCGGTTTAGCCAGGGAAACAATATCCCGCGGTTGTGCGCGCGCCGAAGTATCTTTAGGGCGCGGTTGCGCGCGCCGGAGATTCTTTAAAGCGCGGTTGCGCGCGCCGGAGATTCTTAAGGCGCGGTTGCGCGCGCCGCAGAAAACGTTGATTTGCGTTCCTCGGCACGAGGCAAATCGATGGTGAACACGCAGCCCTTGCCCGGTATATCGCGCACCCGCAGCCAGCCACGATTTATTTCGACGCTTTGGCGCGCGATCGAAAGGCCCAGCCCGACACCGCTGGTATCTGCGTTGCCTTGCGTGAAGGGCAGAAAGAGTTCGTCGGGATTGGCGATGGCGAGGCCGCCACAATGGTCCTCGACCTCGATCAGCACGCGGTCGTCCTTTGCGCAGGCGCTCAACCGAACTTCGCTGCCGCCGCGGGTGAATTTGAAAGCATTCTGCAGCAAATTGTTTACGGCCGAGGAAATTTGATCATGGTCGGCGCTCACGGCCAGTCCGGGTTCATGCGAGTCCACGCTCAACACGCAGCCGTGGTGTTTTGCCTCGAGTGACGCGGAGACTTTGATTTCGGCGAGAAACTCGCCAATGGAAATCGGACGTTCGAGCGCGACCATGCCGGCCTTCATGCGTACCTCCGCGAGGGAGCGATCCACCAGAGTGCGCAGCCCGACCAGTGCCCGATCCACCACCGCGCCGGTCGAACCAAGTGCCCCGATGTTGCCGCTCTTGACGGCGGAAAAAGCCAGGGTGGCCGTATGGATGAGGTTGCGCATTTCGTGCGCCAGAGAGCCCAGCCGTTCGTTCAGATTGTTCGCTTGCCGGTCCGCAATCAAGGTATCGCGTTGATACATGAATTCCGTCACGGCGCCTGCGATTGCGTTGTCCAGGCAGCGGTTGAGGGTTCTGAATTCATCTATTTCGAAAGGTTCGCCGCGATCATAGGCCAGGTCCGCAATGGCCTGGCACAAATCGCCGTAGGCATGAACCACCTGGTCCACCGTGAATCCGTCGTCGAGCAATTCGGCCCCATGCACCGTGGCCGAGGTATCGATCTCGGAAGCGTTCTTCGAGTGAGGCGTGACGCCGCCCGCCGGCCCGGAAATCCTGCGGCTGAGACCCGGGTTTCGGGTCTGCTCGATTTCAAGCGTTTTGATGAGCTGCGCCAGGAAAATGGGTATGCCATGCCCAAACGCCTCCTCCGTTACCCGGGGAGTCGGTCGCTGTGCCGCCTTGAACCGACATCGGGCGATCAGATCCTGGCGATTGTTGAAAAGGAATTCATGCAACATGCAGCCAAGATATACCCGTGCACTGGGTTGTTACGTGCGGTACCGAACATAGGGGCCAAATTAAAAAAAAAGCCCAGCATATCCGTGCGCTTGGCGCGCTACATGGCTAGAACGGACATCAACTCGGCGCCCTGGTCCCCTGATCCGGTCTTGCGGTCAGAATCGCGGCGAACACCAGGCTGAGCAACGCACCGAGGGCCACGGTGGAGCCGATGGCGCCCAGCACCGGGGTGCTGGCAAAACCCAACACCCCGAAACCGGCCACGGTGGACAGATTGCAGAACAGGATGGATGTCGCGGTACGGTGCGGATCGGAGGCGCCGGGGCTGCCGCGTTCGAAGAACAGGGTGTAATTCGAGCCTACGCCAACGACTAGCAGCAGTGCAACCAGATGAAAAATATTCAGACGCACGCCGCTTACGATCATCAATGCCGCGGTCACGAGCACCGCGGCGACCAGCGGGGCCAGCACGTCGCCCGCCCGGCGTACCGAGCGCAGCGCGAACACCAGCAGCAGCGCGATGGCGGCCGCGCCGAGCAGCGCATAGCCCAGCGCGCGGGCGCGGTAACTTTGATAGAGCGAATCGACCTCGTGCTTCATGTCGAGCAGCATGATCTGGGCATCGGCAGGCTGCGCGAGGGCAGCTTGCACGCGCTGTGCATCGGTGACCCCGCGCAGCGGCAGCATGGCGAACCAGCCGCTTTCGCGATGCGCGAGCAACGACTGGAGTTTGAGCCCCAGCCCGGTGCCGGCCAGATCCTGCGCGGTCACGGGCGCGGCCCGCCGGGCGGCCTGCGCATCGGCGAGAAACGGCGCAAAGGTCCCCGCCTTGAACGGCAATCCCTGCGCCGCCGCCGACAGGTTGCGCGCCAGCACCGCGGGCTCCGGAATCGCGGCTTGCCGCGCGCGTTGCGCGGCGATGCTGGGCAAATAGAACGCCGGCGAGTCGAAGCCCGCCACCACGCCCTCGGCTTGCAGGGAACCCATCGTTGCGCCCGTGCGCTCCGCAATTTCCAGGACCTGCTGCTCGGAGTTGCCGCGGATGACGACCAGCGGTCCGATATCGGGTGCGCCCAGATCCTCGCGCATTTGCTGGTCGAGTTGTTTCAGCGACGCAGGCACCGGACTCAAGCTCGATAACTCATCGTCCCAGATCCTGGCGCCGCGCCCGGCCAGCACCGCAACCGCCGCGATGACCAGCACCAGCAAGGCCATGCGCAACCGATGCGCCTGCGCCAACACGCGCACGAGCGGCGGCCCCCACGCGGCGGCGGTGTTGACGTGATAACCCGCGGACACCAGTTCCGGCAGCACCCAGCGCGTAACCAGCACGGCCACGATCAACCCGGCCATGGAAAACAGGCCGAGCTGCGAAAGGCCGGGGAAGCCCGAGAACAACATGGCGCTGAAGCCGAACGCGGAGGTCAGCATGCCCAGGCGCAGCGTGGGCCAGATGCGCTGCAAGGTGCTCTTCGGCGTACTGCCTGGCGCGGTGTTGGTGAACAGATAAATCGCGTAGTCCACGGCCTCGCCGATCAGCGTGGCGCCGAATCCCAGTGTGACGCCATGCACGGAACCGAAGGCCAGGCTGACGGCGGCAACCCCCGCCAGCGCACCGCTCGCCACCGGCACCAGCGTCAGCGCCAGCACCCGTGCGGAGCGATAGACAAAAAGCAGGATGCAACTGACGAGCACGGTGGCTGCCAGGGAAAAGCGCACGGCGTCGCGCTTGATGCCGGCCCGGCTTTGCACGGCGAAGACGCCGGGCCCGGTCACGAGCAGCCGCGCGCCTTGCACAGCGTGTTCTGCGACGCTGGCCTGGAAAGCGGCATCGATCGCGCCCAGCGCCCGCTCCTGCGCATCGATGTCGAAGCCGGGGGCACGAGTCTGCGCGATCACCAGCGCGCGCGTGCCGTCGGCCGAAAACCAGAGGCCATCGCGCTTGTCGGGGCCGCCGCCCTGGGCTTGCAGCCGCTCGATCAGTTGCAGCATCTCCCCGGTCGGATCGCGCGGCAACAAATTGCCGACCAGCATGCTGGTCGGCGAACTCAGCAATTCGAGTTGTTGCTCGAGCCCGCGGCGCAGCGCGCTCGCCGTGAAGCGCTCCGGCGTGACCGCGGCGCTGAGCACATAGCGATTGTCGAGCAGGAAGGCGCCGTCGGCGCGCAGGCTGTCGTGAGCGCCGTTGTCGACGTAGAGCAGTTGCCCGTCCTGCTGCAGCCGTTGCGCGAGCGCACGGCTCAGCGCAGCCGCAGCGTTTGGCTCGCGCGCTTCGATGCCGATCAGGATCAGTCGCGATACCACGCCTTCGCGCAGCTCGTCGACCAGGAAGCGCTGCGTGGGCGTGGGCGAGCTGGGCAAAAATGCCGCGAGATCCGCGCTGTACTGCGAGCGCGCAACGATGATCGCGCAAGCCAGGACGAAACCGAGCCAGATGCCGACGCGCAGGCGCGCCGGCGAGGTCACGGCACGTCCTCGTGAATTTGCATGACCGAGCGGTCGCCGCGCGCTTCCTGCACTTCGATGCGCTCGACGCGCGCCTGGCTGCCGTCGATGCGGATCAGGGTGATGACTTGCGCCATGTTTCGGTCGCGCGGCACGAGGAACAGCCGCCATTTGGCGGGCGCGCCGTCTAGTTCGACGCGATAGAACCGCTCGAGTGCCTTGAGATCCCCGCCCAGCGTGGCGCGGATGCTTTCGATGAACCCCCACAGCACCGGGTAATCCTGCAGCTTCAGTTCGCGCCGCTCATTGCGCGCCGGACTGGTGAGCGTAATTTTATCGCCTTGCAGTTCGAGAATTTCCGGTTTGGGTTTGAGCGTGCGTTTTACCAGGCGACCGGGCCGGGAATAGGTCAGCGTGCCGGACAGTTCCAGCGGCGATTCGAGCACCTTGAGATACTTGCGTTCCACGAATCGGGCCTGCGAGCGCTCGACGGACGCGAGTTTTTGCATGAGTTCGTCGATGTCCCATTGGCCGGCGCCGAACGCCGGACTGGCGGTTCCCAGCAACGCGAGGCAAAGCGTTGCGACACCACGTTTGATCATGCGCATGTTGGTAACGCTCCTGCGGACAATTGTAAGAGGCCTCGCCCTGGCGCCGCAGAAGGGCCGCGCCGGCGGATCAAGCGGCGTCCCCGCGCCGTTTCGCCGCGCAGGTGTGCGCAAGCTTGAGCAGGTTCTCGCGTGGCAGCTTGCCGGTGGCATTGCGCGGCAGGGTCTGCACGAAGTACAGCGGGCGCGGCAGGAACACCGGGTCCACGCGCTCGCGCAATGCGCCCAGCACGTCCTCCCGCGTCGCGCCGGGCGCCACGACAAAAGCCGTCAGCCGTGTCACGCGGTCTGGTTTTTCGTCCGGCATGAAGAACACGCCGTCGTGCACCGTCTCGATGTCGTTGAGCTGGTGGTTCAGATGCGCGAGCGACGTGCGTTTGCCGGCGATGTTGACCAGGTCGGCATCGCGCCCGTGCAGGATGAAGCGATCGTCGCCGGCGGGTTCGATCACATCGCTGAACGGCGCGTCGATCTCGACATGCCCGCCCGCGGCCTGGTATCCCCGCCCGGCGCGGCGCAACTGAACGCTGTCCAGGCACTGCCAGGCGGGCCCTTGCACCGTCCGGCGCGTGGCCACCATCCCGGCCTCGGTGAAGCCATAGACTTCGTGCAGCGGCGCCCCATAGCGGGCTTCGGCCTGCGCGGCCATCTCGCGCGAGAGCGGCGCGGTGGCACACACGATCAGGCGCAGCGGCGGCAACGCGACGCCTTCGCTGAGCAGCGTGCGCAAATGCACGGGCGTCGTGACCAGCACGCGCTCGCCCGGAATCTGCGCGAGGGCCGCGGCCACGTCCGCAGGATAAAACGGGCGCCCGGCATGCAGAGCCAGTCCACCGCGCAGCGCCAGCAATACCGTCGATTCGAGACCGTACATGTGCTGCGCGGGCACCGTGCCCACCAGGCCCGCGCGCGCACCCGCCAGCAGGCCTAAACGCGCCGCTTCGGCGGTGGCGCCGCGCGCCAGGGCACCCCATGATTTGCGATGCGGCGAGGGCGCCCCGGTGGAGCCGGAGGTAAAAGCAATGGCCGCAAGCTGGTCCGCGGCGAACACCGGCACGGTGAAATCCGGCGTCGATGCGTCGCCTGCGGGCTCGTCGTGGTAGCGCACCTGCTCCAGCACGCAGGATTCCTGCGGTGCGTCGATCAGGGCATAGAGATCGCCGTACGCCTGGCGCAGCTTGCCCAGCATGTCCGGCGTCTGGTTCGGCGGCAGCAGGCTGACCTGGCCGCGCATCAACGCCGCCACCAAGCCAATGCTGAACCGGTATCGGTCAGCACACAGGTTGACCAAAAAGCTGCGAGTCGGCAATCGCGCCGCAAGCCGCCCGGCTTCGGCCACGAACTGCGCGGCATTGACCCGCCGGGCGCCGCGATACGCGACCACCGCGGAGGCGTCTTGATGGCTCAGTGCCGCGATACCCGCCATGGGTTCAGCGATTGGCCGCGGGCCGGTTGAAATCGAAGTTGCGAAAGGCGCTGACGACCGTTGCAATCGAGGCGTGCGAAAAATTCGGATAGCGCCACTGACGCCACGCATACTCCGCGAGATACATGGCCGCGACGAGCGGCAGGTTCAGCAGGCTGTTGAACGCCGACCAGACCGGCAGCGGCGCGAACGCAAACAGCAACAGCGACGTGGCCGCCATGGCAGCGAAGAAGACGCACCACGCCCAGGTGACGCGGCGGGTATAGCGCAAGATCTCGGGGGGCAGGTCGCCGTGTACATGCAAGGCCAGCAGCGTGACCAGCGGCTGCCGCGGTGCCCGCAACGTGCGTCCGAACAACCATAGCAGGATCAGGTAAACCGTGAGGTAAGGCAGCGGATAGAGCAACCCCGGACTGGCCCCCGAAGCGGGCCATGCCAGGAACCCCACGGCACCGGCGATGGTCAATAGACCCAGCAGCACGAGCCCGCGGCGCGTCCTGGCCAGAAAACATACGGCCAGCACCACCAGGGGCGCGGCCATGAGCGCACCGCCCCAGCCCCCGTCGGGCTGCGCAGCGATCAGGCGGTAAACCAGCCACTGGTAGGCGATCACGCCGGCGGCGATCAGTACCGCTTTGACCCACCCTGTCTGCAATGCACGACTAATTGGTTCGGTTTTGCTGGACATGCTCGTTCAGGTTGCGCAGCGAACTGAACGTCTTGACGTTGTCGCTATCGTCGGAACGCAACTGAAAGCCGTATTTCTTGGATACCGCGAGCGCGATTTCGAGGATGTCGATGGAGTCGAGCCCGAGTCCCTCGCGATAAAGCGGCGCTGCCGGCTCGATTTCCTCTGGTTGAATCTCCAGATTGAGCGAGGCGATGATGAGTTCTGCCAGTTCGCGCTCCTGCGCGGTCATGGATTCGACGTTGTTCATTGCGCTGATTGGACCTTTGATCTCGGCCGGCGTTTCCGGCCGGCGGGATTATAACCTCTCCCCCCTTCGCAGGCCTGCCACCAGGCCCGTGAAAAGCGGGTTGACGCCGGCCGCGGGCGGCCAGTACCCTCGGCTACCGCAACGCCGCCACATTGCCGGCACACCAGGGCCTCACGCGGTCCACAAGTATCACCACAGGAAACTATAGAGTGCAACCGCTTTGCCTGAGTCGCTATACCGTTGCCAGCAGCGCAGGCGTCGGGCTTGATGCGATGGTGCACGCGCTGGAGGCCATGCGCTCCGGCCTGGCACCCTGCGCGTTCGAGACTGTCGAGCTGGAAACCTTCGTCGGCCAGATCGCCGATGCATCGCTTGCGCCGGTGCGCGGCGACCTGGCGCAGTTCGATTGCCGCAACAACCGCATCGCGCAGTTGTGCCTGCGTCAGGACGGCTTCGATCAGGCGATCATCGCCGCCCGCGAAAAATACGGTCCCGGCCGGATCGGGGTGTTCATGGGCACGAGCACGTCCGCGATCCTGGAAACGGAGCTCGCGTACCGGCAACGCGATGAGCAGGGTGCGCTGCCGCCCGTGCGCTATGGGAGCACGCACAATACGTATTCGATCGCGTGGTTCGTGCAGTCCTATCTGGGCCTGACCGGCCCGGCGATGGCCGTATCGACTGCGTGCTCGTCGAGCGCCAAGGTATTCGGTAATGCCGCGCGCATGATCGCTGCCGGGCTGTGCGACGCGGCGGTGGTGGGCGGGGTGGACAGTCTGTGCCTGACCACGCTGTACGGATTCAACGCTCTGGGTCTGCTTTCGCGCTTCGCCTGCCGCCCCTTCGACGCGCTGCGCGATGGCATTTCCATCGGCGAAGGTGCCGCCATGGTGTTGCTGGAGAAGAAAGATCCGGCGCGGCCGGCCGATTCGATCCTGTTGCTCGGCATCGGCGAAAGCAGCGATGCCCATCACATGTCGACGCCGCATCCCGAGGGGCTGGGCGCGCGCATGGCCATGGAACAGGCGCTGCGCAGTTCGGGGCTCGGCCCCGGCGCGGTCGATTACATCAATCTGCATGGCACCGCCACGCGCACCAACGATGCCACGGAAGACAAGGCCGTGGGCGCCGTGTTCGGCAGCGAGACGCCGTGCAGCTCGACCAAGGGCTGGACCGGGCACACGCTGGGCGCGTGCGGCGCGATCGAGGCGATCATCTGCGCGCTGGCGATCGAGCGCGGGTTCGTGCCCGGAAGCGTGAATACCCGGACCATCGACCCGACCGTGCAAATCGCCTACCAGCTTGCCAACCGGCGCCAGCCGGTGGCGCGCGCCATGAGCAATGCTTTCGGTTTCGGCGGCACCAATTGCAGCCTTCTGCTGGGACGGGAACCGACTTGAAATTTTTTGTGGACAGTGCCGCGGTGCTGGCGCCGGGGTTGAACGGCTGGGCGGCCAGCCGCGCCATACTTGCCGGCGAAAAAGGCTACGAGCCGGCGCCGCTCGCGCCCCCCGTCGCAGACCTGTTGCCGGCGGTCGAGCGCCGGCGCACGGGCACGATGGTCAAACTGGCGCTCGCAGTGGGCGGCGAAGCCCTGCGCCAGGCCGGCAAGGCAGCCGATTCGGTCGCGACGGTGTTCGCCTCTTCCGGTGGCGACGGCGATGTCATCAACGATATCTGCATCACGCTGGCCGGCGCCGACCGCCAGGTGTCGCCCACCCGCTTCCACAATTCAGTGCACAACGCGCCCTCGGGTTACTGGAGCATTGCCACGCATTCGCATCATCCCTCGACCAGCCTGTGCGGGTTCGACTGGAGCTTCGCCATTGGACTGCTCGAGGCGGCGGCGCAACTGCAGGTCGATCGAACCGAAGTGCTGCTGCTGTGCTACGACTCGCCCTACCCGGAACCGCTCGCAGGCATTCGCCGCCTGGCCGAACCGTTCGGCAGCGCGCTGCTGCTCACGCGTGAGCGTACGCCTCGCACCCTCGGCGAGCTCGAACTGACGCTGGATGCGCAACCCCAGCCTGCGTCGTCGATGGCCAATCCCGCGCTCGAGCGCCTGCGCAGCGGCAATCCGAGCGCGCGGGCATTGCCGTTACTTGCGGCTCTGGCCGGTGCGCAGCCGCACCTTGTCACGCTCGAGCGCGGTGCAGGGCAGACGCTGCGCGTGCGCGTTCTCGACGTCGCGCCGCACGCACCCGGGGAATAAAAAAACGCCCGCTATCGCGGGCGTCCGTGTTTCATTTGCCTTTGCTTTGCTTCAGCTTGACGCGCGCAATGCCGCGATGCGCTCGTCGAGCGGCGGATGCGACATGAACAACCGGGCCAGCCCGCCGGCACGTCCGCCGGAAATACCGAACGCGCGCATTTGCGCCGGGAGCTTGGGTGGCTCGTGCGCCTGCTTGAGCCGTTGCAGCGCGGCGATCATTTTTTCGCGCCCGGCCAGGGCAGCCCCGCCGGCATCGGCGCGAAACTCGCGCCGCCGGCTGAACCACATCACGATGGTACTGGCGAGGATGCCGAGCACGAGTTCGGCAATGATCGAGGTGATCCAGAAAGCCGGGCCATTGCCGCGTTCGGTCTTGAAGACCGCCTTGTCGACGAAATTGCCGATGATGCGCGACAGGAAAATGACGAAGGTATTCACCACGCCCTGGATCAGCGCGAGCGTGACCATGTCGCCGTTGGCGACGTGGCTGATCTCGTGGCCGAGCACCGCGTCGGCCTCGTCGCGCGTCATGTTGCGAAGCAAGCCGCTGCTGACCGCCACCAGCGCATTGTTGCGGTTCATGCCGGTGGCAAAGGCATTGATGTCGGGTGCATCGTAGATCGCCACGTCGGGCATGCCGATGCCGGCCTGCTGGGCATGCCGGCGCACGGTTTCGACCAGCCATTGCTCGGCGGCATCGCGGGGCTGCTCGATGACTTTCGCACCGGTCATGAACTTGGCCGACCACTTCGACATCGCCAGCGAGATCAGCGAGCCGCCGAAACCGATCACGCCGGCGAACACCAGCAGCGCGGTCAGGTTCAGGCCACCGCCCGATTGCGCGAGCATGCGATCGACGCCGAGCAGGCGCATCGTGATGTTGAGCACGAACAGCACCGCCAGGTTGGTAATCACGAACAGCACAATGCGTTTGAACATGTAAGTCTCCGTAATCAACAAATGCGTCGTCGGGGACGCTCCCATCTCAATTGCTCGCGGCGAGCGCCTCGAGTTCGGCGGACAGCGCCAGCCATCGTTCTTCCGCCACCTGCAGTTTGCGGGCAATCTGCGCCTGCTCGAACAGGCAGCGTTTCAAATCGTCTTTTTTCGATTCGTCGTACATATCGGGGGCCGCGATGAGCTTTTCAAGGCGCAACCTTTCCGCGCCCAGCGCCTGGATTTCCTTCTCGGCGGTGCCGATGCGCGCTTCCAGCGGTTTGCGCTGTGCAAACCGGCGGTTGCGCGCCTCGGCTTCGAGGCGCTTTTGCTCCTTGCGGCTCACTGCGGGTTCGCGTGTTTGCGGGCACGGCCTGCTCCTTGTTGCGCAGGCGCTTCGCATAGTCTTCGAGGTCGCCATCGAAGGCCTGCACGCGGCCCTCATCGACCAGCCACAGTTCGTCGGCTGTGGCGCGCAGCAGGCTGCGGTCGTGTGAAACGAGCACCAGCGCGCCATCGTAGTCCTGCAGGCCGAGCGTGAGCGCGTGACGCATCTCCAGGTCCAGGTGGTTGGTCGGTTCATCGAGCAGCAGCAGATTGGGGCGCTGCCAGACGATCAGGGCGAGCGCAAGCCGGGACTTCTCGCCGCCGGACATCGGGCCCGATGGGCTCGGTCGCCTGGTCGCCGTGAAAGTTGAAGCCGCCGATAAAGTCGCGCAACTCCTGCTCGCGTGTCTTCGGCGACAGGCGCAACAGATGCCACAGCGCGCTTTCGTCGGGCCGCAATTGCTCGAGCTGGTGCTGGGCGAAATAACCGATCTGCAGCGCCTTGCCTTCGGTGCGCTGGCCGGCAAGCGGCGCCAGCACGCCGGCGAGCAGTTTCATCATGGTCGATTTGCCGGCCCCGTTGCGTCCGAGCAGGCCGAGCCGCGTGCCCGGGCGCAACGTCATGCGGATGTCGCGCAGCACCGCCACATCACCATAGCCGGCATCCACGCCATCGAGGTTCAGCATCGGGTCCGACTGCGCGGCGGGCTTGCGGAAGGCGAATTCGAACGGCGTATCGACGTGCGCGGCGGCGATCTTCTCCATGCGGGCGAGCGCCTTGATGCGGCTCTGCGCCTGGCGCGCCTTGGTGGCCTGCGCCTTGAAACGATCGACGAAGGATTGCAGGTGCGCGATTTCGCGCTGCTGCTTGACGAACGTCGCCTGCTGCTGCGCGAGTTGGGCGGCGCGCTGCGCTTCGAACGCGGAGTAATTGCCTGCGTACAGGCGGATGCGCTGCGCTTCGATGTGGCAGATCACATTGGCGACCGTGTCGAGAAACTCGCGGTCGTGGGAAATCATCAGCAGCGTGCCCGGATAGCCTGACAGCCATTGCTCGAGCCAGACGATCGCATCGAGGTCCAGGTGATTGGTCGGCTCGTCGAGCAGCAGCAGGTCGGAGCGGCACATGAGCGCGCGCGCGAGATTGAGCCGCACGCGCCAGCCGCCCGAAAACTCCGCCACCGGCCGCTCGATCTCGACGTCGTCGAACCCGAGCCCATGCATGAGTTGCGCGGCGCGGGCGCGCGCGGCATAGCCGCCCACGCGATGCAGGTCCTCGTGCAGTTCCGCGATGCGCGTGCCGTGATGCGCGGTTTCGGCCGCCGCCAGCGCGCGCTCGAGCAGGCGCAGCTCCGCATCGCCATCGAGCACGTACTCGATCGCCGCCTGGTCCGTGGCGGGCGTGTCCTGGGCGACGTGCGCCACCACCAGGCCCGGCTGGATCTCGAGATCCCCGGCATCCTGGTGCAACTCACCGAGCAGCAATGCGAACAGGCTCGACTTGCCGCTGCCATTGGCGCCGGTGACGCCGATTTTGTGGCCGCGATTGAAGGTCAGGCTGGCGTCTTCGAACAATACCTTGACGCCGCGGCGCAGTTGCAAGGCGCGCAGAACGATCATGAAAGGCGGCTCACCGGAAAGCGAAGAAAGGAAACAAGGCAGATGGGGTGGCTGATGGGACTCGAACCCACGACAACCGGAATCACAATCCGGGACTCTACCAGCTGAGCTACAGCCACCACTTGAAAACCTGCATGACCAGAAAATGTTGGGCGCACTGGCGTGCCCGACAGGAATCGAACCTGTAACCCCCAGCTTAGAAGGCTGGTGCTCTATCCGGTTGAGCTACGGGCACGATTCTGACCGGGCAGACCATCGCTTTTCTGGTCGGGGTGGAGAGATTCGAACTCCCGACATCCTGCTCCCAAAGCAGGCACGCTACCAGGCTGCGTTACACCCCGGAGGGCCAGAACTATACCTATCAGGGATTTAAAGGTCAATTTGTACACCGCGCCGGCCAGAGCCGGCCGCGCAAGCTAAACATTTCTTGCGCCCCCCTATTATTTCTGATATTAAAGCGCACTTTTTCCGGACCAGACCTCTCCAAAAATGGCTTCCGAATTCCATACCAGCTTCAAACCCTACGTGCCGAAAAAGGGCGAGGCAGTACATGAGCCCGAAGCAGCTTGAGCACTTCCGAAAGATTCTCGACCAGCTCAAGATCGAGCTGTCGCAGGACATCGACCGCACCGTGCATACGATGCAGGACGAAGCCACCGTGTTCGCCGATCCAAACGACCGCGCCAGCCAGGAATCCGACATGGCGCTGGAATTGCGCAACCGCGATCGCGAACGCAAGCTCATCAAGAAGATCGACGAAACCATCGGCAAGATCGATGCGGGCGAATATGGCTATTGCGAGAGTTGCGGCGTTGAAATCGGCCTGAAGCGCCTGGAAGCCCGCCCAACCGCGACGCTGTGCATCGACTGCAAGACGCTCGACGAACTGAGGGAACGTCAGGTCGCGAAGTAACGCCCCTTCGCCGCCGCCGCAATACTGTCTGGCAGCGGCAACATTTGCACGGCATACCGCCATTCGGAACCCGTCAACGCCCTGCATTGCAGGGCGTTGTTACGTGTGGGCTGCGGGCATCTGCTAGGCGATTGTCATGTCCCGGTCATGGAACTTTGTGTACGCCGTTGTGACCAACTCAAACTGAGGGCGTTGTATGGCCCGTCACCAACCGGAGAGACCGAGACAGCATGTTCGATAAAATCCAGAATCCCCGTGAGATTAGACTGCGCCTGAATCTGAACCAGCAGGAATTCTGGGGTCAGATCGGTGTGACCCAGAGCGGCGGCTCACGTTACGAGAGCGGCCGCAACATGCCCAAGCCCGTTCGCGAACTGCTGCGACTCGTGCATGTGGATCAGGTAGACCTGAAAAAGATCAACAAAGGCGATGTCGCCTTGATTTCGTACCTGAAAATGGCCCAACCCGCGCTCTATCGCCGGCTTAAGTCCGAAGCGAGCACGCGCGCGCCCCGCCGCCGCACCCGCCGCTGAGCGTCAAGGCGTCACCTTTACCGCCAGCCCCAGCGCGCGTACTTCTCGCGCCAGCGCTTCGAGTTCCTCCAGTGGCAGGGACGCGAGGCGCGGCGCCTCCGGCTGGAATGACTTTCTGGCCAGACCGTATAGCAGCACACCCTTGATCGCAACGCCCTGGGCGAGGCTCTCGCGCAACAAGGCGATGTAGGCCTGCTGCTCCGCTTCAGTCGGCCCCTTTGCGTCCAGCGCGAACAGGCAAGTCTGGATCCATGTCGGGCAACACCTTGCTGCGATTGCCAGGTTCTGCCGAACGCGGGACATGCCGCTGCGTGTGTTATTGATCTTGCGCATGCCCGCGTCGGTTGCCCGATCCAGTTTGAACCAGACTTCGCCGTTCAGCGCCGCGAGTTTGCGCAGGCCGGCCTGCACCGCGGGACGTTGCATGAGGCTGCCGTTGGTGATCAACACTGTTTTGACCGAGGCCGGCACGCCGGCCTGGCCGCGGATCTCCCCGATCAGATCGATCACCGCTTCGAACTCCCTGGCGCTGGTCGGCTCACCATTGCCCGAAAGCGCGATGTCATTCAGGCGCCGCGCGTCGGGCGGCACCTGCTTGAGCAGAAAATCGCCCTGCAGGACTTCGTGCAAGAACCCCTGCAATTCGCGCCGCAGCAGCGCAAGATCCACCGGCGGCGGCGCGCCTCGCGTCAACTGCGGCACCTGGCAATAAATGCAGCGCCAGTTGCAGGCGTTATTGACGTTCAGGTTCACGCCGATCGACACGCCGCCCGCCCGCCGCGACACCACCGGATAGACATAGCGCAGGCCTGCGCTGGCGCGATCGTGATCAGCCGTCGATAGACGGCCAGGCAACGCCTTGGGCATGACGCTGTTGGAGCCACTCATCGTCAACATGATAGATCAGATGCACGGCAGGCGTGCCGCGCAGGCAGGTGGCATCGCGAGGGCACTGCGTGCTGCGTCGACGCGGCTTCGCTTAGTGCGCGGGCCTGTCGGCCGCCGACGGCTCCGGGCCGCGCAACCCGGTGCGCACGTTCAGCACCGATGTGATGAGCTCAGGCAACTTGCGCGGATCCACGGGCTTGACCAGATGGTGATCGAAACCGGCTTCCCGCGAGCGCATTTGATCCACCTCGGCGCCGTAGCCGCTCAGTACGATGAATCTTGTGCTGGCGAGGCGCGTGTCTTCCTTGAGGCGCCGGGCAACCTCATAGCCGTTCATTTTCGGCATGCCAATGTCGAGAAAGACCAGTTCCGGCCTGAATGTGCGCGCTATTTCCAGGGCCGCTGCGCCGTCGTAGGCAAGCTCGACCGTGTGACCCCAGCGCTTGAGCAAAACGCCCAGGGATTGGGCCGCATCCTGATTGTCGTCGACCACCAGAATCCGGCCGGTGGGCGCTTCGTGCTGTTTCGCGGCAGGCGCATCGCGCGCGCTGGTGGCCGCCCGAGACCCCGCCACCATCACCGGAATGCGTACCGTGAAGGCGCTGCCGTGGCCCAGGCCCGCGCTCGAGCACTCCACGGAGCCGCCATGCAGATTGGCCAGCTTGCGCGCGAGCGGCAGGCCCAGTCCGAGCCCATGGCCGGCGCGGTCGGCGGACGCGTCCACCTGGACGAACATGTCCCAGATTCGCGGCAACATATCGGCGGCTATGCCGACGCCAGTGTCGCGGATGACGGTAATGGCCTGCTGATTTTCCACGCTCAGGCTGACGTCGATCTGTCCGCCAGGGTCGGTATATTTGCTGGCATTGACCAGGATATTCTCGAATATCTGCTGCAAGCGCACGCGATCCGCTTTGACCCAAACGGGGTCGGAAGGCAGGTTCAGTAGCAGGCGATGGCCGGATTTTTCAATCTGCGGGCGGCAGGTTTCGAGCACGCGATACAGTTTTTCAACCAGATCGACGCGCTCCGTGCGCAACTGGATCTTGCCCCGCGTGATGCGCGCGACATCCAGCAGATCGTCGACCAGGCGCGTCATGTGCTCGAGCTGGCGCTCGATGACCGCCTTGAACCTGAGTGCTTCCTGCGACCACAGTCCGGCAAGATGCATCGAGTAGACGGCGTTGCGCATCGGGGCCAGCGGATTGCGCAACTCATGCGACAGGGTGGCCAGGAACTCGTTATTGCGCTCGTTGGCGTTCTGGATTTCCCTGAACATCAGACAATTGTCCAGCGCCATGCCCACATGCCCCGCAATATCGGTAGCCAGCGCAATCTCGGTCGCGGCATACGCCGGACGATCAGTGCCGGCTATCAGACTCAGGGTGCCGAGCACGCGTTCGCGGGCGACCAGCGGCAACACGACGAGCTGCCTGCCTTCCGGGCGCGGCGCGGCAGCGTCGGTTTCGACATGAAAATCCTCCAGGAACTTGACGCGCGCACTTGCCAGAACCTCGAGGACGGCGTCGCGCCAGACCGGGTTTCGCGCCAGCGCGTCGGCCGCACCCGCGGCAACGCCTTCGCGTGAATGAAGGACCGGCAGCGCAATATCCTTTCCCTGCGCCAGCGCAATGGCGCTCAAGTCTCCGAGCATCGGAATGACCAGCCGCGTCGCGTTTGACAGCAGCGAACCGACATCGAGCGAACTGCCCAGGACCTTGCTTGCCTCGGCGAGAAAACTCGCCCCGCGCAGGGAATCTTCCGCCGCGGCTCGTGCAGCCTGTTCATGCGCCAGCGTCACGCGCTCCTCGGCCTTCTGCTCGATCTGCTGCGTCAGCCTGAACAAACGAACGAATACGGCCACCTTGCTGCGCAGGACAATGGGCACCACGGGCGCCATGATGTAATCGACGGCGCCCAGGGCGTAGCCCTTCATCGCATGGATTTCGTCGGCCTGCGCGGTGATGAAGATGATGGGAATGTGCGCGGATCGGGGGCGCGACCTGATGAGCCGCGCGGTCTCGAACCCGTCCATGCCCGGCATGTTGATGTCCAGCAGAATGACGGCACAGTCGTGTTCGAGCAGCCAGCGCAGCGCCTCCTCGCCCGATCGCATGGTGATGACCTGTTCATCGAGCTCGTCGAGCACCGTCTTGAAAGCCAGCAGCTTGTCGCTGCGGTCGTCGACGATCAGGACATTGGCCCTGGGGCGGCTAGCGTCGAGCTTATCCATGGCAAGGCGATCGATGGCAGCATCATGTCGAGGGACTTCAGCGTTGCAGCCAGGCGCGCAGCACGCCCAGCAGCTGCTCGCGATCGACGGGTTTGGACAAATAGTCCCACGCGCCCGCGGCCATGCAGCGCTCGCGGTCGCCCTTCATCGCCTTGGCGGTCAGGGCAACGATCGGCAGTTGCTTGCACGCCTGCATGGCGCGTACCTCCCGCATTGTCGCAAGACCGTCCAGGTCGGGCATCATGACGTCCATCAGCACGATGTCGATGTCGCGCTTCTTGCCCAGGATATCGAGCGCGGCCCGGCCGTTTTCCGCCGACATGATTTTCATGTCGTACTGTTCCAGCACGGAGGACAGCGCGAAGATGTTGCGCACGTCGTCGTCCACGATCAGCACTTTCTTCTGCGCGAGCGCCTTGTTCGACTGATAGATGCCGGTCAAAACGTCGCGCTGGTGGCTCGGCAAGTCGACGATCCCGCGATGCAGGGCCAGGGTCGTCTGGTCCAGCAGCCGCTCCAGGGAATGCACCTGCCGTGCGCGCGGATGTGTCGCAAGAACTTCCTCGCATGCGTCCGCGGCGCCGGGCTCGCCCTTGCGTAACATGATGAACGGCGTATTCGCGTTAAGCGGCGACTGGCGCATGCGCCGGGCGAGATCGGCGCAGAGCGAGTGCGGCGCGTCTTCGCCGCACACTACGCAATCACACACGGACCCGTCGATGGCGTGATGCGCATCCTGCAGATCGGTAGCGCCCAGCACCTCCACATCCGGCATGCCCTGGATGAAATCGCTGATCGTCTTGAGCGCGGAGGGTTTTTTTCCCATGACCAGAACGCGTCTCGAAGTCCTGTCCAGAAACGCGTGCATTGCGTCGAGCGCGCCGTGCAGCGCCTGATCGCCGCGGATGGGCTTGGCGATGAAATCTCTGGCACCGGCGCGCAAGGCCCGTTCGCGCGCGTCCGCGGCAGCCAGGATATACACGGGAATATGGCGGGTCGCGAGATCCATCTTCATGCGTCCGAGCACCCGCCATCCGTCGATGTCATCGAGGTGAGTGTCCAGCAGGACGGCGCAAGGCTGGTGGCTGCGCACCAGCGCGAGTGCGCTGGCGCCGTGGGACGTGACCAACCCCCGAAATCCTTTTTCGCGCGCCGCGTGCAACAGCGAGCGTCCCAGCCCGGCGTCGCTCTCGACGATGAGCAGCACACGCTCACCGGGGCGAATGAGGTTACGGTCATCGCCCACCTCGTCGATGTCGCGCACGACCTGCAGCGCCGGCGCAGGCATGAGGGCGGCCGGCCGGCCTGCAGGGCGCCGCGCGCGCGCGGCGGGCTGCGCCACGGGCTCCATTGCTGCCCTGCCCGGCGCATCGATGGTTTTTTTCGAATGCTCCGCTGCCGGATGTGCCCTTGGCAGATACAGGACAAACTCGCTTCCCCGGCCGGGCGTGCTGGTCAGGCCGATCTCCCCGCGCAGGAGCCGCGACAACTCGCGACTGATGGCCAGGCCGAGGCCCGTGCCGCCGAATTTACGGCTGGTACTGCCATCGACCTGCTGAAACGCCTCGAATATGATCTGCTGCTTGTCGAGGGGAATACCTACACCGGTGTCCGCCACGCGAAACGCAAGCACCTCGGGTGCACGGTTCAACTCGTCGTTATCCGCGCTCCAGCCGCTGCCGGCCGGCTCGATCGAAAAGATCACCTGACCCTGCCGGGTGAACTTGAATGCATTGGACAGCAAGTTCTTGATGATTTGCTGCAGTCGCGTCACGTCCGTAAACATGCCCCCGGGCAGCGCTGCATCGAGGCGTACCGAAAACTCGACGTTCTTGGATTCCGCGACATGCCGGAACGTTCTTTCCACGTAGCGCTGCAGTTCGTCGAACCGAAGTTCGTCGATAGCCACGGCTACCGTGCCGGATTCGATCTTCGACAAATCCAGGATGTCGTTGATGAGCCCGAGCAACTCATTGCCCGATGAATGGATGATTCTGGCGAACTCGACCTGTTTTTCCGACAGATTGTGCTCGTTATTGTTGCTGAGCTGGTCGGACAGAATCAGCAGGCTGTTCAACGGCGTGCGCAGTTCGTGAGACATGTTGGCCAGAAACTCGGATTTGTATTTCGAGGTCAACGCAAGCTGACGGGCCTTGTCTTCGAGCGCCTGGCGCGCCTGCTCGACTTCCTGGTTCTTGCGTTCGACTTCCGCGTTCTGGTGCGCCAGCAGTTTGGCCTTGTCCTGCAACGCCTCGTTGGTCTGCTGCAGTTCTTCCTGCCGGTTTTGCAGCTCGAAAGCCAGCGATTGGGACTGCTTGAGCAGATCCTCGGTGCGCGTGTTCGCTTCGATCGTATTGATGACGATGCCGATGCTCTCGGTGAGTTGTTCGAGAAACGCCTGGTGCGTATCGCTGAACCCCTCGAAGGATGCGAGTTCCAGAACGCCCTTGATCTGGGTCTCGAAAACGATGGGCAACACCAGGATGTTGCGAGGCAATGCCCGTCCCAGCCCCGATGAGATCTGCATGTAGTCCGCCGGGACATTGGTCATCAGGATTTTGCGTTTTTCGACCGCGCACTGACCCACCAACCCCTGTCCGATGTCGAGACGCTTGCCGTGCGCAGTCCGGCCCTGCGATGCATAGCTCGCCACCAGCACAAGGCTGGCGAGATCGCCCTGCCGGGTGTCGAGCACATAGAACTCGGCATGCCGCGCGGCCACCACAGGCGCGAGTTCCGACAGAATCAATTCACCCACGGCCTCGAGCGCTTTTTGCCCCTGCAGCATGCGGCTGAACTTTGCGAGATTGGTTTTGAGCCAGTCCTGCTCGGTGTTCTTGCGCGTCGTGTCCCGCAGGTTGCGGATCATTTCATTGATCGTATCCTTCAGGGCGGCCACCTCGCCTTGCGCCTGAACCGTGATCGAACGCGTCAGGTCGCCCTGCGTGACCGCGGTGGCCACTTCGGCGATTGCACGCACTTGCGTGGTCAGATTTTCGGCAAGTTGATTGACGTTTTCCGTGAGTCCTTTCCAGGTACCCGAAGCGCCAGGCACCTTGGCCTGGCCGCCGAGCTTGCCCTCAACGCCGACTTCCCGCGCGACACTGGTCACTTGTTCGGCTAACCGCGCGAGCGTATCGATCATGCCGTTGATCGTGTCGGCCAATGCCGCAATCTCGCCTTTCGCCTGGACGGTGAGTTTTTGTTGCAAGTCGCCGTCGGCAACCGCGCTGACGACCTTGGCGATGCCGCGCACCTGGCCGGTCAGGTTGCCGGCCATGAAATTCACGCTGTCCGTCAGGTCCTTCCAGGTTCCCGATACGCCGGGCACGCGCGCCTGTCCGCCCAGCCTGCCATCGGTGCCCACTTCGCGCGCCACCCGCGTGACCTCGGCGGCAAATGAACCCAACTGATCCACCATGGTGTTGATGGTGTTCTTGAGTTCCTGGATCTCGCCTTTGACATCGACGGTGATTTTTTTCGACAAGTCGCCCGTCGCCACCGCGGTGGTTACCTCCGCAATGTTTCGTACTTGCGCGGTGAGGTTGCTCGCCATCGAGTTGACGCTGTCGGTGAGGTCTTTCCAGGTGCCCGCCACGCCCTGCACGTCGGCCTGCCCGCCGAGCTTGCCTTCGGTACCGACTTCGCGCGCCACGCGCGTGACTTCCGCGGCAAACGAGCGCAGCTGGTCGACCATGGTATTGATGGTGTTCTTGAGTTCCTGGATCTCGCCCTTGACGTCGACCGTGATCTTTTTGGAAAGATCGCCCTTTGCGACGGCCGTGGTGACTTCCGCAATGTTGCGCACCTGCGCCGTGAGGTCGCCCGCCATGAAATTGACGCTGTCGGTCAGATCTTTCCAGGTGCCGGCTACGCCCTGCACCTCCGCCTGGCCGCCAAGGCGACCCTCGGTGCCGACTTCGCGCGCGACACGGGTGACTTCCGCTGCGAACGAGCTCAACTGGTCCACCATGGTGTTGACGGTGTCCTTGAGTTCGAGGATTTCTCCCTTGACGTCCACCGTGATCTTCTTCGAAAGGTCGCCCCTCGCGACCGCAGTCGTCACCTCCGCGATGTTGCGAACCTGCGCCGTCAGGTTGCTCGCCATCGAATTGACACTGTCGGTCAGGTCCTTCCAGGTCCCGGCCACGCCCTGCACTTCCGCCTGGCCGCCAAGGCGACCCTCGGTGCCGACCTCGCGCGCCACACGCGTGACTTCCGCAGCGAATGACCGCAATTGATCCACCATGGTATTGATGGTGATCTTCAGCTCCGATATCTCGCCTTTCACGTCCACCGTGATCTTCCTGGACAGATCCCCGCTTGCCACCGCAGTCGTCACGTCCGCGATGTTGCGCACCTGGGCTGTCAGGTTGCTGGCCATGAAGTTGACACTGTCGGTCAGGTCCTTCCAGGTGCCGGCGACATCGCGCACGTCCGCCTGTCCCCCAAGCCGGCCTTCGGTGCCCACCTCGCGCGCAACGCGCGTTACCTCCGCCGCGAATGAGCTGAGCTGATCGACCATGGTATTGACCGTGTTCTTCAGTTCCAGGATTTCGCCCTTGACGTCCACGGTGATCTTGCGTGACAGGTCCCCGCGCGCAACCGCCGTCGTCACATGCGCGATGTTGCGCACTTGCGCGGTCAGGTTGCTCGCCATG
Source organism: uncultured beta proteobacterium (assembly GCA_963846655.1). GTDB lineage: Bacteria > Pseudomonadota > Gammaproteobacteria > Burkholderiales > JACQAP01 > JACQAP01. Next base: position 34,791 of record CAWJWT010000007.1, on the reverse strand, counting down.
GAGTTGACGCCGTCGGTCAGATCCTTCCAGGTGCCCGAAACGCCCTGTACCACAGCCTGGCCGCCGAGCCGGCCTTCGGTGCCGACTTCGCGGGCGACCCGCGTGACTTCGGAGGCGAATGAACGCAACTGGTCCACCATGGTGTTGATGGTGTTCTTGAGTTCGAGGAACTCGCCCTTGACGTCGACGGTGATTTTTCTCGACAGGTCGCCTTTCGCGACGGCCGTCGTCACGTCGGCAATGTTGCGCACCTGGCCCGTGAGATTGCCGGCCATGGAATTGACGCTGTCGGTCAGATCCTTCCAGGTCCCGGCAACGCCTTTGACTTTCGCCTGCCCGCCCAGCTTGCCCTCGGTTCCCACCTCGCGCGCCACGCGCGTGACTTCGGCAGCAAACGCGGACAGCTGATCGACCATCTTGTTTACCGTGCGCGCGGTGCGCAGGAATTCGCCTTCCAGTGGCCGGTCATTGATCTCCAGCGCCATGCTCTGCGCAAGATCGCCCTGCGCCACGGCGCCGATGACACGCGCGGTTTCGCTGGTCGGATGCACCAGATCGTCGATCAACCCGTTCACCGAGGCGAGCGAGTCCTTCCAGAATCCCCTGACCTCGCCGAGCGATCCGCGTTCGTTCAATTTACCCTGCTTGCCTACCACTTGTCGCAGTCGCGCCAACTCCCGCGCGATGCCCTCGTTCAAATCGACCAGGTTGTTGAAGGCCTCGGAGATTTTTCCCGGCAGGCCGGTCCACTCGAGCGGCAGGCGGGCCGAGTCGTCCCCCTTCCTGAGCGAGGTCAACGCGCCGAGCAGAATGCGGACCTCCTCGGCGGACAAGCTTTCGCGATCGATTACCTTCATCGCAGACTCCCGTGCTGTTACGTGGGCGGCGTTCCCGCGCGCTTCTAACGCGGCGGTGCGGCCGTGTCCGACAGAATTTTTTCTTCGATGCTGTAGCGCATGTCCACGCGCTCGCCATGGCGCGAGATCGTAACGGACTCTGCGTCTGCAAGTGCCTGCACGTCGCTCCACTCGAGTCGACGGTACGTGTCCGTGGACTCGAAATCGGACGACTCGTCGATGGGTTGAACCAGAATGGACAACAGCACGTGCTCGTCGGCGATCTCGGCAATCAGCGACAACCTGGCCGGCCCGGATGCGGCATCACTGATGGCGATCAGTGCTCCCGCCAGGACGTGTCGGATCGCATTCAGCGACACGCGCGGGCCCGACGCAGGAACCTCGCTCCTGATCGAGAAGCCGCGCAATTCAAAATCGGTATGAAGCAAGGACACGCATTCGTCGATGCCTTCCGCCAGCGTCGCGCTGGCATGCTCTTCGCGCATCAGCCAGGTGATCTGGTTGGTAAACGCGAGCATCGCCGTGCGCGACAACCCGTTTATCTTGTTGAGGCTCTCGCCGAGCTTCGATGCATCCTGCGCAGGGTCCTGCAGTTGCCATTCCATGGCCTCGGCGATCAACCCTATGGGATGCAGTTTGCCGACCACGCGATGGCGGATCGCCGGTCCCAACCGACGCAACAACGCGTACCGGGCAGCTTCAACGGATGTATTGGACATGTTTGTTCTTGTGCCCATTGGACTGTCTGCAACTGGCGCCTCCCCGTTTGCGCGCCGCCAGGTTTCCAGAACCCTCCTCCTGGCGGTACGGTGGGGACGGCCACCGGGGTTAGCAAGCGATCATAACAGCGGCTTTTTGCGATTTATGTAGGACTTTTCCCACAGAAGTTTTCGGCAAACAGGAATTACCAAGCATATTGCGCTCTGGCAACATTGCGCGGCGAGTATTCGATTCAGTTGTTCGATACAGCTACGCCCCAGGGCGGTTCGCTCCACCGTTGGGCTGTCATCGAACCCTGAGCTCTGAGGGGGGCTCTATGCGGGAAATCGATACGGATGTATCAGGCATTGAAGACGAAGCCGGCAGCGATTTGCCCGGCGAGGGCACCAGCTCAGGTCGGTCGCCCATGAGAATCCTCATCGTGGACGATCATGCAATCGTTCGCGCCGGTCTGAAACAGTTCATTGCCCACGAGCCCGATATGGTGGTCGCGGGGGAAGCGGAAAGTGGCGAGCAGGCGATCGCAATGGTGCGGGAGGCCCCGTGGGACGTCGTGATACTCGACATCTCGATGCCCAATCAGAATGGCGTCGACACGCTCCGGCGCATCAAGCTCATCCGGCCCAATTTGCCCGTGCTGATCCTTTCAGGATTTCCCGAAAGCCAGTATGCCGTGAACCTCATGCGCGCGGGCGCCAGCGGCTATCTGAACAAGGACGGCGCTGCCCGCGATCTGATTGGCGCGCTGCGTGCGGTGGCACGCGGGGAGAAGTACATGACATCCGTGTTGACCGACATTCTGGTTGGCGATCTGGCGGGTGCGCATGACGAACGCCCGCCGCACAGCCTGCTGTCGGAACGGGAGTTCCAGGTTTTCCGGCATCTTGCGTCCGCAGGCAGCGTATCGAAAATCGCGCAGAAACTGGGCTTGTCCGTCAAGACCGTGAGCACCTACCGCACGCGCACGCTCGAGAAAATGAAGTTGAGCACCAACGCGGAACTGACCCAGTACGCAATCCGGCACGGCCTGGTCGATTAATAGCGATGGGTAAAAACGGCGGGCGCGGCCGATGGCCGAACTGCCGCTGGCGCTTGCCAGCGGGTTCCCCGATTCAGGCAGGCACGCCCGGAAGATGGCGTAGTGACTCTTCGTCCTGGCGCGCGTACGCGGCAACCGCCGGGGCGTAGTAAGGGCCTGCCCCTGAGCGGACCGATGCGGGGGCACTGGCGGAGCGCCCATTCCAAATCTCTTCAAGGCCAGGCGAGACGCTGGGCGGCGTGAGCAGGCGGTCGAACTCCCGCTTGATGCCCTTGTAGCAGTCGCATGCCCTGGCCTCCAGGTTATGCCGGTTGACTACGGTGAAGCGCCCGCGTTGGCACCGGATGAGACCGGCAGCTTTCAGTTCGCCCAGCTCCTGGGTGATGCTTTCGCGTCGCACATTGAGCATCTCGCCGATGGCTTCGTGCGTAGTCTGCAATTCATTCGTGGGCAGCCGGTCGAGACTCGAGAGGATCCAGCGGCACAAGCGCTGATTGATCGAATGGTGCCGGTTGCAGGCGGCCGTCTGCGAGATCTGCGCGAGCAGGGACTGCATATAACGCAGCAGCAGGTGCTGGACTGCCGGCGATTTGCCGAATTCTTTTTGCAATACGTTTGCGTCGAGACGGAACGCGTGGCCCGCGCTGCGCACAAAAGCCCTGCTCGGGATCGTTTCGCAGCCCAGAAAGAGCTGGATGCCGATGAATCCTTCAGTGCCCACCGTCGCGATTTCATCCGACGTGCCGTCGTTCATAATATAGAGCATGGACACGATGGAGGTCGTGGGGAAATAGACATAGCGCATGGTGGCGCCCGATTCGTAAATGACTTTTCCGACCGGCAGCTGCACCAGTTCCAGGCTGGTGTGCAGATCCTGGCATCCCAACGCTATGAGGGATGAAAGCAGACTGTTGCTGCGGATATCGTTGGGGTCGCGCCGGATTGGCCTGCGGGTCTCGCCGTCCGGAAGGGAAGTCATGCGATCCATCGTTTTCTCGTTCATATCAGCCTCGCTTCGTGATCCGCATACATGCAATGCGTTATGGGAAGCATCATCGCCATTGAGAAGCTGAGGAAGTATCAGTCAAGCACCCCTTAAGTTGTAGGACAAACGATGACTTTTGTCGTTCGATGGAGACTAACGCGGGTAGGGAGCGGTAAATCTGACGCGCCGGGGGATATAAGGCAGGAACAGGGCGGGCCGGAGAACAAGGGGGTCCCCTGGCGACCGGCTGCGTGAATAACCCGGGAATCTGGGCTATTTAATTGATCAGCTTGTTTTTTATGGCGTAGTACGTGAGATCCGCGTTGCTCTTCATGCCCATTTTTTCGAGGATCCGCGAGCGGTACGTGCTGACGGTCTTGACCGAAAGGAACAGCTCATCGGCAATCTGTGTCACGCCTTCGCCTTTGACCAGCTTGCAGAAAATCTGGAACTCGCGTTGCGACAGCTCGCTATGCACCGGCTGCTCGTCGTCCTTGATGGACAGACGGTCAGCCAACATCTGCGCAAGCGCCGGACTGACGTACTTGCGGCCCTGGGCCACGGTACGGATGGCCGTCACGAGCTGGTTGGCCGCCGCATCCTTGTTGACATAGCCCGCGGCGCCCGCGCGCAGCAGATTGATCGCATACTGCTCCTCAGCGAAACCCGAGAGAATGAGTACGGGCAGTTCCGGGCGCACATGCTTCAGGCTCTTCAGGGTATCTATGCCGCTGCGCCCGGGCATCGAGATGTCCAAAACGACTACGTCGAGTTCGCTCTTCTTGATGTACTCGATCACGTCTTCGCCATTGGCCGCTTCCGCGACTACGTTCAGATCGTCGTGACCGGCAATGAATTGCTTCACGCCGGCACGAACCACGGCGTGATCATCGGCGATGAGGATTCTAATCATGGTACGAGCGACAGTACTCCGGCATTGTTTTCATGGTGTTGTACTGGACTGCAAACAACCTTGGATTGTACCCCTAAAGCCGCTGGCGGACTTTCGGCAGAGATTCGGCCCGACGTCGTCTCGCGGCCCTCCTCAATCAGGTCCTGCGTACCGTGGCGGAAGGGGTGGGATTCGAACCCACGAGAGACTTGCGCCTCTGCCGGTTTTCAAGACCGGTGCATTTAACCGCTCTGCCACCCTTCCCCGGGGTGCTGATGCGTCCACAGACTGTCGCCGGGGCCGGCCCCGGCGCCGCCAGGACGCCGAACGAGAGGCAGGATGATACCCGCATGTCCGCGAAACGTCATGCAAGCCATTGAAACTTTGATCTCAGTTGCGTAGTCTTACGCTTGCATTCATTGAGGAGGCAAGAAACGTATGCAACCGGAAATCCAGTACAGCTCGCAAGGTGCACTCTCGGTCGCGCAGAACAAGGTGCTGCGCAACACTTATATGCTGCTGGCGCTGACCATGGTGCCCACAGTCATCGGGGCCTTTGTGGGGCTTTCGACCAGCGCCATCATCGGTCAGCACCCGATCATCGCCACACTGCTCATGCTCGGCGCCATCATCGGCCTGCAGTTCGCCATCGCCGCCAACCGCAACAGCGGTCTGGGGGTGGTGCTGTTGCTTGGCATGACGTTCATGCTCGGCTGGTGGCTGGGTCCGTTGCTCAACGTTGCGCTGAACATGCGCAATGGGCCACAACTGATCGGGATCGCCGCGATGGGAACAGGCGGCATTCTCGTGATCATGAGCCTGGTCGCGACCACGACCAAAAAAGATTTCAGCTTCATGGGCAAGTTCCTGTTCGTGGGCATGATCGTGGCGCTGCTGGCCATGCTGGCGAACATGTTCTTCCAGATCCCGGCGCTGGCGCTTACGCTTTCCGCGGTGATCGTGGTCATCTTCTCGTTGTTCCTGCTGCACGATGTGAGCCGCATCGTCACCGGTGGTGAAACCAACTACATCATGGCTGCCACCGGTGTGTATATCAGCCTGTACAACATTTTCGCGCATCTGTTGCATCTGCTGATGGCCTTTACCGGGCAGCGCGACTAAGCGCCCCGAAGTTCGGACTGTAAAAGGCGGCCTTCGGGCCGCCTTTTTCTTGGCCAGTGCCTGTCAGCGATCGAATACGGCGATGGATTCGACGTGCGACGTGTGCGGAAACATGTTGATGATGCCTGCGGCCGAGAGGCGGTAACCGTGCACGTTCACCAGCACGGCGGCATCCCGCGCCAGTGTCGCCGGATTGCAGGACACGTAGACAATCCGCGCCGGCGGCATGTCCCCCACGGCCTTGACCAGTTCCATCGCGCCGTCGCGCGGTGGATCGATCAGGATCCGGTCGAACGGCCCGAGGTCTTTCCATTCCTGTGCAGTCATCTTGAATAAATCCCGGGTCACGAAGTCGCATCGCTCGGCGAGGCCGTTGGTGCAGGCATTATCCTGCGCGCGCTGCACCAGACGCGCATTGCCTTCGACGCCCAGCACCCGGGCGCCGCGCCGGCAAATTGCCAGTGAGAAATTGCCGAGTCCACAGAATAAATCGGCAATGCGCTCGCCGGGCCGGGGATCGAGCAGCGTGATGGCTCGACGCACCAGCACGCGATTGATCTCGTGATTGACCTGCGTGAAATCGGTCGCGCTGTAGGGAAAAGTAAGATCGAAATCCGGGATGCGATATTGCAGCCTCGCTGCGTGCGCGCTCAGCGGGTAGGCGGTCTCCGGACCCTTGGGCTGCAGCAGAATCTGCACACCCTGGGTTGAGCCAAACGCGCTGAGCTTCTCGAGGTCGCCCTCATCGGGGGGATCGATCACGCGCAACACCAGTACGTCGAGCGCGTCGCCGATGGCCAATTCGATCTGCGGCAACCGCTCCCGGATGGAAAGGGACGCAATCAGCTCGCGCAGTGGTACCAGCAACTTCGAGATTCGTGCCGGCAAGACTTCGCACGATTGCATGTCGACGACGAAACTGCTGCGCCGCTCATGAAACCCCACCAGCGAGCCTTTTTTCGCCACGAAGCGCGCCGACAGCCGCGCGCGATAGCGGTATTGCCAGGTGGGTCCATGGATAGGGGCAAGGATCATCTCGGGGGTCACCTTGCCGATGCGCGCGAGATTGTCCTCCAGCACTCGTTGCTTCGCAGCCACCTGGGCGCGCGGTTCGAGATGTTGCAGGCTGCAACCGCCACAGACGCCGAAATAGCGGCATCGCGGCACGACCCTCGCCACCGAGGCACGCAGAATGTGCTTCGCTTCCGCCAGTTCGTATTTCGGCTTGCGCTGGTAGGAGACATACTGGACCGTTTCTCCGATCAGGGCGCCTTCGATGAAAATGACCTTGCCTTCGAAGTGCGCGATGCCACGGCCTTCCTGATCGAGCGATTCGACCCGCACTGCGGGGCTAAGCGGGCCCAGTTTCACGTTACGACGTCCAGCCGTCCAGAAACTGGCGCCAATGTGCTCCCGCTGATTTCGCAAGCGTGGCGCGCACGAGCTCGCACTCGCGCCCGTACTGCGGCTCGTCCACGACGCCCCGCACCAGTTGGAAACGCTGATACAGCAGGTAAGTATTGGCCACATCGGTTTCGCAGTAATCGCGAATCGCAGCAATGCGGCCCTCCTGGAATGCCTCCCACACCTTCGAGCCGTCCATACCGAGCTTGCCGGGAAGGCCGAGGAGCTGCGCCATCTGGTCCAGCGGCGCGTTTCCCCTGCCCTGATACATGGCCAGCACATCCATCAGATCCAGATGGCGGCTGTGGTAGCGGCTGATGTAGTTGTTCCATTTGAACTCGCGGTCATCCTCGCCCAGGTCCCAGAAGCGGGCGCAACGCACACCGTGAATCAGGGCGCGGTAATTCAATACCGGCAGGTCGAAGCCGCTGCCATTCCACGAAACAAGCTGAGGTGTGTATTTTTCGATGCCTTCGAAAAACCGCTGGATGAGTTCGCGTTCCGGTTCATCGGGCTCGCCAAGCGACCACACCCGGAAACTGTCGCGATCGCGCAAGGCGCAGGAAATGGCCACGATCCGATGCAAATGCAGGGGCAGAAAATCGCTGCCCGTGGCCTCGCGCCTGCGGTCGAACGCGAGCTGCGCCACCTCGGCGTCGCGCAGCGCCGGCGCATGGGCGTACAGCCGGCGCAGGCCGGCCACGTCGGGCACGGTTTCGATATCGAACGCGAGAATGGGGGTCATGGCGGAGTAGTCTGAAAGACGCAGCCTGCACGAGGGGAGGATCGCGACCAAACGCGGGAGAATACCGGAACTGAACGCGCGTCCACCAGTTTTTGCCTGAGGGGCGAACAGGGAAATTTGATCTTGCAGTGCAACAAGAACATGCGAATGAACAATGGAACGCGGCCGTGGGCCGGATGTCGGATGATAGACTCTGCAAGAACGCAAGGCAGCCCATCACGAGTAGCCGAATCATTGGGGGAAGCACTGTGAGATCACTCGCCAGGGTGAGTGCCGCCAGGCAGCCGATGCTGGCGCATCCGCCATTCGTCCAACACACCGGGTTGCTGCAATGGGTTGACGAGGTTGCGCGGCTGACCCAGCCGGCCCATATCCATTGGTGCGATGGTTCGCAAGGCGAGTATGAGGCGCTTTGTACCGAACTCGTCGCTGCCGGTACGCTGCGCAAACTCAATCCACAAAAACGCCCCGGCAGTTATCTGGCGCTGTCTGATCCTTCCGACGTCGCGCGGGTGGAGGACCGGACGTTTATCTGCAGTCAGCGCGAACAAGACGCCGGCCCGACCAACAACTGGCTCGACCCGCAGGAAATGAAGCGCACGCTGCTGCCGCTTTTCGACGGCAGCATGCGAGGCAGGACACTCTATGTGGTGCCCTTCTCGATGGGGCCGGTCGGCTCAGGGCTTTCTCAGATCGGCGTGCAGTTGACGGATTCCGCGTATGTCGTGGTGAGCATGCGCATCATGACGCGCATGGGCCGGGCGGCGATTGACGCGCTCGGGCACGACGGGAAATTCGTTCCTTGCCTGCATTCGGTCGGCATGCCGCTTGCGCCCGGCCAGGCCGATGTCCCGTGGCCGTGCAACAAAGACAAAAAGTACATCGTGCATTTTCCCGACGAGAATGCAATCTGGTCGTTCGGCAGCGGTTATGGCGGCAATGCGTTGCTGGGCAAGAAGTGCCTCGCCCTGCGCATCGCATCGAGCATGGGGCGGCGTAACGGATGGCTGGCCGAGCACATGCTCATTCTGGGCGTGGAAAATCCGCAGGGCGAAAAGACCTATGTCGCGGCAGCGTTCCCAAGCGCCTGCGGCAAAACCAACTTTGCAATGATGATTCCGCCCGCCGCGTTCAAAGGCTGGAAAATCACCACGATCGGCGACGACATCGCCTGGATCAAAGCCGATGCCGAGGGCCGGCTGCGGGCCATCAATCCGGAGTATGGATTCTTTGGCGTCGCGCCCGGCACGTCCGAGAAAACCAACCCCAACGCGATCGCCACGTTGCGCGCGAACTGCATTTTCACCAATGTCGCGCGTACCGAAGACGACGACGTGTGGTGGGAAGGCCTCACGGACGAGCCCCCCGCACACCTCACCGACTGGCAGGGCCGCGCCTGGACGCCGGATTGCGGCCGGCCGGCCGCGCATCCCAACGCGCGCTTCACGGTCCCCGCCGCGCAATGCCCGTCCATCGATCCCGACTGGGAGAATCCGCAGGGCGTGCCGCTGTCGGCACTCATCTTTGGCGGGCGGCGCGCCACGACCGTCCCGCTGGTGGTGCAAAGCTACGACTGGGCCGACGGGGTTTACATGGCGGCGACGCTCGGTTCGGAAACCACGGCAGCTGCGACCGCAAAAGTCGGCGAAGTGCGCCGCGACCCGATGGCCATGCTGCCGTTCTGCGGCTATCACATGGGCGACTATTTCGCGCACTGGCTGGCCATCGGACGCAGCATCGCGCATCCGCCGCGCATTTTCTGCGTCAACTGGTTTCGCAAGGACGCCCACGGCAAGTTTCTGTGGCCCGGCTACGGCGAGAACATGCGCGTATTGCAATGGATCATGGGTCGCTGCCAGGAGGCTGCCGGTGCGCAGGAAAGTCCGCTGGGCTGGATTCCTCGTCAGGAAGACCTGGAGTGGCACGGACTCGAGCTCGGCGCCGAACGGTTCGCCGAACTCATGCAGCTCGATCCCCAGGCATGGTCGCAGGAACTGGCACTGCATGAGCAGCTTTTCGAGAAGCTCGGCGAGCGCCTGCCGGAGGTTTTCCAGCGCCGGCGTGATGCCCTGGTGAAGAGCCTGCAACACTCGCCACAGGACTGGACACTGCGCTGAGCGTCGCCGCGGTGTAGCGTCAACCGGACGGAAAAATGCCCGTGGAAAGATAGCGATCGCCGCGATCGCAGACGATCGTGACGATGGTGGCGTTTTGCGTCTGCGCCGAAACCTGCAACGCCGCCCAGAGCGCGCCACCCGAGGAAACACCCGCGAAAATACCTTCCTCGCGCGCCAGGCGCCGCGTCATTTCCTCGGCATCGCGCTGCGCGACATCGATCACGCGATCGACACGGCTGCGCTCAAAGATACGGGGCAGATAGGCTTCGGGCCACTTGCGGATGCCCGGAATCTGGGATCCTTCCGTGGGCTGGCAACCGACGATCGTGATCGCTGAATTTTTTTCCTTGAAATAGCGCGAGCACCCCATGATCGTGCCCGTGGTGCCCATGCTGCTGACGAAATGCGTGATCTGGCCATGCGTGTCGCGCCAGATCTCCGGCGCCGTGCCTTCGTAGTGCGCCAGCGGATTATCCGGATTGGCGAACTGATCGAGGATCAGGCCCTCTCCCGCTGCCTGCATGCGTTCGGCAACATCGCGCGCATTCTCCATGCCGCCTTCTTTCGGCGTCAGCACGAACTGCGCGCCGAACGCCGCCATGCTCTGGCGACGCTCGATCGAAAGATGCTCGGGCATGACCAGGATCATGCGATAGCCGCGCGTCGCGGCAACCATCGCCAGCGCAATGCCGGTATTGCCGCTGGTCGCCTCGATCAGCGTATCGCCCGGCTTGATCTGCCCGCGCTCTTCGGCGTTGCGAATCATGGACAGTGCCGGCCGGTCCTTGACCGACCCGGCGGGATTGTTGCCCTCGAGTTTCGCCAGAATGACATTGTTGGTTTCGCCGGGCATGCGTTTCAGGCGCACGAGCGGCGTATTGCCCACGAAGTCATCAAGGGTTTTGCCTGCACTGACAGGGTTGCGTTCCATCCCGGGATTCTACTTCTCGGACGCGTTAACGGGTATCAACAACGGTTGCCGGGCAACCGGTGTTTCTAACGGTTGTTCAGCAACCATCGCACGTAGCGCCCCACCCCGGCCTGCACGTCGGAGAACGACGCCGAGTAACCCGCGCCGCGCAGGCCCGCGAGGTCGGCCTGGGTAAAGCTTTGATATTTTTCCTTGAGACCGGCAGGAAACGGCACATATTCGATGATTCCAGCGGCCTTCAACTCCGCCAGCGGCAGGGCGGTTTGCCCGTCGGCGGTGCGCAATGCGTTGACCGTTGCCACGGCCACGTCATTGAATGTCTGCGACGCGCCCGTTCCGCAATTGAACACGCCGTACTTTTCGGGGTGGTCGAGGAAATACAGATTGACTTTCACGACGTCGTCGACGGACACGAAATCACGCCGCTGTTCGCCCGCCTCGTATGCGCCGCTGCCCTCGAAGAGCTTGACCTTGCCGGTCGCACGGAATTGATCGAAACAATGCATGGCAACCGATGCCATGCGCCCCTTGTGCGTTTCACGCGGGCCGTACACATTGAAATAGCGCAATCCCACTACCTGCGCGCTGTTCTGCTCCCAGCGGGCGCGCACCACCTGATCGAACAGGAATTTCGAGTACCCGTAGACGTTCAGCGGTTTCTCATGCGCGCGATCTTCCCGGAACACGGGCCCGGAGCCGTACACAGCTGCCGATGACGCGTAAATCAACGGCACCGATTCTGCCTGGCAATACGCGAGCAAGTCGGACGAATAACGGAAGTTATTCTCCATGACATAGCGTCCGTCGGTTTGCATGGTATCGGAGCAGGCGCCCTGGTGCAGGATGGCTGCGACCTCCCCATCGAACGAGCCGGCATCCAGTGCGGTGCGGAAGTGCTCCTTGTCCAGATAGTCGGCAATCTCGCAATCCACGAGATTGCGGAACTTGTCGGCATGGCTGAGATTATCGACCGCGAGGATATTCGTTTCGCCGCGCGAATTCAGCGCCCTGACGAGATTGGAACCAATGAAGCCGGCTGCGCCGGTAACGACAATATACATTTTGGATTCAGGCAAAGAGTTCTTCGGGATGAATGACCGCGGTGCCAAGCTTGCCCACGACAATTCCGGCGGCCTTGTTGGCGAGGCCCACGGCGTCTGCGAAATTGGCGCCGGCTGCCAGCATGACGCCCAGAATGGCAATCACGGTGTCGCCCGCACCGCTGACATCGTACACTTCCCGCGCAACGGCCGGCACGTGAAGGCGCTCCGCTTCGCGGTAAAGCGTCATGCCTTCTTCGCTTCGCGTGATGAGCAACGCATCGAGGTCCAGTTCGCTGCGCAATTTCTGCGCACGCGCCGTAAGGTCCTCCTCGCTTTTCCAGCGCCCGGCGACTTCGCGGAACTCGGCGCGGTTCGGCGTGAGCAGCGTCGCCCCGCGGTAACGCGAATAATCGTCGCCTTTCGGATCGACCAGCACCGGTTTTTTCGCCGCGCGCGCGGCCTCGATCATGCGTTCGATATGTTTGAGCCCGCCTTTGCCGTAATCGGACAGGATTACCAGATCGGCTTGCTTGAGCCGGACCTCGAAGTCCGCGAGCTTGGACATCAGCACGTCATGGGCCGGTTCGGTTTCAAAGTCGATGCGAAGCAACTGTTGCTGGCGGCCGATGACCCTCAGTTTGATGGTCGTGGCCAGCTTTGGGTCGCGATGCAACTGCGCATCGATTCCGTCTGCCTCGAGCAACGACTGAATGCAGCCGCCTGCCTCGTCTGCCCCGACGACACACAGCAGACCGGCCGCGGCGCCGATGGCGGCAATATTGCGGGCGACGTTCGCGGCGCCGCCCAGGCGCTCTTCAGTGCGCCCGACTCGAACGACCGGAACGGGCGCCTCCGGTGAAATGCGGCTTACATCCCCGAACCAATAGCGGTCGAGCATGACATCGCCGACCACCAGAACCCGCGCTTTCCTGACTGCTTGAAGTCCGATCACTATGGCCTGCCTACTGAATAATATTCAATCCCGGCGTTGCCCATCATGGCCGGATCGTAAAGGTTGCGTCCGTCAAACACCACCGGAAATTTCAGGCGCTTTTTCATGTCTTCGAAGTCCGGACTGCGGAACTCTTTCCATTCGGTGACGATGATCAGCGCATCGGCGCCGTCGAGCGCGCCGGCCGGCGAGGTGGCGAAGCGCACACCCGGTTCCCCGGCAAAAATCTTCTTCGCTTCTTCGATGGCCACCGGGTCGTAGGCAGTAATGCCTGCCCCGCGCGCAAGCAAGCCGTTGATCACCACGCGGCTCGGGGCTTCGCGCATGTCGTCCGTATTGGGCTTGAACGACAGCCCCCAGATGGCGAACCGTTTACCGTCGAGATGCTCGCCGAAGCGGCTCCGCACTTTCTCCAGCAGGCGCTGCTTTTGCGTGCGATTGGCTTTCTCCACGGAATCGACGATCGTCAACGGCACGCCGTATTCGCCGGCGGTGTGCTGCAAGGCCTGGATATCCTTGGGAAAGCACGAGCCGCCGTAGCCCACCCCGGCATACAGGAAGTGATAACCGATGCGCTGATCCGAGCCGATGCCGCGCCGAACCGCTTCGATGTTGGCGCCGAGCTTCTCCGCGAGGTTGGCGAGCTCGTTCATGAAGGAAATGCGCGTGGCCAGCATTGCATTGGCCGCGTACTTGGTGAGTTCCGCGGAACGCGGGTCCATCACGAGCATGCGATCGTGGTTGCGCAGGAGCGGCGCATAGAGCTGGCGCATGACCTGGGTGGCACGCTCGTCGGAACTTCCCACGACGATGCGGTCCGGGCGCATGAAATCGTCGACCGCCGCGCCTTCTTTCAGAAACTCCGGATTCGACACGACGCTGAACGGCAAGTCGAGTCCGCGCTTCTTGAGCTCTTCGGCAATGGCCGCACGAACGCGCTCGGACGTGCCCACCGGCACCGTGGATTTGTTCACGATCACGCGATATTCGTTCATGCTGCGGCCAATGCCGCGTGCGGCCGCGATCACATAGCGCATGTCGGCCGAACCGTCCTGGTCAGAAGGCGTGCCCACCGCAATGAATTGCACCGCGCCATGCGCAACGCTCTCGTCGATGTCGGTGGTAAATCGCAACCGGCCTGCCGCCATGTTATGGTTCACCAGTTGCTGCAGCCCGGGCTCGTAGATCGGAATCCCGCCCCCGCGCAATTGCGCGATCTTGCTCTCGTCGACGTCCAGACAGATCACGTCGTTGCCGAGATCCGCGAAACACGCACCCGACACCAACCCGACATAGCCACTGCCAATGATCGTGATTTTCACTGCTTCGTCTCCGGGGCCGAAATCTCGCGGTTGATGCGCGCGAGCACTGCCATCGGATCCGCTGCGCGGGTAACGGACCTGCCGATGACGAGGTAGCTGGCCCCCGAATCCATGGCGACACGCGGCGTCATCACGCGCTTCTGGTCGCCCGCCGCATCCTCCGGCAGCCGGATCCCGGGCGTCACGCGCCAGAAATCGCTGCCATGGCGGTCACGGAGCGCGCCGGCCTCGAGAGCCGAGCACACGACGCCATCGAGGCCGCAGTCGTGGGCCAGGCCGGCCAGCTTCATGACGGCCGCGAGCGGGTCCGCATCGATACCGACTTCGCGCAAATCCGCCTCGGCCATGCTGGTCAACACGGTTACGGCAATCAACTTTGGCTGGTGCGATCCCGATGCGATCGCCTCGCGCGCGGCCTGCATCATCGCCCGCCCGCCCAGCGCATGCACGTTGACCATCCAGACGCCCAGCCGGGCCGCGGCCTTGCAGGCCTGTGCAACGGTATTGGGAATGTCGTGAAACTTGAGATCGAGAAAGACGTCGAATCCGCGGCCCACGAGCGTCTCGACAAGCCGCGGGCCGGCGCCGGTGAACAGCTCCTTGCCGATCTTGAGTTTGCAAGCCGACGGTTGCAGCCGGTCGGCAGTCGCCAATGCCGTGGCAGCGTCTTCATAGTCGAGCGCGACGACAACACGAGAATTCATCCTGCGAATTCCCTTTCCTCGGTGCGCCGTGGCGGATAAGTCTCCCAGCCATTGCAGGCCGGGCAATGCCAGTAAAACTGGCGCGCCTTGAAGCCGCAGCTCTCGCAGCGGTACAGGGCCAGGCTGCGGGTATGCTGATGCACCAGATTCTTGATCAGTTGCAGCTCATGGCGGCGCTCCGCGGGCGCTTCCATCAATTGCGCTTCCAGAAGCTTGTCCAGTCCCAGCAGCGTGGGATTGCGCGCAAGTTCGTCGCGAACGAGACGGTAGGCCTGTTCCGCACCACGATGGTCGAGTTCGCCCTGGAAGATGACATTCAGCAAGTCGAGCGAAGGATAGTTGGCAAGATAACCGCGCAACAGGTTCAATCCTTCTTCTTCGCGCCCGAGACTGCGGTGCGCGGCCAGGAATTTCTCGGCCACCAGCGAGATATAGGCTGGATTCTGGCTTTCGAGGCCTTTCCAGTACTCGATCGCCGCCTGGTGCCTTGCCTGCCCCATTTCGGTGTCGCCGAGCAGGATATTCGCGCGCGCGCAGCGGCGGTTGACGCTGAGGGCTTCGCTCAGAAAGTCGCGCGCCTGGTCCCATCGCGAATGGGTGATTTCCACCGCCGCCAGCTCGCAGTAGAAATGCGCAATGTCCTTGGCGCTGGATTGTCCCGAAACCGAATCCATCCTGCGCGACGCATCGATCGCCTTCTTCCAGTCCTTTTCCTGTTCGAATATTTCCAGCAGAAACTTCAAGCCTTGTTGCTCGTAGAGCGTGCCCTGCAGCTTGGCGAACAGTTCCTCCGCGCGGTCCAGCAGTCCGGCCTTGAGATAGTCTTGCGCCAGTTCGTAGAGCGCGGTCATCTTCTGCTCGGCGGCCAGGTCGGCGCGCTCGAGCAGGTTTTCGTGCATGCGAATCGCGCGTTCGACTTCGCCGCGGCGGCGAAACAGGCTGCCCAGGGCGAAGTGCAGTTCGATCGTTTGCGGATCGACCTTGACGACCTCGATGAAAGCTTCGATGGCCTTGTCCGGCTGCTCATTGAGCAGAAAATTGAGGCCCTTGAAGTAGGAAAGCGGCAATGCGCGGGATTCGGAGAGCAATTGCTTGATGTCGACGCGCGCGGCAAACCAGCCGAATGCGAAGAAGAGTGGAAATCCCAGCAGCCACCAGAATTCAAATTCCATGTTCAGTTCAGGTTCCGCGTCCAGTGCGAGCCATGCCGGCAGATGTTCAAAGCGCGTCCTCGGGAAGGCCGGGTTTGGCCCGAGCTTCCTTGCGCAGTTGCAGTATCTCGCGGCGCTGACGATAAACATAGCCAAAGCAGGCTATTGCCCCTGCGGCAGCCCCGATGCCGAAAAACACCAGCACCACCAGCGCGAGTGACGCCTCCCATTGCAGACCCAGATAAAAGCGAATGATCACCGGCTCCGCGTTCTTCAGCGCAAAGCCGAACAGCACTACAAATAAAAGCAGTCGCAGGGTCCAGGAAAGCGCTCGCATCGGCAGGATCATCCGGGTTGGCTGGCAGCGTGGAACTCAGACAAAAAAAGGCGGCACGATCTCTCGATATGCCGCCTTTGCTTTCGAACCGTAAAACAACGCACCTGCCTACTGGCTCTTGAAGTCCACGCGTTCGCGCAGTTCCTTGCCCGCCTTGAAATGCGGCACATACTTCGCCGGAACGTGTACCTTATCGCCGGACTTCGGGTTGCGCCCCACGCGCGGAGGGCGATAGTTCAGGCCAAAGCTGCCGAAGCCGCGGATCTCGATTCTGTGGCCCTGCGCAAGACTTTTTGCCATGGCATCCAGAATCATTTTCACCGCAAGCTCTGCATCGCTCGCGACCAGCTGCGGAAAATGCGCCGCCAGCTTGGCTATCAGCTCCGACTTGGTCATGGCGCTTCCTATTGCGCAGAGTTCTTGTTATCCAGCTTGGCTTTGAGCAAGGCGCCAAGATTGGTCGTTCCGGCATTCGACGCGGTGTCGGCGGCATGTTTCTGCATCGCCTCGGTCTCGTCGGCCGCATCCTTGGCCTTGATCGAAAGGTTGATGTTGCGGTTCTTGCGATCGATGTTGATGATCATCGCGTTCACCTTGTCGCCTTCCTTCAGGTGGGTACGGATATCCTCGACACGGTCGCGGGTGAGTTCGGACGCGCGCAGATAACCCTCGATGTCGTCGTCGAGCTGGATGACCGCGCCCTTGGCATCGATGGACTTCACCACGCCTTCGACCAGACTGCCCTTGTCGTGACCGGCGACGAAATTGGTGAACGGATCGCCTTCCAGCTGTTTGATGCCCAGCGATATGCGTTCGCGTTCGACATCGATGGAGACCACCATCGCCTCGACCTCGTCGCCCTTCTTGTAGTTGCGCACGGCTTCTTCGCCGGGCACGCTCCAGGACAGGTCCGACAAGTGCACCAGGCCGTCTATGCCGCCCTGCAAGCCGATGAATATGCCGAAATCGGTGATCGATTTGATCTGCCCGCGCACCTTGTCGCCTTTTTTCGAATTCGAGGCAAACTCGTCCCACGGATTGGGCTTGCACTGCTTCATGCCCAGGGAAATGCGGCGGCGGTCTTCGTCGATTTCGAGAATCATGACTTCGACTTCGTCGCCGAGCTGCACCACGCGCGACGGATGCACGTTCTTGTTGGTCCAGTCCATTTCGGACACATGCACCAGGCCTTCGATGCCCTGCTCGATTTCGACGAATGCGCCGTAATCGGTCAGATTCGAGACCTTGCCGAACAAGCGGGTTCCGGTCGGGTAGCGGCGTGACAAGCCCACCCATGGATCTTCACCCAACTGTTTGAGACCCAGGGAAACGCGATTCTTTTCCTGGTCGAACTTGAGAATCTTGGCCGTGACTTCGTCGCCGACATTGAGCACTTCGGACGGATGCTTCACGCGCCGCCAGGCCAGGTCGGTAATGTGCAACAGGCCATCGATGCCGCCGAGGTCCACGAACGCGCCGTAGTCGGTAATGTTCTTGACGATGCCTTTGACCACCGCGCCTTCCTGCAGGCTGGCGAGCAGCGCTTCGCGTTCGGCGCCCTGGGTCTGTTCAAGCACCGCGCGGCGCGAGACAACCACGTTGTTGCGCTTGCGATCGAGTTTGATGACCTTGAAATCGAGTTGCTTTCCCTCGTACGGATTGGTGTCCTTGACGGGGCGGATGTCGACCAGCGATCCCGGCAGGAAGGCACGTATGCCGTTGACCATGACCGTGAGGCCACCCTTGACCTTGCCATTGACCAGGCCTTGTACCAGCGTGCCTTCTTCCATCGCCTTTTCGAGGTCATGCCATGCGGCCAGGCGCTTGGCCTTTTCGCGCGACAGACGCGTTTCGCCGTAGCCGTCTTCCAGGGCTTCGATGGCGACTGTTACATAATCTCCGACCTTGACTTCGACTTCGCCACGATCGTTCTTGAATTCGTCTGCAGAGATGAAACTCTCGGATTTCAGGCCGGCGTTGACGACCACGAAGTTCTGATCGATGCGCACGACTTCGGCGGTAATGACTTCGCCGGCGCGCATCTCCTGCCGTGTCAGGCTTTCTTCGAACAGCGAGGCAAAGCTGTTTTCGTTTACGGCGGCAGCCGGGGTTTGGGCTTGAGTTTTCATGAAGGGTGGGACTCGCGGAAAAACCGTTGCATTTAACGGGTTGGTTGATCTAACCATCGAGCGGAAAAATTCCCTCTTGCTGCAGGTGAAGCCGGCAGAAGACAGGTAAATCGTTCAGCGGGATGGGGCCTTGCGTGACGCCGATTCGAGCCACCGGAGTATTTGAACAACGACTTCCTCTACAGAAAGTCCAGTGGTATCAATAACTTTTGCGTCAACGCTCTTCTGCAGGGGTGCCACGCTACGCTCACTATCGCGTGCATCGCGTTGGCGGATGTCCTGCAAAAGGGTGCCAAGGTTAGCATCGAAACCTTTTTCTATCAACTGTTTATACCGCCGTCGCGCCCTTTCCTCCGGCGCAGCGGTCAGGAATACCTTGAGCTGCGCATCCGGAAACACGACGGACGCCATGTCGCGGCCCTCGGCGACTAACCCGGGGACGCGGCGAAACGCTTGCTGGCGGAACATAAGTCCTTGACGCACCATGGGCAAAGCCGCGACTTTCGACGCGGCTGCGGAAACCGCTTCGGCGCGGATGGCGTCGGTGACCGCGTCGCCGTCCAGAAAAATGCACCCCTGCCCGAAATGCGCCGGCAACGTGCGCGCGATTTCCGCCAGGCGCGACTCGTCCTGCAAATCCACCTTTTCCCGCAGGGCCTTCAGCGCAACCAGCCGGTATAACGCGCCGCTATCGAGGTAATGAAACCCGAGCCGCTCGGCCACCTGCTGCGCGACGGCGCCCTTGCCGGAAGCCGACGGCCCATCGATGGCGATGACCGGCGCGGCGTCGTTCCAGGCAACGCTCGCGAAACGCTCGAAAAAATCCGGAAACGTCTTGGCCACGCACTTTGGATCGTTGATGCGCACGCGCACCTCGCCCAGCGCCGCCAGGGCGAAGCACATGGCAATACGGTGATCGTCATAGGTGTCGATGGCGGCATGCTCCGCGAGACGCTGTTGCGGCGGCGCCACCTTCAGAAAATCAGCGCCCTCTTCGACTTGCGCGCCCAGTTTTCGCAGTTCGGTGGCCATGGCGGCAATGCGGTCGGTTTCCTTGACCCGCCAGCTGCCGATGTTGCGCAGACGGCTCGGGCCGCGCGCAAACAACGCCGCGACGGCCAAGGTCATCGCCGCATCGGGTATGGCGTTCAGGTCCAGGTCGAACGCGCGCAAGGATCCGCTCACCGGTGCCGCGGCTTCGATCCAGTTATCGCCCATCGAGATGCGGGCGCCCATCTGCGACAGGGCTTGGGCGAACTCGACATCGCCCTGAATGCTCGCGCGCCCCACGCCCTCAACGCGCACCGGGCCCCCGCCGATCGCTCCGGCGGCCAGAAAGTACGAAGCGCCCGAGGCGTCGCCCTCGACAAAGACATCGCCCGGGCTGACCAGTTTGCTGTGGGCCGGAATGCTGAACGAGGACCACCCCTCACGTTTCACCGACACGCCGAACCGTGCGAGCAGCTTGAGCGTTATGTCGATGTAGGGCTTCGAAATCAGCTCCCCGACGACCTCGATGGTGATGGGCCTTCCAGCGAGCGGCAAGGACATCAGCAATGCGGTCAGATACTGGCTCGATACGGCGCCGCGCACCCGTACCGTCGGATCGCCTTTTATCGGCGCGGGCCGGATTTCCAGCGGCGGATAGCCTTCGGCGCCGAGGTAGCTCACGTCTGCCCCGAGGCTGCGCAAGGCATCCACCAGATCGCCGATGGGCCGTTCGTGCATGCGGGCAACGCCGGAGAGCTTGTAGTGGCCGCCGCTCAGGGCCAGCGCCGCGGTCAGCGGCCGGAAGGCAGTCCCGGCATTACCCAGGAACAAATCCGCGCGCGTCACCGGAAATCTGCCGCTGCACCCGTGCACCAGCACCGATTCCGGCGCGATGCGGTCGATTCTTACGCCCAGCATTCTGAGCGCTTCGAGCATGCGCTCGACGTCGTCGGACTCAAGCAGGTCGTGAATGCGGGTGGATCCGTCGGCGAGCGCGGCCAGCAGCAATACGCGATTGGAAATGCTTTTCGACCCGGGCAGGCGCACGGTGCCCGCCGCGCGGTTCAGCGGTCCGAGCTCGAGATAATCCGGATAGTCAGGCATCGCTTTGGCGAAGTCCCGGCTTCACGCGTCCTGCCTCAGCCAGGCATTGCGCGCAGCACGTGCCGTTTCGAACAGCCGTTCGAGTTGCTCGGCATCGGCACTGCGGATCAGTTCCGACAGCTGGGCCAATTGCGCTTGATAATCGGCGATGTCGACGAGCAAGGCGTCCCGGTTCGCCGAGGCGATGTCACGCCACATCTCCGGCGAACTGCTCGCAATCCGCGTGAAGTCGCGAAAGCCACCGGCGGCAAAACTGAACAACTCCTTCGCATCCGGACGCGTCGCGATCATGTGCACGAGCGCATAGGCGAGCATATGCGGCAAATGGCTGACCGCAGAAAACAGCCGATCGTGGTGGCTCGGCGACATGCGGCGTACGCGCGCACCGCAGGCAGCCCACATGGATTCGATGCGGTCCGTCGCGGCGGGATCGGTTTCGGCCAACGGTGTCAACACCACATTCTTGCCGGCGAACAGGTCGGCTCTGGCCGCTTCCACGCCCGTCGACTCCGCGCCGGCGATGGGATGCGCCGGGACCACTCGCGGCAGGTGCGATGGGAGCAATCGGCGTACTGCGGCAACGTAATCCATCTTGGTGCTGCCCGCATCGGTCACCAGCGCCTGCGCGGGCACGCAGCCCGCCAGCCTGGCGAGCAAGCCTTCGTTCTGCCTTACGGGCACCGCCAGCAACACGATATCCGCCCCCCGTACCGCCACGCTGACGTCATCGCTGGCCTCGTCGATGACGCGCAGCTCCAGCGCACGCGTGATATTGGCGCGACCGCGGCCCACGCCTACGATGCGCCG
Source organism: uncultured beta proteobacterium (assembly GCA_963846655.1). Classification (GTDB taxonomy): domain Bacteria; phylum Pseudomonadota; class Gammaproteobacteria; order Burkholderiales; family JACQAP01; genus JACQAP01. The sequence goes on along the minus strand of CAWJWT010000007.1, from coordinate 13,440 downwards.
GGCCTTGCCCGCTCGCCTGAGGGCGCAGGCAACCGAGCCGCCGATAAGGCCGACACCGATCACAACCAGTCTATCGCAGGTGAATTCGCTCAAGAGAGTGACTATTTACAGCGTGACATGCGAGTTCAGCGCAGCACGGACGCGAGCGCCGACAGGAAGCGCTCGTTCTCGGATTCGGTCCCGATCGTTACGCGCAGGTATTCCGGCAAGTCGTAGGCGGCAACTGGCCTCACGATGAATCCGCGTTTGAGCAGGCGCTGGAAGATCTCTGCCGCGTCGCCTACCTTGACGCAAACGAAATTGCCGTGAGACGCAATCCACGACAGACCGAGACGCGCAAAGCCCTGCGTGAGCGCTTGCATGCCCCGCGTGTTGAGTTGCGTGCTCTGATCGACGAACTCATCGTCGAACAGGGCCGCGACTGCGGCCGCTTGCGCGATATCGCTGACATTGAATGGCTGACGTACGCGATTCATGAGGTCCACCACTTGCGGATGCGAAAACCCGTAACCGACGCGCAATCCGGCAAGGCCGTAAGCTTTCGAGAACGTCCGGGACACCACCAGGTTCGCAAATTCCTGACTCCACTGCACTGCATTGCTGCGCTGGTCCACATCGAGATACTCGTTGTACGCTTCATCCAGCACGATCAATACGTTTTCCGGCACCGCCTTCAGGAATTCGTAGACCGTACGCGACGGCAACCAGGTGCCCGTGGGATTATTGGGATTGGCGATGAAGACGACGCGCGTATCGCTGCGAATCGCCTTGGCCATCGCGACCAGGTCGTGACCGAAATCGCGTGCCGGCACGACGATTCCCGCCGCGCCTGTTGCCTGAGTCGCCAGCGGATACACCGCAAACGCGTGCTGCGAATAGACCGCCGAGCTGCCCGGTCCCAGGAAGGCGCGGGCCGCCATTTCCAGTACATCGTTGGAACCGTTGCCAAGCACGATTCGATCGGGCGAAAGCGCATAGCGCTTCGACAGCGCCCGCTTGAGTGCGAAGCCGTTGCCATCCGGATAACGGCCGGTTTGCTCCACTGCGATGCGCATTGCGGCCAGCGCTTTGGGACTGGCGCCGCGGGGATTCTCGTTGGACGCCAGCTTGACGATGCTTTGCTCGTCCAGACCCAGTTCCCGGGCCAGTTCGGAGATCGGCTTGCCCGGCTGATAAGGCGCAATGTCGCGCACGTACTGTGGGGCACGCTCGCACACATCGAGCAGCACTGCCGGGGACATGGCCTTCACTGTACGGCGACCGGATAAGAGCCGAGAATCTTCAGAAACGCGGCCAGTTCGCGCATTTCCTTGAGCGCACGCGCCACATGCGCTTCCGCCTGGTGGCCTTCCATGTCCAGGAAAAAAACGTACTCCCACAATCCTGTGCGCGAGGGGCGGGATTCAAGCCGCGTCATGCTCACGCCATTGGCCGCCAGCGGCGTCAACAGTTGATGAATCGCGCCCGGCAGATTGCGCGTAGACATGACAATCGACGTCTTATCCCTGCCCGACGGCGGCACGGTCTGCCTGGACAGCACCACAAAGCGCGTCGTGTTGTTGGGTTCGTCCTCGATGTTGTCGGCTAATATCGACAGGCCATAATGGGCCGCGGCCGAACGCCCGGCGATTGCGGCTGAATCGGCCTCGTTTTGCGCGCGCTTGGCAGCTTCGGCATTGCTGGTGACCGGCACGCGTTCCGCGCGCGGACAATTCTGTGCAAGCCAGCGATTGCACTGGGCCAGCGACTGCGTATGCGAAAAGATCCGGTTTACCCCCGCAATGTCCCGGCCCTTCGAGAGCAGGTTCTGATGCACGGGAAGCAGGACTTCTCCACCAATCTGCAACGGCGTCGAGAGCAGCAGGTCGAGGGTGCGGCCAATGGCGCCTTCGGTCGAATTTTCGATCGGCACGATCCCGTAGCCGACATTTGCGCTCTCCACCGAACGGAACACTTCGTCGATCGAGGTGCACAGCACGAGCGGCGATTGCCCGCCAAAGTGCTTGACCGCGGCCTCTTCGCTGAACGTCCCCTTCGGCCCGAGCGTTGCGACGGCAAAGGCGTCTTCCAGCGCGCGACAGGCGGAAATGACTTCAGTGAACAAATGCATGACGACGCTGGCCAGGCAACGGGCCCTTGTTGTGGTCCGATAATCGTCGCAGCACCTGGGCTTCGCGCTCCGGACGGTAAACCGTGCCGTCATCCTTCAGCGTGCCGATCGCGTGCGCCGTGGTCGCGCGCTCGTTCACCAGCGCAAGGATCTCCAGATCCAATGCGTCGATTCGGGCGCGCAACTGTTTGAGCTTCTCGGACATGGCTACGAGGCCGGCAGATAACGTACCGCGAGCACGCCCGCGATCGCAGCAATCCTGTCGATCACGAAACCGGGCACCGCGCTGTCGACGTCGACCAGCGTATAAGCCATGTCCTTCCTCGATTTGTTCAGCATGTTGTGGATGTTCAATCCCGCCTGCGCGACCGCCGTCGAAATCTGTCCGACCATGTTCGGCACATTGGCATTGGCAATGCCGAGCCGGTACGGCGACTCGCGGGGCATGACCACATCGGGAAAGTTCACCGCATTTCGGATATTGCCGTTTTCCAGATAATCGCGCACCTGGTCGACGACCATGATGGCGCAATTTTCCTCGGCTTCCACGGTGGAGGCCCCCAGATGCGGTGTTGCCATCACGGCCGGATGGCCTTTGAATCGGGCACTGGGAAAATCGCATACGTACGACTTGAGTTTGCCGCCATCCAGGGCGGCGACCACTGCTTCGTTATCGACGATGCCATCCCTGGAGAAGTTCAGCAAGACCGCGCCGGGCCTCATCAAGCCGATGCGCCTGGCGTCGATCAGGTTACGGGTTGCGTCCAGCAAGGGCACATGCAGCGTGACGAAATCGCTGTTGCGCAGAACCTCTTCGATGCTGTGCGCCTTCTTGACCTGTGAAGGCAGGCTCCAGGCCGCATCGACCGTTATTTCCGGGTCATAACCGAATACTTCCATGCCCAGCTTGATGGCCGCATCGGCGACCAGGCTGCCGACTTTTCCGAGGCCGATGATTCCCAGCATATGCTGCGGCAGTTCCACGCCGGCGAAGTTCTTCTTGCCGTCCTCCACCGCCTTCTCGATCTGTTCGTCGCTGCCGGACAGGCTGTCGGTAAATCGGATGGCGGGAACGAGATTGCGTGCGGCGATCAGCATGCCGGCCAACACCAGTTCCTTGACCGCGTTGGCATTGGCACCCGGCGCATTGAACACCGGGATGCCGCGCGTGCTCATCTGTGCCACGGGAATGTTGTTGGTCCCCGCGCCTGCCCTGCCGATGGCCCGCACCGAAGCAGCAATAAGCATTGCTTTCATGTCCTGCGAACGCACGAGGATCGCCACCGGCGCCTCAATCTGCGCACCGACCGAATAACGATCCGCCGGAAGCCGCTGCAGGCCGCTCGCCGCAATCGAATTCAAGGTCAGGATGCCGGCGGGTTCAGCCATGGTTGCCCTCGAATTCCTGCAGATAGCGCACCAGCGCCTCCACGCCTTCGATGGGCATGGCATTGTAAAGCGATGCGCGCATGCCGCCGACCGCCCGGTGCCCCTTCAACTGCAGCATGCCGCGCTGCTGCGCGCCGTCGAGGAACGCCTTGTCCAGCGATTCGTCCCTGAGCTTGAACGGGACATTCATGCGGGAGCGGTCCTGCTGGTCGACCGGACTTGTGAAGAATCGGCTTGCGTCCAGATAGTCATACAACAGCCGCGACTTGGCGATATTGCGCTGTTCCATCGCGGCGAGCCCACCCTGCTGTTTCAACCAGTCGAAGACCAGGCCGGCGATATACACTGCATACGTTGGCGGCGTGTTGAGCATGGAATCGCTGTCCGCCTGCTGTTTGTAATCGAAGGCCGAAGGCGTGATGGGCAAGGCCTGGCCGATCAGATCGTCGCGGACGATCACGATCGTCAGACCCGCCGGACCGATGTTTTTCTGGGCCCCAGCATAAATCAGTCCGTAGCGGGAAACGTCGATCGGGCGCGACAGGATATCGGAGGACATGTCCGCTACCAGGGGAATGTCACCCGTATCCGGGACCCAGTGGTACTCCACGCCGCCGATGGTCTCGTTTGAGCAGATATGCACGTAGGCCGCCCCGGCACTCAGCCGCCAGGTGTCGCGGCGCGGAATATACGAGAAATTACGATCTTCGCTGGAAGCGGCAACGTTCACGCTGCAGTATTTCTTCGCCTCCTTGATCGATTTTTTCGACCATTCTCCGGTGTTGACATAATCCGCCACGCTGCGTCCGCGCAAAAGATTCATCGGCACGATGGCATTCTCGGCGATCGCCCCACCCTGCAGGAACAGCACCTTGTAGTTCGGCGGAATCTGCAATAACTCGCGCAATCCAGCCTCGGCCTGCGCGTGAATGGCGATGAACTCCTTGCCACGATGACTCATTTCCATGACCGACATGCCCGATCCATGCCAATCCAGCATCTCGTCACGCGCTTGCTCCAGAACCGGTTGCGGCAGTACCGCAGGCCCCGCACTGAAATTGAATACTTTCCCCACTTGCCTGCTCCGATCTATCGACATGACCGCGAAAGCCCGCGACGCTAGTTCTGTTCTTCGGGTCCGTCGGTCTCCGGCGGCGCTGGCGTGCCGTCGTCGCCCGCGTAATCCCCGGGTGTTGACGAGTTCGCATCCAGATCGCCTTCCGCATCGTCACTATCGACGATCTTCTGCAGCCCCGCCAGTTTCTCGTCCGGCCCGAGATTGATCAGCGTCACGCCTTGCGTGGCGCGACTCATCTCACGGATCTCCGCCACGCGTGTGCGAATCAATACTCCGCCCGGTCGTGATCAGCATGATCTCGTCATTGCCGTCCACCAGGGTGGCCGCCACGACATTGCCGTTTCGCGCCGTCGTCTGGATTGCGATCATGCCCTGGGAACCCCGCCCATGACGGGTGTACTCGGAAATCGGCGTACGTTTTCCGTAGCCGTTCTCCGTCGCCGCAAGGACCGAGACGGTCTCATTGTCAGCGACCAGCAGGGAAATCACCTTCTGCCCGCCCTGCAGCCTCATGCCCCGCACCCCGCGCGACACTCGCCCCATCGGCCGCACGTCCTGCTCGTCGAAACGCACCGCCTTGCCGGCGTCCGAGAACAGCATGATGTCGTGGCGGCCTTCGGTCAGCGCCACGCCGATCAGATAATCGCCTTCGTCAAGGTCCACGGCGATGATGCCCGAAGGGCGCGGGCGCGAGAAATCGGAGAGCCGCGTTTTCTTGACCGTGCCGTTCGCCGTGGCCATGAAAATGTACTTGTTCTCGTCAAATTCGCGCACCGGAAGTATTGCAGTGATTTTCTCCCCGTCGGTCAGCGGAAGCAGATTGACGATGGGTTTGCCCCGGCTCGCACGCCCGCCTTGCGGCACGTTGTAAACCTTGATCCAGTACAACTGCCCGCGGCTGGAAAAGCACAGGACATAATCGTGCGTGTTGGCGATGAACAGGTTATCGATGAAATCGTCTTCCTTCGTCGCCGTCGCCTGCTTGCCGCGCCCGCCGCGCTTCTGCGCGCGGTAATCCGCCAGAGGTTGCGCCTTCACATAACCGCTGTGAGACAGCGTGACCACCACGTCTTCGGGTGCGATCAGGTCCTCCATGCTGAGGTCCTGCGCATTTGCGACGATCTCGCTGCGCCGTTCGTCCCCGAACTCGTCGCGCGATTTCGTCAATTCCTCGGTAATGATCCGGGTGATGCGTTCGGGTTTTGCCAGGATATCGAGCAAATCCGCGATCGTCTCCATGACCTCCCGATACTCGTTGACGATTTTTTCCTGTTCCAGCCCGGTCAGCCGCTGCAACTGCATCTCGAGGATGCGCTGCGCCTGCACGTCGGACAGCCGGTAGCCATCGGCATGCAGGCCAAATTCAGGGGACAGCGACTCGGGGCGCGCATCCCTGACTTCGGCCCGTGCCAGCATCGATTCGACGAGTTGCGAATGCCACGGCCTCGACATCAGCTCCCGTTTGGCTTCGGCAGGCGCGGTGGCCGCCTTGATCAGCGCGATGATTTCATCGACGTTGGACAGCGCCACGGCGAGGCCTTCGAGCACGTGGCCGCGATCGCGCGCCTTGCGCAACTCGAATACGGTCCGACGCGTGATTATCTCGCGCCGATGACGCAGGAACGCGTCGAGGATCTCCTTCAGATTGAGCAGGCGCGGCTGATTCTCCACCAGCGCAACCATATTCATCCCGAAGGTATCCTGCATCTGCGTTTCTTTGTACAGATTGTTCAGGATGACCTCGGGCACCTCGCCGCGTTTGAGTTCCAGCACGACGCGCATGCCGGATTTATCGGATTCGTCGCGTATCTCCGACAGTCCATCGAGACGCTTCTCGCGCACGAGTTCGCCGATTTTTATCAGCAACGAAGACTTGTTGACCTGATAGGGCAGTTCGTCGATGACGATGGCTTGACGATTGCCCTTTTCCAGTTCTTCGACATGCGTGCGGGCCCGGATGACGATGCGACCGCGTCCCGTGCGATAGCCCTCCTTGACCCCTGCGGTGCCGTAGATGATCCCCCGCGTCGGAAAATCCGGCCCGGGCACGAGCTCGATCAATTCGTCGAGGCTGATATCCGGGCGCTCGAGGATCGCCAGACAGGCGTTGACGATCTCCCCCAGATTATGCGGGGGCACGTTCGTCGCCATGCCCACGGCAATGCCCGATGAACCATTGATCAGCAGATTCGGAATGCGGGTGGGAAGGACCCCGGGCTCCTGCTCCTTGCCGTCATAATTCGGAACAAAATCGACCGTCTCCTTGTCGATATCGGCAAGGAGTTCGGCGGCAATTTTCTCCAGCCGGCATTCGGTGTAGCGATAGGCCGCTGCGGAATCGCCATCGACGGACCCGAAATTGCCTTGACCGTCGATCAGCACATAGCGCATTGAAAAATCCTGGGCCATGCGCACCAGGGCTTCATAGGTCGCCGAATCGCCGTGCGGATGGTATTTGCCGAGAACGTCTCCCACGACGCGGGCGCATTTGACGTAGGGCCGGTTCCAGACGTTGTTCGCTTCGTGCATCGCAAAAAGTATGCGCCGGTGCACCGGTTTCAGGCCGTCGCGAACGTCTGGCAGGGCGCGGCCCACGATTACGCTCATTGCGTAATCCAGATAGGAGCGGCGCATCTCCTCTTCGAGACTTATCGGAAGCGTTTCTTTGGCAAATTGATCCATCAGGACTTGTTAATGTTCTTGTTGCAAACCATCATGAAAATACGTTGCCCATCACAGCTGAAAGGCAACGAGGGAGGTAATCGGCGGGCCCGCGCAGCGGGCGGAGCGGACACAAGCGCGGCATTTTATCATGCCGACCCCGCCCGAGACATCGTTCAGCACCGGCTTGCAAGCCATGATTGCGCGCTGACGCGGGATGCTTTGCCGAGGATTCAACCGCTTGACATATCGCTGCGGAATTATGTTGCTATTCGCTTCTATCCCGGCTGGGAATGGGCAATAATCCGCCTTATTCAATGACCGGAACGACAGGGGGAATACATGCGACCAAAGACAAACAGACTGCTGATGTTCCTGGTGGGTGTAGCCATAGCCGGCTGCTCCAGCCAAACCGAACGCAGCAGCTCCGGCGGTGGCGATCAGTACCAACCGGAAAAAGAATCGGTGCAGTTCGTGGAGCGTCCGCTCGAAGAAGCACCGCCACCCAAGCCCGCGCCCGTGGCTGCGGCTCCGACGAGCGAACCGGCAGCCGAATTTCCGGTGACGAAGTACGAGATGCCGGAAGATCCCGTGCAGGAGGAGGAGGCTGTCGAGGATCTGGGTCCGTTGCCCGATGAATCCGTTTCGGCGCAACAGGAAGAGATACCCGCGGACGACAGTTCAATCGGCGAGACAGCGCAGTACGACGACGAACAAGCCGAGGAGGAAGAAATCGAGGAACTCGGCCCGCTGGACGACGAGTCCGTTTCGGCAGAACAGGCTGCTACGCCCGAAATGCAGAACTCCATCACAGACACGACGGAGTATCCCGATGAAGAGCCGGCGAGCGAGGAAATCGGGGAACTCGGCCCGGTACCCGATGAATCCGGAACCCTCAGTTATCCGGAAGAACAACGCGCCGCGGCAGACAGCGTGATCGGCGAACCGAAGATCTATGCGGACGAACCGGTCGCTGCGCCGGCACCGAAACCTGCTCCCGCACCCCAACAGGCCGCTCCTGCCGCACCCAGATCGATCTCCGTCGACTTCGAAGCGGATCCCCTCTTCGGATTCGACAAAGCGGCGATCCGGGCGGACCAGCGCGTACTCCTGGATGAGATGATTGCCAGCCTCGACGGCGCTGAAGTCCTGTCGATCTCCGTGATCGGGCATGCAGACCGCATTGGATCCCGGCCTTACAATCAGAAGCTGTCCAAGCGTCGTGCCGAATCGGTACGCGCTTATCTGGCAAGCCAGGGCGTCAGTGCAGACCGTATCCAGGTGGAAGCGCGTGGCGAAGACGAACCCGTGACGGGCGATTCATGCGCGAAGGAACGCGGCAAGAAATTGATCGCCTGTTTTCAACCCGATCGCAGGGTGGAAGTCAGCGTCAGCGGATCCAAGCTCACAAACTGACGCTGGATCTGGTGTGCGTGCACAAGCCCTGTTCCAGCAGGGCTTTTTTTTGAGGGCATCCATGCAGCGACAAGAGGCTTTCTCGGCAGATCTGATCATCGATGCCGCTTATATCGTTCCGGTTGAACCTCACGGCGTGGTTCTGGAGAACCATAGCGTGGCGGTCGCAGACGGCAACGATCGTCGCGATATTGCCACGCGACGAGATGCGCCGGCGTGGTACCGCGGCCAGCACCACTCGCCTGGATTCGCACGTGCTGATCCCCGGACTCATCAACCTGCATACGCATGCAGCGATGACCTTGATGCGCGGCCTGGCCGATGACGTCAGGCTCATGGACTGGCTGTCCAAGCACATCTGGCCCGCCGAAGCCAAACACGTTTCGCCCCAGTTCGTGCGCGACGGCACATTGCTCGCGTGCGCTGAAATGCTGCGCGGCGGAGTCACCTGTTTCAGTGACATGTATTTTCACCCGGAGATGGCAGGTCGGGCGGCGCTCGATGCAGGCATGCGGGCCGCGCTCGGAATCGTGGTGATCGAGTTTCCCACCGCCTACGCGAGTGATGCGCAGGACTATCTGCGCAAAGGCCTGGCGATGCGCGATGATTTCAAACAGGAGCCATTGCTAAGCTTCTGCATGGCCCCGCATGCGCCCTACACTGTCAGCGATCGAACCTTCGAGCATATCCTGACGCTCGCCGAGCAACTGCAGATCCCGATCCACACGCACCTGCATGAGACGCGCGACGAGATCATGGAGAGCCTTGCCAAACACGGCATGCGGCCCATAGCCAGACTGGAAAAACTGGGCTTGCTCGGTGCCAACTTCATCGCCGTGCATGCGGTTCATCTGGAGGATTCGGAGATCGCCCTGCTCGCGCAGCTGGGTTGTTCGGTTGCGCACTGCCCTTCCTCCAATCTGAAACTCGCCAGTGGCATCGCCGCCGCTGACTAAAATGCTGGCCGCCGGCATAAACGTCGGCATTGGAACGGACGGCGCCGCCAGCAACAATCGGCTGGACCTGTTCTGCGAGATGCGACTCGCCGCGCTACTGGGCAAAGCCCAGAGTGCAAACGCCGAAAGCGTGCCAGCCAGCCTTGCGCTTCGCATGGCCACGTTCAACGCCGCTCAGGCATTGGGACTGGAAAAGATCATCGGGTCCATTGAACCAGGCAAGGCAGCCGACTTGTGCGCGATCAATCTCGATTCGATTGAACTCGCCCCCTGCTATGATCCTGTCTCACACTTGGTGTACAGCGCAGGCCGGGAACATGTGAGCGATGTCTGGGTGGCGGGGCGGCAGCTGGTGGAATCCGGCAAACTGCTGCACCTGGATGTTCAGGAAGTGCTGCGCAGAACCGCGGAATGGAAAGCGCGCATCCGCGCGACCATCTGAAGGCGGAGCAACCGGAAATGATCAACGTCGATCCAGTCGAACTGCAGAAATTCAGCGATCTCGCGCATCGCTGGTGGGATCCGCAAAGCGAGTTCAAGCCCTTGCACAAAATAAACCCGCTACGCCTGGGCTATGTGGACCGGATCGCTGGACTCAAGGGCAAGCGCGTACTGGATGTCGGATGCGGCGGGGGAATACTCTCCGAAGCGATGGCCGCCGCCGGCGCCAAGGTAACCGGCATCGATCTGGGGGATCGCGCACTTAAAGTTGCCCAGATGCATTTGCTGGAAAGCGGGCTGGAAGTCGACTATCGAAACGTGTCGGTCGAAGAACTCGCCCAACAGCAGCCACATGAGTTCGACATCGTGACGTGCATGGAATTGCTTGAGCATGTGCCCAATCCGGCCAGCGTGGTAAATGCCTGTGCGACGCTCGTTACGGCGGGCGGCAGGTGTTTTTTTTCAACCATCAATCGCAATCCAAAGGCATACCTGTTCGCCGTGCTGGGCGCCGAATATGTGCTGGGGTTGCTGCCCAAGGGAACCCACGATTACGCCCGCTTCATCACCCCCGCCGAGCTGGCGCGCGCCTGCCGGGCCGCTGGAATGCATCCTGATCATTTGATCGGCATGACGTACAATCCCTTTTCAGGCAACTACGCCCTGGCGCCCGATACGTCGGTAAATTACATTCTGAGCACTTCGTCAGACTAAGCATTTGGCGCAGGTGAAACTTTTCCCCGGTCGCGGGATCAGATGTTGCCTCACTCTAGGAGGATCAACAATGAAAAAGCAGAGCTTGCTCGCTGGCGCAGTAATCATCCTTGCCTTGGCAGTCCAGGGCTGTACGTTGAAACCCCAATACCTCCAGATCGATCCCCCGGTCAGGTCAAAACGGCGCAGGTTGGCAATGGCAAAACGGTGGGACTGCGCGTGTCGGATGAGCGCGCCAACAAGAAGCTCGGCGAAGTCGGCGACCCGGATCGCAAAATGGTCGACGTATTCGTCGAGAAAGATCCAAGCCCCGCCATCTACAAGCGGGTGGAACAGGCGCTGACTAAAATGGGTTTCAAGGTTCAGCCGTACAGCGAGAGCATGGACAGTACGCTGGACATCACCGTCAACAATCTCGAATTGCAGTCGGAGAAACGGCCATTGACCTTCGATACGGAATTGCGTGCCGAAGTGGCGGCACACGCCGCGAATGCGAGTTCCACTTACGATCGCCAGTTCAATGTCCGAACGCGCAGGGACGGCGCCGCCCCCCCTTACCGCAGGGACAGTGCGAAACTAGTCAATACGGCCGTGTCCCAGGCTCTGGAAGACTTGCTCTCCGATGAGCAATTGCTTGCGTTGCTGGCACGATAGCGGTTGGCCGGACGAGCGTCGAGCAGCATGAGTTTGCGCAGCATCCTGTTCGACCTCGACGGTACGCTTGCAGACACGGCACCGGATCTCGGTTTTGCATTGAATCAACTGCGTCTGGCGCGGGCAATGCCCGAGCTTGCAATAGCAGAACTCAGGACGTATGCCTCGTCGGGCGCGCGCGGATTATTGAAGCGTGGATTCGATATTTCGCCCGACGATGCCGGTTACGCGCAGATGCGCGACGAGTTTCTGGATCTGTACGAAAAGAACCTCGCACGCAACAGCTCCCTGTTTGAAGGAGTCCCCGCGTTGCTGCACGCAATCGAGCAGCGCGACTTCAAATGGGGCGTTGTCACCAACAAGGCGGAACGCTTCACGTTTCCGTTGCTGCGCGCGTTGCAAGTGGAAGATCGTTGCGCATGCATCGTGTGCGGCGACACAACCCCTTTTGCGAAACCCCATCCGGCGCCGTTGCTCGAAGCCCTGTCGCGCATCGGGGCTTCGGCGGATCAATGCATTTATGTCGGCGACGACGAGCGCGATGTGCAGGCGGGTCATGCTGCCGGCATGCGCGTGGTCGTGGTGCGCTATGGTTATCTGGGCGGTGACCGCCCTCCGGAAGCATGGGGAGCCGATCTTGCTGGTCGACTCGCCGGGCGAACTCGGACCCATCCTTTTCAATGGCTGGGCCTCCTGATCTGTTAGAATCGGGACATTGAATTTTTTCCGGGTAACACCATCTAAAAGTTCAATGGGGGCGACCTGGTTTCGACGTGGGTTGCAAAGCAGTGCAGTGCATACCGAGGACCAGTTACCTCGTTAATACAGCTGGAAAACGTATAGTCGCAAACGACGAACGTTACGCTCTAGCCGCTTAATACCGGCTTGACTCCACACCGGTTGGCCTCACGGGCCGGGCTGGGCAACAGCAGTGGAGCCATATACGTGAGATCGTGCCGTAGCGGGTTACTTGCTGCGGTATTAAAACGAAGGTAACTCGCCTCTCCCCAGCCTGTCGGTCGGCGTGGACGAGGTTAAATCAAATAACCTGGCTAAGTATGTAGAACTGTCTGTAGAGGACTTGCGGACGGCGGTTCGATTCCGCCCGCCTCCACCACCAAACAACACCAACCCCCTTCAAGGCGGTTGGTGTTTTTTCATGGATGAGCATCAGTACACAACCTCGAGCGCTGTCATATGATAGGGCGTTGCGGCAGGGCCCTACCTAACGGGTCCCCGTCGCCAGCGCAGAATGTCCCGATGGCCTGCAAGACAAGGGGTTCGACGCGGCGGATGCGATGTGTGTCCTGGCAGGGCGGTGAGGATGCCTATCATGCGACCAAGCTGGAAATGGATGTCGTTCTTGCCGGCAATCGGTTGGGCGATTCTGCTGAGCAGTTGCGCGAATTCGCCAAATGGGCGCGGTTGGGGACAGGATGCAACAATATCTCCAGGATGGGCGCGCATCGGCGCATCCGCACGTGCGGCCTTGCTGTCGACGCAAACGTGGTTACCGGCAGCAGGGGCGCTGGCCCTGCAGATAGACAACGCCGATCAGAGATTGGCCAACTGGGGTGCGCGGCACACGCCCGTGTTCGGTTCCCGGAATGGCGCGGAACGCGGCAGCGATGACCTGCGGGCGGCCACTCGTTATGCGCACCTCGTTACCGTGCTGGTCACACCGAGCGGTGAAGAGCCGGGGGAAGCGGCTCTCGCCAAAAGTAAGGGTCTGGCAGTGGGGGCAGCGGCGGTTTTCTCCGCCGATCGGCTAACGACCGGACTCAAGCAGTCAACGAATCGCGAGCGGCCGGACGATTCGGACGATCAGAAGCTTCCTCCGGCCATACTTCCCATGCGGCCACCAACGCCGCCTTGGCCTCGCGCAATCTGGAATCGATACCCATGCCACAACCGGCTCGAATTGCTTCGAAGTTTGGGCTAATGTTGCTTAGTGCTGGCACCGGCTGGTCGCGCGTGGCAAGCCAATCGCCACTTTCCCTCCGACGCGCTGGCGAGTATGG
>CAWJWT010000006.1:0-275657 GCA_963846655.1 uncultured beta proteobacterium | reverse complement strand
CTCGACCGACCCGATTCACGCCCCTCACGGTTCTACGCGACCGTCACGACCGTCACGTCGTCACGATCGTCACGGCTCTTCTCCATCGCAGCCGCCTTTTTCATGGCGGCGATGCTTTTTGTCGGCGCCGATGACACGGGCAAGCTGCCGTGGCTCGCGTTCATCTCCGACAAGGTCCTGCACTTCTTCTACTACGGCGTCATGGCCTTGCTGCTCGCGCACGGGGCAGGGCGCCGCTGGGCGTGGGTGCCGCTGGTGTTCGTGCCGCTCGTCGGCGTGCTCGACGAGTGGAACCAGTTCTACACGCCGGGGCGCGACAGCTCGGTGTGGGACTGGGCGGCGGATGTCGCGGGGATGGCGGTCTTCGTGTACGCGTATCGGCGCGCGACCGGCGGCATAGCATCGAGCGCTGAGCGACCCCGGGATCAGAAGGGCGAGCCGCTCGCATGAGCGAGCCCAACGCCGGCGCGCCGCCACGCTGGGTGCGCGCATTGCCCGCGTGGCTGCGCCACTACCGGCGCGACCAGGCCATGCAGGACGGCATCGCCGGCCTGGTCGTGACGGTGCTGCTGGTGCCGCAAAGCCTGGCCTACGCCATGCTCGCGGGGCTGCCGCCGCATGTGGGCCTGTACGCGAGCATCCTGCCGCTGATCGCTTACGCGGCGTTCGGCTCGAGCATGACCCTGGCCGTCGGGCCCGTCGCGGTGGCGTCGTTGATGACGGCGTCGGCGCTCGCGCCGTTGGCGGCGCAGGGCAGTGCCGAATACCTTGCGCTGGCGATCGTGCTGGCGGGGCTGGGCGGGCTGCAGTTGCTGCTGCTGGGCGTGCTCAGGCTGGGGTTCGTGGCGAACCTGCTCAGTCATCCGGTCGTGAGCGGATTCGTCACGGGCTCCGCGCTGCTGATCGCCATCGGCCAGTTGAAACCGCTGCTGGGCATTCCGGCGCAGCGGCCAGAGCGCGGTCGAATTGCTGGTGTCGATGCTGGCAAGCTTGCACCAGCTGCAGCCCGCCACCGCCGCGCTTGGACTCGCGGCCGTGCTGCTGCTGTGGAGTTCGCGCCGCTATCTCGGCTGCGCTGCTTGCGCGCGCGGGTCTGGCGCCGCGCGCGGCCGACCTGATCGCCAGGCTGGCGCCGATGGCGATCGTGCTGCTCGGCATCGGCGCAGTCGCCTTGTGGCAGCTCGACACGCGCCACGGCGTTGCGGTCGTCGGCGCCATTCCGCAAGGCCTCCCCTCGCTGCCAGCGGGCCTGGCCCGCGCGTGAGCAGGTGATGGCGCTGTTGCTGCCGGCGTTCATGATCGCGCTGGTCGGCTTCGTCGAAAGCGTTTCGGTCGCGCGGTCGCTGGCGATCAAGCGCGGCCAGCGCATCGACCCCGATGCCGAACTGCGCGGGCTGGGCGCAAGCAACCTGGCGAGCGCGCTGTCGGGGGGCTTTCCGGTGACGGGCGGCTTCGCGCGCAGCGTCGTCAATTTCGCCGCCGGCGCGCAGACGCCGATGGCGGTGTGATCTCTGCCGGCCTCATGGCGCTCGTGCTGCTGGGGCTGACCGGGCTGTTCGAGCGCCTGCCGCTGACCGTGCTCGCCGCCACCATCATCGTCGCGGTGGTGGGGCTGATCGACCTGGCGACGCCGCGCCACGCCTGGCGCTACGATCGCGCCGATGCGCTGGCCTGGGCGGGCACCGCGCTGGGGGTGCTGGCCCTGGGGGTCGAGGCCGGCATCGGCATCGGGGTGGTGCTGTCCGCAGGCACTTTCCTGTGGCGCGCGAGCCGGCCGCATATCGCGGTGCTGGGCCGGCTGCCGGGCACCGAACATTTCCGCAACGAGCGGCGCTTCCAGGTGCAAACCCACGCCCCACCTGCTGATCATGCGCATCGACGAAAACCTGTTCTTCGCCAACATCGGCGCCGTGCTCGACCGCATCGAGGCGGATCTGGCCAAGCGCCCGGCCACGCGCGACCTGCTGCTGGTGCTGTCGTCGGTGAGCCACATCGACCTGACGGCGGCCGAAGCCCTGGAGCGGCTGCGCGCCGATCTGCAGGCCCGCGACATCGTCCTGCATCTGGCCGAGGTCAAGGGCCCGGTGCTGGACCGGCTCAAGCGCGGCGGGCCGCCTGCGCGCGCTCGCGCATGAACCTTTTGTCAGCGTGCATGCGGCAACGCAGGTGCTGGCGCCACCACCCGAATCTTGAATGGAGCAACCATGATCTTCAGGCAACTTTTCGAACCCGTGTCCAGCACCTACACCTATCTGCTGGGCTGCGAAGAAACCGGCCAGGCGGTGCTGATCGACCCGGTCGATCAACTCGATCGATCGCGACCTGCAGGTGCTGCAGCAACTGAATCTGAAACTCGCGTACACGGTGGATACGCACATTCATGCCGACCACATCACGGCGGCGCTTGCATCTCAAGGAACGCGTCGGCAGCAAGATCGCGGCCCCGGCCATCGATCGCCTGCCCTGCGTCGACCTGAGCGTGGAGGAAGGCAAACCGATCCAGCGTGGGATCGATCGCGCTGGACGGCCTGCACACGCCGGGCCACACCGACGGCCACTTCGCCTACCGCAATCGGCGAACGGTCTGTTCTCGGGCGACGCGCTGCTGATCGACGGCTGCGGCCGCACCGACTTCCAGAACGGCGATGCCGAGACGCTGTACCACAGCGTCACGCAAAAGCTGTTTGCGCTCGGCGACGACGTGCTGGTCTATCCGGCGCACGACTACAGCGGCCGCCACGTCTCGTCGATCGCCCAGGAGAAGGCGCGCAATCCGCGGCTCGGCGCCGGCAAGACGCTGGAAGAGTTCAAGCAGATCATGGCCGAGCTTGAATCTTCCTTATCCGAAGTTCATCGACTACGCCGTGCCCGGCAACAAGCAATGCGGCGTCTGCCCCGACAACCTGCCCGAGCAGATGCAGGAGTACTGCCGCGAATGGAGCAGAGCCCGCAGGGGTAGGCGGGAAGCAGAGAAAGGCAGGACTGCCCCGCGAGGGGGTACCGGTCTTTCGACCATAAGTAAGGGCGAAAGGCAGGACTGAGGACTGAGTAAGGGCGAAAAGGCAGGACTGAGTAAGGGCGAGAGGCAGGCCCAGCTTCGCTGGATACCGGGCTTGCGCCCATAACTGAGGACTGAGTAAGGGCAGAGGCAGGACTGCCCCGCGAGGGGGTACCGGTCTTTCGACCATAAGTAAGGGCGAGAGGCAGGACTGAGTCGAAGTAGGAGATCGGGCGATTAGGCGATTGGGACTGACCGCAAGTTCACCTGATTTGTCGCGTGGCATCTGGCGGTGCGCCGGAATATAATCGTTCCAGCTTTGCCGAAAGGGCGACCCATGAATTTCGAACGCATCACGCATGACCCTCGCGTCATGGGAGGGAAACCTACCGTCCGCGGTACGCGGGTTACGGTTGGGACCATTGTCGGACTGATAGGCAGTGGCGCCACGGTGGAACAAGTTCTGGCGGACTATCCGTATCTTGAGCGCGAGGACATCCTTCAGGCCCTTAGATACGCCGCATGGCGGGCGGAGGAGCGAGAACTCACGACGGGATGAAAATTCTGGTTGATATGAACCTGTCGCCTCGCTGGGTAGCGGCATTGGAGGCAGTGGGCGTCGAGGCCCGTCACTGGTCCACAGTTGGCTCTCCGGATGCTCCCGATAAAGATGTCCTGAGTTGGACGGCCGCAAACGGGTTCATTCTGCTTACCCACGACCTCGATTTCGGCGCAATACTCGCTTCTTCCCGCGCCAATATTCCAAGCGTGATTCAGATCAGGACTGAGGATGTTCGCCCGGAAGTTCTTGCTGTACGCATAGCATCCACGGTTGCGCAACTAGGCCAGGCGCTGACGGATGGCGCATTGGTGACTGTGGATCCCGCCCGCGAACGGGTTCGCGTCCTGCCATTACAACTGGATCGTAACAGGACTGAGGACTGAGGGCAGAACTGAGGTGGAAAATGGCAACAAAACGAACCAGGGGAGTTCAGGAAGCAAGGCAGGAATTGCTTGCGCTGATCGAGGCCGCGCATCGCGGAAGCACGACCATTATCACCAAGCACGGCAAACCTTATGCCGCGCTGGTTCCCATTGCCGAAGCGAAGACCGTCGGCCGCGGGGTCACGGTGGCGCAATTGCGCGGCACCGGTAAAAAAATATGGAAAAAGGATGCGCTGCGGAGGTATCGCGGATACGAGATGAATGGCGGTGAGCGCATCGCTGCTTGACCGCATTCCTCGCGGGGCCGTGATCACGCTGGACACCGGCAATCTGCATGAAAGGCGGGACAGTTCGCTATTCATGCTCCAGATCCCAGATCAGGTGCGCATCGATCAGCAGCGCGTAATAATTTCTCAAGGCCGACGCCTGGGCCTGTAATGCGTTGTTCATTGCGGCAGTCGCCTGGCGTCGCGCCAGCAGCAGGGCCTGCAATTCCGTTTCACCGAGCGCGTAGGCGCGTTGCATGAGACGGGCATTGTCTTGCATGGCCACCGCGCCTTCATTGGCGATTTGCAGGCTTTCGTAGGAGCCTTGCGCGTTCGCGACCGCGCCCGCAATGTCCATCTCCAACTGGCGCTTCCTGAGATCGACTTCCCGGCGCAGCACTTGCACGTCTGCGCTGGCACTGGCGCTGCGCAAGCGGCGAGCGCTTCCCGGAATGGGAATGCTGATCGTCAATCCGAAAATATGTTCGCGGCCGCCCAACTCGGAGGCCGTGTAAATGCCCAATGTCGGGTCGGGCGTCTTGCTCGCGCGCATCTGCCCGGCGATCGCTTGCGCTTTCAGCAAGGCCATCTGCGCGAGCTTCAGTTCGTCGCTTTCGGCGAAAATCCGTTCCTGCCAGGTTCCGGCGCTCTCGGAGACGGGCAGGGGGGCGGGCAAGGCCATCGTCTGCCGATGGACGCCAGGGAAGCGGGCGGACAGTCGCGACCAGGCGACCTGAGCCTGGGTTTTCGCATCGTTGTCGAGGCGCCTTTGCTCGGCCAGTTCGGCGCGCGCGATGCCCAGATCCAGTTTCGAAGCATCGCCGGCGCGGGCGCGTTTTTCCACGGCCGCGAGGCTTTCCTGCAGGGACTGAAGATTGAGCTCGGCCAGTTCGCGGGCGCGAGCTCCGCTGCCAGCCAGTCCACCCACAACGCCGCCAGTTCGCGGGCGGATTCGTGCAGCGCTTCGCCATAGCGCGCCTGGGACTCCGCGAGTGTGGCCTGGCCGAGATGGCGATCGGCCGCTGCCTTGCCGGGCAGGCGCAGGGTGCGCTCGACGCCTGCGTTCCATTCGAAATATAGAGCGGGGCCGTCCTGCAAATTGCGCTGCTGTGCCGTCACCTTCGGCGTCCACTCGTAGGGCGATGCATCGAGAATGCCCGCCTCCTGTCGCGCGACCTCCAGCCCGGCGCGCGCTGCGCCAACCGCGGGATCTTGTTCGAGCAATCGCCGCGCGAGCTCTGTCGGTAACAGCCCGGGCGGGTGCAAGGGTTCCAGCGCCTGCGCGTTGGCCGCAACGGCCATCAGGCCAATCAAAAATAATCGATTCATCATGCTATTTCTCCCGCATCAATGACCGGCATCACCCAATAGCGCAGGCCGGTGCCGGCAAATTGCCGGCGAATGTGTTCGAGCAGCGCCGTCTTTTCTGCCTCGGGCAGGACCACGCGTATTTCCGTGGCATGTGCCCGCCCCATGACCTGTTCGGTCTGACTCATGGTGCCGAGGGCCAGGCCATGTGCGGCCGTGGCGGTGCTGGTGAAAACCGTCGCGCCGGAGGACATGAGCAGCAAGTCGAGCAGCTTTTCCTCGACCGAGGGCGGGATCGACAGGACCAGGCAAAGGTCAGACATGGTCGGCTCCTGCGGGGCGGTTTCGGGTGCGCGAAGCGCAGATAAAGATGGGCAGCAGGATCAGCGTCAGCGCGGTGGCCGTGATCAGGCCGCCGATCACCACGATGGCCAGCGGCCGCTGGATCTCCGAGCCCGGGCCCGGTCGCGAACAGCAGCGGCACCAGCCCGAACGCGGTGATGCGAGCGGTCATCAGCACCGGCCGCAGCCGCCGCCGCGCGCCCTGCATCACGCATCTCGATCAGCGCCAGGCCTTCGGCGTGCAGCTGATTGAAATAACTGACCAGCACCACGCCGTTGAGCACCGCGATGCCCAGCAGCGCGATGAAGCCGACCGAGGCCGGCACCGACAGGTACTCGCCGGTCAGCCACAGCGCGACGATGCCGCCGACCAGCGCGAACGGGACGTTGCTGAGGACCAGCAGCGCCTGGCGCACCGAGCCGAAGGTGGAGAACAGCACCAGGAAGATCACGCCCGAGCGACACCGGCACCACCACCGTCAGGCGGTGCGGCGCGCGCTGCTGGTTCTCGAACTGGCCGCCCCAGTCGATGCGGTAGCCGGTCGGCAGCTTGACCGTCTGCGCGACGCTGCGCTTTGGCTTCCTCGACGAAGCCGACCAGGTCGCGCCCGCGACGTTGGCCATGCACGACGCTGTAGCGGCTGCCCATTCTCGCGATCGATCTTGACCGGACCTGTCGGCGCGCTGAAGGCTGGCGACGCTGCGCAGCGGCACGGTGCGGCCGTCGGCGCGTGGTGATGCGCAGCGCGCCGAAGTCGGCGGCGACGGTGCGCACGGATGCCTCAGCCCCCGCAGCACGATCGGGATGCGGCGGTTGCCGCTCGATCACGATGCCCGCGCGCTGGCCCTCGATCTGCGCGCGCAGCGCGTCCTGCACATCCTCGACGGACAGGCCGTGGCGGCCGCCGCCAGCGGTCGATCACGACGCGCAGGTACTGCACGCCGTCGTTGGCGACCGTGTAGACGTCCTGGTTGCCCGGCACCTGCTTGAGCGAGCGCGCTCGATGCTGGCCGGCGAGCTCGTTGAGCTGGTCGAGGTCGGGGCCGAACACCTTGATCGCCAGGTCGCCGCGGACGCCGATGATCATTTCCGACGACCCGCATGTCGATCGGCTGGGTGAAGCTGTAGCTCGATGCCGGGCAGCTGATCGAGCACCTTGCGGATCTGGTCCATCAGCGCCTCCTTGCTCGCGCACCTGCCATTCGCCGCGCGGCTTCAGCACCAGGAACGTGTCGGTCTCGTTCAGCCCCATCGGATCGAGCCCGATCTCGTCGGAGCCGGCGCGCGCGACCACGCCCGTGACTCCGGGATGGCTTTCATGAGCGCCTGGTGGATGCTTCAGATCCAGCGCGGCGGTCTGCTCCAGGCTGATCGACGGGCAGCTTTCTCGATGCCGACGATGAGGTCGCCCTCGTCCATCGTCGGCATGAAGGTCTTGCCGACCTGGGTGTAGACGACGCGCGCCGCCAGCGAGCATCAGCCACCGCCACGGCACACGACGACGCGCTGTCGCGGCGCAGCGCCAGGCCAGCGCCGGCTCGATAGGCCGCGAGCAGCTTGCGCAGCAGCCAGGCTCGTCGTGCCTGGCCTGCTTGAGCAGGAGCGACGAGAGCACCGGGATGAGGGTCAGCGACAGCAGCAGCGAGCTCGCCAGCGCGAAGATGATGGTCAGCGCCACCGGCGCGAAGAGCTTGCCTTCCAGGCCCTGCAGCGTCAGCAGCGGCAGGAACACGGTGACGATGATCAGATGCCCGGAGGCACCGGCACCGCGACCTCGCGCACCGCGCGGTAAATCGAGATGCAGCCGCGGCAGCTTGCGCGTCCGCCGTGTGGCGGCGCGAGGTGCTCCACGATGTTCTCGACCACCACCACGGCGGCGTCGACCAGCATGCCGACCGCGATGGCCAGGCCGCCCAGGCTCATCAGGTTGGCCGACAGGCCGAAGACGCGCATCAGCAGGAAGGTGGTGAGCGCGGCCAGCGGCAGCACCAGCGCGACCACGATCGCCGCGCGCAGATTGCCGAGGAACAGCAGCAGCAGCACGACGACCAGCACGGTCGCTTCGAGCAGCGCGCTGCGAGACGGTGCCGACGGCCTTCGATCAGCGGGCGCGGTCGTAGAAGACCTTGAGCGCGACGCCCGGCGGCAGGGTCGGCTGCAGCTCGCCCAGCTCTTGCGCGACACCCTCGACGACCTTTTGCGCGTTCGGCGCCGCGCAGGCCAAGCACCAGGCCCTGCACCGCTTCGCCCTTGCCGTCCTTGCGTGACCACGCCGTAGCGGGTGACGGTGCCGATCCGCACCTCGGCCACGTCGCCCAGGCGCACGGGCGCGGCGTCCTGCATCGTCACGACGATGGCGCGCAGATCGTCCAGGGTGCGGATGCTGCCCTCGCCGCGCACGAGCAGCGCTTCGTCGCCGTCGCTGATCCGGCCGGCGCCGTCGTTGCGGTTGTTCGCTTCGATCGCCTCGCGCAGTTGCGTCATCGTCACGCCGCTGGCCGCCAGTCGTGACAGATCGGGCACCACCTCGAAGCTGCGCACAAGCCGCCGAGCGCGTTGACGTCGGCGACGCCCGGCACCGTGCGCAGCGCCGGCCGGATCATCCAGTCGAGCAGCACTGCGCCGCTCCGCCAGCGACATGCCGGCCGCTTCGACGGTGAACATGAACATCTCGCCGAGCGGGGTCGTGATCGGCGCCATGCCGCCGCTGACTGCCTGCCGGCAGGTTGTCGGTGACGTCGGCCAGGCGTTCGCTGACCTGCTGGCGCGCCCAGTAGATGTCGGTGCCGTCCTCGAAATCGATCGTGACATCGACCAGGCCGTACTTGGCCATCGAGCGCAGAATCACTGGTTCGGGGATGCCGAGCATCTCCACTTCGAGCGGCACCGCGATGCGGCTTTCGACTTCCTCCGGCGTCATGCCGGGCGCCTTCATGATGATCTTGACCTGCGTGCTCGACACGTCGGGAAAGGCGTCGATCGGCAGGCCCTTCATAGGCATACCAGCCGGCGCCGGCAAGCAGCAAGCCGCCAGCAGCACGAACAAACGTTGCGACAGGGAAAATTGGACAAGGCGGGCAAGCATTACGGGTTCTCCCCTTGTTCGAGCCAGGCGCCCTTGAGCGCCACCACGCCGCTGACGGCAACCTGGTCGCCGGCCTTGATCGCGCCTTGCACCCGCACCCGCTGTCCAGCGCGGGCCGCGACCTCCACCGCTCTGGCTTCGAAGCCGTCCGGCGTGCGCACGAACAGGTAAGCCCGGTTGCCGTCGTGCGCCACGGCGGACAGCGGCACGTCCCAGCCGTCTGCCGAGGTGGCGACGGGCAGTTCGACAGTAACGAATTCGCCCGCGCGTAACGGGCCGGCCTTGCCCTCGATCACTGCGCGCAGTGCTACCGTCTGGCTGCCGGCGGAGACCGTGGCACTGGTACTCAGGATGCGCGCCGCGATGTCACGGCCTTGCACGTTGAGCCGGGTTCCGGGTGGCCAGCCGGCGCTTTCGGCGACGGGGACTTGGATCTCAAGCCAAAGCGTATCGATTTGCGCCACGCTCAACAGGGGACTGGCCGGCTCGACCCGTTCGCCGGCCTTGACGGATATCGCGGTGACGATGCCGGCCTGCGTCGCGGTGAGCGTGAGGCTGTCTTGCGGATTTCCGGAGGCGGCAACCTTGTTTATCGTCGCGGTCGGCATGCCGCTTAAACGCAGGGCTGACCTCGCCTGGCTCAGTGCGGCTTCGCCTTCCTTCAGCGCAGCCTGCGCTTCCTGCACGCGGCGCTGGGCAATGATGCCTTCGTCGAACAACTGTTGTTCGCGCTGTGCGGCTTGCCGTGCCAGCGTGACGCGCGCGCTCGTCTGCAGCAACTGCAACTGCAATTGGCTGAGCTCGGGGCTGACGATGCGAGCCAGCGGTGCGCCTTTGCGTACCCGCTGGTTCTGCCGGACCAGCAGTTGCGATACCAAACCGGCGACCGGCGAACTGACGACTTGCTCGGCATGCGGCGGACACGACCACCTGCGCAGGAAAACTCGCGCTCACCGCGCTGGATTGGCGCGTCAATGGCGCCGTCTGGATGCCCAAAGCCTGGATCTGTGCGTCGGCAACGGCGAATTTTGCGGGGCGATCGGCCGCCTGACCGAAAGCAGGCAGGGTGCACAGCGCCGCCACGGCGCATGTCCACACCTGGAAGCGGGAACTCCTTGTGTTCATTACTGACCTCACTTGATACATCGCGCAGGGCAAGCCGGTGCATGCGGCTCGCCGCGCGATGGAAAATTAAAGCTCGATAAAACTCGGCTGTCGGATCCGTTTGATTCGCGCTGCCGCATACCGCGCACACGCGCTGCTGACCCATTGACGGGTCTACGCGGCGCGAGGCATGGGCGGTAGTGGCTGGTACGATCCCCGAGGCGGGGCGGTTACGCGAACGACGAGGTCCGGGGAGGGCGGAAGGTGCGCTCAGGCTTCGTAAGCGGTACGGCCTGATGGGTGAACCAGGACGAGGCGAAACCTGCCGGAACTGCAGGGATTGCGCTCAGCGTGGGGAGGGGGAGGGTTCGAAGTGATTGGCTGTATGCAGGAGGTGGTGCGCTACATCGCTCAGTTCTTCTTTCTGGTCTTGCTTGTTTTCTTTCTGGTCTTGCGTGCTGGAATCGCCGGGCTGTTGTGCGTGCGAGTGATCGACAGATTGGGCAAGATCGACGCTGCCGTCATGCTGGAGGGCATGGGTTATCCACTCGGAATTAAAACCGCGAGCCCCGATACCGGTCATCAACATGACCAGTAACGCAAGGCATAACGAATTCTTGAAGGGAAAGCGGGAGAACATGAATTGAGTTTAGCACGAGATAAAATTCAGGTGCCACGAGGACCGTGGCGGCGCAACTGCGAAGCACAGGCAAAGAAAATCTGGAAGGACGACGCTGCCGCGGTGGTGTCGCGAATGCCGGGATGAATGGGAGTAAGCGCGCGGTGCCCGCGGGCCGTGCGCTGCGCATACCCCCGTTTATAGTCCGGCGACTCTAAACGGATCGCCTGAGTTACGACCTTGAAGAGGTGCTCCGCGGCGAACCACCGGGCTGGAAGCCATTGACGACGGCATCTGGTCGGTTTGCTTTGGGCTTGATCGTCGTTGCAAAAAAGGCGACAATCGTCGCGGTTATGGCAACATCAGACAAAAATCTGGGAGCATTGCTGTTTGGCGCGTATCGGCGCCAGGTTTTGGCATTGCTATTGATGCACCCTGAGCAGTCTTTCCATGTGCGTGAGATCGCGCGGATCACGGGAAAGCCCGCCGGCACGCCTTATCGCGAGTTGAGTGCCCTGGCGGAAGCGGGCCTGCTGTCGCGCAGCCCCGTTGGCAATCAGATTCACTATCGCGCGAATCCAGCATGTCCGATCTACGAGGAGTTACGGGGCATACTGCGCAAGACGTTTGGCGTGGCCGACGTGTTGCGCGATGTGCTTGAGCCCGTATCGAAGCAGATTGACACCGCTTTCATGTACGGGTCGATAGCCCGTGGAGAAGAACGTCTGGCCAGTGATATCGATGTAATGATCATCGGCAAGTTCAAATTTTCGACGCCGTCCTGGCTCTGTCTCCAGCGGAAGAAATCCTGCGCCGCGAAATCAATCCGCATGTCTATCCCACTCGCGAACTCAAAAAGAAACTCGCCGACAAGGAGCCGTATCTAGTACGCGTACTGCAAGGGCCGAAGATCTATCTGATGGGCGACGATCATGACCTTGGATAACTTGCAAAGCATTGGAAGGCTGCACCCGCATAAGCCGACGGCCGTGGAGGTACGTCGTTTGCTGGCCGCGGCAGAAGCGGCGATCACGGATGCCAGGCGCATTCAGAACAGCGCAGCTACGCGCTTCGATATGGCGTACAAGGCCATCATGCAGTGTGCGCTCGCAGCGCTGATGGCGAATGGTTTCCGTCCCTCGACGAGTGAAGCAGGCCATCAGCAAACAACAATTCAGACGCTGCCCAAAACCATCGGGCTTTCTGCGGAGAAGATGAAAGTGCTCGATGCTTTCCGCCGCGCACGAAATTTGAGCGACTATGAAGGCGAGCCGGTAGAGGACGCAAAGACTCATGAGTGCATCGCATGGGCCGAAATCCTTCTAGAGAACGTGCGGAGCTGGATCAAGGGAAATCACCCGGAATTGCTATAAAACAAGGGAGACCAGGCAGGCCCTGCTTCTCTGGATTCCCGCAGGGGTACGCGCATCGCGATAACCTGGCTTCGCCCATAACGGAGTAACGGCGAAGGGCAGGATTGACTCAGGGCGAGAGGCAGGACTGATTAGAGGCGAACGGTCCTAAGCCTCGGGAGTGATGAGATCGACTGTGGGAAAGTAGGCCCGATAACGATGCTTTCGAAGTAATACCTGAGGTACTCGAGATGACGACTACCGTTACCCGTAAAGGGCAGGTCACCGTCCCAAAGAAGATTCGCGATGCGAAGAACCTCGCACCGGGCAGCCAGGTCGAGTTCGCGCTTAATGCGCAAGGAGAGATCGTCTTGAGAAAAGCCGGCAAGCAACGCTCGGCCGCAAGACCAGGGACCAATTCGAGTCGGCGCGTGGCAAGGCGGACATCAAATGGAGAACTGACGATCTTATGGCGCTGCTCAGAAGCGACGACTGATGATACTGGTGGACACCAACATCCTCGTGGATGTAGTCCATTTTCGACGGGGCAACAAAGTGCCGCGGGACGGTCGGGAAAGGCCGTGAAGGGCCGTGAATGTCGTGAATGTCGTGAATGTCGTGAATATCGTGTGAAATGCCGTGACGGACGTGACGATCGTGACGACGTGACGGTCGTGAAAGACCGTGTCCCTGAAGGGTACCGGTCTGTCGACCATAAATGTCGTGTCCCACAAGGGGCTTCCCACAGGGGTACCTCGCTGTGCGATAACCGGGCTAACGCCCATAAATGTCGTCACGGTACTTCTCACGGCCTTTACGACCGTCACGTCGTCACGTCGTCACGACCGTCACGGTACTTCCAGTACGACGCGTATCGGCACTGACGTGTCGCGCCTCGTCAGATAACAGCCGCGTGCGCTGAGTGCCCAGTTCTCGCCACTCCAGCGTCATCCGGGCGAAGCCTTGTTAGGTCGAAAACCGGGATCCAGCGCTAGCAGGAATCCAGCGAAACTGAGCCTGCCTTTCCCCTTACTCTGACCTGCCTTTCGCCCTTACTCAGTCCTCAGCCCTGCCTTTTGCCTTCGCCCTTACTCAGTCCTCAGTTATGGGCGAAGCCCTGTCCCCCGCCGCGAATCCAGCGAAGCTGGGCCTGCCTTTTCCCTTACTCAGTCCTGCCTTTTCTCCCTCCCGCGGCACGGACTTTGCGTAGTAATACCGCAAAACCGAGGAGATCCACGATGGCCTGCAAACCTTTTTCCACAGTGCTCATGTTGGGCGTCGCGTTATTGACCGCGGCCTGCGCCGGGGTTCCGCGCAGCACTGCGTCAACGTCTCCCATTGAGCAGACGAGCGCCACCGCGCGCGCCGCGGACCATGCCTATGCGATGCTCGGCGCGCCGTACCGTCCGGGCGGCATCGATGCCGCCGGTTTCGATTGCAGCGGGCTCGTGCATTACAGCTTCCGCAAGATCGGTGTTGCGCTGCCCCGCACCACGCAGGGCCTGCAAAAAGTCGGCGTCGAGATCGCCCCGGGCGAACTCGCCAAAGGCGACCTGCTGTTCTTCGACCAGGAAGGCAAGAAGGCCTCGCACGTCGCCATCTATCTCGGCGACGGCCGCTTCGTGCACGCGCCGTCGAGCGGCGGCAAGGTGCGCACCGACGATCTGGAGTTCGCGTACTGGCGGAAGCACTTTACCGTCGCCAGGCGGCTCCGGTGAAGCCGTGAATGGTCGTGAATGTCGTGAATGTCGTGAATGTCGTAGTCGTGACGACGTGACGATCGTGACGACGTGACGGCGTGAAAACCGTGACGACGTGACGGCGTGAAAAACCGTGACGACGTGACGGCGTGAAAAACCGTGACGACGTGACGATCGTGACGACGTGACGACGTATTAAAGCATTAACCGATTCACTGCTTTTCCGACCGTCACGCCGTCACGTCGTCACGTCGTCACGGCCGTCACGGTCCTCGTCACGACCTTCACGACCTTCACGACATTCACGACATTCACGATATTCACGATATTCACGGCCCTCCCGGCCCTTCGGGCCTCCCGAGCTTCGCCAACACCGCTTCCAGCGCCTTCGGCTCGGGCGGCTTCACCAGGTGATGATCGAAGCCGGCTTCGGCGGAGCGGCGGCGATCTTCGGGCTGGCCCCAGCCGGTGAGTGCGGCAATGATGGTGTTCTGCAGTTCCGGCATCTGCCGCATGCGCCGCGCGACTTCGTAGCCGTCCATGCCCGGCATGCCGATGTCGAGCAGAATCAGCGCGGGACGATGCCCGCGGGCCGCTTCGAGGGCGGCCTCGCCGTCGTGCGCGACGCGAACCTCGTGGCCTTCCAGGCTCAGCAATAGCGCCAGGCTCTCGGCGGCATCGACATTGTCGTCGACGACCAGCAGCCGATGTCCCGACGATCCGGGAACCTTGCGTGCTTCTTCGGGTGGGGGGGATTGGGTCTGCTGATCGCGGATGACGGGCAAACGCACGACGAACTCGGCGCCTTTGCCCAGCCCCGCACTGTGGGCCGCGACCGTTCCGCCATGCATCTCGACCAGGTTCTTGACCAGCGTGAGGCCGATGCCGAGTCCGCCCTGCGAACGCGTGGCGGCATGATCGACCTGCACGAACAGCTCGAACACATGCGGCAGCATCTCCGGCGCGATGCCGATGCCGTTGTCGCGCACGCGCAGGGTGACATTGTCGCCTTCGCGCCGCGCCGTCACCCGGATGATGCCATTCACGTCCGTGTATTTCACCGCGTTGGTCAGCAGATTGGCGACGACCTGGGTGAGCCGCACCGGGTCGGCATCCACGAGCATCGATTCGTCGGGCAGTGAAATCTCGAGCTTGTGGCCCTTGGCATCGAGCAGCGGCTGCGCGGTTTCCATCGCGTGCGCCACGATGGTGGCCAGTTCCACCGGCTCCTTGCGCAGTTCGATCTTGCCGCGCATGACGCGCGAGACGTCCAGCAGATCGTCCACCAGCCGCACCAGATGGTTGACCTGGCGCTCCATCATGTCGCGCGACTGTTGTGCCGTCGCCGCATCGACGCGCGGCATCTTCAGCATCTGCAGCGAATTGCGGATCGGCGCGAGCGGATTGCGCAGCTCATGCGCCAGCGTCGCCAGGAACTCGTCCTTGCGCCGGTCGGCATCGCGCAGCGCTTCCTCCATGCGCTTCATGTCGCTGATGTCGGTGTTGGTGCCGAACCAGTAGATGATGCTGCCGGCGGTATCGCGCAGCGGATTGACGCGCGTCAGGAACGGACGGAATTCGCCGTCGGCGCCTTTGAGCGGAAACACCATGTCGAACGGCTTCGCCGTCGCGACAGGGATCTCTTCCAGCGTTCAATACCTCGGGCAGTACCTCGGGATCGTGCACGGACTGCCAGCCCCAGCCCTCCATCTGCTGCAGCGGTCGTGCCGGTGTACTCGTACCAGCGCCGGTTGTACCAGAAGATATAGCCCGTCGGCATCGGCCATCCATGCCAGCTGCGGGATGGTGTCGGCGAGCAGGCGCAGTTTTTCTTCGCTTTCGCGCATCGCGGTATCGGCGCGGGTCTCGCGCGGTGCGGTCCTGGTGGATCAGCACCACTTCGCGGATGCGGCTCTCGCTGTCGCGCAGCGGATACGCCACCGCCGACACCCAGCGCACCGCATCGGCGTACCGGCTGCGGTCGGGGAGGGTTTCGTTCGGGTCATAGCGGACGGCAGGCAGGATCACGGGCTCGCCGGCGAAGGCGCGTCGCAGGATCGGCAGGATGCCTTTGGCTTCGAGCTGCTGGTCTTCGAGCACGTTGTAATCGCTGATCTGGTCGAGCGTGACGCCCCATAGCTCGGACCACGCCTGGTTAACGGCGATCGTGCGCCCATCGGATGCAAAGCGCTGCACGCTGAAGGGCGCCTGCTCCATCAGCGCCCGGAAGCGCGCCTCGCTGTCGCGCAGGGCCTGCTCCGCGCGCTTGCGATCGGTAATGTCGCGCGTGAAGCAGCGCGAATGCACGAAGCGCCCTTCCTCGAACAGCGCGCTGGAATGGATCAGCACGTCGCGGATCGAGCCGTCCTTGCAGCGCATGCGCGCCGGGTAATCCTGCAGCGGCTCTCCGGCCCGCAGCCGATCCAGAATGTCGCGAACCACCGGTTCGTCGGCGTGAAATTCCGCGATGTTGCGCCCGACATACTCCTGCTCCGAATAGCCCAGCAGATCGAACTCCGCGCGATTTGCGCGCAGGATGGTGCCGTCCGGCCCGACCCAGTGCAAGCCGACGGTGGCGTTGTCGAAAAAATCGGCCAGCTCGCGCTCGCTTCGCATCAGGCGATCCTGCGCGCTTCGGCGCGCGAGAAACTGGCCGAACTGGCCGCTGATCGTCGCCATGGTTTCAAGCAGGCCGGGGTCGGGCTCGCGTATGCGCCGGGAAAAGAACTCAACGACGCCAAGAACGCGGTCGCCGACCGTGACCGCACACGCAAACGCGCTGTGCAAGCCCACGCGCGCCGCCAGTTCAGCCCGCAGGAATCGCGGCTCGGTGCTGACATCGCGGACCCATACCGGTTCGCCGCTGGCCCAGACACGGCCTGGGGTGCCTTGTTCGCGCTCCAGCGAAAGCTCATAACTACCCTGCGTGAATTCCGCGACCGGCAGCTCCGGCCGGTACCAGCTCGCGCTGCACGCCAGGGCATCGCGCTGCTCATCGACTTGCCAGAGCAAACCAGCGTCCCAGCCCAGGTTCTCGCATACCGAACGCAGCACGCCGGTCGCCGCGTCTTCGGCGTTCGCGGCATGTGTCAGCAGTTGGGTCACCGCGAAGCGCACGCCGCGCAACTGTTCGTTGCGTACCCGATCGCTGATGTCGCGCAGGAATGCCGTAAACAGCGGCGGGCCTGCGGCTGCCACGCCCGTGATCGTCAGCTCGACCGGAAATTCGGAGCCGTCGGCGTGCATCGCGAACAGCTCGATGCGCTTGCCGATAAGCGGGCCTTCCCCGGTGGCGAGGTAGCGCGCCATGCCCGCGCGGTGACGCTCGCGCATGGCGGGCGGAATGATCAGGCTGGCAAGCTCACGTCCAATGACGTCTTCGCGCCGGTAGCCGAAGGTGCGCTCGGCCGCCGGATTGAACTCCCTTACGTTGCCACGGGCGTCCATGCTGATGATGCAGTCCAGCGCGGACTGAACGATGGAGTTGGTGGCTTCGCTCTGCAGCTTCCAGTCCGTGCGGTCGCGCATGATCTTGGCGAAACCGCGCACCGTGCCGTCTTCCTCGCGCAGCGGCGTCATCATGCCGCCCGCCCAGAAGCGGCTGCCATCCTTGCGAATATGCCAGCGATCGTCGTTGGCGCTGCCCTCCGCGAGGGCCGTGCGCATTTCGCGCTCCGGCACGCCGGCCGCGCAGTCTTCGGGGGTAAAGACGACATCGGCCGAGCGGCCGATGATCTCGTCCTCGCGCCAGCCCAGCAGCCGCTCGGCGCCGGGATTCCACGTCGTCACCAGGCCCTGCAGGTCCGTGCCGAAGATGGCGTAATCCTTGACGTTGAGGGCGAGCAGCCGAAATAGCTCGGCCTCCGCTGCGTGGTGTGATGGCCGGCTGCGTGGTGTGATGGACGTCATCTGCATCTACAGGCTCATTCTGGTGACACCGGTTCATGTTCAGCACAGGTGTCTGACGCGCACGCCCCTCCGTATTGTTATTTTTTTGGTCGCAAGTCCAACGCCAAGCCCGCAGTGAGCGATGTGCCCACACGAGTCCGAGCCGTCCGTATCCTTTGTGCAATCAAAGTGCCACGAAGTTCCACGCTGCGGATTCGAATGTGTGCGGGCGCCGCGTGCAGGATGTTGTGATGCAGCAAAAAAAACAGGACCGAGGATGGGCTTAGGCTGTTGCTATGCTGGGATTGAAGACGGTACTTGCGCGTGCGCGATGCCAATGGTGTTTGGATTTGCTTTACTCAGTCCTCAGCACTCAGTCCTCGTCCGCCCTCGCCAGTCCAGTCCTGCCTTTCCCTCAGTCCTCAGTCCTGCCTTTACCCTGCTCAGTCCTGCCTTTCCTCCCTCAGTCCTCAGTCCTGCTTTTCTCCTCTACTTCTGCGTATGCCGCTTTCCGAGATGCGTGCGAACGGCTTCGGTGGTGGGTCCGACTTCCTCGACGGCCTCGCGCAAATCGGTTTCATTGACGCCCAGCAGTTTGGTCCAGTAGGTCAGTTCCCATTCCTCGTGGACGTTGATCCTGGTGCGGTCACCAGGCTGCTTCAGGGGACGATCGGATGTCGGTTCAGTCATGGGAAAGTATTCGGATAAAGGATGACGTGCGTGCTTTATACGCGATTCGCTTTCGATCCAGCAGGGGCGGAGACTCAAACCGCTGTAAGAAAAATCCTACAAGAACTGTTGCGGGCGGGCGGGTCCATCCCAGCGGGACCCCGGCGCAGCAGAATCGGCGCGCACCATCGTCCCGCGCTGCTGGGCGGGCGGCACGACGGTGGACACGCCGCTCGAGGTGACGATGTCGATGACCAGGCTCAACGCGGAAATCATCAGGCTGGCGAAAAACGCCGTCCAGAAACCGGAGACTTTGAAGCCGCGCACGATCGCCGCGACCAGCAGGATCATGAGCGCATTGATCACGAGCAGGAAGAAGCCGAAGGTCAGCAGGGTCAGCGGCAGCGTGAACAGGATGAACACCGGCCGGATTACGGCATTCGCGAATCCGAGCAGCAGCGCGGACAGCCACAGCGCGCCCGTGGACTTGAACTCGATGCCGTGAAAGACCTTGCTCGAAAGCCAGAGCAGGACAGTCAGGATGAACCAGTGGACGGCAAAGGTGAGCAGGCTGTTCAGCATCAGGTAATGAAAGGCAGGACTGAGTAAGGGAAAATGCAGGCCCTGCGTCGCAGGATACCGGGCTTCGCCCATAACTGAGGACTGAGTAAGAGGCAGGGCGAAAGTGCAACGGAGGACTGAGTGACGAGCAAGAGAAAAGCGCAGGCAACTTGCCTAGTATGAACCACTCACTCAGACCCGCTTCGCCCTTACTCAGTCCTGCATTTTCACTTACTCAGTCCTCAGTCCTGCCTCTCTTCCTCAGTGCTTCAACAACTCCTGCACCACCCGGCGGATGACGCGAAGGCTGTCGTCGGATTGCCAGACGCCGTTGATGGTGCCTTCGGCGATGGTCTGGCGGATGATTTTGCCGCGCGCGTGGAATTCGGCGATATGCGGATCGGTGTAGACGTTGGGGAAATCGTGGCCGCCATCCCAGGTGAGTTCCAGATCGCGCGTCAGCCCGCTGGCTACGGCTTCCATGATGAAGCAGCGGCGCAAACTGGTCGCGCATCGCTTGCGATTCTGGATCGATTTCTTGTCCATGGGGTTGGTGCGCTGCGTTTCGCAGTGCCTTATTTCTGATCGTCGAATCGCCTGTTCTGCCATTTGAGGTGTGCGTGAAGCACCTTGATGCGGCGGCGCTCTTCCTGCGCGAATCTGGCGTCAAACAGCGTGCGTATCGAGCCGGTCAGCAGCGTGAACAGGCCGCGCAACGTAATAGGCGCATCGATGTCTTCGTTGCGTCCGGCCAGAGTACTTGCCTGACTATCAATTTCTCGCATTGCTTTCTCCCCCGTTTGGGTGCACCGGCCGCGAGGAGTCAATACTTTGGATATCGGCTCCCTCCCCTTTGCTCAACGGCCGGTGCAGGCTCTTAGGGTGCAATCCCCATGCCATCGCCGCGGTTGCACAAAAATCGACCCGCACCCGCGGTTTCTCGCGCAAAGCGCGGAATTAATCGTCCCGTCCCGGAATAATCAGCCCGCGGTGACGAAAATCCTGCACCGGATCACGAAAAATTGTCACTTTGAAAAGAGAGGGGCGAGGGGAGAGGGACGAGGGGAAAGAGAGGGACGAGGGACGAGGACTGAGTAAGGGAAAATGCAGGCCCTGCCTCGCAGGATACCGGGCTTCGCCCATAACTGAGGACTGAGTAGGAGCGAGAGCGCCTCTTCATTCCTCTTTCGTCGTTTCTCTCTTTTCCCTCGTCCTTCGCCATGATCCTTTCGACCTATTGCATGACGACTCGATGCGTCGCAGCGTGTGAGTCGCGACCGGAATTTTTCGCGGTTGCGCACGAGGCACACTTCAGTGAGATTCAAAAGCGTTTCCAGCCTGTTCATCCTCGCACTGCTGGTCGGCTGCGGGGGCGGTGGCGGAGGCGGTTCAGACGCAACGTCGTCCGGCAACCCCTCCGCCGGGTCCCCGAACAGCCCGTCGATCCCCGCCAATGCAGTGGAAATGCTGTATGTGGCCAATGGCAACTCCAACAATGTGTCGGGCTACAGCATCAACCCTGCGACGGGCGCGTTGTCGGCCATCGCCGGCAGTCCGTTCGCGGCCGGGCCCGGGCCCACGTCGGTGGCCACAGATGACGACGGCCAATTTGCGTTCGTCGCAAACGGCGGCTCGTTCGATTTCACCGACAGCATTTCAGCCTATGCGATCGACGGCTGCGTCCGGCGCGCTCATCGGTGCGGGTGCGGCGTCCACCGATCGCAGCAGTCCGCGTGCCGTAACGGTGGACCCTGCGTCGCGCTTCGTTTTTTCGGCCAACGGCGGCTCCAGGACTTCGGCCTTCGACGTCTCCGCGTTCACCATCAATGCACCGAGCGGTGCGTTGTCGCCGGTGGCGGGAAGCCCGTTCGTCGCGGGAACCAATCCGTCCTCCATCGCCGTCCACCCGTCGGGAACGCTGGCATTCGTGACGAACCAGGCATCGAGCGACGTATGGGCCTACGCGATCGGCCGCCGGCGGGACCCTCACGCCCAGCGCCACGACGCCGCATCCGCCGCGCCCCTGCACATCAGCATCGACCCTTCCGGCCGGTTTGCCTACGTGGTGGCGAGCGACGGCGTTTCGGCCTTACGTCATCAACACCGGCACGGGCGCCCTGACCCGCGCGGGTCCCGCGGTGCCGGCCGGTGCTGTGCCGAATGCGTCGGACGTGCACCCGTCGGGCAGATTTCTTTACGTCACGAATGTCGGCTCGAATGACGTGTCGGCGTTCGCGATCAACACGGCCACCGGCACCTTGTCGCCCATCGGCCCGCCCGTGGCAGCGGGGGCCGGTCCCAATTCGGTCGCCGTCTCCCGCTCCGGCAAGTTCGCCTATGTCTCCAACTTCGGCTCCAACGACGTTTCCGCCTACACCATCAACCCGGCCAACGGCGCGCTGGCCGGCATCGGCACGGCCCCAACCGGAAGCGGCCCCGTTTCCGTCGCCACCACCGCCGTGAGCCGTTAGTTTTCCGCGATCCCGTGACCGCGCGGCCGCCGCGCCGTCGGTGCAGATCGAATAGAATGGGGTCGTAATACCGTGAATGTCGTGAATATCGTGAATGTCGTGGAAGGGCCGTGTCCCACAAGGTGATACGGGCTGACGCCCATAAATGTCGTGAATGCGCGAATGTCGTAAAAAGCGGCAAGAACTACAGTCAGCAAGCTTCAACCACGCATTCAAGTTACGACCGTCACGTCGTCACGCCGTCACGGCCTTCACGATATTCACGATATTCACGACATTCACGACATTCACGACATTCACGACATTCACGACATTCACGGCCCTTAATGTGCGGTAGATACGTAAGCCCGACGCAAGCGGACATGGAGCGCTACTGGGCTTTGACGGATGCCCAGATTCGCAATCCGCTCGCGCAGAAATTCAACGTCGCGCCGACTGCAACGGTGCCGATGCTCTATCGCATGGGCGAGCGTCTGTACCTGGTGCCCGCACGTTGGGGATTGATCCCGTTCTGGTGGAAGGAAAGCAAGCCGCCGCAGAACACGTTCAACGCGCGTTCGGAGGAGGCCGCCGTCAAGCCGATGTGGCGTATCCCCGCGAGCAAGTCGCGCTGTCTGGTCCCGGCGATGGGGTGGTACGAATGGCAGGAAGTCGAACGCCTGGATCCGGCGACCGGCGAGCTCACCAAGGCCAAGCGGCCTTATTTCATCAGGGCGGCCAATCGTGGCCCGATCGCTTTCGCCGGGTTGATGTCGCGCCGCACCGCCGAGGGCGATGCCACGGAATTCAGTTGCACGATTCTGACGCGCGACGCGGTCGGCCCGGCTTCAGAAATTCACACGCGCATGCCCATCGCGCTGCCGAAGGACGCCGAGGCCGCGTGGCTCGACGCCGGCATGAGCGATGCCGCTGCCGTGATCGAATTCGCCCGCGAATGCGCCGTGACGGATTTCTTCCACCATCCGGTCAATCCGATGGTGAATAACGCGCGCAACGAAGGCGCAAGCCTGGTCGAGCCGTTTGAAAATCCGGCGTGAGAACGGCCGTGACGACCGTGACGGTCGGAATGTCCGTGACGGCGTGACGGGTGAAGCCGTGACGGTCGTGACGACGGGAAAGCGCCGTGACGGTCGGGCTTGGAAGAAGCCGTGACGATCGTGACGACGTGACAAAGCAGTTAACCGGTTCACTGCTTTATCCGACCGTCACGATCGTCACGCTCACCGTCACGCCGTCACGGCATTTTCCGACTCACGATAGTCACGACATTCACGATATTCACGGATTTTCCGACCGTCACGTCGTCACGCGCAGTTAATGCAGGTACTTCATCGCCTTGTTCTGCACGGTCGTCAAGCGCACTTGCACGCCGAGAAGCAGGATCTGGAGCGTGGTCAACTGCTCTTCGGTAAAACCTCGCTGGCTCGCCAGGCAGGATTCCAGTAGCGATTGCAGCCGTCGCACCTTTTCGAAGAAGCGCGTTTTCATTGCCTTGTCCCGGAGGGCCGCGGCGGCATCGAGAATCAGCGCGACGAAATCCAGTTGCGACCGGACCAGCGGGTAACACGCTGGCACGCCTTCGCGCCTCGGGGCGCGCGAAGCGTCGGAAACCGGGGGGCTGCCGTTGACGAACGAAAGCAGCTGATCGAACGACGCAGGGTCAACCGGTTTGGTCAGGTAATGGTCGAATCCCGCCGCCGCGCACATGCGCTTGTGAAAAAGCTGGGCATGACCCGATACCGCAGCGATGTAGGGTTCTGCGATGTCTCGGGTTCGCCTGATGATGCGCGCGACTTCCCAGCCGTTCATGTCCGACATTTCGATATCGAGCAGGATCAGGCTGGGCGCGAAGGAGCTTGCCTGCTCGATCGCGGCGTGACCATCGAACGCGGTCTGGGTGTCATAGCCTTGTCGCCGCAGCAGTAATGCAGTGCTTTGGCAGATCTCCCGGTCATCGTCAACGACCAGGACGCGCACGGCGTTTGCCGCGTTTGCGCTTCGGTCTGGTGCTGCAGTTTTTGGGCTCATATTTTTTGTTCTGCGTCAGGGTAAGCAGATCGATGCGATTTCGATCAGCGAGGAAACACCCTAGACGGTGGAGACCGCAATCGCAATCGGTCGATAGCCGTACGGCAGGCAAGCCAAAAGCGCGTCTTCGTTCGGCGACAGAACCATAATCCACCGTCTGCCCCTTTGGGCCGGTGCATTACGGCCTTGCGCTTTTGACCGTTGTCAGGCGGACCTGCAACCCCCGCATCATGATCTGCAGGGCGCACAGCTGATCCGCGGAGAAGCCGATCTCGTGCGCGAGATACTTTCCCAGCCGCGCATGCAGCCGTTGCACCTTTTCAAGGCAGCGCTCGCGCGAGGCGGCCTCACGCGTGGTGGCCGCCGTGTCCATCAGCAGCACGCCGAATTCCAGTTGCGAACGCGCGAGGGTATAACACACCGAGATTCTTTCGCGCTGCAAGCTCACGAAATCCGCATGCAGCGCGGCACGCTCGTCGACCAGGCAGAGCAATTGATCGAGGGCGAGAGGATCGAGTGGCTTTACCAGGTAATGATCGAAACCGGCCGCGGCACAGCGGCGTCTCTGGATCAGTTCGCCATGCGCGGAAACGGCAGCGATGAACGGTTCCTTGATGCCTTCTGTTTTCCTGATGCGCCGCACCACTTCGACGCCATCCATGTCGTCCATGAAAACGTCGAGCAGCACGAGATCCGGCGTAAAGGCATTGAACTGTTCGATTGCTTCGCGACCGGTATGCGCAGTCCGGATCGCATGGCCTCTGCCCAGCAGCACGCGCGCCGTGCCCCGGCAATTTTCTTCGTCATCATCGACGACCAGCACGCGGACCGGGCCCGCCGCGCGCACGGGCTCCCGGGCACCTTTCGTCACGCCCATGACACCGATCTCCCCCACGACAGCAGGCCTTGCCAAAAGCCTTTGGGATAATTAAGGGCGTTTGCAGCGGCCCTTTCAATCAGTGATTACATTGATTTGGGGAGATGCGCCGGAGAATGAATCGACACCCATCGGCCGGCGTTACGCAATGCCGCGGCGCTGCAAGCGTTCCTAACTGGTTTGAAGGGAGGCGGCCCGGACTTGCAGGCCCATCAGCAGGCTCTGCAGCCCGCCGGTCTGATCCGCGGAAAAACCCGTCTCGTTTGCGACATACGTCGCCAGCCGCGATTGCATTCGCTGCACCTTGTTCAGCATGCGCGCCTTCGCTGTCGCGTCGCGCGTTGCGACCGCGGAATCCAGCAGCAGGCCGCAGAATTCCAGTTGCGAATGGGCGAGCGCAAGGCAGACCGAAACCCGCTCGCGCTGCAGCGTCCGAAAGGTGTCCCGGATGGCCACGCGGTCGTCCACGAACCAGAGCAACTGTTCGAGGGCGACCGGATCCACGGGTTTGAGCAGGTAGTGATCAAAGCCCGCCTCGGCGCAGCGGCGTTTGTAGTCCAGTTCGCTGTATCCCGAGACGGCGGCAATGACGGGCTCCCTGCTTGCTTCGGCCGTCCTGATTTGACGTGCGACTTCCGGCCCGTCCATGTCGGGCAGTGAAATGTCGAGCAGGATAAGGTCGGGGGCAAAGCTGGCGGCGTGCCGGATGGCCTCGTCGCCGGTCGAGGCAGTTCGGAGCTCGTGCCCCTTCCACTGCAGCAGGGTCGCGGTCGATACGCAGATATCCTCGTCGTCATCGACGACGAGGATGCGTACCGCCGCATTAGACCCCCGGGTTGGCGAGGGCATTGGCGAATTCATGGTGCTTCCCTCGATTCAGTCCGAAAACTGGTTTTAAGCACACAGGCGCGAATGATAGCCCCTTTGTTGAAGGCGCGTGACGAAGTACCGTGACGAGTGACGCGTGACGGCGTGACGGCGTGACGGTCGGAAAAGCCCGTGAATGTCGTGAATGTCGTGAATATCGTGAATGTCGTAAAAATGCCGCGACGACGTGACGGCGTGACGGGAAGGGCGCGTGACGTCGTGACGACGTGACGGTCGGAAAAGCTCGTGAATGTCGTGAATATCGTGAATGTCGTGAATGTCGTGAATAATGTCGTGTCCCACAAGGGGATCCCCGCAGGGGTACACGCTGTGCCATAACCGGGCTGTCGCCCATAACGGTCGTGACGCGTGACGGTCGGAAACAACCGTGACAGTCGGAGGGCCGTGCCGGGCAAGGGGCGTCCCAGGCTGAACCCCATCAACGCCGTCACGCCGTTACGCCGTCACGGCTTCACGCGTCACGTCGTCACGGCCTTCCCGGCGGCACTCGCTTGGGCGCCGATCGGCGAGAGGTGGCGCTCGAACTGCTCGACGGATGTCTGCCAGGAGAAGCTTTCGGCGTGGGCGCGGGCGGTTGCGCGCGGAATTTCGAGCGCGCGCATGCAGGCGAGCTTGAGGTCGTCATGCAGCGAGCCGGCCGCGCTGTTGCCGATCACGTCGATCGGGCCCAGCACGGGATAGGCGGCAACCGGCGTGCCGCAGGCCAGCGCTTCGAGCATCACCAGTCCGAAGGTATCGGTGAGGCTGGGAAATACGAATACATCGGCCGCGCGATAGAAGCGCGCGAGTTCCGCAGGCGTCTTGATGCCGGCGAAATACACCTGCGGATAGCGGCGTTCGAGCTGCGCGCGAGACGGGCCTTCGCCGCACACCCACTTGGTACCGGGCAGGTCGAGTTCGAGGAACGCCTCGATATTCTTTTCCACGGCCACGCGCCCGACGTACAGGAAAATCGGGCGGCGGCCAGCCAGCGCATCGCGCGCGCCGGGGGAAAAGATCGCGGTATCGACGCCACGCGTCCAGGCGACGGTGTTGGTGAAGCCGCGTTGCGCCAGATCACGCTGCACGCTGGGTGTGGGGACCATGACGGCGCGCGCGGGCGCATGAAAGTTGCGCAACCACCGGTAGGTCAGGCTGACCGGCACGCGGATGCGCGCGTGGACATATTCTGCAAAGCGGGTGTGGAACGCGGTAGTGAACGCGAGCTTGTGCTTCAGGCAATATCGGCGCGCAGCAAGCCCGAGCGGGCCTTCGGTGGCAATGTGAATGGCGTCGGGCCCGAACGATTCGATCTGACGGCGCACGCCGGCATAAGGCATGAAGCTCAGGCGGATTTCCGGGTAAGTCGGGCAGGGGAACGAGGTGAACTGTGCCGGCGTCACGAACTGCAAAGCGTGCCCGAGGCGTTTCAATCCTTCGCCGGTTTGCCTGAGCGTGGTGACCACGCCGTTGACTTGCGGTGACCATGCGTCCGTTACGATCATGACTTTCATGCGGGGACTTGCTCCTTTTGTTGGTCGATCAGCGCTGGCCTGGTCTCATGGATTTCCGCCGGCAGGCGGCGTTGCCATTCGATGATCTTCAGTTCGCCTTCGCGGGTTTCCACCAGGGCGGACAGGCTTTCCACCCAGTCGCCGTCGTTGCAATACAGAACCCCGTCGATATCCTTGATCTGCGCCTTGTGGATATGGCCGCAGACCACGCCGTCGAAACCCCGCTCGCGCGCCGCGCGCGCGACCGCATCCTCGAACGCCGTCATGAAATTCACCGCGTTCTTGGTCTTGTGCTTCAGGTATTGCGACAGCGACCAGTAGCCCAGGCCAAGGCGCGCACGCACGCGGTTGAACCAGTAGTTCAGTTTCAGGATCAGCGTGTAGAGTTGGTCGCCCAGCAGTGCCAGCCATTTCGCCTGCTGCACCACCGCGTCGTAGAGGTCGCCGTGGATCACGAGGAGTTTGCGGCCGTCGGCAGTGGTATGCACCGCTTCATCGAGGATTTCGATGTCGCCCAGTGCCAGCCCGAGAAACTGGCGCAGGACCTCGTCGTGGTTGCCGGCAATGTAAGTCACACGGGTGCCTTTGCGCGCCTTGCGCAGGACTTTTTGCACGACATCGTTATGCGAACGCGGCCAGTACCAGCCGCGCTTCAGTTGCCAGCCGTCGATGATGTCGCCGACCAGGTAAAGGCGGTCGGATTCGTTATGGCGCAGGAAATCCAGAAGATATTCGGCCTGGCAGCCGGGTGTTCCCAGGTGGATGTCGGAAATCCAGATTGTCCGGTACCGGTTTACCGGAGGGGCCGCGGCAAGATCGCCGGGGTTCAGAGCTTGGTTTGCGTTGTCATCATGGCGCGCATTGGACCATGCGGTTGTTACAACTGCGTGACGGCCGGAAAAGCCGTGAATATCGTGAATGTCGTGAATATCGTGAATGTCGTGAATGTCGTGTCGGCGTCGCGGGTAATCGTGTTACGCCTTCAAATCGAGTGCGCTGCGGAAGTGAGACGCGCTCGGTCAGGCGCTAAGCGGGCTTTGCGCATCAGCGCAATTGAGCTATTTTCACGGCATTCACGGCATTCACGACATTCACGACATTCACGACATTCAGGCATCCATGAAACCGCTACTTCTCATCCTCCTGCTCACCTCGATGGCGCCTGCCTTTGCCGACTGCCGTGTTACCGACCCCGAACTCCAGGGCTTCTACGAGGGCGGGTGCCGGAAGGGGCTGGCGCACGGCGAAGGGGTCGCCCGCGGCACGGCGGAGTATCAGGGAGAGTTCCGGCAGGGCATGAAGCACGGCCAGGGTAAAAAGACCTGGGCATGGGGCGACCGCTACGAAGGCGGGTTCGTAAAGGATCGCCGTCATGGCCGGGGGATGTACGTCTGGGGCGAGAATTCGCCGTGGGCGGGGGAGCGTTTCGTCGGCGATTACAGCGCGGACCGGCGTGAAGGGTGGGGCACGTACTACTGGCCCACCGGGGACCGCTTCGAAGGGCTATGGAAAGACGACCGCCGCTACGGCCTCACGGCCATGGAGCAGCGGCGCGAGGCTGCCGAGGCCGTGCGGTCCGTTGCCCTGGCGCCCGGCGTGCAGGTGTGCTCGTGGGGCAAGACCGGTATTGCCTACAAGGTGCTGCGCATAGGCACCATCGAATCGCAGGAAGGCGGCGCGCTGCAAGTGCGCCTGCTGCGCCTGGAAGGTGTGCCCGAGGCGCTCAGCGCCAGCCCGTCCCGGCCCGGCACGCTGCTCAAGGAGCCGGCAGGCGACTGGATGCCGTGCTCCTGAGCGGCCGGCTGGCCCGCTCAAGAGCCGTGAATGTCGTGAATGTCGTGAATATCGTGAATATCGTGTTCCGCTCCGCGGGTGGCAGCGGCTGCCATTGGTCAGTCATAAGACGCGCTGGGGACCATGTGCGCTGTTATCCAATTTAGCGGGACCTGGCGCTTGAAACTCGACATTCACGATATTCACGATATTCACGACATTCACGGCCTTTCAGGCCTTGCCGCCCCGCTATTTCCCCAGCATAATCGCTGCGGGGTTCCAGATTGGTCAGTCGGGCACTGGAAGGGGGAAAAAATGAAAAAGCTGGCATTGGGAATGGTGATTGCGGCCTGCTCGTTCGGCGCATTGGCCCAGGATACGGCGGGTGGCGGGGCGGCTGCGGGAGCCGGCGGCTCGGCCGGGACGGCCGTCATGACGGTGAATACCACCATGCTGATCGTGGCAGGTGCGGTGGCAGCAAGCGCGGTCGTGGCAGGCGAAACCAGATCCACGACGAACCATTGATGATGACAAAGCCAGACACAAAGTCTGGCTTTTTGCTGTACAGGGCCGGAGGTGCCGCAGGGCGCTTTACCCGGCCTTTTTCAATTTACGGACTGGGATCATGAAAACAAAAACGCTGCGTCTGTTCTCCTGGATCACCCTGGCGGCTTTCATGCCGGTCAACGCGGTGTTTGCGGCCCCGGCCGGCCAGATCACCCAAAGCTCAGGCTACGTGACCGTGG
This sequence comes from uncultured beta proteobacterium, assembly GCA_963846655.1. Taxonomy (GTDB): domain Bacteria; phylum Pseudomonadota; class Gammaproteobacteria; order Burkholderiales; family JACQAP01; genus JACQAP01. The sequence goes on along the minus strand of CAWJWT010000006.1, from coordinate 246,543 downwards.
CCTCGCCGCAATCGCCACCGAAGTCGGTCGGCAATGGCCAGCCGATCGAGGCCGGGCAGACGGTTTCGCTCGGCGAGGGCGCCAAGGCGGTGATCCGCTTCCAGGACGGGCAGGTCATTGCGCTCAAGTCGAAGAGCATATTCAAGGTCAACAGTTACCGGTACGACCAGGCAGCGCCGGACAAAAGCCAGAGCTTCTTTTCGCTGTTGCAAGGCGGCCTGCGCGCCATCACGGGCGCTATCGGTTCCACTCACAAGGAAGGCTGGAAACTCGCGACGCCGACCATGACCATGGGCATCCGCGGCACGGACTTCATGGCGGTGATCGATCAGGGGGTGTACGTAAAGGTCACCGAAGGCGCGGTGTCCACGACCAATAGCGCCGGCACGGCCGTGTTCACCGCCGGCGAAACGGCGAGCGTCGCGACGGGCACCTCGCTGGGCACGGCGGTGCCTGCATCGGCGGTTCCGGCCGGCACTTTCACCGAGCTCTCCGCCATCAACCTGGGCACGGCGAGCGGCGCCTCGGCGGGAGCCTCGACCGCTGCAGGCGGCACCATTCTCGGCGTACCCACCGCCGTGGTCATCGGCGTCGGTGTCGCCGCGGCAGCCGCAGCCGCAGCCGCAAGTGGCGGAGGCAGTTCGACGACAAATCATTAGGCCGTGAATATCGTGAATGTCGTGAATGTCGTGAATATCGTTTACAGGGCGTAACCGCGCGTCCCGAACGAACGCGACGGACCAGCGGACGAGAAATGATCTCGTTAGAGGCCGTGAATATCGTGAATGTCGTGAATGTCGTGAATGTCGTGAATATCGTTTACAGGGCTTAACCGGGGCGCGTCCCGAACGTACGCGACGGACCAGCGGACGAGAAAAGTTCTCGTCCGTTTTTTTGGGTAACTGCATCTGAACTTCGCTTTTGCACATCTTGGCGCGGTCATCCGCCGGTCGTTTCTTCCACACCGCCGGACGACGCGCCATTCACCCGTAGAGCGTTCTGCTCGCCATATCAGCCGCGTCGCTCTAAGGACATTCACGACATTCACGATATTCACGATATTCACGGCCTTCCCGACATTCACGGCCTTTCCAACGCGCCGTACAGGCCGCGCTGCCCTTACGACATTCACGACATTCACGATATTCACGATATTCACGGCCTTCCCGGCCTTCGCCGAACCCGGCCTCAACGGCCAGACGGGCCTGATCTACATGCCCGACGCGCGCATCGATCCGGACGGGACGTGGCGCACCGGCTACAGCTACGCGAGCCCATACGCGACGATCTGGATGAGCCTGACGGCGTTGCCGCGCATCGAAACTTCGCTGCGCTATACGGCGATCCGCGGGGTCGAGGCGTTTGCCGACGACCCGGCGGCGGATTACGGCGACTACAAGGACAAATCCTTCGACACCAAATTCGTGCTGCTCGAGGAAGCCAGCCTGTGGCCGGCGCTCGCGCTCGGCGTGCAGGATCTGTTCGGCACGAACGTGTTCCGCGCCATGTATGCGACGGCAGGCAAGCGCGTCGGCGATTTCGATTTCACGCTGGGCTACGGCACCGACCGCATCGACGGCGTCTTCGGCGGCGTGCGCTACCGGCCGCAGTGGATGAAAGGGTTCGGCCTGGTCGCCGAATACGATGCCTACGATTACAAGCGCGACCTCGGTTCGGCGATCAGCGGCGTGGATCAGCGCCGTCATGAAGTCGTCGCGGGCGTGGAGTATCGCTACGGCTGGCTCGGAGTGCAGGCGTCGTACGGTCACGATGAACCGGCGGTAAATGCCTATATCGCGATTCCGCTGCAGCAGCGTGAGTTCGTGCCGCGCATCGATGAACCGGCGCCTTATGTGAAGATCACGCCGCGGCCGCGGCTGGAGCAATGGCAGGCCGATGCCGTGCACCGCCAGCGCATGGTGGCGGCGCTGCTGCGGCAGGACTTCAAGAACGTGCGCGTGGCGGGCGAGGGCGACAAGCTCAACGTGGTGCTGACCAACACGCGCATTTCGGAAATGAGCCGCGCCGTCGGCCGCGCGGCACGGACCATCCTCGCGCTGGCGCCGATCGAGACGCGCGAGATCCGCATTACCTACACCCTGAACGACCTGCCGTTCGCGACCTACGAATTCATCGATGTGCAGCGGCTGCAACGCTACTTCAACGGCCAGATCGGCCGCGCGGAACTGGCCGAGTACGTGAACATCACGCCTGCGCAGCCGGGCAGCGGAGACATCGCCGGCGAGCGCGACGAGGTGCTCGCGGCCATGGCGAAAGAGCGCGAATCCACGTTCTTCGACCGCACCGAGGGCGACCTGTACAGCTTTCGCACCGAATCGAGCACGCTGTCACGCTTCAAGATCAGCCCCAAGGTCGCCCTTTACCTGAATGACCCGAGCGGGGCCTTCCGCTACGACACGTTCCTGCAGGCGTCTTACGATCACGACCTGGGCAGCGGAGTGTTCCTGAATACCGCCGCGCGCGTGACGCTGCTCGAAGACATCAGCGACGTGACGCAGCCTTCCAACAGCGTGCTGCCGCACGTGCGTTCGGATATCGCGGAGTACTACGAGCACAACGGTTTCAAGATCAGCAAGGTGATGCTGAACAAATACTTTCATCCGCAGGAACGGGTGTATGTGCGCGCTTCCGCGGGCCTTTACGAAATGATGTACGGCGGCGCGGGCGGGCAGGTGCTCTATCATCCGCCCGCATCACGCTGGGCCGTGGATTTCTCGGCCGACTGGCTGCGCCAGCGCAACTTCGTGGGCTACTTCGGGTTTCGCGATTACCAGACGGTCACGGCGCTTGCGGCCTTCCACTACCGGCTGCCTTATTACGGCCTGACCGGGACGGTGCGCGCGGGGCGCTTTCTCGCGCGCGACAACGGCGTGCGCGTGGAGGTGAAACGGCGCTTCGCGTCCGGGTTCGAACTTGGCGCCTGGTACACCGTGACCGACGGCCGCGATATCACCACGCCGGGCTCGCCGGACAAGCCGTATCACGACAAGGGCATCTACGGCTCCATTCCGCTGACCGCCATGCTTACGCGCGACACCCAGGTGAACAGCGCATTCTCGCTCTCGCCGTGGACGCGCGACGTCGGCCAGATGGTGCAATCACCGGGCGACCTGTACGAGCTCGTCGAGCGGCCGCTGGCCAATCGCAACGACCAGGACGGACTGGTCAACTTCGGCGACCAGAACGACGATGCGTACACGCCAGAGCCGCCGAACGCGCTGCAAAGCAGTGCGAACTGGGACGCGTTCCAGTACTACCTGGGCAATCTCGGGCCCACGGTGGTTTCGGACGAGGTGCTGCTCGGCGCGCTGGCGGGTGTTGCCGCGGTCGGCATTTCCTATTCAGTGGACGAGAAGGTGGACCGCTGGGCTGACGATCATCAGGACAACAAGGTCAATCGCGGCGCGGACACGCTCGGCAAGGCCGCTACGTTCGGCGTACTGGGCGCTTCGTTGCTGGCCGCGATGGACCGCGACGATCCGCGCCTGTCGCAGACCGCCGTGAGTTCGCTGCAGGCGGCAACGCTCGGCCTGGGGGTCTCGCTGGGGGGCAAGTACGCCATCGGCCGCTCGCGTCCGCAAGCCGAGCGCGGCAAGCGCGATTTCTCCCGCGACAACGCGGGGGATTCCTCGTTTCCCTCCGATCTCACGACCGTGGCGTGGGCGGCACTGACGCCTTATGCCAAAGAGTACGACGCGCCCTGGCTGTACGGCGTGGCGTCGCTCGCCAACATCGGCCGCATCGCGGAGCGCCGGCACTGGTTCTCCGACACCGTCGCGGGCTCCGTGATCGGCTACGGCGTGGGTTCGCTGATGTGGAGCCTGAACCGGCAGCGGCAGAAGGGCGAGCCGCAGATTACCGTGCGCCCGGATGGGGTGGAGGTGGCGTGGGAGTTTCGCTGACGCGAAACAGCAGGACTGAAACAGCAGGACTGAGTGATGAGGACTGAGGACTGAGTGAAAAGCAGGACTGAAACAGCAGGAACTGAAACAGCAGGACTGAGTGATGAGGACTGAGGACTGAGGACTAGCAGGACTGAGTAAAAGAAAAAGCAGGACTGGGAAAGGGCAGGAACGAGGTCCAGAATGACCAAAGGGCGCGACTTGCGTCACGCCCTTTGTGTTTGCTTCCGCGCTAACCCCGACCCTCAAACGCAACCCACGTTTAAGGTGGAAACTGCCGGTTCGCATCAGGTACACCAAAAGATCTGGCGCGCACAACAGCGAAGATCTGGGCAGCTACCAAGTTGCAATGTTTTGGCTTGAGAATCACAAACAAAGCCAGCGTCCAGAAGCGCCCCCATTAAGCGCCGCTTTTGCATGGCGGTCAATGGACGTTTCAATTGCTTTCACATGACATGACCACCGCATAGCCGCTAAGGTTGTTCCATCAGCCCTGTCGGCCAGCGGGTCCGGTTTTGTAGGTCAGCGGTGTAGGCGGAGAAGAAAGGCAGGACTGAGTAAGAGCAAGACGAGCAAGGGGCAGGACTAAGTAAGCAACAAAGGGCAGGACTGAGTAAGAGCAAGACGGATGCCGTGTAGGCCCTCGCAGTCCCGCTTTTCCACTCAGTCCTCAGTCCTCATCACTCAGTCCTGCCTTTTGTTGCTCCTGCCCCTTTACGGCCGTTGCATCCTGCAGCGCATTGGCGGAATCGTATCGTTCGCAGCGACGACGGCTTCGGTTTTCCAGCCGTAGCCCGTGCCCTCGACATCATGCTTCGCCCCGGGTTGGCCCGCCTTGACGAAACTCATGACATGGATCGGGGCGATGATCTGATGATCTTCGGCGCGCATCCAGGAGTCGCCCGTCGGTCCGTTGAAGTGCAGGCCTTCCAGAGCCCGGGCAACCTTTTCCGGTTCGGTGGTATTGGCCTTGTCGATCGCGGCGGCCAGCATCTCGACCGAGCGGAAGGCCGGCAGGTAGGCCAGATCGGCATTGGTGTGGTACTTGCGCTGGTAATCGAGAATCGTGCGTTCCCATTTGGCATCGGTTGCGTTCAGGTGCCAGGAATAAATCGTCTTGACGCGATCCGCGCCCGCGGCGCCGATCGCCGAGGGCGTGCCGAATCCGGCGGCCAGCACCGAGTAGTAGTGCGCCTTGAAGCCCATTTCATTGCTGGCCTTGAGCAGCAGGGAAAGGTCCGTTCCCCAATTGCCCGTCAGCACGCTGTCGGCTCCCGTTGCGCGAATCTTTGCCACATACGGGGCAAAATCCTTGATCTTTGCCAGCGGAATCAGCTCGTCGCCGACAAAGGCGACATCGGGTCGCTTGGCGCGCAATTGTTCGCGCGCGCCTTTGCTGACACTCTGGCCGAACGCATAATCCTGGTTGAACAGATACACCTTGCGCAGGTCGCTTTGGGCTGCCATGTAATTGGTCAGTGCCTGCAATTGCATGTCGGTGTGCGGTTCGAACCGGAAATGCCAGAAGTTGCATTTCGCTTCCGTCAAGGCGGGGTCGAGCGAATTGAAATTCAGCAACAGGACTGCTTGATCCGGATTGCGTGCGTTGTGCTTGGCCACGGCATCCGTAAGCGCATGCACGACGCTCGATACCGTGGAGGCGATGAAACGGATGTCTTCGTCGAGACCGCGCTTCAACTGGATGAGCGCTTCCTGCGGCGTGCCTTTGTTGTCCATGGGGACGATCTCGAGCATCTTTCCGCTGAGCACGCCACCCCGCGCATTGACAATGTCCGCCGCGGCCTTGAAGGCATTGAGCTGGCCCTCCCCGTAGATGGCGTTGGGACCGCTCAGGCCGACCGAAACCGCGATCTTGATGGGGGCCGCCGGGCTGGCGGCTGGCGCCGCAAGGGCCTGCAGCAGAAGCGCAAAGGCAAGACAGACGCGCAACATGACAGTGTTTTCCTTTCCGGGATGTTTCCGCGGAATGTAGCACCGGCTTCGCGCAAGAACAATTCGACGGGCGCGGACACGAGCTTCGTTAGCAACCGTGGCAGGGCGGTGCGGACGCGCGACTTTGCTTACGCCGGCAACGGCGGGCCCGCCTCGAGCAGTTGCTTGAGCCTGGAGTGATCCAGGGGTTTGGTCAGGTGGGCGTCGAAGCCGGCCGAATGGGACCGGCGGCGATCCTCTTCTTGCCCCCATCCCGTTACCGCAACGATCAGGATTTTTTTGCCCCAGGGTTGCGCGCGGATGGCACGGCAGGTATCAAAACCGTTCATTTCGGGCAGTCCGATGTCGAGCAGGATCACGTCGGGCCGGTACTCCTGGGCCATGCGAAACGCCTGCTTGCCGTCGCAGGCCGTTTCGATCTGGTGGCCGGCGAGTTGCAACAGGAAGGCCAGCGTTTCGGCATTGTCGCGGATGTCATCGACCACCAGGATGCGCCGCGCGACTGCGGATTGCGCGCTCTTCTTGCGGGCAGGCGCAGGGGCACGGGGTTCGGCAGGCAAGGGCAGCCATACCTCGAAGCGGCTGCCCTTGGCGGGCCCGTCGCTATGGGCGTGAATGCGTCCCCCGTGCATTTCGACGAGTCCTTTTATCAACGCCAGGCCGATTCCCAGGCCGCCCTGCGAGCGTTCGAGGGCGGATTCGATCTGTCCGAACATCCTGAAAACGCGCGTCAGATCTTCGGCAGCGAGTCCGATGCCGTTGTCCTGCACCCCTACCACCAGTTCGCCGGCCTCCTCACGGGCGGACACGGCGATACGGCCGTGATGCGGCGTGTACTTGGCTGCATTGGTGAGCAGGTTGGAAAAAATCTGCGCCAGGCGCACGCGATCGCCATAAAGTTGCACGGGATGATCGGGCAAGGCAATGCTCAGCTCGTGGCCCGCTTCGTCGATCAGCGGACGCGCCATTTCGACGGCGTACTCGATGACGGTCGCGAGTTCCACCTGTTCACGCTGCAGAGGCAACTTGTTGCGCGTAATGCGCGACACGTCGAGCAGATCGTCGAGCAATCGCGCCATCTGTGAAACCTGGCGCTCGATCACGTCGCGGCACCAAAGCAGTTTCGGATCGGTCAGCGCGAGTTCGCTCATCACCGACGCGGCGTTGGCGACCGGCGCGAGGGGATTGCGCAGTTCGTGGGCCAGGGTTGCGATGAACCTGTCCTTGGTCCGGTCCGCCTCTTGCAGCGCCAGCGTGGCGTGCTTGCGCTCCGTGATGTCCACTATGGTGCCGACGATGCGCGCAAGTCTCCCGGCATCGTCCAGAACCGGGGTGGCGTCGTCGGCCACCCAGATCGTGCGGCCATCCGCATGCAGCATGCGGTATTCCAGATGCTGCGGCTGCGGATGTTCACGCATCGCCGCGAGGGCAGCATGCCGGGTGCGTAAATCGTCGGGCGCGATGCGTGCCTCCCACCATTCCAGGGTCAGTTCGTCGGGCTCCACCACGTAGCCCAGCAGTTCCTCGAGTCCCTGCATGGAGTTCAGACGCATGGAGCCGACGTCGAGGTCGAACACCATGGCATGCGTCGCAGCGGCGGCCAGGCGAAAGCGCTCTTCGCTTGCTTTCAGCGCCTGCTCCGCGCGCTTACGCTCGGAAATGTTCTCGCTGAAAATTACAATGCCCCCCACGCCGCCGGTGGCATCGCGCCAGGGATGAATTTCCCACCGGAACCAGTGCGGGCCGCTGGCGTCCTCGTAGAAATCCTCGTCCGCGCGCTCCACGGCACCTTCAAGGCAGCGACGATGCGCTGCGATCCATCGCTCCGGCAGATCCGGAAATATCTCGTAGTGGCTTTTGCCGCTCAAAGCCTGCCCGGTGAGCCCAAATTCGCTCATCCATCTCCGGCTGGTGGTGATGTAGCGCATTTGCCGGTCGAACATTGCAATGGCAGCCGGCGCTCGTTCGGCGAACAGGCGAAGCTGCTCGCTTGTCTGAGAAAGCGCCAGGCGCGCCAGCTTACGCTGCGTGATGTCGATCGCCGCGCACGTGACGCCAGTGATGCGTCCGGAATCGTCGCGCGTCGGGTCGACATGCAGATCGAAATGCTGGACTGCGCCGCGCCAGCGGACCGTGACTTCGTCGCGCCGGCCGATGCCGGTGCGGATCACGTCGCGTTTGATTGCTTCGGTGCGCAGCGCATCTTCATCGTACTCGAAGATTTCGCTGTCTCGCCGGCCGATGATCTGCTTGGGGTCGTACCCCAGCGCGGGATGGTAGATCCAGGTGTAGCGCAAATCGCTATCCTGGTTGAAGACCACGATCGGAGATCCCCTGAGCGCGATCTCGAAACGGCTCGTCGCCAGCCGTGTCGCTGCCCCAGCCTGTTTCTGCGCCGTGATATCAAAAACGCTGCCCAGCAGACTGCTGACTTCACCGGAGTCATCGCGCATCAGGGTGGTACTCACGTGCACCCAGATGACCTGGCCGTCCTTGCGCACATAGCGTTTCTCGATCTCAAAGGTACTCCAACGCTCGGTGATGGCCAATTCGCGGGCGGCTGCATTGCGTTCCCGGTCTTCCGGATGCGTGAGCTCCAGATAACTCGTTCCGAGCATTTCCTCTTCGCTATAGCCGGTCAGCTCGCAGAACCGGCGATTGACCCGCAGGTACTTGCCGCTTTTTGCGTCGGTTTGCGCATTGGCAACGCCTTGTGCCTCGAACAGAGTGCGGAAGTATCGCTCGCTGCGTTTCACGCGCTCGGCAAGCGCAAAGCGTTCCATGGCGTTTACCAGGGCACGGCTCAGACTTTCGGGGCGCATGAAAGCTTTGTCGAGGAAATCCTGGGCACCGAGCAGCATGGCGGCCTTGCGCTCGCGGGCAGTATTGTGCGCCGCAGTCAACACGATCACCGGACATGGCAACCCGGTTCCGTTGCGCAGTTTCTCCAGCAGTTCCAGCCCGCTCATGTCCGGCAGGCGCAACGCAAGAAGGACACAGTCGGGCCGCGGGGCTTCCCTGCATATGGCAATGCCTTCGCTTCCGGTTTGTGCTTCGCGAAACCCGAATCGGTGGTCGGCATCGGCCATCAATGCCTGACGTATGAACTCCCGATCGCCGGCATTTGCATCAATGATGACGGCGCTGACGGTGCGGACTGCTTCATGCTCTTCGCTTATCGGTGCAAGTGCATGCAATGACATCTCCCCGAAGCGGTTGCTGTTTGGGTGTCGAGCAGAACCTGGTGCGTGGGTTGCCAACGTTCTGGAGCCGCTGTTGCAGCGGCGGGCAGCCAAGTCGTGAAATATGCCACCGGCAACCGACCAGGTGCCGGCCAGCACCAGGGCGCTGTTTCAAATCGACACGGGATGAAGGACTAGTCTGCGCTCGTGCGGGGGGATTATCAACGCGCCACAGGCTGGTGTTGCAGGAAGAACGATGACGGTTTGATCTTTGTCAAAGTTCTGTCGCGCGCGATTTCCGTACAGGCAGCTGCACCTCGCCCGCAACGTCTAAATGAGCCGGGAAGAACCGGCCGTGCCGATGATTTCCATCAGCTCGGCATGATCGAGCGGCTTGACCAGATGAAAGTCGAATCCGGCGTCCCGGGTCCTTCGCCGGTCTTCGTCCTGGCCCCAGCCGGTCACAGCGACGATGGTCATCGTCTTCGCCCATGGCTGCAACCGCAGCAGCCGGCAGACCTCATGACCGTTCATCCGCGGCAGACCGAGGTCGAGAAGCAACACGTCGGGGCGGTAGCGCTCGGCTATGTTCAAGGCTTCTTCGCCGTCATGCACAGTCTGCACCTCGTTGCCAAACATGCGCAGCAGCATGGCAAGTGAATCGGCGCTGTCCCGGTTGTCATCGACCACGAGGATACGCCGGGAGATGGCGGGGCCGTGGCTTTTGTTGGTCTCGGCGCTTCGCGGACAGGGGTTTCTCTACCAGTAATGGCAGCCAGACCTTGAACCGGCTGCCTTTGCCGAGACCCTCGCTGTGGGCGCAAACCGTTCCGCCATGTAAATCGACGAGTCCCTTGACCAGGGCCAGACCAATGCCCAGGCCCCCCTGGGAACGCGTACGGGCCGAGTCGATCTGACTGAACATCCTGAATATGCGCTCGAAGTCTTCCGGAGCAAGCCCGATGCCGTCGTCAATCACTTCGACGCACACCTGGCCGGCCTGTACATGCGTGCAGAGGCGGATATGCCCGTGGGCGGGTGTGTACTTGGCAGCATTGGTGAGCAGGTTCGTGAAAATCTGGGCAAGCCGGACACGGTCGCCGCGCACGAGAAAGCGCTCATCCGGTAGCTGAATCGTCAGTTCATGGCCGGCGGCATCGAGCGTCGGGCGCGCCATTTCGCTCGCATGCTCGATGACCGTCGCGAGGTCCACCGGAGCCAGGTGCAACGAGAGCTTGCGGCTGGTGATGCGCGATATGTCGAGCAGATCATCCAGCAGGCGTGCCATTTGCGACACTTGACGCTCGATCACATCGCGGCACCAGGCGAGAGTCGGATCAGTCAGCGTGACGCGGGTCATCATTTGCGCTGCATTGGCCACCGGCGCCAGGGGACTGCGCAATTCATGCGCCAGGGTGGCGATGAAATCGTCCTTGGTCTTATCCGCCTCGCGCAGTGTTTGTTCAGCTTCCTTGCGCACCGTGATATCGACCACCGTGCCGACGATGCGCACAAGCCTGCCAGCATCGTCGAGCATCGGTGTGACGTTATCCGCTACCCAGATGATGCGACCGCTTTCGTGGCACATGCGATATTCAAGAGACTGAGGCTGCGGATGCTGCAGCATCAAGTCGAATGAGGCGCGGCGTTTCTCAACGTCTTGCGCCAGGATGCGGGCCTCCCACCACGACATCGTCAGTTCGTCTGCGGTCATGGATACACCCAGCAAGTCCTTGACGCCGTCGACCGAATTCAACCGCCGGGATTCCACGTCCAGGTCGAAGATCATGGCGCGAGTGGCCGCCGCGGCAAGCTGCAAACGTCTTGCGCTCTCCTTCAATGCCCGTTCGGCTGTCTTGCGCTCAGTAATGTTCTCGCTGAATATGATGATGCCGCATACCTCGCCTTCGCCATCGCGGTAGGGATGGATCTCCCAACGCAGCCAGACGAGCCTACCCTGGGCATCGTGAAAACTATCCTCCTCTGCACGCTCGACGGCGCCTGCCAGGCAGCGACGATGAGCTTCCTTCCAGCGCTTCGGCATGTCCGGAAAGATTTCGTAGTGATGGCGTCCGCGCAGGTTCTGCTCGGTCAACCCGTAGTCCTCGAGCCAGCGCTGACTGTAGCCGACATAACAGAGTTCGCGGTCGAGCATGGCAATGGCGGCGGGCGCATGCATGGTGAACAGCCTGAGCTGATCTTTGCGTTGCGACAGTGCAGCCTGGGCGCGCTTGGCTTCCGTGATATCGAAGACGCCGCCTATGAAACTACGGATCCTGCCGGTTTCGTCCTTCACCGGAGACGCCGTGGCGTGTACCCATATGACGCTGCCGTCTTTGCGCACATAGCGCTTCTCGATGTGCATGGGCTTTGCAGTCTCGAGCGCTTGCATGCGCATTGCCGTGTTGCGCGATCGATCGTCGGGATGCGTAATCTGCAAATACGTCAGTTCCGCCAATTCTTCAGCGCTGTAACCCGTCAGATCGCAGAACCTTTGATTGCATCCGAGCAGAAGACCGGTCTCGGCATCGCTTTCCGCATTGGCCACGCCCGCCGATTCGAAAAGCGTGCGGAAATATTGTTCGCTGCGCTTGAGCCGTTGCGTGAGGCGAAAGCGTTCCATTGCGTTGACCACGGTGCGACCAAGGCTCTCCGCGGTGATGGAACCCTTGCCGACAAAGTCCTGCGCCCCCATCCGGATCGCGGCCATGCCCTCGTGCTCAGTGTTGCCGACGCCGGTATGAACGCCCGTCACGACAATAATTGGATAGGGCAGCTCACGGTTGTCGTCCAGCAAACACCGCAGAACTTCCAATCCGTCCATGTCGGGCAGGCGCAGATCGAGCAGGACGCAATCCGGCACCGGCATCGCCTGCGTGGCTGCGACGCCTTGCGCACCGCTGGAAGCTTCGCGAAAGACGAACTGACACGTCTGATCGCGTTCCAGATACTGGCGCATGAGCGTGCGATCATCGGCGTTGTCATCGATGATGACAACGCAATACGTTGGTGTGCTGGTGCTTGACGAATGGGAGCCTGCAACAGTTCGCAGCTGCCGTCGAACGGAAGCAGGTGCCTCTGTACCCGAACCTCTGGTGTCGGATATACGAAGCGGATCGGTGCGCCGGACATTCCCGTCAATTTCGCGCAGAACGCTCCTGGATCCGTCGCATGTCAGTCCGTCAGCGCCGCTGGCGTGCGTGGTCGAGTCGTGTTCGTCAACACGGTGTTGCTTCGAATGACCTGGCATTATCTCCCCCACAATGCTGACGCTCGACCATGGCCGCACTATGCGGCTCAGAATGCATTGGTCAAGCTCCAGACAGACCCTGACTATCAAGTATTACCTCTGACAAAAACCTTGTAGGGTCGTGTCAATATGATCGTCCGGCGGAATGAGTTCATTGGCGGACGTCGCAGCGACGTGGGGACACCGGGTTAAACGTCCTTCGGGCGTTGCGCTGCGGTCCCAGTGTGCGCCGTATCCACCAGGCGTTACAACACCCTACGCGAGATTCTCCAGCCACCCTTTAGAAAGTAGTAAGTCATTTGCCGTATCAGGGCGCGGCGTTAGCCAGTGCATCGGTCGTTTGCAATGTTGACTGGCCGAGCGCGCATTTTTACAGGGATTTCTACCTCTGAATCCATAGGTGTCTGATTGCATGGCGTAGCACTGTCGGCACGGACATTGCAACACTGCGCGTCCGCCTCGTGCATGCCAGCAGCGCGCGCGGCGTAGACCGTCGCTGACGGAATCGATTGCTGATGTTCAACGTTCACCAATGGAGGAGCGGGGCCATGGAAACTACCGAAAAAATTTCTGCGAATGCGTACGAAGCCGGACGGAATATGGGTCGCAAGGTCGATGAGACGAGCTCGAGCGCCCACGAGGTCATTGACGATGTCACCAAGGCAGCCCGTCCCGCGATGGACCGCGTTGCGACGAGCGCCCATCGCGCCGTCGACAAGCTTGCGACGGTCGCAGGCCAGGCCGCTGACAGCTTCGGCGTGAAAAGCGATCAGTTCATGAAAATGCAGGATCAGGCAGTGGAGCAGGTGCGCGGCTATGTGCGCGAGAACCCGGTGGCATCGATCGGCATCGCCTTGGCTGCCGGCTATCTGTTGAGCAAACTGCTGAGCTCGCGCTAGGCGGCCCGGCTGATGGAGCCGTCGAATCCCCTCGAACAGCCGAAGTCCGCCGATACGGTGCCAGGCGAGCCAGGCGTGCTGGACCAGCTCCTGGGGCTGGGACAAGAGTTGCTGGGTCGGGTGCACGATCACCTGAACCTGGCCGCGCTCGAAACCAGGCTCGCCGGGCGCAGTCTGGTGGTCATGATGGCGGCCGGGGTAATGGTCGCGGTATTGCTCATCAGCGCCTGGCTGGGATTGCTGGCCGCGGCCATCCTCTGGCTGGTGGGTCTGGGCGTTGCGCTCAGCCTCGCGATGATCGTCGCCGTCGCGGCCAACCTGGTTGCTGCGGCGATGCTCGTTGGCCTCATTCGGCGGCAGAGCCATCATTTGCGTTTTCCGGCCACGCTGCGCAGTCTTCGGCCATTGCCCGCCCGGCACGGGCCGGCGGTGAAATCCTGATGGCCGCCGCTGGACGTACAGCCGCTGGACGTACACAGCCCGAGGCGCTCGGCGCACAGATCACGCTGGCGGAGCAGCAAGTGCTCAACCGCCGGCGCGCCATTCGCATGCGCGCTTCCGCACTGCGACAGACGTTGTACGAACGGATGGCAGATCCGAAGACGCTGCTCTGGGCAGCCGGTGCGGGATTCGCGGCCGGGGAATTCCTGAAACGCCGCGATCCGGCGCCGGCGGAGCCTGCTCCCGCGACGGCATCCCCTTCGCAGGCAGGTCCGTCCGTGATGGAGCGGGCGCTGCAGTGGAGTGCCATGGCGCGCACGGTCGCAACTCTTTTCACGTCGCAACAAAAAAGCGGCTGATGCCCCCCACCGTCTCCGGCTGGTGCCGTTGCAAAACCACTTCGCGCGTTGGCAACGCAACGCCCACCTTTAATTCAGTCTATTTCAATCGTTCAAAGGAAAAATGATGCCTTCCCTTACGCCCTTTACCTTGCCTTTCAATCCCGCGTTGTTCATGCCCTTGCAAAGCTGGCCGATGTTCGCCTGGAAAACCGGCGAGATGATGCTGGCCTCCGCGCAAGTCATCGGCCATCGTTCGAATCGTCTGATGCTGGCGGGGCATACGCCAAACCTGGCGGACAGGCGCGAATTCGCTCTGATGGGCCAGGAAAAAGTCGCGGCGGCGGCCGCGTCGAGCCAGGCCATGGCCCTGGGCTGGATGCGCATGAGCCAGGAATTCGGCGTGACCGCGTTTCGACAGATGCTTTCGGCAACGATGGCGATGATGTCCATGGCTACCAGCACACCGGCGCAAACCGTTGCGCGTCAAACCCGGCTGATGCGCAGTGTGGTGACCGATTCCGCCGCGACGGCCTCGCAGCTCAACAAGTCCATCGGACGCATCGCGCACAAGGGCCTGAAGCCCATTCATTCGCGCGCGACCGGTAATGCGAAGCGGCTCGCCAAGCATCGCTAGGCCGATCCCTGCAGTCCGGCTGCGGTCCGCAGCCGGACTGATTCCTGTCAGCGGATGGAAAACACGTCCGCGAGATCGTTGAGCGTACCCACCGCATAATCAACCTTGGTGGTGGGCTTGAGTTCGCCGGTGTTGGGACCGAATTCATCGGCGCTCACGATGTGCGCCGTGCGCAAGCCCGCGGCGCCCGCGGCCTTGAGGTCATCGCTGTGGGCGGCGACCATCATGGTCTGCGCAGGCGTCAGGTTCAGCGCTTCCGCGGCCGCGACGTAAACACGCAACTTTGGCTTGTAATCCCCGGCGATCTCCGCCCCGAGGATCGCGTCCCAGGGGAAATTATTGCGGCGAGCCAGGTCGACCATCAAGGCGATATTGCCGTTGGAACACGGTCCCAGCAAAAAGCGTCTGTGCAGCCGATGCAGGCCTTGCGTCACGCCTGGCCAGGCGTCCAGCCGATGCCAGGCCAGATTCAATTCCTGCAGCACCGGCTCGTCGAGTTTTTCCAGGCCGAAGCGGGGACGAATGCGCTCCAGCATGCCGCGATGGACCACGTCGAGCTTCGAGAACGGTTTGCGGCCCGCGCGGATTTCCTCCATGCCGGGCTGGTATTCCGCGCGCCAGGCATCGGCGAAGGCAATCCAGTCGAGCGAATAACCCATCGGTTCGAGGATCTTGCGCGACTCGCGCGCCACACCCGTGCGCCAATCCACCAGGGTTCCGAAGACATCGAAGATCAGCGCCTTGATATTCTCGCCGGATTTGGCGTCGCCCGTCTGCGACCACGCGTTCAGCGGGATCGGCCCCAACCCGGCGGCGAGCGTCAGCAGGGTGGCGTTGCGGATGAATTGGCGGCGGGATGGGTTATTCACTTGCTGGCTCCTCGAAAGACGACGTGACGACGTGACGATCGTGACGGCGTGACGACGTGGTTTATCTATGTTTGGCCCGATACGACGAGACTGCAGTCGTGACGGTCGTGGCCCGGTGGGCGCGGGTCCGCCCGGGCGCATTTTAGTGGGGATCGGCGGGGGCGGTAAAGACCGGTAAAGGCCGTGAATGATCGTGAATATCGTGAATATCGTACGAATGACGTGTTCGTGACGACGTGACGACGTGACGGTCGGGCTGAGCCGTGAATGTCGTGAATACGTGAATGTCGTGAAAGCCGTGACGAACGTGACGGCGTGACGGTCGTGACGACGTAGAAAATCCCGTTAAAGCTTTATTTCGATATTCACGATATTCACGATATTCACGACATTCACGGCTTTCACGACATTCACGGCTTTTACGACCGTCACGTCGTCACGTCGTCACGACCGTCACGACCGTCACGGCTTTTCCGACATTCACGATATTCACGGCTTTTACACCAGTGCGCTTGCGAATTTCAGCCGTCTTCGGGCTTGGACGTCAGGGCCGGGGCCTGGCGGTTGCGAAGGCCGATGATGTTCTCGCGGATGATCTTCATGTGATGCTCGTCATCCACCGCCTGCGCTTCCAGATTCTCGGCCCACTGTTTACGCCCGCCATCACGGTGGCGCATGGCCATCTGGCGCCTGAGCGTGGCGCGTTCGACCAGCGAGCGAACCGCGGTCCACAGGGCGTTTTCCAGGTTGTTCGTCATGCCGCCCATCAAGGCTTCCGGCGCGTAGGCGTGTCCGACATGACAGCGAAATTGCTGGACGCCGCCTTGCGCATCGAGCTGCCAGAGCGGGCCATTGCATTCGGGACAGGCGTAGACGGTGATCTTGCCGGACCGGTCGCCATTGACTTGCTCGGCGAGCTCGTCCTTGACCAGCGCAGACGAATCCTCGAGCGGCGAGGGCATCGCGGCCGGTGCCGGCGCAGCCGGCTTGCTCGCTATTTTCACCAGCAGCTTCGCGATCTCCTTGACCGACAGAATGTGATCGATGGGCGCGCTGGCAATCGCCAGTTCGGACATCTCGCTGTATTGCAGCTGCCGCGGATCCTGGACCACCGTGGTGCCGCCATGCGCCTTGATGGCCATCAGGCCGACCGTGCCGTCGCCCAGCGTGCCCGATAGCAGCACGCCGGTGACCCGCGGACCATAGGCCTGTGCCGCACTGCGAAACAGGGGATCGATGGCCGGGCGCGAGAAATTCTCGCGCGGCCCGTGCGACAGCGCGACCCTGCCGTCCTCTACCAGCAAATGGCAGTCCGGAGGCGCCACATAGATGCGTCCTGCGACGATGGCCTCGCCCTGACTCGCCTGAGCCGTCGGCAGTTTGCCCACCGACGCCAGGAAATCATGCAGCAGGCTGGGAAAATTCGGCGAAATGTGCAGTACTACGAGTAACGCGGCCTGCAGGTCCCCGGGCAATTCGGCGACCAGTTCGCGCAGTGCATTGAAACCACCGGCCGATGCACCCACCACGAACAGATTCTGGACTGGCAGCCGTTCGCCTGACATGCAACACCCCTCGATCTAATGAGTAATTCCATACGACCATCGACTGCGCCAAAAAGTGCGCAAGCTCGTCGGCACGGCCACGCTCGCGCGGAAATCCGCTAGAATCGCTGCCTTTTTCAGCGCTGATTCCCCGTCAATGTCCTTGATCGTCCAGAAATACGGCGGCACGTCGGTCGGTTCCACCGAACGCATCAAGAATGTCGCCCGGCGCGTGGCCAAGTGGAAAGCGGCGGGCCACGAGATCGTCGTGGTGGTTTCGGCCATGTCCGGCGAGACCAACCGCCTGATCGCACTGGCCAGGGAAATCCAGCCGCATCCCGATCCGCGCGAACTGGACGTGGTGGCGGCCACCGGCGAACAGGTCACCATCGGGCTGCTGTCGATGGCGCTCATGGAACTGGGACTCAAGGCGCGCAGTTACACCGGCGCGCAGGTGCGCGTGCTGACCGACAACGCGTTTACCAAGGCGCGTATCGAGCAGATCGACGACGCCGCGCTGCGCCGCGACCTCAAGGACGGCTATGTCGTGGTGGTCGCGGGCTTCCAGGGCGTGGACCGGGAGGGCAACGTCACCACGCTGGGCCGCGGCGGCTCGGATACCTCGGGTGTCGCCTTCGCGGCGGCGCTGCAGGCCGAGGAATGCCAGATTTACACGGACGTCGACGGCGTCTATACGACCGATCCGCGTATCGAACCGCAGGCGCGGCGCCTGAAGACCATCACCTTCGAGGAAATGCTGGAGATGGCCAGCCTCGGCTCCAAGGTCCTGCAAATACGTTCGGTCGAGTTCGCCGGCAAGTACAAGGTGCGCCTGCGCGTGCTGTCGAGCCTGACGCCGCCGGAGTTACCGATCGCCGAAGAAGCGGCCTCGGGAACGCTGATCACTTTTGAGGAAGATTCAGACATGGAACAGGCACTCGTTGCAGGCGTCGCGTTCAACCGCGACGAAGCCAAAGTCACCATCCTCGGCGTGCCGGACCGGCCGGGCATTGCCTACCAGATTCTCGATCCCATCGCGATCGGCAACATCGAGGTCGACGTGATCGTGCAGAACATCGGCAAGGACGGCCTGACCGATTTTTCCTTCACGACCCACCGCAACGACCTCAAGAAAACGCTCGAGATCCTGCAGAACGTCGTCAAGCACATCGGTGCGCGCGAAGTCATCGGCGACGACAAGATCTGCAAGGTCGGCCTGGTGGGCGTGGGCATGCGCTCGCACGTCGGCGTCGCCAGCAAGATGTTCCGCGCGCTGGCCGAAGAAGGCATCAACATCCAGATGATCTCCACCTCGGAAATCAAGATCACGGTCGTGATCGACGAGAAGTACATGGAGCTCGCGGTGCGCGTGCTGCACAAGACGTTCGATCTGGATCAGCCGCGGTAAGGCCGTGAATGTCGTGAATATCGTGAATGTCGTGAATGTCGTGCCGAAGTGGAATGTCGTGATGCGTGAATGTCGTGAATGTCGTGAAACGTGACGACGTGACGATCGTGACGACGTGACGACGTGACGTCGTGACGACGTGGAAGGACCGTGACGACGTGACGGATGAAGCCGTGACGATCGTGACGTCGTGAAGAAATCTCTTACTTCAGCCCTTCAGGAACGTAGGTTGTCACACACTCTAGCAACCCCGCCGTAAACGCCGTCAGGCGCCTTTCCGTCGTAGTAACGCCGTCACGATCGTCACGGTCACGTCACGGCCTTTCACGCCGTCACGTCGTCACGTCGTCACGGCACTTCACGTCGTCACGATCGTCACGTCGTCACGTCGTCACGACCGTCACGAACACGACATTCACGACATTCACGACATTCACGATATTCACGGCCTTTAGCGGTGCTCCAGCACCGCTGAATTGACCACATGCTCCAGCTTCGGCCGGCCATCAAGCACATCCAGCAAGTTGTGCACGGTGGCCACCGACATGCGGTCGAAGGCTTCGCGGGTGACGCCGGCGATGTGCGGCGCGGTGATCACGTTGGGCAGGTCGAGCAGCGGGTTGTCACGCGCGGGCGGCTCGCGGTCGAATACATCCAGTCCGGCGCCGGCGATGATGCCGCGGGTCAATGCGTCGTGCAGCGCCGTTTCGTCGACGATGCCGCCACGCGCGGTGTTGACCAGGAACGCCGAGGGTTTCATGCTTTCGAGACGAGCGGCGGCGAACATGCCGGTGGTCTCGTCGTTCTTCGGGCAATGGATGGTCACGAAGTCGGCGCGGGGCAGGGCGGCGTCGAGGTTGGCCATGTACTCGCAGCCGGTCGCCTCGATCCGGGCGGCCTCCACATAGGGGTCATAGACCAGCACGAGCATGCCCAGCGCGAGGCAGGCTTTGGCGGTGCGTGAGCCGATACGGCCGAATCCGACCACCAGTACCGTCTTGCCGAACAGATCGGCCGGCAGTTCGCGCATGCGATCCGCCCAGCGATGTTCGCGCACGATGGCGTGCAATGCCGCGCCGCGCTTGGCCAGCGCGAACATGAAGAACAGCGCCTGCTCGGCAACGGAGGGCGAGTTGGCGATACCGGTCACCATCAGCGGGATGTTGTGCCGGGTCAGCGCGGCGACGTCGACGGTGTCGTAACCCACGCCGATGCGCGCAACGGCGCGCAGCAGCGGTGCTGCGCGCAGTTCCGGCTCGGCAAACGGCGTGAGGCCGAGGGCCACGCCGTGCACATCGGCTAGCAGCGCATGAAACGCTGTCGTGGGCAGGTTGAATTCGAAGGCGATGGCCTCGATGTCGGCGCGGCCTTCGATGACGGCCCAGCCGGCACGCGCCATGGTCGCCGGCATCAGCAGTTTCTTTTTCGTGTTGGGCATGCGTGTTTTACCTGCGAAAGCCGGGCGCTCAGGCGGCGGCTGGACTGAGACCCAGGGAACGGGCGGTTTCAAGCAGCAAGCGCCCAGGTCTGGTCCGCCAGCGGCACGCCGGACGCGAGGCGCTGTGCGCGCGTGCGGGCCTCGGGTTCGCCCGGCAACAGGGTTTCCGCGCCAGGCTCGGAAGGTTTGGCGGCCTTGACGTAGGTCACGTAACGCGTGACATCCGCGGGAAACAAGCCCTCCGGATCGATGCGCGCGGGATCGACATAGAGCGAGAACATGCCATTGGCAAAGCGCCGTCCCGGCGCGGTACAGCCGGTACCGGACAGCGCACCGCCCAGGATTTCACACATCAACGCGAGGCCCGATCCCTTGTGGTCGCCAAACGTGCGCAGCGCGCCGGGGCCGTTGCGGATGTCGCGTTTGCCGAGCTTCACATAATCGCCGTACAGCAATTGCGGATCGTTGCTGGTGCGCCCGTCCGGCCCGATCAGCGCATCCTCCGGCACCGCCTTGCCGCCCTGGCTGGCCACCAGCACTTTGCCTTCGGCCACCACCGAGGTCGCAAAGTCCAGGATCAGCGGGCCGCGGCCCGGCATCGGCACGCCGACACAATACGGCGCGGTGGAGAATCGCCGCTCCACGCTGCCGAATGGCGCAACCAGCACGCTGCCGGACGCATTGACGAAGTGGATGGACACCAGGCCTTGCGCGGCGGCCATGTCGGCCCAGTCCGCGACACGGCCGATGTGGCCGGCATTGCGCAGCGCGACCGCGGCAAGGCCCATGGCCTTGCATTTGGCGATGCCGACGTCCACCGCTTGCGGGGCGACGGTCTGTCCGTAGCCGTACTTGCCGTCCACCACGGCCATCACCGGCGTATCGACCAGCAGGTCGACTTTCTGGTCGGCCAGAATCAGGCCGTCGTTTTTCATCTGCACATAACGCTGAACGCGCACCACGCCGTGGCTGTCATGCCCGGCGAGATTGGCGCCGACCAGATGCCGGGCGATGCGTTGGGCTTCGGTGTGCGAACTGCCGGAGGCGTTGAAAATATCGGCGACCAGGCGCTCGAGTTCGGTATGGGGTATGGAAATCATGGCCGCGATCATACCTTGAGATGGGGCATGCGCAGTTGCGCCACATAGCCGCGGTTCCACACCGGGCTCAGCAGCACTTCGTTGATGCAGACATGCGCTGGCAGCATGGCGATGTAACGGATCAGGTCCGCCAGGTCCTCGGGCTGCAGCATGCGCGCGCGATCCTCTTTGCTCACCGGCACCGGCCGCTGGTCCAGAATCGGCGTGGCCACTTCGCCGGGGCACAGCACGCACGAACGGATGCCGTTGACGCATTCCTCGACGTTGATGCTGTGGCTCATCGCCACCACGCCGTGCTTGGCCGCGACGTAGGCCGGACCGGCCGTGGGCCCGACGAAGCGCCCGGCCCACGAGGCGGTATGGATGAGCAGGCCCTCGCCCTGCGCGCGCATGATGGGCAGGGCCGCCAGCACGCAGTAAAACGCGCTCGATAGATTGCCTTGCAGCACATCGCCCGCGTCGTCGGCGCCCAGTTGGCGCCAGCTGCGCTTGAGGACGTTCACCCCCGCATTGTTCACCAGAATGTCGAGCCGGCCGAACCGCTTCTGCACGGCTTTTGCGACGCGCGCGGCGCTGGTGGCGCGCGTCAGATCGGCCACTTGCACGAGTGCAGTGCCGCCCGCGGCTTTGATTGCGCGCGCCACTTCCTGCAGCGGCGGCTTGCGCCGCCCCGTCAGCACGACCGTGGCGCCTTCGCGCGCCAGCGCGAGCGCGGCAGCCTCGCCGATACCGGAGCCGGCGCCGGTGACCCACGCGATTTTTGCTTTCAACGTACGCAAAGGGTGATCTCCTGGGTAATGGGCGCAAACCGCGTGTCCGTCGGCGCGGCGCAGTGCGCCACGTGGCTAGAGCACGAAGCCGGTATCGTCATCGATCAGATGCATGTTGTTCAGGTCCGCGACGAGCTTCATGACGACACCCGATCGCGCGCCCGCATTGGGATTGACGCGGCCACAGACCTCGACGCCGTTGACCAGGAAGTACACCAGCGTTTCCATGCCCATCGGCTCGGTGACTTCCAGCGCGATCTCGAAGGCATGCTGCCCTGGTTCCAGGTGGGGGCGCTGCTCGAGGATGTGTTCGGGCCGCAAGCCGAACAGCAGCCTGGCGTGTCGTTCGGTGCGGCCGGTAGCGTGCCACGCGGTGCTCCGGAACCGGCAGCGTGATCTGGTCGTTGAGCCGCACCTGCAATCCGCCGCCGGAATCCTGCAGCCGGCAAGGCACCAGGTTCATGGCCGGCGAGCCGATGAAGCCGGCTACGAACCGCGTCGCCGGCCGGTGATACAGATCGTCGGGCGTGCCGACCTGCTCGATCAGGCCGTCGTGCATGACGACCACGCGGTCGGCGAGCGTCATCGCCTCCACCTGGTCGTGGGTGACATACAGGGTCGTGGTGCGCACCTTCTGGTGCACGCGCTTGATCTCGGTGCGCATCTGTACGCGCAGCTTGGCATCGAGGTTGGACAGGGGCTCGTCGAACAGGAACACTTTCGGATTGCGCACGATGGCGCGTCCCATGGCCACGCGCTGGCGCTGGCCGCCCGATAGTTGCCGGGGTTTGCGCTCCAGCAGCTCGGTAATGTCGAGGATGCGGGCGGCATGCTCGACCCGCGTTTTGATTTCCTGCTTCGGGGCGCGCTTCAGGCGCAGGCCGAAGGACATGTTCTCGAACACGGTCATGTGCGGATACAGGGCATAGTTCTGGAACACCATGGCGATGTCGCGATCTTTCGGCGGCACATCGTTGACCACTTCGCCGTCGATCAGGATCTCGCCGCCGGTGATCTCCTCGAGCCCCGCCACCATGCGCAAGGTCGTGCTCTTGCCGCAACCCGAAGGCCCGACCAGCACCACGAATTCCTTGTCCGCGATCGTGAGGTCGATGCCCCGGACCGCCAGGGTGTCGTCGTATTTTTTGGTCACGTTGCGCAACTGCACGTCTGCCATGATTGGTGTGCCCCGACCCTTCAGCCCTTGGTGGCCCCGGCGGTGAGGCCGGCAATGTAATAGTCCATCAGGAAGGCGTAGATGATGAGCGGCGGTGCGGCACCGAGCAGCGCGCCCGTCATGATCTGTCCCCAGTTGAACACGTCGCCCTTGATCAGCGTGGTGACTATGCCCACCGGCAGCACGAGCTGGTCGGTGGACGTGGTGAAGGCCATCGGATAGAGGAACTGCGCCCACGACACGGTGAACGCGAAAATGGTGGCCGCGATGATCCCGGGCAGCGCCACCGGGATGAAGATTTTGGTCAGCAACTGCAGGTAGCCGGCGCCGTCGATCAGCGCCGCTTCGTCGAGCTCGCGCGGGATGCTGCTGAAGTAGCCGATCATGATCCAGGTGCAGAACGGCACCGTCAGCGTGGGGTAGACGATGACCAGCAGCCACCAGTGGTTGATGAATTCGATGCCGGTCAGTTGATGCAGCCAGGCGAATATCTTGAACAGCGGGATGAACAGCAGCGTCTCCGGGATCAGGTAGGTCAGGAAGATGCCGGTGGCGAGTGTTGCCGACCCCCAGAATTTCATGCGCGACAACGCAAAGGCGGCCGGGATGCTGACCAGCATGGTGATGGCCACCACCAGCACCGAGACCATCGCCGAATTGCGGAAGAACGTCAGATACGCGGGCGATAACAGGATCGCGCCGTAATTCTCGAGCGTCGGATTGAACACCCACCAGGGCGACGTCGCCGCCGAAATCTCCGCACTGGTCTTGAGCGAAGTAATCAGCATGTACACCGGCGGCGTCAGGAAGAAAATAACGAAGATCACCAGGAACACGTACGACCAGAACAGCGCGCGCCGGCGGTCGCGCTGCATGCTGCGCCGGGGCGGGCGCACGCCGGCGGGTGATATCGGGGCGGCTCGCGTGGTCATGTCTCGTCGGCGCGCCGGTTGATGTCGCGCAGGATGAACACCGCGGCAATGGCAAGCAGCGGAAACATGAACAGCGAGACGCACGCACCCAGCGGAATGTCGTTGCTCTCGATGCCCACCCGGAAGGCCCAGGTCGCGAACACGTGCGTCTGATCCACCGGCCCGCCGTTGGTCAGGATGCGCACGATGTCGAAGTTGGCGAAGGTCACGATCAACGAAAACAGCATCGTGATGGCGATGATGTTGCGCATCATGGGCAAGGTGATGAACCACATGCGCTGCCACCAGTTGGCGCCGTCGATCGCAGCGGCTTCATAGAGCTGCTCGGGCACGGATTTGAGCGCGGCGAGGTACATGATCATGAAAAACGGCGCACCGACCCAGACATTGACCAGGATGACGGCCAGGCGCGCCCAGTAAGGGTCGCCCAGCCAGGGCACGGGGCCCCCACCCAGCCCTTCGAGCAGCCAGTTGAACGCGCTATACGAGGGGTCGAACAACCATAACCAGGCGAGCGTGCTCATCGCGGGCGGGATGACCCAGGGGACGAGCAGCATGCCGCGCCACTTGCGCTGTCCCTTGAGCGGGACGTTGTGCACGAAATGCGCGACCATGAATCCGATCAGCGCCTTGAAGAACACGGCGCTGACCGCAAAGATGATGGATTGCCTGACCACCATCCAGAAAGTCTCGCGCGTGAAAAGGAACGTGAAATTGGCCAGCCCGACGAAACGCTCCATCGAGCGGTTGAGCATCGACAGATAGAAAGCGTAAAAAGCCGGATAGATCACCAGCGAGGCGATGATCAGCATCAAAGGCAGGGTCATCGCGAACGCAATGGTCGATTTGCGCCGCACGAAATGCCTGATGGCCGGCTTGCGCCGGCCGGTTAGTACTGCGCTCGCCATCGATCCGGTCTCTCCGTGTGCGTACTGCGCACTAGGTGCGCATGAACCCTTCGAGCTCGGAGGCGGCCCAGCCGATGACTTTGTCCATGGACTCCTTGCCTTGCGTGAATTTGGCGATCATCTTGGGGATCGTGGCCTGGGCATACATTTGCATGGCGATCGGCGCAGGCGCAGGCGCGCCGGACATCGATTCGATCTGGTCGCCGCCCGGCGGATAGTGATAAATCGTGCCCTTAGGTGGACCGACTTCGCGCCAGATCCTGAAATCGCGCATGCTCGGGAAGGGCGGGATGTCGTAGCCGCCGCTGGCGGTGACCATGCGTTCCACCGATGCGCGCTGGGACAAATGGGTGAGCAGGCTGCGCGCAGCGGACTTGTTTTTGGCGAACTTCCAGATGCCCCAGTAATACGGCAAGCCTGGCTGGTAGCGGCCTTTGGGTCCCTTCGGTGAGGGAAAGGTCCACAGTTGTTCCGCGACTTTGGGGTTGTCGCGCTGGGCCACCGCGTACGCGCTGGGCGGATTCATGATCAATGCGCCCTTGCCAGAGATCAGCCATTTGTTGTTCGACGCGTCGTCCCAGGCGAACACCTCCGCAGGCAGAAACTGCGCCAGACGTTTCGCGTAATCCAGAACCTGGCGCGTGGCTTGCGCGTTGACGGTGATGTTACCGCGGGCATCGACCATTTGCGCCCCGAAGGCAGCGAACATTGCGCCAGTCCAGTCGACTGAATCGGCGGTTTGACCGAGGCCGAGGCCGAACGGGACGCCGGCCTTGGCGCATTTTTCCGCGACCACCAGAAACGTGTCCCAGGTCCATTGATCCGTCAGCGCCGGGTTGGGCGGCGCGCCGGACGGATACATTTTGGTGAGATCGATGCCCGCGTGTTTTTTGAACAGATCGATGCGCCCGCAGGGCCCCTTCATCTGGCTGCCGGGCGTGGCGGGCACGGCGATCCAGTGGCCATTCTGTTTGCCGAGATACTCCACCACCTTGGCGGGCTCGCCGTACTGGCCGCTGAGAGACTGCACAAGATCGTCGACGGGCTCCAGATGGGCGGCCTGTCCCGCCGCCAGCCAGATGCCCATCGCCAGGATGTCGTGCCCGGATTTCGCCTGGGATTCCGAGGCGATGGTCAGTTGCAGTTTGCTGCCCTGGGACGTGATGAAGTCGATCTTCAGATCGACTTTTTCCTTGGCGGCCCACTCATTGCAGAGCTTGGCGAGCGCAGCATTCGCACCCGGCACCCAGTGATCCCAGAACCCCACGTTCAGCGAGCCCGCTGCGTGCGAAGTGCGCACGAACGGCGCGACGGCAACGGCGGCGGCCGATGCGGCCAGAAAGCGGCGGCGGCCCGACTTCTCGTGCGTCATACCTGACTCCTCCCGCGGATGTGACGCCGTGGCGTTGTATTTGTCTTATGATGCGGCTTGCCCGGCTTTGCGAAGCTATCGTAGACCGGATCGTGCGGCGGGTAAACGCCAGCGCCTGCTGCCATGCAGCGCGAACAGGCCGCACGCCGGGGCTCCCGGTCATTCATACCAAATAACATGGACGAAAAAACGTGAGAGAGAATAACGTCAGGTCGATCTGGAAGCGGGGCGGAGCGGTCATCAACGGCTGGCTGGGCATTCCCAGTTCGATTGCCGCGGAGAACATGGCGCAGGCAGGCTGGGATGCGCTCACCGTGGATTTGCAGCATGGGCATGTGGACTATCAGGTCGGCGTGAGCATGCTGCAGGCGGTGAGCACGACGGGGACGACGCCGCTCGCGCGCGTGCCCTGGATGGAGCCCGGCATCATCATGAAAATGCTCGACGCGGGGGCCTACGGCATCATCTGCCCGATGATCAATACGCGTGCGGAGTGCGAGGCGTTCGTGGGCGCGTGCCGTTACGCGCCGGCGGGCTACCGCAGCTTCGGTCCGGTGCGCGCGACCTGGTACGGCGGCGCGGATTACTTCAAGCATGCCAACGAAACCGTCATCGCGATGGCCATGATCGAGACGAAGCAGGCCGTCGATAATCTGGACGACATCCTGAGCGTGAAAGGCCTGGATGCGCTCTACGTCGGCCCCAACGACCTTGCGATCTCGCTGGGCTACGCGCCCTCCGGTGTGCCCACCGATGCCGTCGTCATCGAGGCCATCAAGACCATCGTGGCGGGTGCGAAACGCCATGGCATTTACGCGGGCATTCACTGCGGTTCGACCGCGATGGCGAAACAGATGATCGGGCTGGGTTTCCAGTTCGTGACGCTGCTGGCGGACAATGCGTTCCTGGCGGCGGCGGCCAAAAATGCGGTCGCCGAGATGCGCGAAGGCGCGGGCGCCGGGGTCAAGGCCACGGGGACTTACTAGCGCTCGCCTGGTTTCGGTCGCGCCGGTACCGGATCAAGCCGGCCGGCGCGTTTCAAGGTACACGGCGAGGCGTGCGGCGGTGTTCGGCGGGCAGTGCAACCCGAGCTTCGAGCGGCGCCAGAGAATGTCCTCGGGCGTCTGCGCCCACTCCTGACGCACCAGATATTCGACTTCCGCGGCATACAGCCCGCCGCCGAAATCTTCGCCCAGATCGGCGAGATTGCGCGCGCCGGCCAGCAGGCCGTCCACACGGCTACCGTAGGCGCGCGCGTAGCGGTGCGCGAGCACGTCGGGCAGCCACGGGGTGGCGCGCCGGAATTCGCCCAGGAATGCGCTGAAATCCGCATGCGGCATATCGCCGCCGGGCAAAGGCGCCTGCGCGGTCCATGCGGGCTTCATATGCGAGAAGCGCGGCGAGAGCAGCGCCAGCGCTTCCTCCGCCAGGCGCCGGCAGGTCGTGATCTTGCCCCCGAATACCGACAACAGCGGCGCGCTCTGCGCCGTGGCATCGCACTCCAGCAGGTAGTCGCGGGTGACTTCGGACAGGGTCCGGGAATCATCAGCCAGCAACGGGCGCACGCCCGAATAGCTCGCGATCACATCGGCGGGCGCAATGGCGCGTGCGAAATAACGATTGGCCATCTCGCACAGATAAACGGTCTCGGATTCGGAGATCGCGGCGTGCGCGGGATCGCCTTCGAATTCCACGTCGGTGGTGCCGATCAGCGTGAAATCGCCTTCATAGGGAATGGCGAACAGGATGCGTTTGTCCGGGTTCTGCAGCAGGTATGCATGGTCGTGTTCGAACAGGCGCGGCACGATGATGTGGCTGCCTTTGGCCAGGCGCAACTGAGGGCGCGACTGCATGCCGAGGGAGTCGCGCAGCACAGTCATGACCCACGGCCCCGCGGCGTTGACCAGCGCACGGCAGCGCACGACCTGCGTGGTCCCGCCCGGCGCGGCCTGCAGGGTCACATCCCACAGGTCCGCAAAGCGCTGCGCGCGCACGCAGCGCGTGCGTGACAGGATGCGCCCTCCGCGCTCATACGCGTCGAGCGCATTGAGCACGACCAGACGCGCGTCATCGACCCAGGCGTCGGCATAGGTAAAACCCTGGCTGAATTCCTCCTTGAGCGCTTGCCCGGCGGCATGGGTGCGCAGGTCTATGCTTTGGGAGGCGGGCAAGCGTTCGCGCTTGCCCAGATGGTCGTACAGGAACAGGCCCGCGCGGATCAGCCAGGCAGGCCGCAGGTCCTGGCTGTGGGGCATCACGAAGGACAGGGGCCAGATGATATGCGGCGCGGCGCGCAACAATACCTCGCGCTCCTGCAGGGCCTTGCGCACCAGGCCGAATTCGTAATATTCGAGGTAACGCAGGCCGCCGTGGATGAGCTTGGTGCTGGCCGAGGACGTGTGGGCCGCCAGATCGTCCTGCTCGCAGAGCAATACGGACAATCCGCGCCCCGCGGCATCGCGCGCGATGCAGGCGCCGTTGATGCCGCCACCGATGATCAGCAGATCGTAAACCGGTCCGCCGCCTGCAAGTTCCGCCAAGCCCATTCTCCCTGTCTGCCCGCGCATTTCGCTGCAAACGCGCAGCGCCATGCCGGCATCCTAGCAAATCGCTTATTTGTCGGGCGCATACTCTGGTGCTATAACCGCGCGCATTGACTTCATGGAAGGCAGGCCGTGGCCTATATCCTGGCGTTTGACCAAGGTACGACCAGTTCGCGGGCGCTCGTTTTCGATCACGACGGCAGCGTGCGCGGCAGTGCGCAGAAGGAATTCCGCCAGATCTATCCGCATGCAGGCTGGGTCGAGCACGACCCCCGCGAGATCCTGGCTTCGCAGACCGGGGTGGCGGCCGAAGCGCTGACCCAGGCAGGCGTGTCCGCGCGCGAGATTGCCGCCATCGGCATTACCAACCAGCGCGAGACCACGATCGTCTGGGATCGCGCCACCGGGCTGCCGATTTACAACGCCATCGTATGGCAGGACCGGCGCACCGCCGCGCACTGCGA
Organism: uncultured beta proteobacterium; assembly: GCA_963846655.1. GTDB lineage: Bacteria > Pseudomonadota > Gammaproteobacteria > Burkholderiales > JACQAP01 > JACQAP01. The sequence continues at coordinate 217,395 of CAWJWT010000006.1, read as the reverse complement.
TGAGCTCAAGGCGGCGGGCGCCGAAGCGCTGTTCACGCGCAAGACCGGCCTGGTGCTCGATGCCTATTTTTCGGCGACCAAGCTGCACTGGATACTCGCCAACGTGCCGGGTGCCCGCGCGAAAGCGCGCGCCGGCGAACTGGCCTTCGGCACCGTGGATAGCTGGCTGATCTGGCATCTTTCCGGCGGCAAGACGCATGTAACGGATGTCAGCAATGCGTCGCGCACCTTGCTTTACAACATTCACGAGGGTTGCTGGGACGATGAACTGCTCGAGATGCTCGACGTGCCGCGTGCGGTGCTGCCCGACGTGGGTCCGTCGAGCGGCAAGATCGCGCACACCGCTGGGGATTTGTTGGCGGGCAATATTCCGATCACCGGCGTGGCCGGCGACCAGCAGGCTGCGCTGTTCGGCCAATGCTGCTTCACCCCGGGAATGGTCAAGAACACCTATGGCACCGGCTGTTTCATGCTGATGAATATTGGCGATCGGGCGCGCGAATCGCGCAACCGGCTGATTACCACTGCCGCGTGCACGCGCGGCTCCAACCGGGCGTATGCGCTCGAAGGCAGCGTGTTCGTTGCCGGCGCCGTCGTGCAGTGGCTGCGCGACGGCCTGGGCATGTTGCAAAAATCCGCGGATGTCGAACCGCTTGCGGCGAGCGTGCCGGATAGCGATGGCGTTTATTTCGTGCCCGCGTTCACCGGTCTCGGCGCCCCGCACTGGGATCCGTACGCGCGCGGCACGCTGAGCGGATTGACCCGCGGCACCACGCGTGCGCACATCGCTCGCGCCGCGCTCGAGGGCATCGCGTACCAGGTCGCGGAGCTGCTGGTGGCCATGCAGGCCGATGCCGGCCTGCCCGTGACCGAGTTGCGCGTGGACGGCGGTGCGGCGGCCAATGCGCTGTTGATGCAGTTCCAGGCCGACTTGCTCGGCGTGCCCGTGGTGCGCCCGCGCCATCTCGAATCCACCGCCCAGGGGGCGGCCTATCTCGCCGGTCTGGCGGTAGGCTACTGGCAGGACGAGGCCGAAATCGCTTCGCTATGGCAAGTGGAGCGCGTCTTCGAGCCGGCGATGGACCCATCCCGCCGCGCCGAGCTCATGGCTGGATGGAGCAGGGCGCTGGAACGGGCGAAGGGAAGGTGAAATGCCGTGAATGTCGTGAATCGATCGTGAATGATCGTGAATCGATCGTGAAAATGCCGTGACGACGCTGACGATCGTGACGATCGTGACGGTCGTGACGGTCGGAAAAGCCGTGAATCGGTTAATGCTTTAATACGTCGTCACGATCGTCACGGCTTCACCCGTCACGCCGTCACGGCCTTTCCGACATTCACGATATTCACGATATTCACGATCTTCACGGCATTCACGGCCTCACCCCCCCTTACTCCCCCCTAAGTGAATCCCCGTATTTCCTCGTTTTAAGAACCGCAGAGAGGCGTCCGTAGCAGTGCGATGCACTACCTTACCCGCACTCGGGGGTTTTACGGGATTGAGGGGTATGGAGTTACGTCCGTAGAACGGCAACTAACAACCTAGAAACATATAATTGGAGAAGAATATCCGCTCGCATCCTTTGATGAATGGCCGGCGCCAGCTTGCGGACTTGCTGGAGCAAGAGAGTGACCGGCTGATGGTGTGCTGGCGCAAGCAGGTTAAGGCGCTGCCGTCCGCACAGCCGCTGGATACGCCGACATTGAACGATCACGTTCCGCAGTTCCTGGTGGAGTTGGCCGGGGAACTGCGCTCCGGTTACGACGAGTCGATTCCGGAAGCGGTGACCGACGCGCAAGGCCCCGCGAACCACGGGCTGCAGCGCTTCGAGGATGGTTTCGACATCGTCGAGGTCGTCGCCGAATACAACATCTTGCGAGCCTGCATACACGATCTGGCAGCCGAACACGGCATCGTCATCCAGGGGGAGATGTTCAATGTGGTGAATCGCCTGCTCGACACGGCGATCGGCGCCGCCGTCCAGCATTACGCCACGGCGCAGGCGCTGGCCGTGCAGCGACGCCGGGAGGAACACCTTGCCTTCATCGCACACGATCTGCGCACGCCGCTGAACGCCATTGCCATGATCGTGCGGCTGCTCGAACATCCGCGTTCCGCGGCGACCCAGGACACGGCCAGTCTGTTCAAGACGCTCACGCGCAACATCGATCATCTGAGCAAGATGGTGAGCGACGTGCTCAAGGAGAACGCCGACCTGGTCACCGAAGTGGGCGTCAAGCTGGAGCCACGCTGGTTCGATTTGTGGCCCGTGGTCGAGAGCCTGATCCACGAGTTGCGCCCCATCGCGGGCACCGGCAGCACCGTGTTGCGCAACGAGGTGCCGGCCGACCTCAGGCTGCACGCCGACGCCAGCCTGCTCACGCGCGTGTTCCAGAACCTCATCGCCAATGCGATCGCGCATACGCCGCGCGGCGAAGTCGTCATCGGAGCCGGGCTGCCCGGACCGGACGACAAACTGGTCGAATGCTGGGTTCGCGATAATGGTTCCGGCATCGCGCCCGAGCGGCTGGCTCATGTGTTCGAGAAATACGAGACCGACCGGGTGCAGGAGCATGGCGCCGGGTTGGGCCTTGCCATCGTCAAGATGTTCGTGGAAGCGCACGGGGGCAAGGTCCAGGCAGAAAGCAATCCCGGCGCGGGAAGCAAGTTCCGCATCTGGCTGCCATTTGGCCAGGTGCGCTGAACGCGCCAGCTGAAGATTTCTCGCGGTGGCCGCACGCAATGTTTACGGCGCGCGACGATTCGGGACGCGGTTGCCGGGCGCATGCGATGGCGAACCGGCAGACCCATGCGGCATGACATTTGCCGCCTAACTTGCTCGGGGCGGCTGCCCTGAAGAGCGAATCAGCTCGTAGACCGGTGCTCCGCCCGCGTCCAGGTCGCGGACGGATGCTCCCTCCCTCCGGATGGTCGACTCGCAAACAGAGCGGCTGCCTGTCTTTATTGAAAACGCATGAAAGGACAAGAGAGACGTTATGGAAATAAAGGACATCATGATGCGTTCCGTGGAGACCATCGAGCCGGACGAGCCGCTTTGTGAAGCCGCGCGAAAAATGGCCGCGCAGAACATCGGGTTCTTGCCGGTGTGGCAGGAGGGCCAGTTGGTCGGCGTCATCACCGACCGCGATATCGTGGTGCGAGCCGTGGCGCGCGGCTTCGATCCCGAACAGACCATCGTGGAAGAAATCATGACCAGCATGGTGGTGTCGCTGCCGGAAAACAGCGATATCGAGGACGCGTCCGACCTGATGGAGACCAAGCAAGTGCGCCGGCTGGTGGTCACCGACGAGAACGACATGCCGGTAGGCATCATTTCGATGGACAAGGTGGCCTTGCACCTGGGCGTTTACGCACTGGACAGCGGGCTGGTTCGTGACCCCCGGGAGCTTTCGGGCATGTCCGGAGGCGTGGCGGGTTCCAGTGAAAACACGGATACCGACTCTGCCTCGCCGCAGACCACGTTCGTACCTTGAGCCGCGGCTACCGAAGCCGACTGCAGCGCAACTTACGCCGGATTTCCATTGTGCTTGTCGCGACGCGAGGGGGCATCGCGCGCGTCCCTTGCGCGTTTACGTCGCCAGACCTGGCCGTATTCGGTATGCTGCCGCGAGCCAACCACCCGAAACGCAGACAGCCATTGACCGTTCCTAGAGACCTCCGATGCGCTTGCTTCGCAGAAGACTGATCCTGCTTGCGCTGGTGGGCATCGTGCCCCTTGCCGCCATGTCCGGCTTCGGCCTGCGCGAACTCGTCCAGCAACAAACAATCCAGGACGAACGCGCGGCGGTCGACATCAGTCGCGCACTGGCGACCGCAGTGGATGGCGCGCTCGGCGAATCGGTTGCCGTGCTCGATACGCTCGCAACGTCGGCGCAACTCGATTCCGGGCGTCCCGACCGATTCAACGAGCACGCCCAGCGTGTCATGGCACGCCAGCCAGCGTGGCTGTTCATCCATCTGGCCGAACCCTCTGGCGCCGTGGTCATGAACACCAAGTATCGCAACGGCGGCGCTGACCGTCCGATCATTCCCGAGAAAGAAAGCTTCCGCATCGTCATCGAGACCCTCAAGCCCACAATCGGCAATCTGATACGGGGTCCGCGTGACGAGTGGGGCGTGCCGGTGCGCGTGCCGGTTTCGCGCAATGGCCGGCTGCGATTCGTGCTGTCGGGCATCATCAAACCCGACGCGATCCTCGATGTGGTCAACAGGCAACGGGTGCCGCCGGAGTGGGTGGTGTCGGTATTCGATGCCAAAGGCGTGCGGGTGGCTCGCTCGCGCGAACAGGAGCGATTCATCGGCAACCAGGCACCGCCTGCGCTGCAGGCGCTTATCGAGGAGGGCCGCGACGAAGGTTATGGACTGAGCACCACCGTGGAAGGCGATCGCGTCCACACGGCGTTTACGCGCTCCAAGCAGACCGGGTGGGTGGTTGCGATCGGCACGCCGTCCGGTGCGGCCCAGGCCGGCGCCTTCCGTTCGCTTGCGGTATTCGGCGGCGGCATCGTGCTTTCGCTGATCTTTGCCGTGCTCGCCGCCATTCGCATTACACGCAGCATCAATCGGCCGATTCGCGAGCTGGCGAATGCAACACGGGATATCGGTCGCGGCGAGCGCCTTGTCGCACCCGCGACGGACATTCGCGAGATTGCGGATCTGTCCAACGCGTTGGTGACTGCCGATGCGGCCGTAAAAACGTCGCGTCAACAAGCCGAGGTCGCCAGCCGGGCAAAGGACGAGTTTCTGGCCATGCTGGGACACGAACTTCGCAATCCGCTGGCGCCGATCGTCACGGCGCTGCGCCTCATGGAGATGCGCAAGGACGAGGCCAACGCGAGTGAACGCCGCGTCATCGAGCGTCAGGTCGCGCATCTTTCGCGCCTGGTCGATGACCTGCTCGATATTTCGCGCATCACGCGCGGCAAGATCGAGCTCGACCTGCACCCGGTCAACATGAGGACCGTGGTCAACGGCGCGCTCGAAATGATCCAACCGATGTTGGAGAAACGCTCGCGGCCCATCGAGGTGCAGATGCCCGCGGCGCCGGTTTACGTACGCGGCGACGTAACGCGGCTCACGCAGGTGTTGGCCAACCTGCTGACCAACGCCGCTCGCTATACGCCAGGAGACGCGCGCATCGCACTGGAGGTCTGCGAGGTGGACGGGATCGTGCAAATCTGCGTGGACGATACCGGCACCGGCATCGCCCCGGATTTGCTGCCGCGCGTGTTCACCCTGTTCGTGCAGGGCCGCCAATCGATCGACCGGCGCGTCGGCGGACTCGGGCTGGGGCTTGCGATTGTCAAGGCGCTGGTGGAATTGCATGGCGGCACCGTAAACGCCACGAGCAAAGGCGAGAATCTGGGCAGTACGTTTACCGTGCGATTGCCCAAAGCCGAGCAGAGTGCCTTGTCCGGCCCGGTCCCCGCGGCCGCCTCGGCCGCGCGCCCCAGGCAAAGCGGTCGCGTGCTCGTAGTGGACGATAACGTCGATGCGGCGGAGACGCTTGCGCTGCTCCTGCGCAGCGCCGGCTACGAAGTCCACACGGCAGCCGACGCGGAAGCTGGTCTGGCCGTGGCGGAGGCTTTTCGCCCCGAGCTTGCGGTGCTCGACATCGGACTTCCGGGCATGAATGGCTACGAACTGGCGGTCCAGTTGCGCGCGCAGATGCACAATCCCAACTTGAAACTCATCGCGCTGACAGGCTATGGGCGCGATTCGGATCGCGAGCGGGCCAGGAAATCAGGATTCGATGCGCACGTGACCAAGCCCGCCGACCCGGGACGGTTGCTCGAGGATGTGGCCCGGCTGCGCAAGGAAGTCGCCCTGGCGTAGCGCGTCGCGCGCCAGGCTTAGCGCATAGCACGCAAAGGTGCAGCGCCGGGCACTGTAGTTTGAACGTTCTACCGGGTGCCCGCACACCCGGACCTCCCAGGTCCCTGATTCATCGGCAGAACGCTTTCGGCACGGACATTGCTGCACGTTAAGCGGGCGGTTGCCGGCACGTTGCATTCCGGAATCGGGCCAACGCACGACTCAATCGCAATTCACTCGGCAGGCTTTGCATCTCGGGTCATGGTCGAGCGAGTCATGGTCGCGAGCGATGGTCGAGCGTTTGTCTTCGCATCAGTCCGAAGTTTCAGAAACAATGCCGGCGGCCTTCGCTAATTCGCAGTTAATTCGCAATGTCCGCGCGCCGCCTGGCTGCGCACAGGAGGCAACCATGCAGATCTGGGAAATCATGACGCCGTCGGTCGAAACCATCGATTCCTGCGCATCGCTGCGCGAAGTGGCGCGCAGGATGGAAGCCGAGGACATCGGCTTCCTGCCGGTGCTCAACGACGGCGAGTTGATCGGCGTTCTCACCGACCGCGACATTGTCGTGCGCGCCGTGGCGCGCGGGTTCGATCCAGAAGTAACGACGGTGGAAGAAATCATGACCACCGACGTCGTCTCGATCGCGGAGAGCAGCGCCCTGGAGCAGGCGGCCGACCTCATGACGAACCGGCATGTGCGGCGCCTGGTGATCACCGATGACGATAACCTTCCGGTTGGGATTGTCTCAATGGCCAGGGTGGCGTCGGTTCTGGGTGTCGCGGGCATGGACGATGCCGCTATCCGCGACACACGCGAATATGCGCCTGACTTCGAGCCGAATGCCCTGGCCTCCAGTTCCGGCAGCAAGCGCCGAAGGGGCGGCAAACGCGTCGCGCGAGATGCAAGCGACAGCACTCAGCCGCGCGCCCCGGAGTTTGGCAACGAAGCCTTCGAACCTTCTGTGGAAGAGCGCCGCTGACGTGGATTCAGGCGCTCGCCGGCCCTTGGTCATCGGCGAGTTGCAGGCGCACGGTAAACTGGGTCCCCTGATTTTTTCCGGCGCTGCTCACCTGGATGGAACCGCCGTGCAGGGTGACCAGTTCCTTGACCAGAGGCAGACCCAGGCCCAGCCCGGCACCCAGGCTGCCCTGTGAGACAGAGCGCGACGATTTCGCCTGGGTGAACAATTCGAAGATGTTCGGCAGCACCTCTTTCTCGATGCCTATGCCGGAATCCTCGACGCCGATGACCGCCTGATCCCCTTCTATGGTGCATTTGAGCCAGATCGATCCGCCCGAAGGCGTGTACTTGATCGCGTTCTCCAGCAGGTTTACCAGCATCTGCACGATGCGTTCGGGATCGGCCTCGACCGTGAGCGCAGTGGGGATGAGCAGCACCTGAAAGGACTGTCCGCGTTTTTCGGCATGGGGGCGCGCCGCTTCGGCCGCCTGATTCAAAAGGTCCTGAAGAACGACGCGTTCGCGCCGCAAGGTCAGCTTGCTGGCATGTGCGCGGCTGACTTCCTGCAGATCCTCCACGAGGCGCACCATGAAATTGATCTGGCGCTGGATCGGATCGATGAACGGCTTCGTCGCCTCGGTGCTCAGCGTCGCAATGCCGTGCATCGCGGTCCTGATGGTGTTGAGCGGATTCCGGATCTCATGCGCCAGCAACGAAATGAAGTTCTTGTTCCGCGCGATCGTGGCGTCGAGCGCCTTGGCGCGATTCTCGAGTGTTTCGATCTGCGCACGCACTTCGGTGCGATCGCGCAGCACTTTGCCGAACCCCATGATTTCACCGTTCAGGCGTAATGCAACGGCAACCCCGCTGGCCCAGAAGCGCCCGCCGTCCTTGCGTATCAGCCACCGGTCATCCTCGGCGCGGCCGTCGCTGCGGGCCACGTTGAGTTCGTGGTCGGAGACGCCGCGCTCGTTGTCTTCCGGTGTGAACAGCATCGCCACCGATCTGCCAATGGCTTCAGGCACGGCATAGCCGAAGATTTTTTCGGCACCAGCGAGCCACGCGACGATCATTCCCGCGGGATCGAGCAGAACGATCGCATGGTCCTGGACCTGCTCCACACACAGTTGCAGAAGTTGATCGGGCGATGCACGCATGGCAGTCCTTGGCAAATTTGCCGTATGACCGCGGGCAACTAAAAAGGGTTCAGTTCGTCGGCAAATCCGTTCAGACGACTGTGTCGTTCTTACTCGCCGGGCCTGTAAATAATGCCGGCGTTCTGCCTTGTGTGGGCGAACGCACACAGAAAATGGGCGACGGTTCAATGTCATATTTTTCTCGCAACGCCAAGGCACGCCGCTTGCATTCTTCATGAATGCCACACCTAAACTCGGCGCTGGCCGAATCATTCGTGCGAATCCAGGGGAGCTTTTGTGCGGGAGCTGATGAGAATGGGAACGCAATCGGCAACCGCGCTGATCTGTGTCTTGTTACTCGGCGCGGCCGGATGTGCGGAATCGAATCGGCGCGGGCCGGGCGAAGCAGGTGCGGTGGTGAGTGATTCGTGGATCACGGCCAAAGTAAAAAGCGAACTGGCAGCTGACAAAACCGTGAGTGCGAAGCGCATCCGCGTCAAGACCGTGGACGGCGTGGTGACGTTGAGCGGTAACGCCAGGAGTCTCGAGGAAGTCGATCGCGCTATGGGAGCCACGCGCACGATCGAGGGCGTGAAATCCGTCATCAATGGTATCGACGTGGTTCGCTGAGTCGGACATTGCGCAGGAGCGATCTGGCCACACGGCCAGTCGCGAAGTGGTGCCCGATACATTTCGGAAGGAGTTCGACATGGATAGACGCAAAGAGCCCGCACAGAGAAATTTAAGCGCGCGCGATGCAATTCGCACGCTGCTGAACAAAGACGAAACGTTCGCGGCCAACAAGGTTCTGTTCGGCATCTATCGCAAAGGCTGGAGTGCCAACGAGCAAGGTCAAAGCCGGTTGGCCAATCCCTACGTGCGTGCATCGCCTTATGGCAGGCAGTGGGCTTACGGCTGGGCAGAATGCAGCAAGATCATGAGGCGGCGCCGGTCCGATGGCGCAGGCGGAACTGCTTAAAGCGATTCGATGCGTGGGAGAGAAGGCGTTGCCGGCATGCACTGGGCAAAGGGGGCTGGATCGGTGCGACTAGGGCCGATCCAGCCTCACACAGTCAGGGCATTGAGGGACCCGCACCGTGCAATTGCATCTTACCCATGGCCGCGAGCGCGGCAATGGACCGGATGGGCTACTCGGGCGGACGAGCCACGGGCTGCCGCCGGCAGAACGGGGTGCTCCAGGGAATTGCGATGCGCTTTACGCGGTCGGCGCACCTTGGACGCCCGAACAGCGGACGCCGAAACTTCTCCTCGATTTGACGGACTAACGCTTGTACCTGAAAAGGTAACGCTCGCCTCGAACCTGGTTCGCCTGGCGCAGCGTGCGAAACCCGCGAGGCACCCACCTCCCGGGTTTCGTTTTTCTTGTCATGCGTTTCTCCCCTGGTTTGGTCTGCGCACTGCGAATGTCCCATCAGGGCAGTGCGGGTGAGGTATTGTTGGAACCTATGAATCCCGATGAACGTGCGCCGCCGACCCGCTTCTGGCAGTTCATCGAAGTCGGTGATGGGAACTGGGTTTGGGAACGTGGCAATCAGGATGGCACATCGACCCGGGTAGGGCCTTTTATCACTCTTCAGGAGTGCGTGGTCGATGCGCGGGATCACGGCTTCGACGAGTCGAAGCTGGAACGCCGTAGGATGCCTCGCGCCGAGGCACAGTCGGGCAATGCCACGTAACCCGATACGGCGACGAAAACCCGTTTCCCCAACCATTTCGCGCCCTGTCAGTGCATCGCAGGGATCGAAAACGCCAAAGTTTGGCAGACGCCGCGGGGGTGTGCCGCCCTGCAATTGGATACGAAGTGGCGTGCGAACAATGACTTGGAATCCCTTCCCCGGCGGGCATGAGATTCGCTCGATGTACCCCCGGCTATTGCCAATTTTTCCTCAGGGGATGCTAAGCGTATGAACAAAAAGTTATTTGCCGCGACAATTCTGTCGGTTGCCATGCTGCAACCTGCTTTTGCCGGGAAGGTCGATACGGGAGCAGTGGTGGGCGGGGCCGTCGGTGGCGGCACGGGTGCTGCCGTGGGTTCGGCGGTCGGCGGCCGAGATGGCGCGATCATTGGCGGTGCCATTGGCGGGGCCGCCGGGGCCGCAATCGGTTCCAGCCCCCGAAAAGAACCCCAGAAAGTCGTCGTCAAAGAGCGCGTGGTGGTCAAGGAAGTGGTTTACGTCGAGCACGGCCACCCGGGACATAAGCACGGCAAGAAAAAAGGTTGGAAAAAGCACAAGCACGATTGATATCGATCTATTGAGCCAAAAGCCCGCGCAAGCGGGCTTTTTTTTCGCTGCATCGCTCGCCCCGTTTTTGTGCCGCAGCCGGACCTTTACGCCGCTGGCGCGGTCGAAGTTTCTCAAAACGGAGGTGCTTGAAAATGAAATTCATCATCGTGGCAGTAATGCTGGTGTCGGTAGCCGCCTGCTCCAGCAACATGGGCCTGAGCAACAGCAGGTCGAAAGTTTCGACCATCCCGCTGGTCTGGAAACCGACGACGACGCTGAATAAAGCCGGCGTCACGGAAATGACCGGGCGTGCGAACGTCCCGGTGCGCGTCGAGGTGACCGACAATCGGCCCGATACCAAAGCCATCGGACGCAACTCCGAAGAACTGCCGCCGCGCAAAGTAACCACGTCCGATGACGTGGCCGCCTTCGTCAACGACAACCTGAGTCAGCTTCTCGCCGGCAGCGGGCTGACCGAGATCGACAGCAGTGGCAGCGCAGTCCTGAAAGCCGAGATCCAGCGATTCTTCGTCGAGGAGTCGAACACCTATCGCGGCGACGTGCGTCTGAAGTTCACGCTGGTCGACGCCAGCGGTAACAATGTCTGGACCGGGATCGCCAGCGGTGCTTCGACGCGATTCGGCCGCTCCTACCGCGCAGAAAATTACTACGAAGTGCTCAGCGATTCCCTGGTGGATGCGGTACGCCAGTTGACGCGGAACGAGAGCTTTCGCAGCGCGCTCCAGGGAATGTCGTAAGGCGCCGGCGCCTCGCAGTCGCCTGCTGTCACCAAAATGAGTGGTTCACTTGGTACCGTGTCAGGCGCGCCGGAAGCAATGCGCGTGGAGGAAGAGCGTTTGCTGCGCGAGGGCTACGTGCGAGTTGCGCCCCTGACCCCCGATGGTGAACTCCTGCCGATGCAGTATAAATGGCAAGAACCGGCGCCCATCACTTCGCTGTTCAAGAGGACCGTCGTACTGACCTGGCGCAAGCAGTGAAGGCGCCGGCAGCCCGAGTGCATGGCACCACCTTGTCTGTCCCGATGCATGTCTGTCCCGATCCTGTCCCGAACCACGTCAATCCCGAACCATGCCGATCCCGACGCAAGGACATGATGCGATTTCGCCGTAAGAGTAGACGGCAGTAGGAGCCTTTTATATGCTCGTGGGCGAGCGCGAAGGGGCGTGATTCGCCGACAGGGGTGTTAAGGGGAGCTAATGCAGAGCAAACAGGAAGTCGCGATCATAACCGGCGGAGCCGGCGGAATCGGCGAGGCCGCGGCGCGTGCACTCGCCTCGCGTGGCGTACGGGTCGCGGTAGCCGACTTGCGGCCCGCGGCTGCGCAAGAGGCGGCGGCGCGGCTGAAGGCGGCCGCACTCGATGTCGAACCGGTGACGGTGGACGTCGGCAGCGAAGCCAGCGTGCGCGCGATGGTGGACGCGGTGCTGGGCCGCTGGGGACGCATCGACATCCTGGTCAACAATGCGGGGGTGGAAAGCTCCAGGCCTTTTCTCGAGATCGGTCTGGAGGAATACGAGCGCGTGATGCGCGTGAATACCACCGGTGTGTGGCTGTGCTGCCAGGCCGTCATCCCGGTGATGCTGCGCCAGAAAAGCGGCTGCATCGTGAACGTCAGTTCGGTGGCCGGGCAGCTCGGCGGCGGTCTGCTCGGGACGGCCGCTTACTCGACGTCAAAGGGTGCGTTGATCGCGCTGACCAAGGCGCTGGCGCGCGAGTTTGCAAAGTCGGGCATTCGCGTCAATGCGATATCGCCCAGCCTGACGATGACCGACTTCGCCCAACGCCAGCTCGACCGGCTCGCTGCCGGCACGCTGGAGCGGGTGATCGCGATGACGCCGATCGGCCGCGTGGGGCAGGCGCAGGAAATTGCGGCCGCGATCGATTTCCTCACTTCGACCCAGGCCTCGTTTGTCGCCGGCCATGTGCTGAATGTGGACGGCGGCACCGCGATGTGAAAGCGCCGCAACGCCTTCCGTTCGTTTCGGGAGGGCGCTGCTCGAACGGTTTGTCCCCTAGCGCGCGCCGGAGGCGAGAAACCCGCCATCGACCGGAATGACGATGCCGGTCACGTAAGCCGCCCCATCCGAAGCCAGATAGGCAACGGCGGCGGCAACTTCCTCGGGTGTGCCATAGCGGTTCATCGGTATCGCGTCGGTGTAGCTTTGCCGGAATTCCGGTGAATGCAGCACCCGCGTCATCGGGGTGTCCACGGGACCGGGCGCAACCGCATTGGCGGTAATGCCGTGCTCGGCGAGTTCGACCGCCATCTGCCGCGTGAGTCCGATGACGGCGGCTTTGGAGGTCCCGTAACCGGTCCGGCCCGCGCCCACCGCGCGCATTCCCGCGACCGAAGCGATGTTGATGATCCGGCCCCACCGGCTGCGCATCATGCGCCGGGCACCGGCCTGGGCGCACAGCAACACGCCGGTGACATTGACGGCCAGATGGGCCTGCCAGCTGTCCAGCGGGAAGTCGACGAAGGGGAAGGTCTTGGCGATGCCGGCGTTGTTCACCAAGATATCGCAGCGGCCACAGCGCCGGTCGATGGTTTCGAATGCAGCGTTGATCGAGGCTGGATCGCCGACGTCGATCCGCAGCGCAGAGGCGGTGTGCCCGGCACCGGTGAGCGCTTCGGCCTTGGCGCGTGCCTGCGTCTCGTCGAGGTCGCCGATCAGCACGTGCATGCCCTGCCGGGCGAGCACATCCGCGATCGAAGCGCCGATGCCTTTTGCGGCACCGGTGATGAGTGCCACCCGTTGTGTTGTCTGGTCAGATGCCATGGTCCGATCTCAGATGGGCAGGAATGCGAGCTTGCTGTCCGACTGCCTGGTGACCGCGTCCCAGTGCGCGTCGAAATTCAGCAGGTGCGGCAGGCTGTTGCCGTCGCGCATGCGGGCGAGCGCAGCCAGCTCCTTGCTCTGAATTTCTTCGGCAACCGGAACAAGGCGCTCGAGCTCGCTCAGCGAGGCCACGATCAGTCCATCATCGTCGCCGAAAATCACATCGCCGGGATTGACTGCGACACCCCCGCACTGAATCGCGACTTGTCGGTTGCACGCGTTCTGCGTCGTGCCGGACATCGGCGTGACGAAGCGCGCGTACACCGGCAGAGCCAGCGTTCGCAATGTCGCGGTATCGCGCACCGCGCCGTCCACCACGATCCCGCCCAACTTGCGGCGCAAGGCTTCGGTTGCGAATAACTCGCCCGCAACCGCGCGGCGGCCGCCGTGCGTGTCGATCACCAGAACGTCCCCCGGTCGCGCTTCCTCGAGCGCCTTGAGCACCGTGAGGTGGTCGTCCGGGCACACCAGCGTGAAAGCCGTTCCCACGAGTTTTGCGCCGGGATTGATCGGGCGCAGCGCAGGGTCCATCACGCGCAACCGCTTGTCGGCATCGCAGAGCGCCGCCGGGTCCAATCGCAGCAATCGCTGCCGAAGCTCATTCAATTCCACTATGGCTCTCCTTATTCGATTGCCCTTGCTGCCAGCGTGTCCGGCGGACTCATGCGCGTGCCAGCGCTTGCCGGATCTCCTTGATGGTCGCCGGTTCCTTGCCGACCGAGCGCACCACGGCGACCGCCTCTTCCACCAGCTGCACGTTGGTCCTGGTTGCCCCGAACGGCGCATCCTCCAGCCCCACACGAATGTGACCGCCACGCTCCGCGGCGTACGCCATCAGCGGCGTGATGTTCACATCGAGCCCGGCGATCATCCACGGCGCGTGCGGCGCCTCGTCTTCCAGCAACTGCAGGAAGGCATCCAGCGCGTAGGGACGCGGCGGAAAGCCGAAGCTCAGCCCGTCGGAGAACATGAAGCGGTAGATGCATTGCGGAACCTTCGGGTAGGCGCGCTCCAACGCCGCGCCCAGACGCACGAAGCCGGGCTCGTAGAGCGCGTAACCCGGGTGGATGCGATAGCGGGAGGACAGTTCCAGGCCGAGCCGGATATGCGATTCGGGATTGGCGTATACGAAACCCTGCTTGCCCTCCGGGATCTCGTCCAGGCGCGTGAGGTTGGTGGAGCCCGGATCCACCACCGTCCACTCCAGCAGGCCCCGTTTGGCCAGCGTTTCGGTGTGTGCAAAGCGCTCCCGCGCGCTCATCATGTTGGGCGCGTCCACGCTGCCGGCGAAGGGCAGCGTGGGATACACGACGACGTCCTCTTTGGCGCGGATGCCTTCGATGATGGCCGCATACAGATCCGCGTCGTCCTTCTGCCGGCCGGTCGTTTCGTCGTAAGCGTGCACATGAACGATCGCCGCACCCGCGCGAGCGCAGGCGATGCCCTGTGCGATGATGTCCTTGACCGCGATCGGGATCCCGGGCTGCTTGTCGCGCGACCAGGGGCCGTTCAACGACACTTCGAGCCAGGTCTTTCCCGGGGTCTCCACGCGCTTCCTGGCGTGGTGTTCGGCACGCGCGACGGCGGGCAACGCAGTCATGCCTCCGAGCAGCAATGGGGCACACGCCGCCTGCAAAAAACGCCGGCGAGTCTGGGATGGCTGGCCAGCGAGGGCTGCTGCCCGCCTTGTAAGTCGATTCGTCATTTCCTGTTTCTCCTGTTGCGCCGAGTTCCGGTTTTACACCAGCGGACCGGCGTATTTCTCGAGCATTGCCCAGGCCTCGGCGCCGAACGTTGCTTTCCATTTCCTGTAGTAGCCGGCCCTGGAGATCGCAGCCCGGAACAGCTCGGGGTCGGTACGGTGAAACTGCAATCCGAATTTGGTCAGCTCGCTCTCGACGTTCTGGTTCAGCTTCACCAGATCTTCACGCTCGCGCATCGCCGCTTCGTTGAGCCGCGACGAGCAGGGCGGCTACCGCTTCCACGGTGCGTCCGACTGCGGCTTTGAGCGCCACCAGCCATTTTGGCGCGCCTGCCCGCGGAACTAGGACCGCCTCGGGATCGGCAAACTCGGAGTGGGGATTCATCTCATGCACGCCTGTCGCTGGCGCGGTTGAGCGGGCCCCGTTCGCACGCTGGCCCTGTGCATTGCGACCTTGGTCATCATGGCGGCTTTGAACGTCAGTCGATCAGGGCGCCGCGGCATCCGTCACCGCGCCACGCGATGCATCGGCCACCAGCCGCGCATATTTGGCCAGCACGCCGCTGGTATAGCGCGGCGCCGGTGCGCTCCAGCCGGCCAGGCGCTGTTGCAGTTGCGCCTCGCTCAGCTCCACATCGAGCCGCCGGTTTTCGACGTCGATGATGATCCTGTCGCCGTCGCGCAGGGCAGCGATGGGCCCACGCTCGGCGGCTTCGGGCACGATGTGCCCGATCACGAAACCGCGCGTCGCGCCGGAAAAACGCCCGTCGGTGATCAGCGCCACCGTTTCACCCAAGCCCGAGCCCTGCAGCGCGCCGGTCACCAGTTGCATCTCGCGCATGCCGGGGCCGCCCCGCGGGCCCTCGTAGCGCAGGACCATGACATCGTTAGGCTGGATGCGGTTGTCCTTGATCGCCTGAAAGGCGTCTTCCTCGCGCTCGAACACGCGCGCGGGCCCGCTATGGATCGCCTTCTTCTGCCCCGAGATCTTGATCACGCAGCCGCCGGGGGCAAGGTTTCCACGCAGGATGGCCAGGCCGCCTTCCTTCTTGAGCGCCTGCTCCAGGGGCTTGATGACTTTTTGTCCCGGGGGCTCCGGCGCGCGCTCGATCTCCTCGCGCAGCGTGCGTCCGCTGACGGTCAGCTCATCGGCGTGCAGCAGTCCGGCCTGCAGCAGGCGCTTGCCCACTACCGCCATGCCACCCGATTCGTACATCTCCGGCGCGGTGTAGGTGCCCCACGGCCGCAGATCGGCCAGCACGGGTGTGCGGCGCGAAATCCGGTCGAAGTCATCGATGGTCAGCGGCACACCGAATTCGTGCGCGGTGGCGAGCAGATGCAGCACCGCGTTGGTGGAGCCGCCGGTTGCCATCACGCCCGTGATCGCATTCTCGAAGCTGCGCCGCGTCACCAGCGAGCGCGGCGTCGTCCCCGCGCGCACCAGCTCCATCACCCGTTTGCCGCATTCGAATGCAACGTCGGCCTTCGCCGGATTCGTTGCCGGCACGTCGTTCCACCCCATGCCGGCGATGCCGAGCATCTGGTAAGCGGTGGCCATGGTGTTGGCCGTGAACTGGCCGCCGCAGGCGCCCGCGCCCGGGCAGGCGTGATCCTCGACGTCCTTGAATTCCTCCGCGGTGATCTTGCCTGCGTTGAACGCACCCAGCGCCTCATACGCGTCCTGGATGGTGAGTTTGCGCCCGCCGAACATGCTGTTCGGTCGTTTGCAGCGCGCCAGCATCGATCGAACCGCCATACAGGGTGAGCCCGGGGATGTCGAGCCGTCCCATGACCATGCCCATGGCCGGAATCGTCTTGTCGCAGCCCGAGATCGTGACGATGCCGTCGAACATGTGACCGCGCGCCACCAGCTCCACGGAATCCGCGATCAGCTCGCGGCTGACCAGCGAGGTCTTCATGCCTTCGGTCCCCGTCGTGATGGCGTCGTTGATGGCGACGGTGTTCACTTCGAGCGGCGTGCCGCCGGCGGCGCGAATCCCGGCCATCACCCTTTGCGCCAGTTCGCGATGATTCCAGTTGCACGGCATGGTGCCGATCCAGCAGTGCGCCACACCGATCTGCGGCCGCGACAGATCCGCATCGGTGAACCCGATGGCTTTCATCATCGAGCGCGCCACCGCGCGGTCGGGTCCTTCGAGCAGCGGACGGCTCTTGTGTCTGGGATCTGCGGCCATTGAATGTTCCTTTCGTCTCAGCCCGAAACCAGTTTCGTCAGCGCTGCGCGCACGCGGGCGCCGGGCGCGAGCCCGGCGGCCTGCCCAACAGCGTTGACGTGAGACAGCACGCCGTTTTCCCACATGTCCATCGAATCGCCGATGCGCCCGCTGGTATGTGCCACCGCGGCGGCGGCGACGCCGCGCTTTTGCAGCATGTCCAGGGCTGCGATGCCGGCGTTGTCCTTGCCCACGCCGGCGTCATTGAAGATCACCGCCTTGAGCGGCACTTCCAGCGCGAACTCGCCCGAGCTGCTGCCGCCGTGCGAAGCGCACACGACGATGGCGCCGTTATCCTCGGAGCGTGACCTTGGTAATCGAGTCCATCAGGATCACCCGGCCTGCAGATTCCTTTTACGACTTGCGTCTTCAGCATGTGAGCCTCCGCTCGTCAAACCGAGGTGATCATGCGGATGTTCTCGGCGATGGCATCACGCTCGAACACTTTCTTCCAGTCCGCCACGAAGATCTCCTTTTTCGCGCGCTCCACCGCCTTGTTGGCCGCGTCCGACATCCTGACGCCGGGAAGCTGGTCGAACAGGATCGCCAGCTCGACATTGAGGTGCCCGAGAATGAAGTCACGCGCAGCCTCTTCCGGCACGCCGCGGCGCACCGCTTCGTCCGTGGCTTCGCGAATGATGGTGAGGCAGGTGGCGCAGACCGTCTCCGACAGCACCGGCTCGAGAATCGCCATCTGGTCCACGGTGGCGCGATGCGAGCGGATCACCGGCGCGTACATGCGCTTGGACACGTCCTCTGCCACCGCGAAATTCTTTTCGTCGCCGCGCAGCAGCGCGCACACGATCGCCTGCTTGGCCTTGAGGCCGCCGAAATAATCGCGCTTGGCCTCCAGGTCGGTCTCGTCGTTGAAGATGGGCGGATGACAGGGGTGGGCCACGAAGATCGTCAGATCCTTGCGCTCAGGCAGATGACCGGCGAACGGTGCCGCCGCATCGAGTGCGATCAGGGTCGCCCCTTGCTTGAACTTGTCGACCAGCTTTGCGGTGACTTTCTCGATCATGTTGTCCGGAATCGCCAGGATCACCACATCCGCCTCGGGCAGCGCGCGATCGGCGTCCACACAGGTGATCCCCAGTTCCTTGAGCCGGTTGCGACCGGCTTCGCTGACTTCGATGTGGCTCACCTGGTAGGGCGCGTTCCTCAGATTTGCCGATACGCGGTAGCCCATCTTGCCGCCCGCGCCCAGAACTGCGACTTTCTTCATGATCCTGCCTCCGTGGTGAAATTCAACTCGATTAAATGCAAAACGGCCCCAGTGCGGCCGGACTCAGCGATCTCCGCGCACCATGCCGAAATAATCTACTTTGCCCATCTGGCCTCCCTTCAATGCGATCTCGAGGCCGTCGAACTTCGGGTCTTCGGAATAGCCACGGCACAGCGGAGCGCCCGGCGTCAGTTCGGCCAGCATTTCCAGCCCGTACAATCCCAGTTCCTGCGTGGCATAGCTCGACGTGTCTCCGCCTGCCACCACCACGCGCCGCAACCCGGTGCGCTCAAGCAGGCCGCGCGCGATGCGCCCGAGCGCCGTGCCCAGTATCCTTGCCGTGTTGCCCGAGGTGACACCCGAACCGCCCAACGAGTCCCGGGTCGCTCGGATCGTCGGATCGTCGGGGCCGGCAGCGGTGTAGACCACCACGCTTTTCCCGGACGACAACGCGGCATGGGCACGCTCGGACAAGACGCGAGCGGAGGTCTCCATTCCCTGAGCGCTGCACAGTTCCTGGGTGGGTGCGCGGATGCAGTCGAAGCCGTTTTCGGATGCCCATTGAATCTGCGCTGCCGTCATCGGCGATGCGCTGCCGGATACCACCAAAAGCTGCTTCACCGGCGTTACGGGCGCAAACTTCGCGCGCGCCGCCGGGAATCACGCCGCTTGCGCGCCAGTGCGCGGCGAGCGCGTATTCGACACCGGACGATCCGATCGCGAAATGCTGTGCATTCCGGGCCTGCGCCCAGATCAGCCGGCCGACGGTGCGCAGGTCCTGGTCATCGGCGCAATCGTATAGAAGCAGGTCGGGTTTGCCTTGCAGTTTGCGTGCATGGTTCGCCTCCACGCCTGCCTCGTCGCCTGCCAACTCCGGCAGGCTCATCAATCCAACGCTGGCCTGTGTCTGGCGCGACAGGTGCACGCGCAAGTCTGCTTCGTGCATGGGCGTGACCGGATGGCGCGACATGGTCGGATGCCGGTCGAGGCGGAACACGTCATCTCCCGCCGCCGCGAAGTGGTTGCCGAAAACCGTGTAACGCCGCAGCGGCGGCGCACCGGCCAGCACCGACATCGTCCGGCCGCCGGTGAGCGCGCGGCGCGCCAGGTCCGCCACATGGCCGATGCTGCCGACCTCGGGCGCGGAATCGAAGGTCGAACACACTTTGTAATGCGTGAGCGGTACGCCCAACGACCACAGCTCGCGCAGGACCGGCTCGAGCTGCGCGTCCATTTCAGCCGGGGACATCGCGCGGCTGGTACCGGCAACGCCGATGCAGCGCAGATCAGGAAATTTCCGATGCAGGAACTCCGGCGTGGGCGGCGTCAGGAACAGCACGGTACGCAATCCCGATACGGCGAGCGCCTCCATCGCATCGGTGGACCCGGTGAAATCGTCGCCGTAGAAGGCGAGTAGCAGCTTCGAGTCAGTCGCCATCAGCTACGCCCTCCGAACTTCTTGATCGCTGCCTGCAATGCCGGATGTGTCTGCGCATAGCCGTCCAACGTGGCGCCGGCAAGCGCGGCCTCCCAGCCCTGCTGCATGCTCAACACGCCGGCGGCGGTGCCTTCCGGGTGCGCGATGATGCCGCCGCCGGCCAGGTGGATCACGTCGATCGTCTTCGTGGCGGCATAAATCGGCAACTGCGGAGCCGGCCCATTGCGCCGACGAGATCGCCGGCATGACGCGATAGTCGCCGAACAGCGGCGTCAGGCAGTCCTTGATCGAGCGGCCGACCTCCTCGTTGGTCTCATAGAATTTGCTGTTGAAGCCGCCCACGTGCAGATGGTCCACGCCGGCGAGCCTGCACAGCTTCTGGTACGCCGTGAAACCGATGCCAAGCAGCGGATGGCGCGCCATCGCGCCGAAGTTTGCGCGGTGGCCGTGGATCGGCAACTCGCAGTGGCGCCGCACGTGCGCAAGCGCCGCGAAGCCGACGTTGTTGATGTTGATCATCACGCAGGTGCCGCCGTGCTTCTTCACCAGGTCGTGGCTGCGCAGCATGTGGTCGACGTCGCCGGTGATGTTGAAGGCATACATGGCCTTCTTGCCGGTGGCATCGGCTACACGCTCGATTTCGCGCATGACGGCGACAATGCGCTGCGCCAGAGGCGCATAGGGCGGGTCGGCCTGCAGTTCGTCGTCCTTGATGAAGTCCAGTCCGGCCGATGCCAGGTCACGCACCAGCTTGCACAGCGCCTCGGTGGACAGGCCGATGCTGGGCTTGACGATCGTGCCGATCAAGGGGCGCCCCGACACTTGCGCCAGTTTGCGCGTGCCATCGATGCCGAATCCCGGGCCGGGATAGTGTTGCGCGAACGCCTGCGGCAGTTCGAGATCCTCGAGGCGGATTCCCGACAGTTCCTGCAGCTCGTAAAGGTTGCCTGCCACGGTAGCGAGCAGGCTGGGTAGCGAAGGCCCAAAGTTGTGCAACGGAAATGAGAGCACTACGCGGCCCCGGTGGTATTCCGTGCGGCCCGAATCCGAACGCGGCGCCTTGCTGCCCGGCAGGCTCGGCGCCGATACGTTTTCGAGCGGTTCGATACGCACTACCTGCGCGCCGAAACGCTCCTTCAGTTCGCTGGTTTCGCCGGGGACGGAAACGAATGTGCCGCTCGATTGCTCCCCGGCGATCACGGCGGCAGCATGCTCGAGCGAGTGCGGCGTCTCGATCAGATACGTTGCAAGAACTCGATCCTGGCTCATGACTTTGCTTTCATCGTGAATCGGCGCGATGGGCCGAGCTGCGTGGCGAGATCCATGAAGTCGCTGGCGATGAAGTCCGCGCTCTCCGCGCATCGGATTGCGCCGCGCGGTCGGAGGGACTTGCTGCGGCGACTGCCTTGACATTGCCGGCTGCCAGCCAGCCAAGTGAGGTCGCGGCGCCTGCAATGAAGTTGCGGCGTGCAAGGGACGCGTCAAGGTGCACTGAGCTCATGCTGTCGCCGCTCCTATCGGCTGTACGAATTGGTCGGTACGCAGATTGAGCGTCGACTTTTCTTGTGTCGCAGGTCGCATCTCAACGCAGGTTGGGGCTCATCCCGGCGATCGATTTCTTTTTGTGGCTCCGGGCGGGTCTCACAAGCTGCCCGGCATTCTATTCAGCACTTACGCGAAAAGGCTTTCGTTTTTACGATTACTTGCCGATTTTTTAGAAAATATTTCTGCTTTGCGCGAAAAGCGCAGAATACAAGATGGTGCCGCCGCAACGAAACTTGCTCCCCATCTGCGCGAGGGGCGGAGCGTGCACTGCGCCGTTGAATATTGACGCAAGGCAAGCAAGACCGCGTGCGCAAGATTCTACTATTCTGCCAGTTGGTCGAACTGTTCCAAGGCATGGGCGTAAACCTAAACAGATCACCTGGAACAGCACGATGTCCGCACGACGAGCTGGCGCATGGAGTGCTCAACTAACAGCCGGAGCGAACGATCGCGTTGGGTCGGATCACGTCGTTCGATCAAGGTTAGGCGCCGGACGCAAAGCCTTCCCTGGTCACTAACAGCGAAACGCCTTCGCTCTTTGCGCGGCGAAGCGGGTGCGAGGTTCGCGCTGATGTCCGATCAGCCGCAGGAGCGTGTGATGCCGTGCTGGAGACGTCCTTGCAGTCGTTGCGGGGCTTCGGTGCATCATGCAAATGAAAAACGGCTAGATGCTTTCGCATCTAACCGTTTGAAGAATCTGGCGCGCCCGGCAGGATTTGAACCCACGACCCCTTGGTTCGTAGCCAAGTACTCTATCCAACTGAGCTACGGGCGCATTTAAAGCGGGAAGAATTATAGCAAAGACCCCGGCCCTAAACGAGAGCCTGCTGGCCGGGCGGCTAATGGAATGCTATCCTTCGCGCTCTCGGTTTGGACGCCCCTGTGCTGATGCAACGACCATGCACGTCGAGGCAAGGGGGACCGAGCGGCCCTATGCGCCCCTGGCGCATAGGCAAGAATGATTGGCTGGTACCTGGCGCCACCTGCGGCCACGGGTGATGAGGGTACAGCCTATGACGCGAACACGTACCACGACCGATCAATGCGGAGAGGTGACCGAGTGGCCGAAGGTGGCGCCCTGCTAAGGCGTTATATGGGCTTAAACCCGTATCGAGGGTTCGAATCCCTCCCTCTCCGCCAGCATTATCAAACCAAGCTTGCTATCTAAAGAGGCAGCGTTCAAGTAAGCACCTTAGGCGATCTCAAGCCGTCAGCCACTCTCGCAAACCGGGCTTTTCGAGCCCGGATCCCAATTTGGAACGTCGCAGACCACCGCCGGTCAGACTCTCGCCGTGCCGTGGGACTTCGTATGTCGGTCGCGCATTCTTCAGACCCGACCGTTTCGCCTGAGCCTGAGCGCGGACTGTGCCGAAGTTGGAATGAGAACGATGTACTACATACCGAGGTAAGGGTAATGACTGAAACTGTATCGACGATCACCAGTGAAAAAGACAGCCGCCGCGCGGGCCTCGAGCTCGGAGAGGCCATCTGCGAAAAATTCAACGGGTCGGCGGCGGATGCCATCATCGTGTTTGCATCGGCGCAGCACGACTACGATGAACTGCTGGAAGCGCTGGCCGCCAAGACCGGCACCACGACGATCGTAGGTTCGTCTTCGGCGGGCGAGTTTACCGACAGCGCCCGGGGCCAGGGCTATGTCTCTGCCATGGCCATCCGGTCTTTTGACATGCAATTCGCCGTGGGCGTCGGCAGGCAAGTCAGCGTCGACGCCGCGGCGGCGGCGCGCGAGGTTGCAAGCTCGTTCAAAGGGACTGCGGCGCATGCCATGCCGTACCGCTCCGCGCTCGTCATGGCGGATGCCCTGGCCGGGCACACCGAGGCGCTCGTGCAGGAGTTGACGCTTGCCACCGGCGGTAGCTATCGCTTCTTTGGCGGCGGCGCCGGCGACGATGGACTATTCCGCAAAACGCATATTTTTGCCCGGAAGGAAGCCATTTCGGGGGCTGCGGTCGCGCTCGAAATCCTGTCCAACAAACCGCTCGGCGTGGGCGTGTCGCATGGCTGGCTGCCTTCCAGCGTGGGCTGCCGCGTGACCGAAGCGGACGGGGCGCGCCTGGTCAGTCTGAACGGAGCCCCGGCGATCGAGGCCTTCGACGATTATGCGCAACTCACCGGTCAAACAATCGATCATTCCAACGCTTTACCCTTTTTCCTGCACAACATCCTCGGCATCCAGACCCCGAACGGATACCGGCTGCGGGTGCCGCTGGGGGTGAACGAGGACGGTTCGGTACTGTGCGCGGCCGCCATACCCGAGGGCGCCATCGTTCATATCATGAAGACTACCGAAGAATCCGCGGTCGTGGCGGCACAGCAGGCGACCCGCGCCGCCCTGGATTCGTTGGGGGGGCAAAAAGTCAGCGGAGCCCTCGTGTTCGATTGCGTTGCAACGCGGTTGCGGCTCGGACGCGCCTTCGATAATGAGCTCAGGGCCTGCGCTGAACTGCTCAAGCCTGCCAGCTTCGTCGGTTGCAATACCTACGGCCAGATCGCGCGCTCGGAAGGTCAATTCGGCGGATTTCATAACTGCACAGCGGTCGTCTGCGTATTTCCGGAGTAGGGTTGCTTGGCTGAGGATCGCATCATTCGGGAGTTGTTCATCGCGCTCACCGGATTGTCCAACCGGGCGAGCGCGCTGACCGATCTGGCGGCGTGGGCGGGCGCGGGCGCGATCTTGTTGTTTGTACGGGATCCCGTCGTGGGGGCGCTCGTGCCGGCCCCAGGGTGTCCGCAAACGTTGCGCGGCGGTCTGTCCTGGAAAGATTTCTTCGCGCGATGCGCCGCCGCCGGGCGCCATGCCGCGCAGGTAGAATTCCCTCCGGGTACCACCGTCAATGCCATCGCGCTGGTCAACAGCACGAGCGCATGCGTTTTGCTCGGCGGCGCGCCCGCGGCGGACAAAGTCACCACGATCGAATGCTGGCTGCCGTTGCTGACAGCGGTGCTGGATGCCGAGCAGGATGCGGCGCTGGCGCGCGCCGACGCGAAGATTGCGATCGGTGCAGCGGATGCCGCACAGACGCTTGCCGAAGCGCTGGAGGCGTCGCGCTCGGAAGGTTCCCGATTGAACGCGCAACTGCGCGAGGAGCAGCGACGAAAGGATGAATTCCTGGCCATGCTGGGCCATGAGCTGAGAAACCCGCTCTCGGCGCTGGTGACGGCGGTGGGCGTGCTGCAAGCGACGCAGGATCCACGGCATGTCCAGCAGATGGCCGAAGTCATGTCGCGGCAGACATCGCAGCTTGCACGATTGGTGGACGACCTGCTCGACATGTCGCGGGTCAGCCGCGGCCAGATTGAACTTCGCCGCCACCCGGTGCTTCTGCAGAGCATCCTCGCGGATGCCACCGAGCAGAGCAGTGCCATGGTCGATGCGCGGGGCCATCGTCTGGTTCTCTCGATCACCGACGAGCCGCTCAGATTGAATGCGGATCGCGCCCGTCTCATCCAGATATTTGCGAATCTTCTGAGCAATGCGTCGAAGTACACCGATCGCGGCGGGCGAATTTCGCTCACCGCGTCCCGCGACAAGAACCACGCCGTCGTTCGCGTCCAGGACAACGGGATTGGTCTTGCCCCCGACATGCTGGAGTCGATTTTCGATCTCTTCACGCAGGTGAAAGTCGATGTGGATCGCTCGCAAGAGGGTCTGGGCATCGGGCTCACGCTCGTGCGCTCGCTCGTCAGGCAGCACGGAGGGCATGTCACTGCCGAAAGCGCGGGTCTCGGCAAAGGGTCCACGTTTACGGTGCGGTTGCCGTTGCAAGCCGAAGTAGTACAAAAGCCCGCGGAACGGGCCGAGGATTCCGCCTAAGCGCTCTGCGTTCGCGCGGAGTCGCGCCAGGCGCAAAACAAAGGGCGCGACTTTCGTCACGCCCCTTGCGTTTCGCCTCGGCACTCCGGCGGGATAACCCTCAATCTCGGGTTTAAGGTGGTCGCCACCCGGTCGCATCAGGCACACCGGAATGACAGGGTGCGCACAACAGCGTTTTTCCAGGGCAACAACCGGATCATCATGCCTTTGGGCTTGAGAATCTCGCCAATCCAGCGTGCGGAAGCAAAGTCAGTAAGCGCCCTTCGTTCACCGGAGTCAAGGGGTTTTTCCGAGTCGAACGCGCATGCGGGTCGGTGGAATTTTTACCCGGGTCATTAATCCGGTTTGGCAGCAATGACCTGTCGATGGCGGGTGCGTTGATTTGACGCAACTGTCCGGGCGCTCAGATGACAACGCCGTCTGCACAATTTCTGCATGCCTTCAATTTCGTGGTATTGCAACGATGAGCTGGCGGTCGCGCGCATAGTCCGTGTGACCCTTCCAGGAATCTGTGATCGAATTGCCGGCGTTAGAGTTGTGAGCCCGCTCGACCGAAAGCACTGACGGCGCGCCAACTTTGCTACCCTGCGTGCTGATCCAGCCGTATTATCATTGGCAATGCGGCCGATCAGGTTCAGCCGATCCTGTTCGGCCCAGCGCCCGCACAGACCAACCCAGTCGAAAAAAGAACCCGTGGACTCTTACACCGAAGAAACCCAGAAGTGGTTGAACGATCGTTTCAGGCAGACGGACGCGGACGGCGTTTATGTCGCGCATCAGCCCATCTATGGCTTCCGTAAAGGACACTGCGAAGACATGATCATGATGCGATACATCATCACGTATCAGGTCATGAAAGCGCTCGGAACATTGCAGTTCTCCTCGTTTCTCGATGTGGGTGGCGCGGAAGGCTACAAGGCTGCGCTGGTGCGCAAGACCTTCGACGTCTCAGTCCGGAGTTGCGACCTGGCGGCTGAAGCCACGCGTCGCGCCGAGCAGATATTCGGCGTCCCCGGGGAGCCGGTCGACATCGCGAACCTACCCTATGAGGACAACGCATTCGACGTCGTTCTTTGCAGCGAAACGCTGGAGCACGTCGTCGACATCAAAGCCGCCACGCGCGAACTGGTGCGCATAGCACGCAAGGCGGTCGTCATCACCGTGCCGAAAGAACCGCCGGAAACGGTCGAGCGCAACATTCGCGAGCAGATCCCGCACGGCCACATTCACGCGCTCGATCTGCACAGCTTCGACTGGCTGAAAGCGCAAGGTGTGCAGGTAAGCGGCAGGCCTATCCTGAGCCACGGGCCGCTGCGCCCGCTGTTCAAGCTCGTCGCAGCGGATCAATCCAGGAAGGCAAGGCGCTTTGCGATCACGCATCTGCTGCGCAACCGGCTGTTGGTAAACCTGGTTCGCTCCGTGGTGGGCAAGCGCGCGGCCTCGTTCCTGCTGGAAAAAGACGATGTGCTCTCAATGGCGCATCCGGAAAGCAGCACGGGACTGCTATTTATCGTGATCAAGGATCCCGCGGCAGTCAGAACCAACCCGGTCCGCGTTTCTCCGCGAGCCATACTCGACTTTGAGGTACCGCTGCATTATCCGCTCGCGCAGCCCGCGCGATGACGCGTGACGCCGGTTGCGCAGGGTGAAGCGCAGCGGTACGGATTGCCAGCAGGTGCGCACGCGCAGGGTGTGCTGACGCACGAAGTTCAGGGGATCTCGCGCGTGATCCGCTCGGAAAGGTGCGCGACCACGATCCCGAACACGCGGATGGTCGCTTCGTTGATTACGGTGCGCCCATCCGGTTGCAGGTACAGCCATTGCTCCATGACGCCTCCGAACGGACGTTTCATGGGATAGCGCAAGTGCATGAGGCTCCCATAGACCTCGGCCTGCACGGGGCCCGATGCGTCGGTCAGGGTCGCAGTGTAATGGTGCGCATCCACACGTCGCATGACCCAGGTTCGCTTGTGCGGGGCGTCCTGGTCAAAGACGACGCTCTGGTCCAGACGGAAGCTCCCATCCGGCAGCACCCGCCCCGACCCTTGCACGCTGAGGCGGCGCGTCGGCGCGCCGGCGCGATTCTCCAGCACCCCGCTCGAACTGGTGGCACCGGCAAAGAAGTTTTCGGGCCGCATTGCGGGGCCCGTGCCTTCGAATGCAGAAGGACGAAGCGCAGGCGCGCAGCCGGCGAGGCCGGCGGCGACCAGCATGAGGGTAAAGACTGTTTTCGGGATCATGTTTGCGTACGTTGCCGCGGGATCGATGCGCCGGAATCCGGCCGGCATCGCATTGAGCAGGACAACAGGATGGACTCATGAAGCGCAAATTGATTCCGCGCTGGCAGCGCCGTTCTGACCGATGCTCGTTACCCTGCGGGACTTAAGTTCGGGGTGCGACAGGCCTTTGGGCGATCTCAGCCTTTCATCTTCGGTCACGCGCCGCACATTGGAACACGCAAGGCGCGGTTGAACGGGTCACCGGCCCGTCAGAAGTTTTCGCGCAGATAGATGAAACTGTCGTCGTTCTTGTAGAGGCCAAAAGCCGCGCGCGCGGTGTTGCTGGGCAGAAAGCATCCCAGTGGCACGGAGGCAACCAGGCAGCTCGCGCCGGTAACTGCCGGAACCGACAGGTCTACGCTACCGCTATGGTTGGTGCCGGGCACAGTGAGAGTAAAGCGACCGATGCCATTGGCGAACACCACGGACGCAGTGGCCGGATCGACGCTCGTGGAGCCCGCGCTCCACGAAGAAGCGGGAGACTTCTTCAACCAGTTGGCTGGCGTGATATTCGTCCAGTTGGCAGAACTCACCGTGGTCGCATTCAGCGCAGTCACGCTGTCCGTGCTGCTGGCCGTCCATGCAAGTGCTGCATTCCAGAACTGCAAATTGATGGAAATCGGCAGCTTCAGTAACTCCGAGCCGTAGGCGTTGCCGATCTGCATGCGACCGCTGACCACCGTGATGCCGTTCTCGATCGAGCTGGCTGCCGGCGTGCGCAAGGAGGTGACGGCATCGGTATCGATAGCGCGAAGATAAATATTGGTCGGAACCGACGGGGTGGTGCCGAAGGTATAGATCGATTTGACGGGCGTGCCCAGCGAGGTCGTGCCCTGGCTGAACGATGCCAACGTGACCGGCGCATACAGCG
This sequence comes from uncultured beta proteobacterium, assembly GCA_963846655.1. Classification (GTDB taxonomy): domain Bacteria; phylum Pseudomonadota; class Gammaproteobacteria; order Burkholderiales; family JACQAP01; genus JACQAP01. Next base: position 189,221 of record CAWJWT010000006.1, on the reverse strand, counting down.
AACCGGGAGTGCCCGACGGCGGATTCTGGGTCGTGGTGCTGCCCGTGGCATTCCACGCCGTGAGGGTCACGACTCTAGCAAAATTCGGGGACGTGTTTGCCGTGCCGTCGTAATTGACGGTCGTTGCACCGAAGGCGTTGCGGGCAAAAATGTTGGTGGTAAACGGTTGGCCCGAGTACACGAAGCCGTTGTTGGTGGTGGGCGGGCAGGTCGATCCGACGGGGCAGGGGCAGGTTACGCCTGGCGGGCAGGCGATGCCTCCGGAAGTCACGGTATCGAAGCGGTCGGGAATGAATCGTCCGACGTTGCCGGCGCCGTTGCACGCCGTGCCGCCGGTGCCCGTGTTGCCCGTCGCGGTCAATCCGGAAAGCAGGTAGCTGCCGCTCGTGAGCGTAGCGACCAGGTCGCCATTGCCGACTTCACTCCAGTTCAGGTTGGAAGAGCTGGCAACGCCGCTGGCGAAAGCCCCTACGCTGCCGCTGAACGAGCCGGCGGACGAATTGATGCCGGTGGGCTGGCACTTGCTGAATGACACGGTCACGTTTTCCGGACCCGGCGCGGTCTCCAGGCCGAAGTTCGCAGTTGCCGTTGGCGTAGCAAGTCCGTTATATGCCGTGACGGTAGCGGAGAAAGTTGTTCCTGCCTTGATGGGTCCGCCCGTGACGCTGGAGATGCCGAAATGGTGAGGCGCGGTTACGTACGCATTGCTGTTGCCGGTGAGCGTCACCGGCGTGGCCGTGCCGAAAGGCGTGACCGTCTTGTTGGCGTTGAGCGTGATCTGCCCGACGTCGTCGTAGCGCGCCGTGATGGGGGCCGAGCCGTTGGCGTCAAAACTAAGATTGACCGAAGTGCCGCCCGGGGCGATCGCCGTGGAATTGATGGTGGCGAGGTTGCCAGGCTGGCAACTTGCCGGATTGTTGCACGCATAGCCCATGGTCACTGCCGTGGTCTGACTGATGATCGCCGGCGTGCAGACGGCCGGGTCGGTGGTCGATGCCTGGACTGCGCGGAGATAAAGCGTAGGCGTGGCAATGCCCGACACCTGCGGCGGAATTGTGTAAGAAGTTCCGGGACTGCTGGTGTTCGAGAAGATGAACCCCGCCGTATTGGAGGTAAATACGCAGTTGTTGTTGGCTGGAGCGTTGTTGCCGAAGTTGCAGGTCGTCGCATTGATCGGTGGCGGCGTGACGCTGGCGATGCCCAGGGTGACGCTGCCGGCGGTTGCCGCCTGGAAGTTCTTGGTAACACTGGTGGAGGCCACAGGAATTACGAACGAGGAGCCCGCGGCGCCGCCCGTGGTGCCATCCCAGTTCACCGTGGGGGCACCCGTTGCCGACAGGCTTCCCGTCACGCCGGAGAGATAGGGCGTGGTACAGGCCGCATTACCGCAGGCGACGATCGTTACCGTATTGGCGGCGCAGGTCAGGCCGCTGTTGCCGGGCAACTGCAACGCATAATGGTCCGGTCCGCAGGTCAATGCACCGAGCGACACGCCGGGAATGGCGCTCGCCGCGAGCGCTGTATTGAGGCTGCCGCTGCCGCCGGGCGTCGAGCCATAAGCGCCAAAGAGCGTGCCGTTGTTGTAGGTCACGCCGTTGGTTCCACCGGCGGCGCTCGACGCGCCCGCCGGCGCACCCGAAGTCAGGATGACGCCGCCGCCGCCCCCACCCCCGGGACCATGCGGCGTCGCGCTCGTACCGGACGGCACCTGCGAGGCCGGCACGAGCGTCGAACCGCCAATTCCGCCCCTGGCATTGATCGTCAACCCGCTCATGCCGGACGGCGCGCTGATCATTACGGCACCACCGCCGCCGCCACCGCCTGCGCCGTCGTTCGCAACCGTGTTATCGCCGTCCCGGCCATTGGCGTTGAATGTTCCGGTGCCGGTGAGACTTCCTGCCCGCACCATGATGATTCCGCCTCCGGGCACGCCGCTGGACGAAAGCGCCCCGCTGGCACCGGTGGCATTATTGGTGGTGCCGGCTCCTCCACCCGCGCCCATGGTCAATCGTGTCGCACCCAGGCCTGCTACAGCTTTGCCGCCGACGCCGCCGGTACTTCCGCCCGGATTGGTTGCGGAAACCTGCCCGGCGATTCCGCAGCCATAGGTTGGCGCCGTCGTGTTGAAAGTCGGACACCAGCCGATCCCGCCCTGTCCGCCGGTGCCCGCGTTGGCACCGCCGCCACCGCCCGGGTTGCGGTCGTTCGCCGCCGGATTGATGTCCGTGCCGCCGCCGCCGGCGCTTGCCGGCGAGCCACGCGCAAAGCTGCCGTTTGGATACCCCTCGATACCCGTGGTAACCAGCGTGCCGGTCGACGTCAGCACGTAATAGGGCGTGCCGGCTACGCCTTCGCCTTTCGACCCGTTGGCAAGATTGGTCACCGGCGTGCGGTAATCGGTATTGGCTCCGGAGCCGGTCAACGAGTTGCGGCCTGCACCGCCGCGGAAGCCCAGGCCGTTTACGGATATGGTTGTTGAATTCAGGTTCAGCGCGCCTGTCACGTCGAACGCGAGTACGCCGCCGGTGCCGCCATTCCAGGCCAGCGCCGTGATCGAAGCCAGCGTGTAGCTCGCATATACGGGCACGCGAATGACTTGATACGTGGACTGCCCGCTGGTGCCGGAGGCGGCAGCATTGGTGTAGGCATTGAGCGTGCGGCAGGAAGTAGTCAGCGTTCCGCCAGCGAGCGGAACGTTATTCGAGGCGATCACATATTCGTACGTTCCGGCCGTGGAAGTACCTGCCGTGCCATAGGCGGAAGTATTCGTGGCGTCGATCGCGGTCCCCTGCATTTGCATGATCAACACCATGTCGCCGGCGCTGATGGGCGTGCTCGCCCCGGTTGCCGGACCCAGCGTGATCGACCCGACGCCGGCTGCGATGCTGGCGGTGCCCGGATAATAGGTATTGATGACCGCCGCGGTCGGAATGATGTAATCGATCGTGACCTGGATGTAGTCGATGCTGATGGTGCGGTTACCACCGGCAGTGACCGTCTTCTGGCCAGCGTAAACCACGCCGAAGTTTGCGTTGTTGATGTCCGCGGCCGTCCAGGTCGTTCCCCAGAGGTCGGTTGCGCTGCCGTGCGCTTCGGCGGTATTGGCGGTCGGGTAAAAGGTGGCTGTGGAGCGGTCTGTTGCCTGGATCGTTCCCGCCTTGACCAGTTGCATTTGCAAGTCGGTGCAGCAACTGTTGTTGCTCGCCAGGCGCCAGAGCGTCACGGTAATGCCATTGATGACGGCGCCTGCCGGAATGGCAAAGCCGTAGCCGGTGCATTGCAGCGGATCGGTCGACTCGCCGTCATTTACCGAGGCCGTAGCGTAACTGCTGTCCTGCGCCTGGGCCCGGTTGGTGTTGGACCAGTCCTGATTGGCGCCGCCCAGTGTGACGCAAGTTGTCGGCCCCGCTGAAACCGTCACTGCCCCGGCAGCCCCGGCAAATCCCAACAAACCCAACAACAGCAGCGAAATGATGCGTATCAATTTGTTCATCAACCTGACCCAAGGCGCATGCCTCGTGACAAAAATATAGCAAAATCAATGATGTCGTAAACACACGGCCGATGCCCAGTTCGCGTTCCCGGGGGTCATCGCGGCGGATATCGGCGCGCCGCGGGGCAAGACAGGCCAAGTTTCGCGCAACGGCCCGCTCAGCCATGCAGGAAATAAGCCGGAGGGCGCGCAAGTGCCGTGCGCATGCAGTTGGGTGCAATGACGAGCCGCAGGCCTGCGAGTCAGGCGCCGATCGCTATCGCATAAAAATCAGCTGCAAGGTAGCGTCGCGTCATCTGTCGGGTATCCCGGGCGACACCCGGGGAAAGTTCAAATCAGCGGCCTGGGGACGTTGCTCCTGCCGGGCGCGCTGCGCGGGGCTGCGCATGCAAACGGATATCGCCGAACAATGCGCTCACCGATTCGCCGGTGTTGTCGGTGTCGCTGGCGATGGCCACCCCGGAAATGGCGGGCGGCTCCTCGCCAAAGGCCGCGCGGAAATCGGCGACGGAGGTCGCGCTCCACTTCGCGCCAGCGATCCAGATGTTGCGAACCGCTTTCGCACGACGATCACGCGCACGCGGTCGGTATAGGGACTCCAGACGGCGGTGCCGACCGGCTCCTTGCCGTCCCACACGTAACACAGCGCGGCGGACGGCACATCAACACCGTAGCGCTTGCGCGCGAGGTACATCCTGGCTCGCTGCAGAATAGACAATTTGCCGATGTCGAAATCGAACAGCACGTAAACGCGCGCCGGAAAGTCGTCGCCGGTCTTGCTGCGCAGATCGGATGTTTGCAGCACGTTGCTGATTTTCCATCGCCAGCTGATGAACGGGAATTTGTCGGGATCGACCTTGAGCGGGTGGGTGATGCTCGCCATGGCCGCCTGCGCGTTTGCGCGCAGCACTACGGAGGCCTCGTCGGCGATGAGCGCGTATTGCGTCGCGCGCTCGACGCCGGGAAGCGTTGTGAGGCGCCACGGCGCGGGAAGCGGCGCGCCGGGTGCAGCAGCAGAAAAGGGCGCAATCACGTAGGTAGGTGCGTCGGCCGCTGCGCCGCGGGCAAACACGAGGCCGAGCGTCATGACAACGGCGCTGACGCCGGCAACAAAAAGCCCCGCAGGGTGCGGGGCTTCGTATTGACTTGCTATGGACGGCCCCGGAATCAGAGCAGCGCCTTGGCCGCTTTCATCGCCGCAGCCATGTCGGGCAACTCGGTGACTTCAGGCACGACCTGCAGGTAGCGCACGATGTTGTCTTTGTCCGTCACGATCACGGCGCGGGCCAGCAGATGCAGCGGATCGATGAGCAGGCCGTTGTTCAAGCCGAACGACCCGGTCTTGTAGTCGGAATAAAACGTCACGTTCTTGATCTTGGCTTCCTTGGCGAAACGTTGCTGCGCGAACGGCAGGTCCATGCTGATGGTCACCATGTCGACCTGTTCAGCCAGCTTGCGGTCTTTCTCGCTCAACTGATGGGTTTGCGCTTCGCACGTCGGTGTATCGACCGAGGGAACCACGCTGATGATGCGTACTTTGCCGTTGCCTTTGGCAATGTCGACGGGTCCGAGATTGCCCCCCGTGACCATTGCCGAGGGCAGCGGCTCGCCGACCTTGATGGCCTGGCCCCGCAGCGGCAGCGGACTGCCCTTCATCGCCACGCTGTTTCCATCACCGGCGGCGTTGCTGCCTTTGTTGACTTTGATGCCTTGTACTTCTTCGCCGGCCGCGAACGCGGTTTGCGCGCCGAGACCCAGCAGGCCGGCCAGCAGGGCCGACGTCATGAATGTTCTGAACATATGAAATTCCTCCAGGTTGGTTTTCCCCCTATGCAGCCGGACGATTGTCGGCCGCGGCGCGCCGATGCGCCAGCGGATTGTCTGCTTTATGCCTCGTGATTATCATGATTCCCGGGCACGAACCCGCGCTCCACTGTCGGGCCAGGCCAGCGACCAGGATAGGGGCAGCCAGCGCAGGTCGCAGGGTTCGTCGATGTCTCGCACCTCGGCATCGTTCTGCAGCGTCCAGCCCAGGCAGGCGATGCGCGCGCGTGTCTGCTCGGCGACGCGATCGGTGCTCCAGTCGATCTCCTCGAACAACGACGGGTCGAACCGGTTCAGGCCCAACAGGACATAACCACCGTCCACGGTCGGGATCAAGGTGGCGTCGACGCGTTGCAGCGCAGCCGCCGCGCGGCGCAGGCGCGGCGCGTCGAGCGTCGGGCAATCCGTGCCGGTCAGCAGCACCGCTTCGCCCGAGGCCGTGACGCGCTGCGCCACGCGCGCCATGCGTAATCCCAAATCGCCTTCGCCCTGATCCGACCAGATGATGCCTGCCGGGATGACGATGCCGCGCCATTCGGCAGCCGAGGCCGCCGGCGTGACGCATAGTTCGACCGGGCCCACTTGCGCCGCAATGGCTTGCGCGAGCGCGTGCTCGAGCATGCGTTGCGCGAGTTGCGCGGCACCGTGCTCGCCCAGACTCGGAATAAGGCGCGTTTTGGCAAGCCCGGGCAGTGGCGCCTTGGCAAAGATCACCACGCGCACGCTTTTCATCGATACGCCCTGGCAAGGCGCTGCGCGGGGACGCCGCGCCAGTAATCCCAGCGCAGGCGCCACATCAGCAGGATCGTGCGCCATACGCCATGCGTTTCCCAACGGCGCCCGGACGTTGTTGCGCAGTGCGCGATGCATGCCGGCCGCGAAAGCGCCAGTAGCCGCTTCGACAGCTCGATATCTTCCATCAGGGGTTGGTCGGGAAAGCCGCCGGCTGCGTCGAACGCCGCGCGCGCCGCGAACATCGCCTGATCGCCCGTGGCGATGCCGGTCAGTCGCGAACGCAGGTTCATCATGCGGCCCACGACCCGCAACATGAAAGGGCGACCGCTGATGCGCACATCGAAGCGTCCCCACACGTGGTGTCCGTTCGCGAGCGCGCGTTCGATGTAGCGTTCTGCATGCGCCGGGAGCTGCGTATCGGCATGCAGGAACAACAACACGTCGCCGGTGGCCTGGGCCGCGGCCGCATTCATCTGCCGGGCCCGACCGCGGGGGCTGCGCATGACCATGAAGCCGGCGCGCCCCGCGGTGGCGGCCGAACCGTCTTCGCTACCGCCATCGGCGATCAGGACTTCGACGCCCTGGCGCGCCAGTTGCGACAATTGTTCGACCAAGGCAGGGAGCTGCGGCGCTTCGTTCAGCACCGGAACGATGACGGACAACTTCATTACTTGCGCGCCTTGGCGTTCAGGCGCCAGTCGTAATCGAGGAACTCGATGTCGATAGCGCCGGATTTCAGGCGATTTGCCGCATTGTCATCAAGGCCCAGGGCCGGGCGATACAGCGCCAGGAACGCGGGGAGGGTGTCCGCTCCGCGCCAGCCTTTCTCGAAATCGGTGCGATACCATTTGAAGATGCTGGAAACCTTGAGCGTGCTGCCGTCCAGGCGATTGCGTGTGCGGTCCGAGAGGAACAAGCGGGTGGCTTCCTCGAGTTGTGCATCGAGCCGTTCGCTGCTGAACGCCTCGGAGATCAACGCCGGGCAGCCGATGCTGGCGCAGTTGACGGCGAAATGGATGCGCGGTTCGGCGTAGCGCCCGGATTCCCGGATCATCCCGTGCTCGATGTCGTCGAGCGAGCGCGTTTGGCCCAGCAACGGGATGAAACGCTTCTTCCAGGGCGAGCGCAGGAAGGTCCCGAGATCCTTGATCGATGCGATATCGGGATAGCCGGTCAACACCAGTTCGACGGTGAATGCGTTGTAGGCGTTGATCAGGAAGGCAAGCTGGGACGGCCGGTCCCAGCGCTCGAACTCGGCCGGTGTCACGGCGGACACGCTCGCCAGGTATTGCTTGAGCCGGCCCCGGTCGGCGGCAAAGCCCGCGTAGTCCACCTCGGTGGACTGGCCGCCGCGCAACGCCGTGACATGCGCCTTGAGCAAACCGTCCCAGGCCGATTGATCGATGCCGGCAGCATGCGCGAGCGTGCAAAACAGCCCGAAGATCAGCGCCAGGAAAATTCGTCTCATGAGGGGGTTCCCCGCCGCCACGCATGGAACCGTCCCAGCCAGGCGAGCAGCCGCGCCGGCGCGTGGGCCCGCTTCCATTCGCCGGCCGCGTATTTATTGGCCTCTGCGAGCGTCGGATAAGTGTGGATCGTGCCGAGGATCTTGTTGAGCCCCAGGCCCTGCTTCATGGCGAGTACGAACTCTGCCAGCAGATCGCCCGCGTGCTCGCCGACAATGGTCACGCCGAGAATGCGATCCTTGCCCGGGACGGTCAGCACTTTGACGAAACCCTGTGCGGCGCCGTCGGCAATGGCGCGGTCGAGATCGTCGATGCCGTAGCGGGTGACTTCGTACGCAACTTTTTTCTCGCGCGCCTCCTGCTCGTTCAGCCCGACGTGGGCGACCTCCGGGTCGATGAATGTGGCCCAGGGCACTACCGAGTAATCCGCCTTGAATTTCTTGAAGTCGCCGAACAGCGCATTGACCGCGGCGTACCACGCTTGATGCGCGGCCGTGTGGGTGAACTGGTAGGGGCCGGCCACGTCACCTGCGGCCAGGATGTTGGGATAAAGCGTTTCCAGATATTCGTTGGTTTGCACGGTCCGCTTGGTCGGAATACCCAGCGCTTCGAGCCCGTAACCCTCCAGGCGGGCCACGCGGCCTACGGCACAAATCAACGCGTCGAACTCGATGCGGAGTTCCTTGCCGTCGTGTTCCACGACGATGAACTTGTGCGTGCCCTCCCGTTCGCAGCGCACGGCCTTGTGGCCGGTCAGCACGCTGACGCCGTCGCGCGCAAGGGCGTTGCGCGCGAGTTCGGAGACTTCCTCGTCTTCGCGGCTCATGATGCGGGCAGCCAGTTCGACCTGGGTCACGGCGGAACCCAGCCGCGCAAAGGCCTGCGCCAGTTCGCAACCGATCGGGCCGCCGCCCAGCACCACCAGCTGCGGCGGCGGTGCATCCAGCTTGGCGAATTCGTCCCACATGGTGTCGCTGGTGACATAACCTACGTCGTCCAGGCCAGGCAGCGGCGGAATGAAAGGGCTCGCACCCGCCGCGATCACGATGCTGCGCGTCGTCAGACGCTGCGTGCCGCCGCCGTTTAGCGCAACCTCCACGGTCCACGGGTCGACGATGCGGGCATAACCTTGCAGCACTTCCACACCCAGCGCGGTATAGCGTTCCACGCTGTCGTGTGGCTCGATAGTGCGAATGACTTGCTGGATCCGCGCCATGACCTTGCTGAAACTGAACGCGGGCTGCGCGGTCTGCAGTCCATAGTGCTCGCCGTGCCGGATTTGATGCGCGAGCTTGGCGCTGCGGATCAGCGCCTTGCTGGGCACGCATCCGTAATTCAGGCAATCGCCGCCCATTTTGTGCGCTTCGACCAGCGTCACGCGCGCCTTGACGACGGCGCCGATGTACGCCGTGACCAGACCGGCCGCGCCGGCGCCGATGACCACCAGGTTACGATCGAACCGTTTCGGTCGTTGCCAGCGCGCGTACACGCGGCGACGTTTCAGATAATCGAGGAAACGCTTGGAGATCCATGGAAAGATTGCCAGCAGTACGAAAGACAGCAACACCCCGGGTGAAACGATGCCCGACAGGCTTTCGATTTGCGCCAGTTGCGTGCCGGCGTTCACGTACACCAGCGTGCCCGGCAGCATCCCCGCCTGGCTGACGAGATAGAACGTGCGGGTGGCGATGCCGGTGAGTCCCATCAACAGGTTCACCAGGAAAAACGGAAACAGTGGCACCAGCCTCAGCGTGAGCAGATACAAGGCGCCTTCGCGGGCCATGCCGTCGTTGATGGCCTTGAGCCGGTCGCCGAAGCGCCTCTGGACCGTATCGCGCAGCAGAAAGCGCGCGACCAGGAACGCCAGGGTCGCGCCGATGCTGGACGCGAACGAGACGATCAGCGTTCCCCACCACAAGCCAAACAAGGCGCCCGCAGCCAGGGTCATGACGGCCGCGCCGGGCAGCGACAGTGAGGTGACGAGCACGTAGATGGCAAAAAACCCGGCTGCCACCAGGAAAGGCGAGGCGGCACGCCAGCTCTCGAACTGCGCGCGGCTCGACTTGAGGCTTTCGAGCGTGAGCGCCTGATGCAGATCCAGCGCGAAAAAGCCAGCAGCCAGCGCAATGACAATGATGATGACCAGAATTTTCTTCATGATCCCGCGGCCGCTGCGACCGGGCTCAGTTGTTCAACGCGCCGCCACAGCTGCTGCCCTGGCCGGCAGTGCAGCCAAAGCAATGATCGGCGACCCGGATCGGGCGGCCCGCAAGATCTGCCTTGAGCAGATCGCGCAAGTGCGGCCGGTTGGCGGCGCCGACGCCGGTGTCGGGCAGGTCCAGGGCGAGCATCTGGTTGAAGTCGCAGTCGTACAAGTAGCCCTGCCAGTCGACGCTGACCAGGCTGCGGCACATCACGTTGGGCAGATTCGCGTCAGCGAAGCTTTGCTTGAGCAGGTGCATGTAGCCATTGAACTGGCCTTTGGAAATCAGCATCGAGCCGAAGCGCTGGATCGGCATATTGGCCAACGTGAATAATTCGTTGAACACGATGCCGAAATGCTCGAACAATTCCTTTTTGTAATCCGCCTGCAGGGCGGCTTGCGGCGGGGGCAGCGAGGCGCCTTGCGGGTTATAGACCAGATTGAGCGACAGGCCTGAACCCTCCCGGCCGTATCCCAGTGCATTGAGTTGCTGAAGCCCCAGGATACTTTTGTCGAACACGCCCTTGCCGCGTTGCCGGTCCACGTTTTCGAGCGAGTAACACGGCATGGACGCTACGACGGCGACCTGGTGCTCGGCCAGAAACTGAGCCAGGGTTTCCTGGCCGGGTTCGAACAGCACCGTCAGATTGCACCGGTCGATGACGCCGACGCCGAGTTGGCGCGCTGCGCGAACCAGCTTGCGAAATCCTTCATGCAGTTCCGGGGCGCCCCCGGTGAGGTCGAGCGTCGTGAGCTTGCGCGCCAGCAATACTTCGGGAATCAGTGCGAGCGTTTGTGCGTCCATCATCTCGGTGCGCGTCGGGCCGGCATTCACATGGCAGTGCACGCAGGTCTGGTTGCAGCGATAACCGAGGTTGACCTGCAAGGACGTGAGCTGATGCCGACGCAAGGCCGGAAATTCGGTTTGCTCGAGCAAGGGCAGCGTCGCGTGCATGGAGATCCTCGATGAGTTGGAATGGGGCGTTTGCGGGCCGACAGGGGCATCTTAACCCGCCTTAAAGTTCTTATACTGTTCAGCGCGAAATCTGGATGCGGCGCGTAGCACGGCCGATGCGACACCGGTGGATCCAGGTATGCCCATGCGCGAAAGCGCCCCGGAAGCAAGGGCCGACCGTCGCAAAAACTAATCAAGTGGCTTGACAGGCAAGCTTTTTTTTCGTCCGCTCTTTGCCGCAGGGACGACGGCGATTCGCGGCCGAATCCGCGATCCGGGCTTGATTCGGACATATTGATCGGCTCTCCAGCCCGGAAGCAAGAGCCGGAAGCGCGCGAACGCCGTTGGCCCCGTGAACCCCGGTCCGCGCCAGGGCCGTATCATCGCCCGTTCGGTCGGAACGCCGATCCGCGAAGCTTTCGGCACCTGTAAAATTACGCGCAGCCGGGAGCCCGGTTCGCCATGCATGCTGTCTAATTGGCTGCGGGTCTTCGATGACATCCGGATGGCCGATGGGCGAGCGGTGCGCTGGCTGAGAAGCGTTATGCCACTTGGAACACCTCCGGCCCCGGGCGTGTCCGGCGGGTACCTGACGCCCGCCGGCAAGAGTAGAATGCGCGGTCGTTTGCCGCGGACCACCTCGATAATTCCGTGAGTTCGGCCTGATGCAGGCTCGGCAGCACAATAAATAGATCAATTGCGTAGTACGAGTCAGGGGAAGAGCATGAATTTCGAGCATCCGCAGAAAGTGAAGGAGCTTCAGAAGCGCCTGAGCGCCTTCATGGACGAGCACATCTATCCGAACGAAGAGCGCCTGTTCCGCGAAGCCGAGGAAGTCGGACCGCTGAAAGTGGCGCCCGTCATCGAGGAGGTCAAGGCGAAAGGACGCGCCGCGGGGCTCTGGAATCTGTTCCTGCCGCACTCGGAACACGGTGCCGGCCTGACCAACCTCGAATACGCGCCGCTGTGCGAGATCATGGGTCGCTCGTTGCTGGCGCCCGAAGCATTCAACTGTTCGCGCGCCCGACACCGGCAACATGGAAGTGCTGGCGCGCTACGGCACCGAAGAACAAAGGAAAAAGTGGCTGGCGCCGCTGCTGGCGGGCGAAATCCGCTCCTGTTTCGCGATGACCGAACCCGCGGTTGCCTCCAGCGACGCGACCAACATCGAATCGTCCATCGTGCGTGACGGCAATGACTACGTGATCAACGGCCGCAAGTGGTACGCCACCGGCTCGGTCGATCCGCGCTGCAAGATTTTCATCTTCATGGGCAAGACCGATCCGGACAACGCTGACCGGCACAAGCAGCAGTCCATGATCCTGGTGCCGCGCGATACGCCCGGGGTCGACGTGCAGCGCGCGCTGCCGGTGTTCGGTTATTACGGCATGCCCGATCGTGCCGGCGAAGTGCTGTTCAGCAACGTGCGCGTGCCGGCGTCCAACATGCTGCTGGGCGAGGGCCGTGGATTCGAGATCGCGCAGGGCCGCCTTGGCCCCGGGCGCATCCATCACTGCATGCGCTTGATCGGCCTCGCCGAGCGTACGCTCGAAGCCATGTGCAAGCGCACGCTGAGCCGGGTCGCCTTCGGCAAACCGGTGGCCGAGCAGACGGTCACGCTGGAACGCATTGCCGAGGCGCGCATCGGCATCGCGCAATGCCGGCTGCTGACACTGCATGCCGCGTACATGATGGATACGGTCGGCAACAAGGGCGCGAAGGCCGAGATCGCCATGATCAAGGTGGCCGTGCCGAACATGGCCTGCAAGGTCGTCGACTGGGCCATCCAGGCCTTCGGCGCAGCGGGCTTGAGCAATGACCATGGCATCGGTGTAGCGTACGCGCTGGCGCGCCTGCTGCGCATTGCCGACGGTCCGGATGAAGTGCACCGCAACCAGATCGGCAAACTGGAACTCGCGAAGTACAAGCAACATCGATGATGGGCGAATCACTGAAATCAGAAGGGGAGATCAAAGCGAAATGAAAATCGGCATTCCGAAGGAAATTCATGCCGGCGAGCGGCGCGTGGCGGCCACACCGGAAACGGTGGGGCAGCTCATCAAACTCGGCTACGCCGTGGCGATCGAAGCGGGCGCCGGACAAGGCGCGCAATTTGCCGACGACGCCTATCGCCAGGCGGGCGCCGAGATCGTGGCGGATACCCGCGCGCTGTGGGCGCAGGCGGACATCGTGCTCAAGGTGCGCGCGCCGCAACAGCAGCCCACCCTGGGCGGTCACGAAGCGGATCTGCTGCGCGAAGGCAGCGCCTTGCTGAGTTTCATCTGGCCTGCGCAGAACGCCGAACTCATGCAACGGCTGCAGGCGCGCCGCGTCACGGTGATCGCCATGGACGCCGTTCCGCGCATTTCGCGCGCGCAAAAACTCGATGCCCTGAGTTCCATGGCCAATATCGCCGGCTATCGCGCCGTCATCGAAGCGGCCCAGCATTTCGGACGTTTCTTCACCGGCCAGATCACGGCGGCGGGCAAGGTTCAGCCTGCCAAGGTCATGGTCATCGGCGCCGGCGTGGCGGGCCTTTCCGCCATCGGCACCGCCCGCAGCCTGGGCGCGATCGTTCGGGCCTTCGACGTGCGCCCCGAAGTAAAGCAGCAGATCGAAAGCATGGGTGCGGAATTCCTCGAACTCGATTTCAAGGAAGAAGGGTCCGGCGGCGGCGGCTATGCCAAGCAGATGAGCCCCGAGTTCATCAAGGCCGAAATGGACTTGTTCGCCGCGCAGGCCAGGGACGTCGACATCATCATCACCACGGCGCTCATTCCGGGCAAGCCCGCGCCCAAGCTGATCACGGCGCAGATGGTCGATTCCATGCGCCAGGGCAGCGTGATCGTCGATCTCGCCGCGGAGCAGGGGGGCAACTGCGATTACACCCAACCCGGAGAAGTCGTGGTGCGCAGCGGCGTCACCATCATCGGCTACACCGATCTGCCAAGCCGGCTGCCGACGCAATCGAGCCAGCTCTACGGCACCAATCTGCGCCATTTCCTGACCGATCTCACCCCGAAGAAAGACGGCAACATCGTCGTCAACATGGAAGACGACGTCATTCGCGGCGCGACCGTCATCAACCAGGGCAACATCACCTGGCCGCCCCCGCCGCTGAAGGTTCCGGCCATCGCGGCGGCACCGGCCGCGGCCGCGGCGCCGAAGGCCGTGAAGAATTCCGCGCCCTCGAAAGGTTATGGTTCGCTCGCGGCGATGGCAGTGGGGGCGTTGATGCTCATGCTGATAGGCTCCTCCGCCCCGGCTGCGTTCATGCAGCACCTGACGGTGTTCGTGCTCGCGTGTTTCGTCGGCTTCCACGTCATCTGGAACGTGGCGCCTGCGTTGCATACACCCCTCATGAGCGTCACCAATGCGATCAGCGGCATCATCGTCATCGGCGCGCTGCTGCAGATCGGCAATCCATCCACGATCGTGCTGGTCCTCGCGGGGATTTCGGTATTGATCGCGACCATCAACATCGCCGGCGGCTTCTGGGTCACCCAGCGCATGCTCAAGATGTTCAGAAGAGACTAAGAGGACAAACATGGCAGCGGGATTCATTACGGTTTCCTACATTGGCGCGGCGATCCTTTTCATCCTGAGCCTGGCCGGCTTGAGCCAGCAGGAAACCGCGCGCCGCGGGAATATCTACGGCGCCATCGGCATGGTCATCGCCATCGTCGTCACGATCTTCGGGCTGCAGGCCGGCAACTACGCCGTGCTGTTTCCCGCGATGATCGTCGGCGCACTGGTCGGCGTGTTCGTCGCGTCGCGCGTGGAGATGACGCAGATGCCGCAGTTGGTGGCGATGCTGCACAGCTTCGTGGGCCTGGCCGCGGTACTCGTCGGCCTCGCGACTTATCTCGATCCGGGCGCGCATTTCGAAGGCGCGGAAAAAACCATCCACGAAGTCGAGATCTTCCTTGGTGTGTTCATCGGCGCCATCACGTTCACCGGTTCCATCGTCGCGTTCGGCAAACTGCAGGGCACCATTTCGGGCAAACCCCTGATGTTGCCGGCACGGCACTGGCTGAACCTGGCGGCGATCCTGGCATCGATCTGGCTGGGCTACGTATTCCTGAATGCGCAGAGCGTCGAGGCGGGCCTGGTTCCGATTCTGGTCATGACCGCCATCGCGTTGTTCCTGGGCGTGCATCTGGTCGCTGCCATCGGCGGCGCGGACATGCCGGTCGTGGTGTCGATGCTCAACAGCTATTCGGGCTGGGCGGCGGCGGCCACCGGGTTCATGCTGTCCAACGACCTGTTGATCGTGACCGGCGCGCTCGTGGGTTCGAGCGGCGCGATTCTCTCCTACATCATGTGCCGGGCGATGAACCGCAATTTTGTCGCCGTCATCATGGGGGGCTTCGGTACGGCCGGCGGGACGACAGCCACGGCGCCGCAAGGCGAAGTCATCGCGACCAGCGCCGATGAGGTGGCCAGCATGCTGGGCGATTCCAGGGAGGTCGTAATCGTGCCCGGTTACGGCATGGCCGTGTCGCAGGCGCAAGGCGTCGTCAGCGAGATCACCAAGCGGCTGCGCGCGAAGAAAATCAATGTGCGCTTCGGGATCCACCCGGTCGCCGGGCGGCTTCCCGGGCACATGAACGTGCTGCTGGCGGAGGCCAAGGTGCCTTATGACATCGTGCTCGAGATGGACGAGATCAACGACGACTTGCCGCATGCCGACACCGTGCTGGTGATCGGCGCCAACGACATCGTGAATCCCGGGGCGCTCGAAGATCCCAACAGCCCGATTGCCGGCATGCCGGTGCTCGAGGTCTGGAAAGCGAAAACCGTCGTGGTCTTCAAGCGCAGCATGGCAACCGGCTATGCCGGCGTGGACAATCCGCTGTTCTACAAGGACAACACGCGCATGCTGTTCGGCGATGCCAAGAAAATGCTCGACGCCATTCTTGCAGCACCTGCCGGCCTGATCTGCGAGGCGCGGGCGCAACGATACGTTGCGCCCGCATTGCGTCTCACTGAATCCGCCGCACGCGACCGGATCACCGGTGCAACGCATGTTTACCCGGCATCGTCGCGCGGTCGAATCAACGCCAGACCAGATGCCTCGTCATGGCAGCGCTGCAGGTGCGCGGGAGTTTCGGTGATCATGATTTCGAGAGTGGGCCGCACATGGCCTTCCAGCAAATGCCCACCCAGCGCGCGGCCGTCGGACTCACCGAGGACGGCATGCATATGCAGGTGCGGTTCGTCGTCCTTCAAAGCAATGTCCCCCAGCAGCGAGACCACTTCGACCTGACGTTCGACGGGAATGCGCAGGTATTCCTTGCGCTCCCAGTCGAAATAACCGAGTACAGCGCGCCGGAACGCGCCAATGGCGCTGAGCCGTGCGGCGCTCAGACTCTGTGCGCGCGCAAACTCAAGCAGGCAACTGGTGACTTCATCTTGTGTTTCCAGAACGACGGCCCAGGTCTTGGCGCCATCGTCGTGCAGTAGCTGCGTGCGCATCGTGGAAGTTTCCGTGTGAGGTTCTTTTACACCCGAGCGAATCGGGGCGTGAGGCTGGCAAATTTTCTGTCAGATAATGTCGCCATCGCCGTCGTCCGCATAGGTTCCCACCGAGATACATTTACGAACGAAGGCCGCCTCGTGCTGGTCCGGTTTGCGCGGCGAGTCGAATACCTCCAGGACCGCGTCGGTCAGCAATTTTTCGTCGCCGGCGTCCTGAACGAACCAGCGCAGGGCCGGGGGAAAGGCCTGAATCAGGGCAAGGTCTTCCTCCAGTTTGCCGATGAAAAACTCGCGCGTGATGCCATTGTCACGGGCGTGCGCCGCGTTGCGGATGAATTCGCCGCCTTCGTTGCACTCCGCAAGCGTCAACGCATGCGCCGAAGCCGTGCCGGGCCACGCGTTACTCAGCATACCGACCATGATGACGCACGCCAGACGCGTGTTCATGTTGATTTACCCGTCGCCTTCAGGCGAGCGCGTGTTGCCCCACGTTACTCGAGCCAGCGGCTTTTCGCAGTTTAGCCGTTGTGAAGGCGTCTGCTACACTGCTCGCCGATTTGCCTTCGCACCCTTGCCTGTTGTCAGAGAGAGCCCATGATGAAAAGTTTCCTGCTGGCGTGTGCAATGCTTCTGCCGGCTGCCGCGCAGGCCGACCGGATCAGCCGCATGAATCCGACCGAACTGTGCACTTATACCGCTCAACTGAAAGTGGCGGCGTACTATTTTTTCGAACAGGGCAAGGCGCGCGAGGCAGTGCAGATCAAATGGCACGGCGACGAAACGCAGAACGAGATCGATTTCGTCAACGACACGGTCGCGCAGGCGTATGAGTGGCTCTCGCGCTGGAAGGAGACGAGCAACGAAATGTTGCCGGCGCATTCGTTCGGAGACATGGTGTATCAATCGTGCATGGGCGAAAAAAATTCCTGATCGCTGCGGCGATGGTTGCCGGCGCCTTTGCGCCCGCGGCCGCTGCGCAGAAAGACGCGGCCGAGAAGGCCCGCGAAGGCAGCATCGAGCACTGGATCGAGTTTTACGAGGCCGAGCGGCGCAAGCCTCCGGTGACTGCGGGGCGGCCGGCGCCCGCTGATCCGCCCCGCAACGATTGCCAGGAACCGGATTGCCAGGAACCGCAAACCCCGCCGCGCGCAGGCGACAGGCAAAAATAATGGAGGTGCGCGGTGCGCACCTCCTGGCGATTTGAAACGGGCGCGTCAGCTATTGCAAAACGTAGCGAGCATGCTGACGAATATCGGATCGTTCGGATCCTTGTACAGCGCGGGTTGCTCGAGTTGCCCGGACCAGACGGTCGCGCCCGTGCCGATTTCCCCGGCGGTCATGGTCCACTGCTCGAATCCGAGCGAGTTGTCTTCGCAGCGCGCCGCGTACAGCATGATTTCGGATTTGTGCGGAAAGGCTGCATCGCCTACTGTCTGCACAGTGCTGAAGCTGCGCAAGACACGTGCTTTTTTCAGATCGCCCACGGAGAAGATGCTGCTTCGATCGATGAATATGATCTCATCATTATCCTGTGCCACCAGGCTCCATTCCCCCGCGAAGGCCGTGGAGGTGAACAGCAAGACCGCAGCCAGTATCCATTGCATTGTTTTCATCTTCTTTCCCCTGTTGAGTCGCAACGTTTGTTGCATGGCAGCAATATAGGCTTCCGGCGAGCACCCGCGAAGCCCTTAACTCGCATATCATTCATGCCAATCCGGCATGACAAAGGAAAGCAATGGATCAATTGACCGCTATGCGATTATTCGTGCGCATCGTTGAAACGGGTAGTTTCTCAGCCGTCGCCCGCGAGATGAACATGACACAACCCACTGTAAGCAAACAATTGACGGCTCTCGAGCGGCAGCTCAAGACGCGTTTGCTCAATCGCAGTACGCGACAGTTGTCGCTGACCGAGCCCGGTGCGTCATACTTTGAAAGTTCCAAACGTATTCTCGCGAGCGTCAGTGAAGCGGAAGCAAATCTCGGGGTGCTGCAAACGCAGTTGTCCGGTGTGCTGCGCATCAATTCTTCTATCGGCCTGGGCCAGTTGTATCTCGGTCCGCTGGTGCTGAAGTTTCAGTCGATGCACCCCGGATTGATGATCGACCTGGGCTATTCGGACCGTTTCGTGGATCTGGTGGAGGAAGGGATCGACGTTGCCATTCGCGTCGGGCGGCTGGCCGATTCGGGGCTGTCGGCCCGCCGCATCGGCACTTCAGAGCGTGGTGTCATTGCAACGCCGGGCTATCTGAGCAAATACGGAACGCCGAAGACGCCGCAGGAACTGGTGAACCACAATTGCATCCTGTACGCGTATCTTTCCACCGGGAACGAATGGATTTTCGGCGGGAAGGACGGCGAGATCCGCGTGAAAGTATCCGGAACACTGCGCGCAAATAACGGAGAGGCGATCCGGCAGGCGGTGCTTGCCGATCTGGGCATTGCGGCCAGCCCTGTGTGGCTGTCGCAGGAGGATTTGCAGGCGGGCAGGATGCAGGAAATTCTGCAGGAATTCGCGCCGCCTGCGGCAGAAATCAATGCGGTGTATCCCTCGGCACGCCACGTTTCGGCCAAAGTGCGGGCCTTTACCGAGTTCATCAAATCCGAGTTCGAGAAGATCCCGGCGCTGCGAGTGCGTTAAGGGCGGTGATTGGGCGATTAGGCGATTGGGCGCTTAGAGGGGCGTGCGATCGGGGGATAAGGCGATTAAGGGATTGTGTGATGGAACGCGTCGGCGATCGCCCTCCAATCGCCTAATCGCCTAATCGCTTGATCACCGATCCGGCCTCAGGCCGGCGGCGGTTCAGTCGCGGCAAAGTCAAGCTCGACCCGGGCGCCGCTCGGGTCGAAACAAAACAATTGCCAGACACCGGAGTCCGGCTGCTTGCGCAAGTCGTATTTGATTCCTTTTGCTTTGAGCCTTGCAGCCGTGTCCGCCAGGCCGGAAGCGGAAAACGCCATGTGGTCCAGCACGCCGGCAGGCGGGTCAGGCAGCGGCCGGCCGGCAACGACATGCAATACAGGTTGCGCGCCGGCATACAGCCACGTGCCCGGAAATCCCAGCGGCGGGCGATACCCTTCCTTGAGGCCGAGAATGCCGATGTAAAAATCGCGGGTGGCGTCGAGGTCCTTCGTCAACACCGTGAAGTGATTCATTGCATCGATGGGCATGGGGACTCCGTAAGTGCCGTGAATATCGTGAATGTCGTGAATGTCGTGAATGTCGTGAATGTCGTGAATGCGTGAATCGTGAATGTCGTGAATGCCGTGAATGCCGTGAATGCCGTGAATGCCGTGAATGCCGTTGGAGTACGGCATCATGTTTAGTAGATTCGATCCCGCGCGTCAGCGCATTACGATATTCACGACATTCACGTATTCACGACATTCACGGCCCTTAAGCTATCTTCCTCTGCGCCTCTTCCGAAAGAATATGCTGGCGCTTGTCGAGCCACCAGCCGTATTGCACGGGCCAGGACTCGTACTGGCCTTGCGCGCCCAGCGCTACTTGCGCATGCAGCGCCCAGTTGGGGTTGTACAGGGACTGGCGGCCGATGGCGATCAGGTCGGCGCGTCCATCCTGCAGAATCTGCTCGGCCTGCTGGGCATCGAGGATCAACCCGACGGCCATCGACTTGATGGAGGCTTCCTTCTTTACTTTCTCGGCGAACGGCACTTGAAAACCCGGATCGCGCTTGATGCGTGCAGCCGTCGCCGAGCCCATCAGGCCACCGGAAGAGCAATCCATGACGTCCACGCCACGCGCGGCCAGTTCCCGTGCCAGGGTCACTGAGTCATCGATGGTCCAGCCGCCTTCGATGCCGTCCACGGAGGAGATGCGCACGAACAGCGGTTTGTCCTCGGGCCAGGCGGCGCGCAACACCTCCGCGAGTTCCAGCGTGTAGCGCATGCGCCCGCGCAAATCCCCGCCGTAGCCGTCGGTGCGCTTGTTGGACAGGGGTGAAAGAAATTCATGCCCAAGATAGCCGTGCGCCGAATGCATTTCGATAATCTCAAAGCCGGCGGCTAGCGCGCGCAGCGCCGCATCGCGCCAGTGCCCTTGCACGCGGCGGATTTCCTCCACGCTGAGTTCATGCGGCATCAGCCAGCCGTTATCCAGGGGAATCGCGCTGGGCGCCACGATGTCCCATGCATCTTCGCCGCGCGCACGGTCCGTATCGTTTATGGGGCCGTTGCCATGCCAGGGCCTTTGCATGGACGCCTTGCGGCCCGCGTGCGCAAGCTGAATCGCCGGCACCGCACCGTTGGCCTTGATGAAGCCGGCAATGCGCTTCAGCGGGGCGATGTGCGCATCGGACCAGATCCCCAAATCGCCGTAAGTAATGCGGCCCTCCGGCACGACAGCCGCCGCTTCCGTGAATACGAGTGCGGAACCGCCGGTCGCCATTTTGCCCAGATGGACCAGGTGCCAGTCGTCAGCCAGACCATCGCGCGCGCTGTACTGGCACATGGGCGAAATGACGACCCGATTCTTGAGCGTGATGCCGCGCAAGGTCAGCGGCGAAAACAACAGCGGTTGCGATGTCATGAGATCCTCTTGGCGCAATGGAATGCAGGCGAAATAGCCGGGGAACGGAATCTAGGCAAGCCGCGCGATAATGTCCAGTGCCCGTGCGGCATAACCCTTATGCGTTGGTTCGATCAGGTGCGCGGCCGGGTGTGCACGTGATAGTGATGCGGGCGGTGACCGGGATCGTCCATGTCAACCGGCACGACGTTGACTTTGCCATGCCGTACCTCCCGAACCGCCATGAGTTCGTTTGCGAACTTGCTGACCTCGGCTGTTGCGCCACGCAAGATCACCGTTTCCAGGCAATTGTCGTGGTCCAGATGCACGTGCATGGACGACAGGACGAGATGGTGATGCTGATGCTGCAGATCGGTCAGCCGTTCGGTCAGATCGCGCGCATGGTGGCTGTAAACATAGGACAGTGACGCCACACAGTAGGGCGCCTCCTGGCGCTGAAGCCGCGATGACTCCAGTTCATGCCGCAGCATGTCGCGCACGGCTTCCGAGCGGTTCTGGTAACCCTTCTGGCCGATCAGTTCATCGAACTGTCTGGCCAGATCTTCGTTCAACGAAATCGTAAATCGATCCATTCTGGCGTGTCCTCGCGGTGGTAGCGATGGGATGTTACATAAATTCGTATGAAACAGGAGACGACGCGCGCATGCCCTCAGTCGGTTATCGCCACGATTCGCTTTACATTATGAAGAACTATAAATTATTCTTACTTCTTACGGCAGAAGAATAATAAGGGGCTGCCGGCCCCGTCGATGGTGGGAGAGCAGCGTGAAGTCCAAGGGAAAGGCACATTGCACTGCGCTGAAAGCGGCCTTTGTGGTGCTCATTTACGCGGGCGCTTTTTACGGCGTGGCCCGGGCGCAGCCGGTGACAATCACTGCGCCCGAAATCGAGGTGCTGGGCACGTATGAAACCGGGGTTGGAACGTCCGATTCCGCCAGCCAGGGAAGGGTTACCGCAAGGCGTATCGAGACGCGGCCGGCGTTGCGTTCCGGCGAGATCCTTGAATATGTCCCCGGAGTAATCGTTACCCAGCACAGCGGCGACGGCAAGGCGAACCAGTACTTCCTGCGCGGCTTCAATCTCGATCATGGCACCGACTTCGCCATTGATGTCGCCGGCATGCCAGTCAACATGCCCACGCACGCGCATGGCCAGGGCTATGCGGATCTGAACTTTCTAATCCCGGAACTCGTCGCGGGCATCGATTATCGCAAGGGCCCTTACTACGCAGAAGTCGGTGATTTCAGTTCCGCAGGCGCTGCCAGGATTCGCTATGCAACGTCACTGCCGCACACGACCGGCTCCGTAACCATCGGCGAACACGACTACAGGCGCGCGTTGCTGGCGGGCTCACCGCTGATCGCCGGCGGGACGTTGCTTTACGGCATCGATCTCGCCGCTCAGGACGGCCCGTGGGAAAATCCCGAGAACTTCATGAAGTTCAATACCGCGTTGCGCTACAGCCGGGGCGACAGGACGCAGGGGTTTTCCATTACCGGCATGGCGTATGACGCGCACTGGGACTCGACCGATCAGATCCCACAGCGCGCCGTGCAGCAAGGCGTTGTCAACCGGTTCGGCGCCATTGATCCAACCGACGGCGGCGAGACGTCGCGTTACTCCCTGTCCTTCGAGCAACACCGCGACTTCAGCGATGCGCGCGCGATGCTGGACGTTTACGCCATCCGTTCGCGCCTGGACCTGTGGTCCAACTTCACTTATTTTCTGGATGATCCGGTGAACGCAGATCAGTTCAGGCAATCGGAACGCCGTTCCGTGCTGGGTCTGCATCCGCGCGTGGAGTTCTACGACAGGATCGCGGGCATGGACAGCACATTGAAGCTTGGCCTGCAGGCCCGGCGCGATGACATCGATCCGGTCGGCCTTTACCACAACGGTCGCGCGGCGTACGATCGGCGTAACGCGGGAAGACAAGGTCATCCAGACCAGCGTCGGCGTCTACGCCGAGGAGACGCTGCAGGTCACGGAGAAACTCCGCACCCTGGTGGGCATACGCGGGGATCAGTACCATTTCGACGTCGACAGCGACATGGCGCAGAACTCCGGCAACGTCGAGGATTCGATTGTCTCGCCGAAATTCGGTCTGATTATTGGTCCGTGGGCCAAGACCGAGTATTTTTTCAATTATGGGACTGGTTTCCACAGCAACGATGCCCGGGGCACGACTATCGCCATCGATCCCGGTACGCTTGCGCCGGCTGCCAAAGTCGATCCGCTCGTGCGCTCCAGAGGAATCGAAATCGGGACGCGCACCGAGCGCTTTGCCAATCTGGAATCTTCGCTTTCTGTGTGGCAGTTGAAACTCGATTCCGAGATGCTTTTTGTCGGCGACGCGGGAACCACCGAGGCCGGCCGTCCGAGCAAGCGCACAGGCATCGAATGGACGTAACCACTACCGGCCGCGCTCATGGTTGCTGCTTGATCTCGACCTTGGCGTATCGCGCACGCGCTTTACCGATGACGACCCCGCGGGCGATTATGTGCCCGGCTCGCTGGAAAAAGTGCTGTCCTTCGGTTTGACGGTGGACGGGTTGGGCCCGTGGTACGGGATGCTGCAATACCGTTACTTCGGTGCGCGACCGCTCGTCGAGGACGATACCGTGCGCTCCCGATCGACGCAAATCATGAACGCACGCCTTGGTTATCGGATCGATTCGACATGGCGTGCGCATCTGGATGTGTTCAACGTGCTGGATCGCCAGGACGACGACATCGCGTATTTCTATGAATCGCGCCTGCAAGGCGAATCGGCGCCCACCAATGACATCCACTTTCATCCGGTCGAGCCGCGCATGTTGCGGGTGACCCTGACAGGCTATTTCTAGGAACCCGCCGGGGCACTGACGTGTCGCTATCGGTGTGCCGCCTGCACGGCACGCGACATGCGCTCCAGTGCCTGTTCGAGCAGGGCCCGCGGACAAGCAAAGTTCAATCGCAAAAAACCCGGCGCACCGAACAGCGCCCCATCGTAGAGGCCCACGCCGGCGTCCTGGAATAGCTGCATGGCGCGCTGTTCCGGCAAGCCACGTGCATCGATCCACGACAGATAGGTGGCCTCGGCATGCCAGATGCGCAAGCCGCGCATGTTCGCGACTTCGCGCTCGACCAGGTCGCGATTGGCGCGCAGGTAGTCGAGCAGCGAGAGTTGCCATTGCTGGCCATGGCGGTACGCGGCTTCCGTGGCGATGTAACCCATCAGGCCCACGTGATGCACGATGCCCGCCATCGCCCGTTTGAGCTTGGTCCGCAAGTCCGCATTCGAGACGATGGCATAGGCGCAGCCGAGCGCGGGCAAGTTGAACGTCTTGCTGGCCGACATCAGGGTCACGGTGCGCTCGGCGATTTCGGAAGAGAGCGACGCAACCGGTATATGGCGTTTGTCGCGATCGAGCACCAGGCCATTGTGAATTTCGTCCGAACACAGGACCAGATCGTGACGCGCGCACGCGTCGGCGATCTGGTGCAATTCATCGCCGGCAAAGACGCGTCCAACCGGATTGTGCGGGTTGCACAGCAGCAGCAATCGCGAACGCGGCGTGGTCGCCCGTTCCAGTGCATCCATGTCCCAGCGCCAGAGGCCGTCGTTTTCGAGCATCGGCACTTCCACGGCGTTGCGCGCGCC
The DNA here is from genome assembly GCA_963846655.1 of uncultured beta proteobacterium. Lineage (GTDB taxonomy): Bacteria > Pseudomonadota > Gammaproteobacteria > Burkholderiales > JACQAP01 > JACQAP01. Next base: position 164,872 of record CAWJWT010000006.1, on the reverse strand, counting down.
GTTGACCGGCGCCGACAGGAAAGGCGGATAGATCGGCACCGCGGTCAGCACGTCCGCGCCTTCGCGGCCGAACGCGCGACATACGGCGTTAAGGCCCACCACCAGACCGGGCAGCCAGACGATCCATTCCGGTTCGATGCGCCAGCCGTATTCGTCTTCCAGGTGGGCAAGCGTGGCGTCGATCAGACTGGCGGGCGGATTGCTGTAGCCATAGATGCCATGGTCGACGCGGCGGTGCAGGGCTTCGATGATGGGCGGGGCGCAGCGGAAATCCATGTCCGCCACCCACATGGGGATTACGTCGCGCGTGCCGTATTTGTCCCATTTCGATGACGAGGTGGCGTGCCGATCCACGGGTTTGTCGAAGTCGAACGGGAGCGTTGCGTTCATGGTGAGGGTATTTAACCACGGACGGTGTGCGGCGCGGGTTGGTCAAGAAGCGGGCGCGTTCAATGGAAGTCGCGCGAGCGGCTGTCCAGCTTGCCGATCAGCGTGGAGTAGTCCGTGAGGTGGGCCGCGATCACGTGCGTGACTTCGCCTTCGCGCTCCAGGGTGCCATCGACGCGAAGCAGCCGTGAAGCGAGCAGCGGGCGGCGTTGTTTGCGCGACAGTCTTTCCCACACCACGATATTGATCTGTCCGGTTTCGTCTTCCAGGGTCACGAAGATGACGCCTTTGGCGGTGCCCGGATGCTGGCGGCAGGTGACGAGGCCGGCCACTTGTACCTGTGTGCCGCTGGGCAGGGTTTGTAATCCCGCGGCGGTGCTGACGCGGAGTTTTTGCAATCGCGGACGCAGCAACGCCAGCGGGTGGCGGCGCAAGGTCAGGCCCGTGGTGGCGTAGTCGGCCAGGATCTCCTGGCCCTCAGTGGGCGCGGGCAAAGAAATGGCAGGTTCAAGAATGGCGGCCGGTGCGAGCAGGGGCGGGCGCTTCTCGATGCCGGCCACCCGCCAGGCGGCCTCCCGCCGGTGTCCGGCGAGGCTGGCGAGCGCGCCGGCCGCGGCCAGCGCATTCAGATCCTTGCGCGAAAGTTTTGCCTGCAGCGCGAGCGCTTCGAAATCGTGTGCATCGACGAGCTGGCTGCGTAGCGCGATCCATCGTTGCGCGGCGTCTTTCGACAACCCTTTGACCATGCGCAAGCCCAGCCGCAGGGCGGGTTGCGTCGTAGGGACGAGGGGCGAGGGACGAGGGGCGAGGGGGGGGAGATCAGGGGCGAGGGGCGAGGATCAGGGGGGTCAGGGACGAGGGGCGAGGATCGGGGGGCGAGGGAAAGATCTTCTCGCGGCAGCAGTATTCAACAGGCTTTCTTCGCTCGCCCCTCGCCCCTCGTCCCTCGCCCCTCCGCCGTCTCGCCGCCCGCGCGGCTCGAGCGTGCAGTCCCATTCGCTTTTGAGCACATCCACCGGCCGGACTTCGACGCCATGGCGCTGCGCGTCCTGCACGAGTTGCGCGGGCGCATAGAATCCCATGGGCTGGCTGTTGAGCAGGGCGCAGGTAAAAGCCGAGGGTTCATAGCATTTGAGCCAGGCCGACACGTAAACCAGCAGCGCGAAACTCGCCGAATGCGATTCCGGGAAACCGTATTCGCCGAACCCTTTGATCTGCTCGAAGATCTGCAGCGCAAACGCCTCGTCGTACCCGTTCCGGCGCATGCCCTCGACGAGATCGTCGCGGAACGGTTCGAGCCCGCCTTTTCGTTTCCAGGCGGCCATGGCACGGCGCAACTGGTCTGCTTTGCCGGCTGAAAAATCCGCGGCCACCATGGCGATTTCCATGACCTGCTCCTGGAAAATAGGCACGCCCAGGGTGCGTCCCAATACCTGCTGCAGGGCCGGGGAGGGATAGGTCACATTCTGCGCATGTTTGCGGCGTGCCAGATAGGGATGCACCATGCCGCCCTGGATGGGGCCGGGACGCACAATCGCCACTTCGACCACCAGGTCGTAATAGCACTGGGGTTTCAGACGCGGCAGCATGGACATCTGGGCGCGCGATTCGACCTGGAACACGCCGATGCTGTCCGCCTTGCAGAGCATGTCGTAGACCGGCTTGCCTTCCTCGCCATCTTCGTTGGCCAGAATAGCCGCCATCGTCAGGGCGCTTCGATGGCGCCGGTTGACCATGTCCAGCGCAAGCCGGATTGCGCTCAACATACCCAGCGCAAGCACATCGACTTTGAGCAAGCCGAGTTCCTCGAGATCGTCCTTGTCCCACTGGATGTTGGTGCGCAGCGGATCCGCGGAAACCTGCGCGGCCGCCGCCTCGATCAGGCCGTCATCGGTGTAGCGGGCGGGATTGCCGGGCATGGCCGCATTCTCGGTGGGCACCAGTTGCGACAGCGGGCCGCGCGAGATCACGAATCCCCCCACGTGTTGCGACAAGTGGCGCGGAAACCCCGACAGCTCGGTAGTCAGCGCCATCAGCTTGCGGATCACCGGCGCCTCGGGATCGAATCCGGCTTCGCGCAAACGCGTTGCCCTTTCCCCCGGATGGTCCCACCAGACGAAGCTGCCCGCGATGCGATCCAATTGCACGGCATCCAGGCCCAGGGCCTTGCCGACGTCGCGAAAAGCGCTGCGCGTGCGGTAGCTGATGACCGTGGCAGCCAGCGCGGCGCGATGCCGGCCGTATTTGCGATAGATGTACTGGATGACTTCCTCGCGCCGCTGATGCTCGAAATCGACATCGATGTCCGGCGGTTCGTTGCGCTCCCTCGACAGGAAGCGTCCGAACAGCAGGTTGGTGCGGTTCGGGTCCACCGCGGTAATTTCAAGCGCGTAGCAGACCACCGAATTGGCCGCAGAGCCGCGGCCCTGGCAAAGGATCTGTTGTTGCCGGGCGTACTGGACGATGTCGTTGACCGTCAGGAAAAAAGCCTCATAGCGCAGTTCGGCGATGAGTGCGAGTTCCTCCTCGACTTTCTCGCGTACTTTTCGCGGGATGCCTTGCGGGTACCGTCTGCGCAGGCCCGCCTCGGTCAGCGCGCGCAGATGCTGCGTGGGCGTTGTGCCTGCGGGCACGATTTCCTCCGGATATTCGTAACGCAGTTCATCCAGGGAAAAATTGCACAGCGCGGCCATGCGCACGGTTTCTTCGAGCAGCGCTGGCGGATAGATGCGTTCGAGCTTGCCGAGGGGGCGTAAATGGCGTTCGCCGCTCGCCTGCAAATCCAGCCCCGCGCCGGCGAGCGGCACGCCGAGCCGGATGGCCGTGAGCGTATCCTGCAGCGCGCGGCGGCCGCGCGCATGCATGTGCACATCACCACTGGCGACACAAGCCAGGCCGGTGCGTTCGCCGATGTCCTGCAACGCCGCGAGCCGTTGCCGGTCGCTGGCGCGGGCCAGGAGTTCCACGGCGATCCATGCGCGGTCCGGAAAATGTCGCGCCAGCCACAAGGCTTCTTCGACTTGCGCTTCGGCCGCAGGCAGCCACAGCGCGAGGCAATGCTGCAGGTCCGTTTCAAGATCGCCGCGGCACAGCCGGTAAGCGCCTTTGCGCGCATTTCTTCTGCCGCGCGTGATCAATGCGCAAAGGTTGCCATAGCCGGCGCGGTTTTGCGCAAGCAGCACGCAGCGCAGCCCGTCGTCGAGTCTGAACTCGGCGCCGATGATCAGTTTGAATCGATCGGTATGTTCGCGGGCCGCGACATGGGCCCGCACCACGCCCGCGAGCGAGCATTCGTCGGTGATCGCCAGCGCCTTGTAACCACGCCTGAGCGCGGTCTCCACCAGTTCATGCGCATGGGATGCGCCGCGCAGAAAAGTGAAATTGGTCAGGCAGTGCAGCTCGGCATAATCCATGGCGGGATGGCTTCATGCAAAAATGCCGTGCAGGAACCAGTCCTTGCGCCCGCTGCGTTCCCGGAACAGCCAGACCCTCGCACCCGATGCATCGCGTGCCACGAAGTAATCGCGCTTCACGTCGAAATCGTCCCACCAGCCCGTTTCGAGGCGTTCGGGTCCGTCGAGCAGCGTGAGGGGTGCATCCATTTGCGGCAGTGCTGCGCCCGCGCGCAGCGGCAATGGCTGGGGCAGCAGCCACAGCGGGCGATGCAAAGCGCAGCGGCCATCCGCCGCGCGACCGGGCAGGGCCTTGCGAAAGGCGCGTTCCGGACGATGATCGGGAAACATTTCCAGTCCATGCACCGCCGCCATGCCCAGCCGCGCGCGCAGGTGCTCGACGATGCGCCAGCGTTCCTCGTGCGACGGACGGCCGTCCGCGAACAAGGCGTGGTTGTGGGAACCGAGCGGCCGTGTTTCCTCGGCGATGAGGCCAAGGTTCTCCACGGCTTCGGGGAGTTCGACGGTGGCGAGTTTTTCGCGCAGCAAGGTCACCAGGTGCGATGCATCGCGGCTTGGCGCCGCCAAGCCCAGCACAACCGGCGTGGCGGGGTGATGCGCGTGTTCGAGTTGCAGTTTGAGCCGCATGACGCCGATCTGCCTCAAGGCCAGATGGCCGGTCAGCTCCAGGATCAGGCGCTTGGCCGCGAACAGCAGCGGTTCGGTTTCCTGTACCGGCGCGGGCAGTTCGAGTGAGGCGCTATAACGGCTCGGCGCCGTAAAAGGCGGGCGCGGATCCGGCAGCAGACCCAGGGCGCGATCGACTTCATCGAGAAACCCCTGGCCGAAGCGGCGCGCGAGCCCGTCGCGCGGCAGCGCGAGCCAGTCCTTGATGGTATGCACGCCCATGTTCGCCAGCAGTGCGATGGTTTGCGCAGGCTGATCGAGCCGCGACAGGCGCAACCGCGCCAGGACCGGACGCAACTGGTGGCGATCGCCAAGGGAGGTGTCGACGCCGTCGCGCGCCAGCAGCAACGCAGCGGTGGGCGTGGGGGCTACGACAACGACCGCGCGATATCCCAGATCCCCCAGCCCTGCGCGAATGCGCCCGCTCAGCGCGCGCAGGCCGCCGAACAGGCGCAGGCAGCCGCTTATTTCGATCAGGATCTCGTTGGCACCGGCAAGACTCACCGTGGGCGTGAACTGCATGGCCCAGGCCGCGATGCTTGCCAGCGCCTTGGCTTCTTTCGCGGGGTTGCGCAGGCGCACACTCAACTGGGACGTCAGCGCATGCGCCGCGGACACCGGCATGCCGGGTTGAATGCCCGCTTCGGCCGCAGCCTCATTGCATGACAAGACGCGCGGGCGGTTGCCTGCCTCCTGCACGATGGCCGGCCCGCATGACGCTGCGCCACGCTGGTGCAATTGCAGCGACAAGTCGGGAAAACGCAGCGCGGCCCACAGCATGGAGGGTTCCTGCAATAAAAGTGGGTCGGGCTGCGCGCTAGGCAACCGTGCGCACGAATGTTTCGCGAATCTCAGACGCAGGTGCCCGGGCACTCATGCCGCGCTGATCCGCATCCAGCCACAGGGTCGGCGTCAGGCCGTTGCCGCGGCGTTTGAGAATTTTTACCGCCAGCTTGTCCTGGCGCACGCCAAGTCGCAGACGCAGCGGCGCCGGCGAGGAAAAGGCCGCGCGCACGGATTCACCGAACACCACGCCGAAACTGCCGCCTGCTTCGGCGGCCAGTTGCAGGCGCCGCAGGCCCTGCTCGTTGACGGCACGAGGCCACAGCAACACCGCGGAGCAATTGCCGGCGCGCAGACTTTGCTCCGCCGCCCACAACGTGTCCTTGTCCGCGGTGGTGTTGGCGACGATTATTTTCGACAGCCGGATGCCGCGCGCGGCCAGTGCCGGTGCATAGGGCAGCCACGGCGGCGCAATCAGCATGAGCCAGCCGTCGTGTTGTGAAAGCCGGGCCAGCGCCGGCATCAGCAAGGACAACTCGCCGATGCCGCTGCGCTCGGTGAGCAGTTCACTGACCACGCCCCGGGGCCAGCCTTTGCCGGGCAGTTCGCGATCGAGTTCGGAAAATCCGGTCGGAATGCTCGGCAGCGCGACCCGTGCCTGTTCGTCGCCGCGCCAGATGGCGGGGTTTTGCAAAAGAGCGTGGAGGGACATGAGGGCCGTGAATATCGTGAATGTCGTGAATATCGTGAATGTCGTAAAGGCCGTGACGGTCGTGACGACGTGACGGTCGTGACGATCGGAAAACCCGTGAATGTCGTGAATGTCGTGAATGTCGTGAATGCGTGAATGTCGTGAATGCGTGAATGTCGTGAATGTCGTGAATGCGTGAATGCGTGAATGCGTGAATGCGTGAATGTGTGAATGTGTGAATGTGTGAATGTGATACCGGGCCTTGGGTGTTACTCACCTGCTTTTAGATAGGAGCGAAGCCCGTAAACGAGTCAGACACGACATTTACGATATTCACGGCATTCACGGCATTCACGACATTCACGATATTCACGACATTCACGACATTCACGGTATTTCCGGGCGAAGCCCAGAAGAGGCCTCCTCACGCCGTTGCTGCATTGCCTCCGGCGTTACGCGCGGGGAAGCGCGTCGGGGGTTCGGGAATCTTGCCGAGCCGCGCGAGCCTGGCTTCGATCGCCCACTTGCTGCGTTTGTGGGTTGCCGCGAGTTCCTCGATGGATCTGCCGGCGTCGAATGAATGACCCAGGCGGGTGTCTTCTTCTTCCGACCACGGACGCCCGGCATTCTGCGGAACGGATTTGCCGGCGACGGAAGGGCCGGCAGAGGGTGTGGCTGCCGCCGCGGAGGAAAGGGGGGCCGGAATTTCCAGCACGCGAATGGCGGAAAAGAGTGCGCGCACGGTATCCGGGTGCTGGTAAGGGCTGCCGGCCGGGAAGCGTTCGCCTGTGCCGGGATCGATTCCTTCGGCGAGAGTTTTGAGAATTTCGACGGTCTTTGCTGGTTCCATGGATGTCTCCTGATCGAGTGGTTGGGAAATACGCTGTCCACTGTGCGATTTGCCACGAACCGTGACTGTCGTAACTGCGTGACGATCGTGACTGCCGTAAAAACCCTGATGCCGGGTTTGCGAGTCACGCCGTCACGATCGTCACGTCGTCACGGATTTTTATCCGATTCTGCCGTTCCTGATGATGCCGACCGCGAGGCCTTCGATGGTGAAGGGGTCGTTCTTCAGGTCCACATAGATAGGTTCGAAATCCGGGTTCTCCGGCAGCAGCTGCACCTGGCTGCCCTGGCGCTTGAAGCGCTTGACCGTGACTTCATCGTGCAGGCGCGCGACTACGATCTGGCCTGAGCGCGCTTCGCGCGTGCTATGCACGGCGAGCAGATCGCCTTCGAGAATGCCGGCGTCGCGCATGCTCAGGCCGCGCACCTTCAACAAATAATCCGCGCGCGGATCGAACAGCAGCGGGTCGACCTGGTAGCGCCCGTGGACATGGGGCTCGGCGAGCATCGGGCTGCCGGCCGCGACCCGGCCAATGACCGGCAGACCCAGCCCTTCCTTGAGCCGGATGCCGCGCGACGCGCCCGCAAACAATTCAATAAATCCTTTTTTTTCAAGCGCCTTGAGGTGATCCTCGGCCGCGTTCGCGGAGCGGAAACCGAGACTCTTGGCGATTTCGGCCCGGGTGGGGGGGAAACCGGTGCTTTGCACGAAATCGGCAATCAGTTGCAGTATTTCAGCCTGGCGGGGGGTGAGATCGTTCATGGGAAGCCTCCTGTTACTGTAATTATATACAGTAACCAAGGCCCGCATGCAAGTGCCGGGCAAAGCTACTCTCAGGAAACGGCGCGGGCTGCTTTCTAGCGCACGTCGAGCACCGCCATCATGCCCTGGTCGGCATGTTCGGCGATGTGGCAGTGGAACATGGTGCGGCCGCTGAAATCGGCAAAGTGAATACCGATGCGCGCCGCGTCTCCGGGACTCAGGTTGAGCATGTCGCGGATCGCCGTCACCGCAGGCGGACGCCCGTTGACCGACAGAATGTCGAAATGCCAGGTGTGCAGATGGAAAGGGTGGTTCATGACGTCGTCGTTGTGCACGGTCCAGATCTCGCGCGCGCCTGCGCGTACTTCGAACATCGGCGCGACATGCCCGCCTTGCCGATGATGGTGGAAAGGTTTGCCATTGATCAGCATGGGTGAAAATCTTACTTCGCGCTGACCCTGCGCCAGTTGTTCGTCGAATCGCTCCAGATTTACCAGCCCATGGGGCAGGGCGACGGGTCGCGGCAAGGGCGGGGGCAGCAGCGTAAGAATCGGCTGCTCGGGCGTGACATTGCGCCCGAAACGCGCATAGTTGCGGTAGACAAGCCGGCGCGTACGGTGGTCCGGCAATGCCACGAGGACTTCGGCGCGCGCCGCCGGCACCAGCAGCAACTCGTCGAGTTCCACGCGCTTTTCGAGAAATCGCCCGTCAAGCGCAATTACATGCAAGGCTTCCCCGCTGTCGAGCGCAATACGCCAGAACCGCGCATTGGACGCGTTCACCAGCCGCAAGCGCAACAGCGATTTGCCAGCCTGGAGCACGGGACGCACCTGGCCGTTGACCAGCAGCAGTTCGCCTTCCTTGCCGAATACCCAGTCGGTGGGCGTGTGCGCCGCGACTTCGCAACGCTCGATGCCGAGATCTTTCAAAACCAGCACGTGGTCTTCGGCTTGCGCCAGTTCGCTGTCGCGATCGATCTCGCCGTGCACCACCACCGGCATTGCCAGGCCGGCGAACAATTGCTTCGCTGTGCTGCCGTGCAGGTGGGGATGGATCCAGAACACGCCGGCTTCCTGCTTCGCGATCGGCAATTCGTATTCGAAGGCGGCACCGGGGGGTGTCACCAGCCAGATATTGTCGGCGCGGCCCGAGGGAGAAAGCGACAAGCCATGGAAATGCAGATTGGTGGGCTGGTTGAGCTGATTACGGAAATTCAGATGCACCGTTTCGCCGGCCTGCAGGCGCAGCACCGGCCCCGGCATCGCCCCCTGGTAGGTCATTGCGCGCAGCGCATTGCCGCCGATGGACACTGCGGTGTGCGCCGCGGTCAGCGTGCCCCGCAGGGCGCCTGACGGGGCGCGGTCGAGTGCCAGATCGGGCAGGCGCAGCAGTTGTTGACCGGCGCGAGGCGGCATGGGCGGCGCACAGGCCGCCCATGACCTCCTCGCGAGCAGAGGAACAGCCGCCGCGCCAAGGAAGCTGCGACGGGAAAAATTCATGCGCGCAACAGCCCGCGGCACATCAGGGGACTTTTTCGAAAGCCCGATAAGCGATCAGCGCCGGATCGTTGACTATGCCCGCCGTGATCAAGCCTTGCACGACGGCTTCGCGCACCGGAATGGTTTGCTTCAACGGGTTCTTGCGAAGTTCGCCAACTTCCTGCGCCGTGTAAGGCCGGAATGCTGCGGGAAGCTGGCTGGGGCTGTAGGTGCGCAGCATCCAGTTGAGTACCGCGGCGAGACGCTGGTCATCGAGCACGTTGGTGGCCACACCGGGCACCTGCACGACATAGCGCCGGCCTTCTTCGGTGTGCAGGAAATAACCCACCCGGTCCTTCAATGCAGGAACCTGGGGCACGGACACTCCCTTGTGCCCGTGGCAACCCTGGCAGTTGCGCGCGTAATCCTGCGCTTCACCGACGATGCGGATGACACGCAGCCCGCTTTCGCGTGCCAGCACATCGGCCGGAACGGATTCGTCGGCCCGCACATCGTGCGCAAGCGCCAGCGCGGCAAACGCGACGCTCGCCAGGATCGCGGCGCAAGGGCCGCTCAGGCGATCAATTCGCGAGACCGATGATCGCGCCGCTCGAGCAGTGATAGACCATGCTGCTCGTGCCATAGCACCAGATAATGTCATTGTTCAGTTGCGGCCGGTAAACCGGCATTTCGCCCTGCGTGCCGAGGCAGGGACACTGCGCGCACGCATCCTTGCCGCAGCAATCGCGATACGAGATGAGGTACATCTTGCCGTCGTCCGGGTTCAGACAACTGCCGATCCATGAAGAGGGCGAGGGCTCGGAGCCGGGCGGGCAAGTGGCAGGTCCGCCGCCGCAGCAGGAGCACAAGTAACCGTCGCTGGAACAATAGCGCCAGTAGTTGCACGCAGTCGGATCGCTGGTCTGTGCAGTCTGCGCGAAGGTCTTGAAGTTACCGTGCGCTTCGGCCGCATGCGCCTTGCGGCTCACCGGCAGCAAGGGCACCGCCGCGACGCCCACCATCACCCCGCCGAGTGTGGCGAGAAAGCTGCGGCGGGACAGTTTCTGCGCCGAGCTGCGGGCCAGCCGCTCGATGGAATTATCGAAGAAACCGAAGATGTTTTTCCTGGATGACATGTGAGGCCTCCTCGCAGCGCTTGCGTTGATCCATTCCAATCGTTCAGCTGCCGGTCGCAGCTTCCTTGGCGTTTGCAACGTACCCCTGGGCTTTCAGGTATGACTGAATCGATCCGTAACCCGTTTCCTTGGCAATCGCCAGGCTTTCCAGATGTTCGCGGCTGTTGACCAGCCCTTTCGCGCGGATCACCCCGTCTTCGTCGATCAGGATCGCGTAGGGCAGCTTGCCGACCTGGAACGCCATGCCGACCTGCGGGGAATTCAGATACGTCACTTTCTGCAAGCCATGGCTTTCGATCATTTGCTGTTGCTCAACCGGGTCGCCATCTCCGACCAGCGCGACATCGAGCTTTTCGCCGCCGGCGAAGGATTTCGCGATGGGCAGCAATTTTTTACATACCGGACAGGTCGGCGAGACGAACAGCAACAGGCGCGACAGCCCGGCCGGATGCGGCCCACCCAGATCGACCAGCTTGCCGTGCAAGTCGTTCACCGAGATCTTGGGGGCCATGTCGCCCACTTCCGGTCCGCGGTCGGTCATCAAGGCGCCCATCGGCGCAACGCGTTCGTGCAGCACGCCCAACTGCCGGATCAGGCCGAATATCATGAGTCCGAGCACCAGCACCACGATCCACAGCAGGACGTTGGAAATCAGCAAGGTCTGGTAGCTCATATCAATTTCCCGACGTCGCCGGTTCACGCATGGCGGCATTGTGGCGGCTCACCGGCTTGCGGGTGAGATTGCCGATCGAATAATAGCCGAGGAACAGCATCAGGCTGGCCGCGATGACGAGAAACACGTCGAAAGCCCCGGTCGCACGGCCATTGACGGGCCACCACAGCATCGCCGCCCCGGCAGCCAGTGCCAGGTTGCGTCCCACGAGCCAGGCGTTGATGGTCTGCCGGTAGCCGGACTTGAAGCATCCGCAATCGATCTCGGTGCGTCCGCGCGCCAGATTGATCGCCATCGCCAGCGCGAACATCAGCAGCAGTGCAGCGGCTATGCCGGCGCCGGCTGCGCGCGTCGCTGGCAGCGCGACGCCGAGGCCCGCCGCAAGCTCCGCGAAAGGCAACAGCGCTGCAAACGCCGGCACGATCGCCGCGGGTAACAGCCGGTAACTGCTGACCACGCCCAGGAATTCGTCGCGCGCGCCCAGCTTTGCCGCGCCGCTCTGGATGAAGACCATGGCCAACAGGCATACCAGCAGGTAATGCAATACCGGATCCATCATTCAGTCGCCATCCGCCATCAGCACGTAGGGTGACAATCCCACGCCTTCGAGCTTGCCGCGGTTCTTGCCGGTTTTCGCGTCCCACGCGTAGAGGGCGGCGGTTTCGGTCAGCGTGAACAGAATCGGCTTGTCGTCGTTGGTTACTTTGAGCGTATGCGCGTGTGCGGCGCCGAGCTTGATGCGCTGAATCCTTTTCTTGGTCTTCATGTTATAGACCCAGACTTCTTCGCCGGCCTGCTTGTGGGTCCACTTGAGGCCCCGATGCATCAATACATATAGACGCCCGGTGGCCGCGTTGTAACTGACCGGCATCCAGCCGCCGGGGCGCCACTTGTTCTTGCGGTCCGCTGCGCTGAGCAGGCTCCACGCCGGCGCAAAAGTTGGCGTATCCCCCGACAGGTCGGCGCTGATGAGCTTGCCTTCATACGTCAGGAAGTGAACCATGCCCGCGCGCTTGTCGAACGCCGCATGCTCGAACACGGGATCGTTCTCGGCGTCGAAGAACGCCGCGCTGCGCTCGCTGGTGGCCTCCAGCGCTTCGTCATGTTGCACGGTAAGTAGCGTTCCGTCCGCGCATACCGAGGCGAAGCGACCCGGCGCCGACGGAAACACCAGCGCGCAGCCGGGGATTTCAATTTCGCCCTTGTACGACATGTCGGTCGTCGCCACCACGCTGATGGAGGTGGAAGGCGACATGTTGTACGAATAGATATGGCGGCCATCGGGCGAGATATCCATGTTGTTGCGCTTGGTCACCACCAGAAAGCGGCCTTTTTCCAGAATCTGCTTCGCCGGTCGGTTTGAGATTTCGCGCGTCCCATGCCGTGACAACGTCGGTGCGCTCGCCGCGGTCGCCGCGTGCCCAGTGGGTATCGGCGTAGTAGAGCCGGGAATGGTCCGGTGCGATCGCCAGATTTCCCGCTGCGCCGGAGCCGAACATGCCGATGATCTTGAGCTTGTCCCCGTCAATGACCCAGACCTTGGAACGCGAGAAAACCGGGAAGATGGGCTCGACGACGTAAATGCGATGCGGGCCGGCAGCGGGCAACGTATTGATGGTGTGCTCTTCTGCGACCTGCAGCTTGGCCTCCTCGTGTAACGGCTCGAGGCTGCTGCGTTCGTCCTCGGCCAGTGCGGACGGGGCCGGGATCATGAAGAGTGCGAAAGCGCCGACGCAAAGAGCGGAAAGCTTGCTTTTCATGTCTCCTCCGTTATAAGCATCGCCCGTTATTGGTGGACGTCATACCGCCGGGGATCTGCGTCGATTCTAGACAGGGCTTGGGAGTTTCGCCACTGCCCGGCGCATTTTTTTTGCTTGGGCTGTTCGCGCTGCCTGCTGAACTTTGCCACGCGAGCACCAACGCTACGTCATTGTGCATTCCGGTCTCGCACCGCACAAAGCCGGTGCGTAGCCGATTTGGATTCACTCGACTGGCGCACGAATTTCCGCCTGTCCGACCTTGAATTGCGCGCCAAGCGCATGAATGAACAAACTAATCGCCCGTGCACCAAACGCTCGGCACGGTTGTTGCGAAACAGACGCGCGCATTCGATCACGTGTTCGTCGAGCGACGAGCCGGCTCGCGGCAATCCGGGACGCATTGTTTTCGCAATCACACCATCAATCAATTAGGGGGTTTTTCCATGAAGCGCAGATTTATATTGAAATCGTTGGTCGGAATCGCGTTTTCTGCGATGACGGCAACAGCGATGGCCGCCGATACCATCAAAGTGGGCATTCTGCATTCGCTGTCGGGCACGATGGCCATTTCCGAAACCGCGCTGAAGAACACCGCGCTGATGGCCATCGACGAAATCAACGCCAAGGGCGGATTGCTGGGCAAGAAACTCGAACCGGTGGTCGTGGACCCGGCTTCGAACTGGCCGCTGTTTGCCGAAAAGGCCCGCCAGCTGATCACCCAGGACAAGGTTGCGGTCGTGTTCGGCTGCTGGACCTCGGTCTCCCGCAAATCCGTGTTGCCGGTATTCGAGGAACTCAACAGCCTGTTGTTCTATCCGGTGCAGTACGAAGGCGAAGAACTCTCGCAGAACGTGTTTTATACGGGTGCCGCCCCCAACCAGCAGGCGATCCCGGCCGTCGAGTACCTGATGAGCGACGAAGGCGGCGGCGCGAAGCGCTGGTTCCTGCTCGGCACCGATTATGTGTATCCGCGTACCACCAACAAGATCCTGCGCGCGTTCCTGAAATCCAAGGGCGTCGCTGAGAAAGATATCGACGAAGTCTATACGCCCTTCGGCCACAGCGATTATCAGACGATCGTCGCCAACGTCAAGAAATTCTCCGCGGGCGGCAAGACCGCGGTGATCTCCACGATCAACGGTGATTCGAACGTGCCCTTCTACAAGGAACTGGGCAACGCCGGCCTGAAGGCGACCGACGTGCCGGTCGTGGCATTCTCGGTGGGTGAGGAAGAACTGCGCGGTATCGACACCAAGCCGCTGCTCGGCCACCTGGCTGCCTGGAATTACTTCATGTCGGTCAAGAATGCGGAAAACACGGGTTTCATCAAGCTGTACAAAACCTGGGCCCAGAAGAACAAGGTTGCGAACCTCGACACGGTGGTGACCAACGATCCGATGGAGGCCACATACGTCGGCATCCACATGTGGGCGCAGGCCGTCAAGAAAGCCGGTTCGACCGACGTCGACAAGGTACGCCCCGCAATGGCCGGTCAGACCTTCAAGTCGCCGTCCGGATTCACGCTGACGATGGACAAGACCAATCACCATCTGCACAAGCCGGTGATGATCGGCGAGATCAAAGCCGATGGGCAGTTCAGCGTGGTGTGGAAGACCAAAGGTCCGATCCGCGCCCAGCCCTGGAGCCCGTTCATTACGGGTAACGAAGGCAAGCAAAAGCTCTAAAGCGCCAGGGAACCGAGCCGCAGGCGCCTGATCGACATGCGCCTGCGAGCTTCGGTCTCACCTTGGTGAATTCAAGGCAGGCCTGCGGGTCAGGGGTTGATCCGCAGGCTTTTTATTGCACGCCGACAGGGATATCCGCTTGAAAGCTGTTTTCGTTATCGCCGCGCTGGTTGCTGTGTTCGCCATGACGAATGCGCGCGCCGCGCTGGATGTCCCGACCGTGACGCAACTGGGCTCCGACGATACCAATATCAGGAATGACGCGGTCAATGCGCTGGTGGCATCGGGCGATGAAGCCGCGCTCGCGCTGTTACTGGCCGTGCAGGCGGGCGAAGCCAGCGTAACGCCAGCGGGGCAGGTCGTGCTGGTGCAGGGCGACCAGGTGTTCGACGCGGCGAGCATGACGCCGATCACGCCGCCACCGGAACAATACGAAGGCATCGTCATCAACAACCGGTTGCGCGGCACGCTGGCCGCGGCCGTCGGTGCATTGAAGCTGCTGTCCCCCGATCGCGCGACGCGACTGGCGTCTGCCAAGGCCATCGAAACCACCTCACAGGCTGCGGTACTGCCGCTGATTGAAAAGGCGCTCGCCAGGGAAACCGATCCGCTGATCAAGCATTCGCTGGACCAGACCAGGGCCTCGCTCACGTTGGCGAGCCCGGATGCGGCCGTGCGTCTCGCGGCAGTGGAGCAACTCGCAGAAACCAGCGAAGCAAGATTCAAAACGGTGCTCGAGCGCTTTCTCGACACCGACAGCGCCGGAACGTACATCGAGCCTGACGAGCGCGTGCGCATGGCGGCGCGGCGTTCGATCGATGCGATCCAGACCCGGCTGGTCATCAGCGATTACGTGGGCCGGCTGTTTACCGGATTGTCGCTGGGCAGCATTCTGCTGCTGGTGGCCCTCGGCCTGGCAATCACTTACGGCTTGCTCGGCGTCATCAACATGGCGCATGGCGAGATGCTGATGATTGGTGCTTATGCGACCTTCGTCACGCAACAGCTTTTCAGATCCTACGCGCCGGGGCTATTCGACTGGTATCCGGTTGCGGCGATCCCGGTCGCATTTCTGGCGGCGGCACTCGTGGGCATGGCACTCGAGCGCACGGTGATTCGCTGGCTCTACGGCCGGCCGCTGGAAACCTTGCTGGCGACCTGGGGCATCAGCCTGTTCCTGATTCAACTGGTGCGGCAGATCTTCGGGGCGCAGAACGCCGAGGTCGCGAATCCGTCGTGGATGTCCGGCGGCATCACGCTGCCCAATCTGGTGTTGCCGTACAACCGCGTGGTCATCATCGGCTTTGCGCTGTTCGTGCTGCTGTTGATGTGGGTCATTCTCAATCGCACGCGACTGGGCTTGTTCGTGCGGGCGGTGACGCAGAACCGCGCCATGGCGTCGTGTGTCGGCGTGCCCACGGCACGTGTCGATCTGATGGCATTCGGACTGGGTTCCGGTATCGCCGGCCTCGCCGGTGTGGCGCTTTCGCAGATCGGCAATGTCGGCCCCGACATGGGACAGGGCTACATCATCGATTCATTCATGGTGGTCGTCACTGGCGGCGTAGGGCAACTCGCCGGGACGGTCTATGCGGCACTGGGACTCGGCGTGCTGTCGAAATTTCTCGAGCCGCATATCGGTGCCGTGATGACCAAGATCCTGGTGCTGGTGCTGATCATCGCCTTCATCCAGAAACGGCCGCAGGGCTTGTTTGCCTTGAAGGGGCGCACGGTTGAAGCCTGAGAATTTCCCGGTGCGCTACACGCCCCCCATCGAACCGTTTTTCACGCGCGCCGGCTGGAGCGCGCTGGCGGCGTTCGCGCTGATCGCGCTGGTGCTGCTTCCGGGTCTGTACGTGTTCGTGCCCGAAGGCCATGCGCTGCATGTGTCCGCCTATACCGTAACGCTCGTGGGCAAGATCATGTGCTACGCCATCGTCGCCATGGCGATGAACCTGATCTGGGGTTACACCGGCATCCTGTCCCTCGGCCACGGCGTGTTCTTCGCGCTGGGCGGTTACGCCTTCGGCATGTACCTCATGCGTCAGATCGGGCGAGAGGGCCAGTACCAGTCAGAATTGCCGGATTTCATGGTGTTCCTGGACTGGAAGGAATTCCCCTGGTACTGGACCAATTCGGACAGTTTTCTGTGGTGCCTCGCACTGGCGATGCTGGTGCCGGGATTGCTGGCACTGGTATTCGGATTCTTTGCGTTCCGGTCGCGCATCAAGGGCGTGTACTTCTCCATCATCACGCAGGCCATGACCTTCGCGTTCATGCTGCTGTTCTTCCGCAACGACACCGGCTTCGGCGGCAATAACGGGTTTACCGATTTCAAGCGGGTGCTGGGTTTCCCGATCACCGCGCCGTCCACGCGTGCGGTGATTTTTGCGCTGACCGCGCTGATGCTGATCGGAACCCTGTTTCTCGCGCGCTACCTGATACGGTCGAAAGTCGGACGCGTGCTGGCCGCAATACGCGATTCCGAAAGCCGGCTGATGTTCTCCGGGTACAGCCCGCTGGGCTACAAGCTTTTCATCTGGACGCTCTCGGCCGTACTGTGCGGCATCGCCGGCGCGCTCTACGTGCCCCAGGTCGGCATCATCAATCCCAGCGAGATGTCGCCTGCCAACTCCATCGAGATCGCCGTGTGGGTCGCGGTGGGCGGGCGCGGAACCTTGATCGGCCCGCTGCTCGGGGCGGGCGTCGTCAACGGCGCCAAGAGTTTTTTCACGCAGGCCTTTCCCGAATACTGGCTGTTCTTTCTGGGTCTGCTGTTCATCCTGGTGACGCTGTTCCTGCCCAAAGGCATCGTCGGGGCCGTCAGCCCTGCGAACTGGAGACGCAAATGAGCGCACCGCGCACCGAAGTCAATGTCAGCGGCGAAGTATCCGGTCTCGGGCATGTTCTGCATGAAGGCGTGGATATCAGCCACGGCCCGATTCTCTACCTCGAGGACATCACCGTGAGCTTCGACGGGTTCCGGGCGCTCAACAAACTGACCCTCACGGTCGACGCGGGCGAACTGCGCTGCGTGATCGGGCCCAACGGTGCGGGCAAGACCACGATGATGGATGTCATCACCGGCAAAACGCGTCCCGACCAGGGCACCGCCTATTTTGGCCAGACCATCGATCTGACGCGATTGACCGAACCGCAGATCGCCCATCAGGGCATCGGCCGCAAATTCCAGAAGCCGACCGTGTTCGAAAACCATTCCGTGTTCGAGAATCTCGAACTCGCGCTGAAAACCGACAAGACGGTGTGGGCCAGCCTGCGCGCGCAGCGCTCATCGGAACAACTCGACCGCATTGCCCAGACGCTGGAGCTGGTCAAGCTGCATGCCGAGGCGGACCGTCAGGCCGGATTGTTGTCCCATGGCCAGAAGCAGTGGCTGGAAATCGGCATGCTGCTGATGCAGGAACCCAGGCTGCTGCTGCTCGACGAGCCCGTTGCCGGCATGACGGACGAGGAAACCGCGCGCACCGCGGAACTGTTCAAGACCCTCGCGGGCGATCACTCGGTGGTCGTGGTGGAGCACGACATGGCGTTCATCGAATCCATTGCCAATATCGTGACCGTGCTGCACGAGGGGAGCGTGCTGGCGGAAGGGACCATGGACGTGGTGCAGAACGACGAGCGGGTGATCGAGGTTTATCTCGGCCGATGAGTCCCTCAAACCGCTGGCAACGAACACGTCCGAATAAGTCCCATGCTCAAGATTGAACAGCTGAATCAGTACTACGGCGGCAGCCATACGCTGAGGAATCTCGACATCGAGGTGCCTGGAGGCGCCGTCACCGCACTGCTCGGGCGCAACGGCGTGGGCAAGACGACCTTGCTGAAATGTCTCATGGGCGTGCTGCCCGTGGCCGGCGGACGCATCCTGCTGCAAGGCCAGGACGTGACCGGAATGCCGCCGTATGCGCGCGTACGGCTGGGCATGGCTTATGTGCCGCAGGGGCGCGAAATTTTTCCGCGCCTCACCGTGGAAGAGAACCTCATGATGGGGCTTGCCAGCAAGGCGCACGGCGCAGCGCAGAACATTCCCGCAGAAATTTACGATATGTTTCCCGTGCTCGCGTCCATGAAAGGACGCCGCGGCGGCGATCTTTCCGGCGGGCAGCAGCAGCAGCTCGCCATCGGCCGGGCGTTGGCGATGAAGCCGAAAGTCCTGATCCTCGACGAACCGACCGAGGGCATCCAGCCGTCGATCATCAAGGACATCGAACGGGTCATCAAGACCTTGGCCGCGCGCGGAGACATGGCGATCCTGCTGGTCGAGCAGTATTACGATTTCGCGCTCGGGCTCGCGGACCATTACGTAGTGCTCCAGCGCGGCGAGGTGGTGCAAAGCGGCCGTGGCGCGGACATGGAGCAGGACGGCGTACGCGGTTTCATGGCGGTATGAACCAGCGGCCGCGGTATGCGCCGCGAGACGCGGGAGCGCTGCGCGGGGAAGGCAAGGCCCGGCGGCATCCGTTTCGCACCCTCTAACGCCGGCAATGTTATTGTTCGCCGGGACGATTCGTTCGCCTGGTCCGCGGGTTTGTGCAGCAGCGCTTGCAATAATTTATTCGTTCAAACCGCTCGCGCGGCCAGCGCCCATCGACCTTTTGCAACAGCCTCTGTATTCTGCGGATGGGAAGATTCGGTATGGGCATGATCAATCAACCGGGGAGCAAGCCAGGGTGGAGTTGACGCCGAGAGAAAAAGACAAACTGTTGATCTTCACTGCCGCGCTGGTGGCAGAGCGGCGCAAGGCGCGAGGGCTGAAACTCAACTATCCCGAATCGGTCGCGTTCATTTCCGCCGCGATCATGGAGGGCGCCCGCGACGGCAAGACCGTTGCGGAGCTCATGAGTTTCGGCACGACTTTGTTATCACGCGCCGATGTCATGGAAGGCATCGCGGAGCTGATTCCGGAAATCCAGGTGGAGGCGACGTTTCCCGACGGCACCAAGCTCGTGACCGTCCATCATCCGATCGTTTAGATGAAAATGCGGGCAGCCTTGTGCGCCGCGCAAAGAAGTTCATGGGAGAGGCAATGATTCCAGGCGAGATCAAAACAAAAGGCGGTGACATCGAAATCAACGCCGGCCGCAAGACCATTTCCGTCAAAGTCAGCAATAGCGGCGATCGTCCGATTCAGGTGGGCTCCCACTATCATTTCTTCGAAACCAACGCAGCGCTTCAGTTCGACCGCGCACCTACGCGCGGCTTTCGGCTCAATATCGCCGCGGGCACCGCGGTGCGCTTCGAGCCGGGGCAAGCGCGCACGGTGGAACTGGTCGAGTTGAGCGGTGCGAAAGTGGTCTACGGATTCCTGGCCCAGGTCATGGGGAAACTCTGATGGCGCAATCGATCGCAAGAAAAGCCTACGCGGAAATGTACGGTCCGACCACGGGCGATCGTGTGCGGCTCGCCGATACCGATCTGTGGATCGAAGTGGAAAAGGACTACACCGTTTATGGCGAGGAGGTGAAGTTCGGCGGCGGCAAGGTCATTCGCGATGGCATGGGCCAAGGACAGCGCCGGGCCCATGAAGTCGCGGATACGGTCATCACCAATGCGCTGATCGTCGACTATCGTGGCATCGTCAAGGCGGACGTGGGGATCAAGAACGGGCGCATTGCCGGCATCGGCAAAGCCGGCAATCCGGACATCCAGCCCAACGTCGACATTCTGATCGGTGCAGCAACGGAGATCATCGCGGGGGAAGGCTCGATCCTGACCGCCGGAGGCATCGACGCCCATATTCATTTCATTTGCCCGCAACAGATCGAAGAAGCGCTGATGTCCGGCGTGACCACCATGATCGGAGGCGGGACGGGTCCGGCGACCGGCACGGCGGCGACCACCTGCAGTCCGGGCCCGTGGCATATCGGCCGCATGTTGCAGGCGCTCGATGCGTTCCCGATGAACTTCGGTCTACTCGGCAAGGGCAATGCCAGCCTGCGCCTGCCGCTGCGCGAACAAGTGGCGGCGGGCGCCATGGGCCTGAAGTTGCACGAGGACTGGGGCACGACCCCCGCGGCCATCGATAATTGCCTGGCCGTGGCCGATGAAATGGATGTGCAGGTCGCCATCCATACCGACACGCTCAATGAATCAGGATTCGTCGAGACCACGCTGGCAGCGTTCAAGGGCCGGACCATCCACACCTATCACACCGAAGGGGCGGGCGGCGGCCACGCACCCGACATCATCAAAGCCTGCGGCCAGGCGAACGTGCTGCCCTCATCGACCAATCCGACGCGGCCCTACACGCTCAATACGCTCGACGAGCATCTGGACATGCTGATGGTCTGCCATCATCTGGACCCTGCCATCGCCGAAGACGTCGCCTTTGCGGAGTCTCGCATCCGGCGCGAGACTATTGCGGCGGAAGACATCCTGCACGACCTCGGGGCCTTCAGCATGATCGCGTCGGACTCGCAGGCCATGGGCCGGGTCGGCGAAGTCATCCTGCGCACCTGGCAGACCGCGCACAAGATGAAAACGCAGCGCGGCAGCCTGCAGCAGGACCAGGCCGGCGCCGACAATTTCCGCGTCAAGCGCTACATCGCCAAGTACACCATCAATCCGGCCATTACGCATGGCGTCGCGCATGAGGTCGGTTCCATCGAAGTCGGCAAGCTGGCCGACCTGGTGCTGTGGAGGCCGGCTTTTTTCGGCGTGAAGCCATCGCTGATCCTCAAGGGCGGCGTCATTGCGGCGCGCCGCAATGGGCGATCCCAATGCGTCCATTCCGACGCCGCAGCCGGTGCATTACCGGCCGATGTTCGGTGCATTCGGCCAGTCCTGCGCACAGTCGTCGATCACGTTCGTGTCGAAGGCCGGGATCGAGGGCGATATCGGTCGAAAGCTGGGCTTGCACCAAGCCCCTGGTCGCGGTTTCCGGAACCCGGAATCTGCAGAAAGTCGGATTTGCCGCTCAACGACTATCTGCCCCGCATCGAAGTCGATCCCGAAACGTACCAGGTCCGCGCGGACGGGGAATTGCTGACCTGCGAGCCTGCCACGGAATCTGCCCATGGCGCAGCGCTATTTCCTGTTTTGACCGGTAGTGGCTTGCAGGGCTGCGCGCTGGTGCGGCGCGCCGCCGCGTCACGTCACAAATTCATCCAGGTCGACGTGTCGAGCGCCGGCCAACGCTGCCCGCATTGCGTCTTGCAGCCACGGGCCGCTCGCTTGCGGCCTTCTTCCTTGAGTGTTCGATAAAAACGCCGGTGTCGGTGTCAGCGCCTTTTCCGTGCGCAACGTCGCGAGCAGTTCGTCCGCCTCGATCAGGTGAAAATTCAGCCGCTTGATCTTGCCCGGCAGGTGTCCCAGCGGCAGAAGTTGCTTCTCCACCTCGCGCTTGGCGAGCACAAGATTGCGCATTTCGCGCAGGAAAGTCGCGTTGAACTGGAACTCCATCATGCGCGCGCGAATCGCATCCGCCGAGGTCGGCAGCTCGTCGCGTCGCAGCGGTTGCAGCCGCACGATGAGAATATCGGGCGTGCGGCACTGGTAGAGCAGCGGATAAATGGCCGGATTACCGGAGTAGCCGCCATCCCAATAGTGCTCGCCGTCGATTTCGATGGCGTGGTTGAGCGTTGGCAGGCACGCGGAGGCCAGCAAGCGCGTCGGCTCGGATAGTCTCCGCATTCTCGAACAGCTTCAGCGTGCCGGTTTTGAGCCGTGTGGCGCCGATGAAGAGCTTGATTGCCTGGCGCGAACGCAGGGCCTTCGAAATCGATATGGTCAGTAATGATCTTTCGCAGGGGATTGATGTCGAACGGGTTGAGTTGCGAGGGCGAAAGCAAGCGCGCGAAATCGATCAGCAGGCGCGACGGACCCCGGAAGCGACCGGCTGGACGCGCCGACGGCGTTCCAGAACGCGGACAGGCATTGTTGCGCGCCGCGTCTGCCGCCGGCTAGCCAGCCCGAAGCCAGCGCGGCGGCATTCATGGCACCGGCGCTGGTGCCGCTGATGGCTTCGATGCGTAACTGCGGTTCCTCGAGCAGTCGGTCCAGGACCCCCCATGTCAACGCGCCCAGTGCACCGCCGCCCTGCAGCGCGAGATTCACGCTTTGAAAGTCTTCGGCATGAACAATTTGGTGCGATGCAAAAATTAAGTATCACGTTATTCGAAAGAGAAATATATAGGCGTTCGTAAAAAAGTAGGGAACATATTGATGCAATGAACAAAATTACGATGTTAACTTCAAGTGAAAAGTTTATATTATATGACAATAAAGAATCCTT
Organism: uncultured beta proteobacterium; assembly: GCA_963846655.1. Lineage (GTDB taxonomy): Bacteria > Pseudomonadota > Gammaproteobacteria > Burkholderiales > JACQAP01 > JACQAP01. The sequence continues at coordinate 142,334 of CAWJWT010000006.1, read as the reverse complement.
TTCCAAGCGGTGTATCGGCTGGGCTCGAGGTGCCCACTTCGGGCGCTGCGGCTGTGGTCATGGCGATTAGCTACGCAGCCGGCTGGGCCGATGCCGGGGCTGACCAGCGCGAGCGGGCGCGGGTGTGGCGCGAATTGCAGGAAGCGCGAATGCCACGGCTACCGGCCGCTGTTCGCTTCCGGGTGCGAGCATGCCGGCGCCATCGAGCAATCGCCTGCGACCCAGGCGCCGCCTCCTCGCAGAAAAGCAGTGGCGCAGTCTTCTGTCGAGTCAGCAAATGCAGCGCTTTGCCCCGCCAGCCAGGCCGGCGCGCAGAGCGGCTGGAGATGGACAAACCCTGGACCGTGAGCGAAAGGCAGACGCGCTGTCTGCGGATATACTGCAGCGAAGCCGTTCTGTCCAGCGCTCCGCGTTGACCGGGGCCGAACCAGAACAATCCACTAAAGGAGTACAACGCATGTCGGGCAAGAAAGCGAATCTGGCTGTATCGCTGGGCATGGTGCTGGCGGTGCTTGGGACGTGCGCGGTTGCGGCACAGGACATTGCAACGCGGCTCGACCAGATCATGGTGGGCGCACACCGCAGCGATGCCAACAAGGCGCGCGACAAGTACCGCCATCCCAAGGAGACACTGCTGTTTTTCGGCCTGCAACCGGACATGACGGTGGTCGAAATCTCCCCGGGGCGCGGCTGGTATACGGAGATCATCGCGCCGGCGCTGCGCCAGGACGGGCAGTACTTCGCGGCGGTGTCCGCCGTCACCGAAAAGACGCCTGACTTCCTCCGGCAAAACGATGCCGACTATCGCGCAATGCTGGCGGCCGCGCCCGATCTGTACGGGCATGCCAAGCTGTCGGTGCTCGCACCCGGAGCCTTGCAGGTTGCGCCGCCGGGCAGTGCGCACATGGTGCTGACCTTTCGCAACGTGCATAACTGGGCCAAGGCCGGCAGTGCCGACGCCATGTTCAAGGCCTTTTACGATGCATTGAAAAAAGGCGGCACGCTCGGCGTGGTCGAGCATCGCGCCAAGCCCGGTACGCCGTTCCAGCAGCAGGTCGATTCGGGTTACATGACCGAGGCGTATGTCGATAGACACGGCACAGAAAGCCGGTTTCAAGCTGGTGAACAAGGCCGAAATCAACGCCAATCCCAGGGACACCAAGGATCACGCGGGCGGGGTCTGGAGCTTGCCGCCGAACCTGCGTTCCGGAGACGCAGAATCGGCAAAAATACCTGGCGATCGGAGAATCGGATCGCATGACGCTCAAATTCGTGAAGCCCTGAGCATGAACGAACTGATGCGCGCGGGCACGCAGGCCGATGCCGCGGCGGCAGCGCTCGAATCCCGGGTCATCGGCTGGCGGCGGGATTTCCACCAGCATCCCGAATTATCCAATCGCGAGGTGCGCACCGCGGGAGTCGTGGCCGCGCATTTACGCGGGTTGGGTTTTCAGGTTGCAAACCGGTGTGGCACATACCGGCGTGGTGGGCCTGCTGGATTCGGGGCAGCCCGGGACCGGTCATTGCCCTGCGCGCCGACATGGATGCGCTGCCGGTGGCCGAACAGGTCGATGTGCCGTTTGCCTCCACGCAACGCACGATGTTCAACGGCCAGGAAGTCGGCGTCATGCATGCGTGCGGACACGATTGCCATGTCGCCATCCTCATGGGCGTGGCCGAACTGCTCGCCGGCATGAAGCCGGGATTGCGCGGGCAGGTCAAGTTCATTTTCCAGCCCGCCGAGGAAGGCCCGCCGCCGGGCGAGGAGGGCGGCGCCGCGCTGATGATCAAGCAAGGCGTGCTCGACCAGCCGAAGCCGGAGGTGATTTTTGGCCTGCACGTGTTTGCCGGCATCGAGGCGGGCACCATCGCTTATCGCCCGGGCCCGGCCATGGCCAGTTCCGACCGCATCCGCATTACGGTCAACGGTCGGCAAACCCACGGTGCGCTGCCGTGGCGCGGCGTGGATCCGATCGTGATCTCTTCCCAGATCGTGCTGGGTCTGCAGACCATTGTCAGCCGCCAGGTGGACGTGACGCTCGAACCGGCCGTGCTGAGCATCGGCGCGATCAAGGGCGGCGTGCGCGATAACATCATTCCCGATGCCGTGGAGATGCTCGGCACCGTGCGCACTTTCAACGAACAGATGCGCGCGGAGATCCATGCGCGCATCCGCAATACGGTAGAACATATCGCCAGGAGTGCCGGTGCAACGGCAGAAGTTCATTTCGACAATGCCTATCCGGTGACGGTCAACGATGTGCCGCTGACCGAACGCATGGTGCCGACGCTCGAGCGCGTCGCCGGCAAGGACCGGGTCGTCGTTGGCCAGAAAATCACCGGCTACGAGGACTTCTCCTATTACCAGCAGAAGATACCCGGTTTCTTCTATTTCATTGGCATCACGCCACGCCGCGCCAACCCGGCGCCGCCGATCCCGCGCAAGCCGCCCCCAATCACTCGCCGCGCTTTTACGTGGACGAATCGGCGCTGGTGCTGGGCGTTCGTACGCTGGCGCATTTGACGCTCGACTACATGGCTTCGCCGCAAAAGCCGGGTTAATATGCGGCCCCAACGCCTGCCGCGAGGAGCCATGTCCAGTTTGCGCAATGTTGTGCCTTTCCTGCTGGGCTTCGTGGCGGCATTGATGCCGCCGCGGTGCTGCATGCCGATAGCGACCAGCATGGATTCATGCGCGTCCAGCCCGAGGAGATCCAGTGGAAGGAAGCGCCCGGCTACGACGGCGTGAAGATGGCCGTCATCGCCGGCGATCCGTCGAAGCCCGGGGTTTACGTGGTGCGCGTGAAGTTTCCGCCGGGGATCATGTCGCGCCCGCATTTCCATCCCGACGACCGCTATGCCGTCGTGCTCAGTGGCACCTGGTGGACCGGCACCGGCGATCTTTTCGATCCGGCGCCGACCGTGCCGCTCAAGGCGGGGGGCTTCATGAAGCATCCCGCGGGCGCGCATCACTACGACGGCGCCAAGGACGAGGAGGTGATCCTGCAGCTCATCGGCAATGGTCCGGGCGGCACGTTCCTGGTGAACCCGGAAGAGGGTCACGTAGGCCCTTCCCGCTAGTTGCCACCGGACTTCAAGCGCGGCGGCAGGCAGTCTCTGCTGCCGTTGGTTTTAACCTGACAGCATTGTTTGAACATCGACGCAGGCCTCCCGTGGAATCGGACATCGAAATTGCCCAGCAAGCCCGCATGCAGCGCATCAGCGTGCTGGCCCGCGAACGCCTTGGCATCGCCGAGGAGCATCTTGAACCCTACGGTCATTTCAAGGCCAAGATCTCGCTCGACTATCTGGACAGCCTCAGGGACCGGCCCGACGGCAAGCTCATTCTGGTCACTGCGATCAGTCCGACGCCGGCCGGAGAAGGCAAGACCACCACGACCGTAGGGCTGGGCGATGCGTTGAACCGCATCGGCAAGAAGACGGTGATCGCGCTGCGCGAACCCAGTCTCGGCCCGGTCTTCGGCATGAAAGGCGGGGCGGCCGGCGGCGGCTATGCGCAAGTCGTGCCCATGGAAGACATCAATCTGCATTTCACCGGCGACTTCAATGCCATTCAGCTGGCCAACAATCTGCTCGCGGCCATGCTGGACAACCACATCCATCATGGCAACGAACTGGGCATCGATGTGCGCCGGATCGCCTGGAAACGCGTGCTGGACATGAACGATCGGGCATTGCGCGATATCGTCGTATCGCTGGGCGGGCCGGGCAATGGCTTTCCGCGCCAGGACGGCTTCGACATCGTCGTGGCCTCCGAGGTCATGGCGATTTTCTGCCTGGCCACTTCGCTGACAGACCTGAAGGAGCGTCTCGGCAATATCGTCGTGGCCTATCGCAAGGATCAGTCCGCCGTGCGTGCGCGCGATCTGGCCGCGCATGGCGCCATGACGGTGCTGCTCAAGGACGCGCTGAAGCCGAATCTGGTGCAGACGCTCGAAAATACGCCCGCCATCCTGCATGGTGGTCCATTTGCAAATATCGCGCACGGTTGCAATTCGGTCATCGCCACGCGCGCCGGACTCAAGCTGGCCGATTACGTGGTGACCGAAGCGGGCTTCGGCGCTGACCTCGGCGCCGAGAAATTCGTCGACATCAAATGCCGCAAGTCGGGCCTGCGGCCCGACGCCTGCGTGATCGTTGCGACCATCCGCGCGCTGAAGTTTCACGGGGGCGCGGACCTGAAGGACCTGAACCGCGAGAATCTCGCCGCGCTGGAGGCGGGCCTGGCGAACCTGTCGCGCCACGTCGATAACGTGCGCAATCATTATGGATTGCCTTGCGTGGTGTCGATCAATCACTTCACCCACGATACCGATGCCGAGATCGGTTTGCTCAGGCAGAAAATCGCCACGCAAGCGACGCCGGTGATCGTGGCGAAGCACTGGGCGCACGGCGGCGCCGGCGCCGAAGAGCTCGCGCGCGCGGTCGCGCAGATCGTCGACCAGGGCGCTTCCGGATTCAAGTTTGTCTACGAAGACTCGGCGACGCTCTGGGACAAAGTCACGGCGGTGGCTCGTAAAATCTATGGCGCAGCCGAAGTTACCGCAGACGCGAAGGTCAAGGCGCAGATCCAGAAGCTGCAGGATGACGGCTATGGCCATTATCCGGTTTGCATTGCCAAGACCCAGTATTCCTTTTCCACCGACCCCGCGGCCCGCGGCGCGCCGTCGGGCCATGTCATCAATGTCCGGGAAGTGCGGCTTGCCGCAGGCGCGGAATTCGTCGTCATGGTGTGTGGCGACATCATGACCATGCCGGGATTGCCGAAGGTGCCGGCGGCGACGAAAATCGATCTGACGCCGGCCGGAAAAGTGGTGGGATTATTCTAGAAGAAAATGCCATGGCTGCCGTGATCGCATTGCGAGCCGGCGCTGCTGTTAATTTGCCAGAAGCCGAGGATGACGAACCATATAGTCCGGAAATTCCGTCCCGACGCCGGCTGCATGCGATGCGGAGCGGGCCTATGATGGTTCGGTCGAAAGAACCGTCATGTGCACCCGTCCCGCCGCCAATGGCATGCCTTGCGGGGGCCGGATTGCATGGCGGGGAAACCCGGAGGACTGGACCGAATGCCCGCTCTGTGCCGGCACGGGCATCAGCGGGAACGCCGCTTGTGTGCGTTGCACCGGCGACGGCTGGCTGATGGGAACTCGCCTGGAATGACACACGCGGACTTCAAAAACGCCACCGCGCTTTCGATCGCTTCCGGCGAGAGCAGCGCCGCGCAGGATTTGCATTGGCTGGCGCAAAACATCCCCTGTCAGGCGGCCTGTCCGGCGGGCACGGACATTCCCGGATATCTCGAGGCGAACCACCAAGGGCGGTTCGCCGAGGCCTACGCCATCAACCTGCGCGACAACGTCTTCCCCGCGATACTGGGCCGGGTCTGTTCACGGCCTTGCGAGAACGCCTGCCGCCATGGCTGGGAAGGCAACGGAGAACCGGTGGCCATTTGTTTCTCCAAGCGCTCGGCAGCGGATTTCGGTCAAGCCGCGCCGGTAGTACTGAAGCCGCGCGGTGCCCCCAGCGGCAAAACCGTTGCGGTCGTGGGCGCCGGCGTGGCCGGCCTGACGGCAGCGCGCGAACTCGCGTTAGCCGGTCACCGGGTCACGGTGTTCGACAAGCACGACAAGCCGGGCGGAATGCTTTACCAGGGTATTCCGGCTTTTCGTCTGCCGCGCGCCCTCATCGAGCGCGAGATCGGGCAGGTCGCAGCCACCGGCGTCGAAATCCGTTGCGGGGTCAACGTCGGCACAGACGTCAGTCTGGCGGCATTGGCGGCGCAGTACGATGCGGTGATCATGGCGGCCGGCACGTTGCGGCCCAACCTCCTCGATCTGCCGGGCATACGCATTGCAAGGCATCGAACACGGACTGTCCTTTTTGCTGCAGGTCAACGAATTCGGGCGCCGCGATGTGGGCAAACGAGTCATCGTGATTGGCGGCGGCTATACCGCCATGGATTGCGCGCGCACTGCGCTGCGACTGGGTGCGCAGGTCAGCGTCGTTTACCGGCGCTCGCGTGAGGACATGGTGGTGTTGCCCGGGGAAGTAGAGGAGATGATCGAGGAGGGCGGCACGGCTGGAAACCAACTGCTCGCCGGTACAATTCCTGGGGGCGCAGGACCGGGTTGCCGGCGTGCGCTTCGTTCGGACCCGCCCCGGCGCCGGCGGCCGCGATGGCCGGCGCATGCCGGTCGATATAGCGGGCGCGAATCTGGAACTGCACGCCGAGTCGGTCATTCTTGCGACCGGTCAATTCCCGCAGACGGCCTGGATCGATGCGCCCCTGCACCGGAAACTGGTCGCCGACGATGGCTGGCTGGCTGGCGGCACGTCTCCGAACACCGAACTTCCCAATATTTTCTCGGCCGGCGATTTCGCGCTGGGCGCAACCACCCTGATCCAGGCGATCGGACATGCTCGCGAGAGTGCGCGCAAGGTGGACGCGTGGCTGGGCGGCGGCTTGCGCGCGCCGGCGCACGCCGTGGTCGGTCCGGTTTTCCAGACCAAAGTTCCCGGCGGGCGTGGCACCGGCCGCACGCCGCAGATGAACGTCATCCCGATCCATCCGATGCCGACCCATCCCGTGGCCGGGCGGACCCTGGAGGTGGAAGTCGAAACCGGATACGCGGGTGCCGCAGCCCGGGAAGAAGCATCGCGCTGCTACCTATGCCACTACAAATTCGAGATCGTCGACGAGAAATGCGTGCTCTGCGACGAATGCCTCAAAGTCAAGCCGGTGGAAGGCTGCATCGTCGAAATCGCTTCGCTGGCACGCGACGACGAGGGGCGTATCACAGGGCATACCCGCATTGAACAAGGCAAGACCGATTCGATTTATTACAACCGCTTGTGGATAGACCAGAGCCAGTGCATTCGCTGCGGGCGCTGCGAGTCGGTCTGCCCGGTCAACGCCATTACCATTCAGAAGGTCTCATTGGTCGCGTAATCGGCCGAAAAGAGCCGGCCCGGGTGTCATGCGACCTCGTCGGGCGACTTCCAAAATCGCTTTTCTTGCAGCTATACTCCGCGAAGTGCCGTGTTGCAGCCCGATACGCGGTTTGCGGGCCTGCAGCCGGTCAAAAGCCGACGCGCGCAGGACGCCCGCGTCGGCATCAGTCGGGAGAGCGAAGTTGGCACTGGTTCTTGCGGTGGATATGGCCGGCGTTCCCAGCCGGTGGCTGATGGTCGAGGAAGCCATTTCGTACTATGCGAGACGCATGGTCGCTTGGTCCATCGGCGAACCTGTCGCGACCTATCGCGGCGGCATTTGCAGGCTGACCGGGAAGCGCTCCGAACTCTCGACACACAGCATCATCGCCATCAAAGGCGCCGTCGATTTCGTCAAGGATCACCACACGGAGCCGCATCTGTCCAACACGTCGCTGTTCTTCCGCGACCGGCACATGTGCGCCTATTGCGGCAGTCAATACAAGGATCGCGATCTGTCTCGCGACCATGTGATTCCGGTTTATTTGAACGGCCGCGACCGCTGGATGAACGTGGTCACGGCCTGCCGGTCCTGCAACATCCGCAAGGGCGGGCGCACGCCCGAGGAAGCCGGCATGCCGCTGCTGTACACGCCTTACGTGCCCAACCGGTACGAACATCTGATCCTGCAGAATCGCCGCATCCTACAAGACCAGATGGAATACCTGATGGCCAAAGTACCCCGCCACAGCCGACTTTACGGCTGAACGGAACAACTTCCGTCTTTGCGGCACGGGTGCCGGCATTACGCTGGCATTGAACGAATCGGCTGGTGGTTCACTCCAATCCCACAAGGAGCGCTTCCACCATGACGCGAATCATTACTGTATTCATCGTTGCGATACTCGGGCTTTCCGGCTGCCAATCCAATCCGGTGACCGGCCGCAAGCAACTCATGCTGGTGTCGGAAGACATGGCCATCAGCGAATCGAAGGAAGCCTACGCGGCCATGCTGGATCCGCTGGCGAAGCAGGGCAAGATCGACAACAACCCGGCGACGGTCGCGCGCGTCCACACAATCACCAGCCGCATCATTGCCCAGGCGATCAAGTACCGGCCCGAAACGAAGGACTGGGACTGGCGCTTGAAGGTCATCGACGATCCCAAAACGGTCAATGCGTGGGCCATGGCCGGCGGCAAGATGGCCATCTACACGGGCCTGATCCAGCAGCTGCAGGCGACCGACGACGAACTGGCGCAAGTCATGGGTCACGAGATTTCGCACGCGCTGGCCAAGCACACCGCAGAAAGAATGTCGCGTGCGCTGGCGATGCAGGCTGGCCTGGGCGCCCTGGCAATGACCCAGCAGGACAGCAAATATGGAGGCTTGACCTTGACCGGGGCGCAGGCCGCCGCGGTCGTTGCGCTGGAGTTGCCCAACAGCCGCACGGCAGAGTCCGAAGCCGATCGGATCGGCATCGAGTTGGCCGCCAAGGCAGGCTATGATCCACGTGCCGCAGTCACGCTGTGGGACAAGATGGCCAAAGTGGGGGGCGGCGATGGCAAATCGCGTGGCGATTTCCTGTCCACGCATCCCGCGCCGGTCAAGCGCATGGAAACACTGTCCGCACTGGTGCCGCAGATGATGCCCTACTACGAAGACAAGTCCGCGCGCCCGACCTATCCCCTGCATTCCTTGAATCGCCGTGCCGTCAACCTGCCCGTGCGCATTGCCGCGCTGACGCACTACTAAGGCTGCGCCGGCGGTAGTCGGCGCGTATCGCCCATTCCTTTTCTCGCCAACCGGGCTGGGAGTTTCCTGCAGCCTGGCGAGCGGCATTCCCGCTTTTAAGCTGCCCTGATTGGCCGCGGGAATTCTGCGTCCGCGGTTCTCGTCGCGGCCCTGCTCTGCGGCCCTTGTTCTCTGCGGCCTTCGTAATCCCTCTATAGCTCTCAGGTGTTCCTGACCAGCTGGACAGCCTGGCGACGCCAGACGACTTCAAACGACCTTTCTACTTGTAAAAAATGTAAGCACGCAATTCCTGCGGAGGCGCCAAGGCCTCCTTTTTTTTCGCTATCTTTCAAATGCTTGCCTGTGATATGCCGGCGCTTTGACCGCGTATTTGTCGTTGTAGGTGTCGCCCTACGACGACGTAAAGAAATACGCAAAAGCTTTAGGGTATTCGCTGTAGTACGTAGAATGCCTCGGACTAAATCGCAGGAGAAAAACGTTGAATGGAGTAATCAAATACGTAAGTCAACGAGCGGGCGATGTACCGGGCCGGATCAACAGCAAGTGGCGCGGTGCCCTGGGGCGGTTGTGCAGTTATGTTTTTGTGTTTGCAGTTTCCAATGCCTGCATCGCCGGGTCAGAGCCTGTGGTCCAGGATCCGGCACTGCGTGCCTTGTCCGAGGTCATCAATCAGGTCAAGGGGAAGTACGTAGGGCCTGTCGATGACCAGAAGATCGTCGGCGATGCCATCCGCGGCATCCTTAAGGGACTGGACCCATTTTCCGATTACCTTGAGCCGGCGGCCTATCAGGAGTTGCGCCAGGAAAACAGCGGCAAGTTCGGCGGGCTGGGCATGGAAGTCGGCATGGAAGCCGGCCTGGTGCGCGTGCTGTCGACGTTCGAGGACTCACCGGCATTCGAGGCCGGGATCAAACCCGGAGACCTTATTACGCGATTGAACGACACCAGTGTCGAAGGCCTGACGCTGGAACAAACGATTCAGCGGGCGCGCGGCGCACCTGACAGCACGATCGCCGTGACTGTGCTGAGTAAAGAAGCCGCCGGCCCGCGCGTGCTGACGCTCAAGCGCGCGATCATCCAGAGCCGCAGCGTCAAATCCGCATTGCTTGCATCGGGACATGGCTACGTCAAGATCACGCATTTCGATCAGCGCACGGCCGGTTCCGTGCGTACGGCGCTCGCCGGACTGCATCGCCAGAGCCGCGGGGACCTGCAGGGCCTGCTGATCGATTTGCGCGACAATCCCGGGGGATTGCTGAAGTCGGCCGTGGCGGTTTCCTCGCTGTTCCTGCCGGACGATTCCCTCGTGGTCTATACCGAAGCCAGAAATATGGAATCGCGGATGCGTCTGCGTACCAGCGACAAGGGGGCCGTTACTGCAGGCAGCGACGAGTCGCTGAACCACGAATTGAAGGATCTGCCGCTGGTCGTGCTGGTGAATGGCGGGTCGGCCTCTGCCGCGGAGATTCTGGCGGGTGCGCTCAAGGATCACCGCCGCGCGACCGTCGTGGGCACCCAGACATTCGGCAAAGGATCGGTCCAGGTGCTGGTGCCGCTCGCAGATGGCGCGGCACTCAAGCTGACCACTGCCCTTTATTTCACGCCCAACGGTTATCGCATCCAGGGCAAGGGGCTGACGCCGGACAAGATCATCGATCAGGCGGCGATCGACACGGTGGAGGGCATTAAACCGGCCGCGCATACCGCAACCTCCACGGCCGCCGTGGGCGCGTGCGGAATATCAGCCATCGAAGCATCGGCTGCGCCGAACGCGATGCTTTCCGCGATGCGCGCTGATTGCCAGTTGCAACGCGCGCTGGATTTGCTGCGCCACCTGCCGATGCTTGCGCGCAGCTGATCGGCCTGCACACCCCAAAGAAAAAGGGCACCGCTTGCGGTGCCCTTGTTTTTTGCCGGACGCACAGAGCGTAAGGTGGGTCAGCGCGCTGGCGCAGGGACGATTTCGGCCAGGATCGGATAACACACGTCCGCGCCGTCGGCTGGAATTTTCTTGCCGGCAAGTTTCTGCAAGGGCACCCAGAAGATCGAGGTAGCAAGCCGCGCGACCGTGCCGAGGATGTCGCCGGGGGAAACACCGATCTTGAAATCGCTGAACGGACCGCTGACCTGGATGGGCGTAGCCAGGCTCAGGAATTGCGCCTTCTTGGCCTGTGGACGCAATTGCAGTGCGAATTTTTCGGCGCCAAAGTCGGCCTCGCCGGCGCCCACGACGCGCATCCTCGAGGTGTCCAGCAGAATCGCCCGGTCCACGAGCTTGCCGTCGCGCAAGTCGAATCGGCCGATTGCGCAATTCACTTTCGATGCATTGCCCGGGTCCAGCACCGGCACCAATGCGACCAAGAACATTGACGGCCCATACGTCGAAAATGCCGGCCTTCAGGTTGTCGGGCCACACCGCAAATTCGATCAGGCCGTTGCCGTGGCGCAGGATATCCGACAGGTACTGTGCGCGTGAAGTGACGTCCATCTTCAAGCTGAAGCTGCCACGCAGGTCGCTATCGGGTTTGATGCGTCGCGCAAGCACGCCATAGTCGAATTTTTGTACGTCAACGCGCAAATCCACATTGACGTCGCGCTCGGTAGGCTCGTAACCCAACCACAGCTTCGCCGACCCTCCGACGACGTTGACCTCCAGCGGGCCGATGTCGGCGCGTCCGTTTTCCAGCTTTGCCTTGAGCCTGCCGCTGCCGAGCTTGTCGTTTCCGGACAAAACCTGTTCGACCGCGACGTCCACGGTGGCGTCCTGGCGCCTGAGCATTTCCGGGCTCAGCAGTTTTTGGGCGTCATCGCTCGCGGCGGCTGCCTTGCGCCGCACGTCCCCGGCAGTCGCCGGAGTCTTTCCTTCGCCGGGTTTCTTCTCGAAGGGCGACCAGCCTTCGAACCTGAAGTCGTCGAGCTGAATGATCGGCGCGCTCAATGCGACGTTGAATCGCGGACGCCCGCTGGCGGTGTCCAGGCGGCCTTCTCCGTTCAGTACGCTTGCACCGACTTGCAGGCGCAAGTCATCGATCTCGTAGCCAGCGGGCGACATGCGAAACTTTCCGGCGGCTGACCAGGGTCCCCATGGGGGCAACTCGGTGCGCGCGAGCTTGTTCAGCGTGTCGAATCGCCGGCCGTTCGCCTGCAGTGCCAGTCGAACGTCGCTGCCGATGGGCCGCGCAATGCTTCCGGACAGCGTCACGCTGGCTTGCGCGCCTGTCGCGTTCAAGGTGAAGGGCAGCGGCATGGCGGGATTGGCAAGTTGATACGCGCGCGCCGTGTCAAACGTGATCGCGATGGGCACGTCGTCGAGCGCGCCGTTCAGCGTCAATTTGAGCGGCTGGCCTGGCGGCGCACGCAGTTCGCCGCGCTCCAGGCTGACACGCGCGGTGGCCTGCGTATTTGGATCGCGCAAGACGATACGACCGCCGCCGATCGAGCCGATCAGCTCGGAGCGTTCGAGCATATCCCCCAGGCGGCTGGAGCGGGCAATGAGATTGATGCCAAAGTCGCCGAACGTGGCATCGAGGTCCTTGACCACGCCAAGCTTTTTCAGCAGCCCGCCGACATCGATGCTGGACGCGTAAAGCCACAGGCGCACCGTCGGCTCCTTGCCGCGCAAGTCCGCCAGGATGGCGCCTGCCAGATCGGTGTTCGACACATTCACGGAAAATGGCGAGGGATGCATATATCCTTCGCGGATGCGGCCATCGAACGCGAGGCTGCGCACTTCCACCGGGGTGCCTGCGAAACGCTTCACTCGCATGCTGATGTCCGCATCGCTCAAATCGATTTCCTGGGGCAGCAGTGGAATGTCGAGAATGGGGCGCTCCGGCTTCGCCGTTTGGTTCTGTGGCTCTGGCAGCAGGCCTTCCAGTTCCTTGACGTCTACCTGCTCCGCACTGAGATTCACTTTGACCAGGGATCTGCCATGCACGACTGAACGCGACAGATCCGCCGCCAACGTTGTTCGACCCAGCTTCGCGATCAGCTTGTCCATTTGCCACGCCGACGCGCGCATCGTGACGGTGCCCGACAGGGCTGCCGGCACTTCGGCGCCGGGTTTGAATCCGAACCAGCTTGCCAGTTCGCCCGCTCGAGGGGCGGAGACATCGAACCTGATGTCGGGGCCGCTTGCATCAGAAACGGCTTCCAGATCGCCGCTGATGCGCGCCCGCACGTCACCCGAACGCAGCGACAGATCGAAAGGCGCGCGGCCGTGCAGCATGATGGTTTCGAGTTGCGCCGAGCCCAGATGCGCGCGGAACGCATGACCGAGCAGGTCCCCCTGCATGTCTGCGCGAAGGGACTTGCCCGCGGGCAGTTTCACTGCCAGCTTGTCCAGCGCAAACTCAACGGGGCGTTCGCCCTCGATGTTGCCATAGCTGAAACGGCCCCGCTCCACGTCGATGCTTACATCGAGGCTGCGGATCAACTCGGCTCCGCTGTCTCCGCGCGCGGCAAGGCGCAACGCGAAGCGGCCGAGCCGACCCTTGACGCCGCGTGCGCCGGTCAGCAATTCGGCGAGCCCGCCGAGATCGGAGTCGCGCGTGCCGAGATCCAGGTCGAAGCGGGGTTCCGCGGCGTTGGCATCTGCTTCGATCGTGCCCGACAACGCCACGCCCGCAATCTGGGCTTGCAGAGGTGCCTCCAACAGGCCGTCCGTCAGCTTCAGGTGCAAGCTCACGTCGTGGACGTCTCCGGGCAAGCTCAGCCAGCGGCGCACGCCCAGCACGAGATCGACATCGGCATCGTTCATGCGCTTGAGACTGAACGTGGCGGCGGACACGCGCCGATAAAGGTCGGCCAGGTTGGGTGGCGGGGCGGTGTCTTCTGCCGGCGCAGGTGCCTCGCCCAGAAAGGGGCGCAGATCGAGCGTGGGCAGGATCAGCGAACCCGAGAGTTTCGGTTTGGCTCCGCTGTTGTCGAAATCGAGGTCGCCCGTCAGCGAAGTATTGCCCATGGCGCCTGCCAGTTGGGTCAGCACCAGGCGCTGCGGCGTGAAATCCACGGTCGCGGCAATGCCGCTGGGACCCACGTCGGGCATGCGGGTTTGCAGGAGCCGGCCGAGCTCGATCAGGTTCTCGGTGCCAAGGCCGAACGTCAGATGGCCGCTCGCCCCGCTGACATGACCATTGACCGTGAGCGTCGAACTCAGGAAGCGCAGCGTGAATTGGACGGGCCAGGGTTTATCGCTCGCCAGATCGGCAAGTGGGCCCCCGGTAAATTCCAGGTTGTAAGGAAACGCCTGTTCGACCGCGCCATTGAGCGTCATGCGCAGCGGTTCGCCTGAGGGCGATCGGGCGGCCAGCGCATTCAGGCTGAAGAAATGGGGTTTGGCGTCGGGGCCCGTGTAGCTCACGAGCATTTGTTCGAGCGCGATTTTCTGGATGTCCAGCAGCGCAAAAGCCTGGTCGGCGTTCATCGACGGGGCGGCTGCTCGTGCCGGCGCGGTGGTAGCTTGCGAAGCGCGCCGAAACGTCCAGTTGTTGCTGCCATCGGCGCGCAGCTGCAAGCGAATCTGCACATCCTTGCCGGCAAGTTCGTCGATATGCAGCCGCTTGTTGAACAGCAAAGGCCATAGATCGAGTGCGAGGCGTGCCTCGCCAAGGCTGGCGAAATCCTCGTTGCCGAATCCCGGCGCATTGGCGATATGCAGCCCGCCGACCCTGAGCTTGGGCGTTGCAGAGATCTCGACTTCCATGGGGCCGTCGAGGCGCACGGGCCGGCCGATGTTGTCGCTGAAGGCTTGCGCGACGCGCGTGCGCAGGAAAGACGCATCGACGCTAATGCCCACGAACGTGATGTACAGAAAGGCGAGCAGCAGCGTAACGACCAGCGCGGCGATCCCCCACAGCAGCCAAAGCGCCAGACGGCGCAGCGGAGCGGGAGGGGCGGTCGGCAGCATGATCAGGGATTGTATGCGCCGCGCAAGGGCGGTGTGGCGTAGGGGATCAGTGCCGATCGGACAACAACAACGCGCCCGGAGTTCGCTGTGCGCCCGCGCGGCGGGTCGCAGTGCACGGGGCGCGCAATCGCGGTGCCCGCGCTAACGCAACACGGCCGACGCTTCGGCATCCCGGATGATCAGGACGACGTCCTCGGGCAACAGCAGGCGCTGCGCCTCCAGGCGCCGGGCGGCCTCGGCGACCTTGGCCACATAGCCATCGTGGGATCCATAAAGTACTTCGAGCGACGGCCTGGGATCGTTTCGCTGTTGCGCCTCGGCGCGGGTTCTCGCCAGCGGCAAGGTCGAGCCCAGCAAATCACACAGATCCGGCCCGCCAAAATCGCGGGTGCGCGTATTCCAGCCCAGCAGGGTCGCAACGGGCGCCTCGACAAGCGGATGGCGGATGCCGGCGAGATCATTGCCGAGTGCATCGACTTGCGGAACCAGCACCTTGTGGGGCGCGAGCGTGCGCGGAAGCAGCAAATCGATCACCCCGGCGTTGCCCGTCACGCGCGGGCCGAAATCACGATCGCCCGAGGCATTGTGCAGACCTTCATAGGTCAGGCCCGGGATCTTCAGGCAGGGCGAGATCGGCCGGTGCGACCAGGGTTTTATCGGCAATTCTGGGCACGCGCGACTCCGGCGGAGCAGTATTGTTTTTCACCCATTCGTCGAGTGCGACCACCAGCGCGCGCAATAGCGCGCCCGGATGCGTGACGTTGGTCATGTGCTCGCACTGCTTGTCGGCGATCCCGTGATTCGGCGCGTCATGCTTGAAACCGCCGTGCTGCAGGCTGGACAGCAGGTAGCGCCTGACTTTCGACGATTCGTTGAAGTCCATGCTGCCGCCTTCGCTCGCACCGGTCAGCGAGGCGCGAAACTGCCAGTACTCGTTGGAGGTGTCGGTATGCATGATCAGCGGATCAGTGCTCGGCCGCTTGAGGATGCCGTCCGGTGCCCGCGTGAAAGGATTGATCCGCACCGCATACTGGCGCGGAAAATTAGTGTCCGGCACGTAGCGCTCGCGGTGCTGCTGCGTGAATGGATTCGGTTGCGCGAAGCGGTAGTTCAGAAACAGTTTCTGCACGCCGGCCACATGGATGTGCATGCCTTCGCAGACCCGCCGCTCCTGCTCATCGACATTGAAACCCTGGTAAAGAAAGTCGCGCAGGTACATGCCCGAAGAGGAGATGCCCTGGCACAGCGCCGTCTTTACGCCGTATACCGGATTGGCATTGCCGGCGGCATCCTTTGCGTCGTGCTTGAGAAACGACACGAAATCGCGCGTGGTGACGTAACCCAGGCCCATTACCGGCGAGCCCGTTGCGCGATACAACAAATGATAGTTGCGGTCGTTGCGGAATCCGTCGCGCAGGCAAATGTGGCCGCTGCTCGGCTTGCCCGGCCAGCCGTCGGGACAATCGGCGAATGCCCATTTATCCTCGGGCACGGCTTCCCCGCGCGGGATCTCGGGACCGCTGGGCCGGGGAGAGTCGCTCGCCAGGACAAACAACTCCGCCTGCGCCTGCTTCTTGTCGGTGGACACGGCGTGGAACGAATGGAACGCGGGGCTTCCGGACAAGGGCAGCGATGTGGGTTTGCCGCCATTGAAATTGCGGTCGGAAAACTCGGTCAGGATGCGCTCCGCTACCGGCTTGCCGTTATCCTGTGCGATCGGAAAGGTCACGGCCAGGCGATTGTCGCCGGGCGCGATGTCCGCGCCCCAGCCCACCCACGCCATCACATAGCCGCGCCTCATCAGGAAACCGTTGCCGAAATCGCGCGGCGACAGCGGGTCGTTCATGTTCGCATCGGCCGCGGTGTCATGCATGCGGCCGAAAGAAATCTTGCGCCCCCGGTTATTGACTTCGAAGAACAGCGTGTTCGATCCGCGCGCCAGATCCACGGGCTTGAGAATCACCATGTCGGCGGAAAATTCAACCTTCCCCTGGCCGTTGAGCGGCGCGCGGTCGATGTCGAAAACGGCCTTGTTCCTGAGCAGCGATGGATCGATTTCGAACCAGGCCCGCCCGCTCAATTTCTCGTAGGCGCCGGCATCGCCGAATGCCATGCCGTCGGCGACGACTTCGCGTTGGGCAATTTCAAGTTTGACGAGCCTGGCATCGGCCGCCGCAGGCAGGAGCAGGGCGATCAGAAGCAACAAGGACGGCGCGCGGACGTGCATGAACATCACCTCATCGGAGCGAAAAGTCGTAAATGTGCAGGAAGGACGACCGGGGCGTTACAATATCGCAGAATGATCTATCGAGCGAGGCGATCATGGGCGTAATCGACGAATCTGGAATTTCCGGTCGCGTGCGCGTAGCGCGCGTGGCTTGTCCGCACGACTGCCCGGACGGCTGTTCGATGCGCGTGACCGTGGACGAGGCGAGCGGGCGTGCCATCAAGGTCGAGGGCGATCCGACGCATCCGGTGACGCGCGGCTATCTTTGCAGCAAGGTCAATAATTACCTTGACCTGGTTTACAACGACAAGCGCGTGCTGTACCCGCATCGTCGCGTCGGACCCAAGGGGCCTGGGGCGAAATTCGAGCGCATC
Source organism: uncultured beta proteobacterium (assembly GCA_963846655.1). GTDB lineage: Bacteria > Pseudomonadota > Gammaproteobacteria > Burkholderiales > JACQAP01 > JACQAP01. The sequence goes on along the minus strand of CAWJWT010000006.1, from coordinate 125,118 downwards.
GGCTGGGACGAAGCGCTGCGGGACATCGCGGCACGGTTGAAGTCTGTCATCGCCGAGCATGGGGCCGAAGCGGTGCAGCCCTTTTCCTATTCGGGCACGCTCGGCATGCTGGGATTCCTCGGCATGGGCGAGCGCTTCTTCAACAAGATGGGGGCCGCAAGGCTCGAGCGCACCATTTGCACGGCGGCCGGCGCCGCTGCGGAAATGCATACCTTCGGTCGTGTCGGCGACGCCAACATCGAAGACTTGCCGCAGATGGAAGTGGTGATCCTGTGGGGGACGAACCTGGTCTCCACGGGCGTGCATGCCATGCCATTCGTCAACGCTGCGCGCGAGAATGGCGCGAAGATCATCGCCATCGATCCGCGCGTGACGCGCACCACAGGCTTCGCGGACTGGCACATCCAGCCGCGTCCCGGAACCGATGCGGCGCTGGCTTTGGGCATGATGAAAATCATCGTCGAACGCGGCTTGCACGATCAGGCCTTCCTCGATCGCCATACCGTCGGCTGGGATCGATTGCTCGAGCGCTTGCCGGAATATTCGCTCGAGCGCGTAGAGGCGATCACGGGCATTCCCGCGGCCGACATCGAGAAGCTGGCGCTGCTCTATGGGCAGACAAAGCAATCCTTCATACGGGTCAACTGGGGCATCCAGCGCCACGACAATGGCGGCATGATGACCCGTGCCATCAAACTGCTGCCGGTGGTCACCGGCGCCATGGGTGGCAAGGGGGGGGTGTGCATGTCCACGGGCGGCGAAATGCGGCGCGTGGACCTGCGCCAGTTGCAGGCGACTTACCTGCTCGAAGGGCGCCAACCGCGCAGCATCAACATGATCCAACTCGGTGATGCGCTCAATAACCTCGATCCCCCGATCAAGGCGTTTTTCTGCTGGAGCTCGGATCCGGCCAACTGCGTTCCCGATACGGTTGCGGCCCGCAAGGGACTGGCGCGCGAAGATTTGTTCACCGTCGTGCATGACACCTTCTGGTGCGACACGGCCTCTTATGCCGATATCGTGCTGCCGGCGGACACGGCGCTCGAGCACGTCGATCTGCTGCCCGCCTATGGCAACTATTACTATACGTTGTCCGAGCAGGCTATCGAAAAACAGGGCGAGAGTCTCGACAACCAGGAGTTGTTCCGCCGGCTCGCGAAAGCCATGGGCTACGACGACGCCTGCTTCTCGCAGACCGACGAGGACATGATCCGCGAGTTGATCGATCCGACAGTCAATCCGCTGTTCGAGGGCATCACTTACGACAGCCTCAAGCGCGACGGATGGGCGAGGGCCAACCTCGATTCTCCGCGCCGCTGGGGTGTCAACAGCGGCAAGTGGCCCACGCCATCGGGCAAGATTGAAATTTACTCCGAGGCGCTCGCAAAAATCGGCGTCGAGCCGCTGCCGATGCATGTGCCCGAGAAGGAAGGCTTCGAAAGCACCGAGGCGAAACAGCGCTTTCCGCTGCAAGTCATCAGCTCGGCAACGCATCACTTCATCGGGGCGAGCTTCCAGCACGTGCCGCGCTTGCAGGAAATGCTGGCGCGGCCGACATTCGAAGTCAGTCCCGAGGACGCGCAGGCGCGAGCCATCGAGACCGGTGATTACTGTCGCTTGTTCAACGACCGCGGCGAAGCATTTGGCCATGCATTGATCGTCGAGGGCCTGTTGCCGGGCGTGATTGGCGCGCAGAAGCAGTTGCAGGGATCGCGCATGCGCGGTGGCGTCAACATCAATGCGTTGACCAGCCAGCGCGAATCGGACATGGGGCGCGGACCGGTGTTCTACTCGACACTCGCGCAGCTCGAGCGCGCAAGGGACGGGGAATGAGGGCTCGTTGCGGTTGTATCCGCGTCACGCATCCCCTGAAACCCGATCATTCCAGTCCGGCCCGCGCACTCCGGGGGCGCGAATGAGCGCCACGCTCATGGACGGCACGGCAGTATCCCGGGCGATTCGCGCGCAGTGGAAGCTGCGCACCGATGCGTTGAAGCAGCAGGGCGTCACACCGGGACTCGCGGTCATGCTGGTGGGCGACAACCCGGCCTCGCAGGTCTATGTGCGCAACAAGGTCAAGGCCTGCCGGGAGATGGGTTTGCATTCGGAACTGCATCACTTGCCCGCCGACGTGACCGAGCAAACCGTACTCGACAAGATCGCCGGACTCAACGCCAGTGCGCACATCCACGGCATTCTCGTGCAACTGCCGCTGCCGCCGCATATCGATAACAGCAAGGTGCTGGAGGCCATCAGCGTCGATAAGGATGCCGATGGGTTCCATTTGTATAATCTGGGCGCCCTGGTAACCGGCGGCACGGTTTTTCCGCCCTGCACGCCGTTCGGCGTCATGGCGCTGCTCGACTACTACGGCATTGCGCTCGAAGGGCAGAACGCCGTGGTCATCGGCCGCAGCAATATCGTGGGCAAGCCGATGGCGCTGATGCTGCTCGCGCGAAGCGCGACGGTTTCGATCTGCACCTCGAAGACGCGCGACTTGCGCCAATATACGTCGATGGCCGATATCCTCGTGGTCGCGACCGGCAAGCCGAACATGATCAGTGGTGACATGATCAAGCCCGGCGCGGTGGTGGTCGATGTCGGCATCAACCGGATGCCCGACGGCAAACTCGTCGGGGACGTGGAGTTCGAAAGCGCAAGGCAAAAGGCGTCCTATATCACGCCGGTTCCCGGCGGCGTGGGGCCGATGACCATCACCATGTTGCTGGCCAATACCGTCCAGGCCGCCGAACGCACTGGGTCGCTGGCCGGCGTGCCGCCTCCGGAACAGGCGCCGCGCGCGCACGAGCCGGCGGCCTTGCAAAAATAATCGCGGGATCGAAGCTGCCAGGGTCAGGCGACGATGGAAACGGGAATACGACGCGGGCCGAATGGCTTGTCGAAGCGGCCGAAGCGGCCCGCGATGGCTGTGCCGCAGTGGTTGCAGCGCCCTTCCACGGAAATGCCGTAGGTCAGGATGCGGTGCCAGTCGCGCACGATCAACGCGGCGCCGCAGCCCGGACAACTCGTGGTGCCGCCTGCGGGGTCGTGCACGTTGCCGGTATAGACGTAGTGCAGCCCCTCGCCCAGCGCGATGGCGCGCGCGCGCGTGAGCGTCGACGGCCGGCGTCGCCGGCAGATGTCGGTCATCTTGTAGTCGGGGTGGAACGCGGTGAAATGCAGCGGGCACGTCTGGCGCCGAGCTCGCCGCGCGATCCACTTCGCCAGTCGCGTCCAGCTCGTCGTCGCGAATCGTTCTTGCCGGGAATCAGCAGCGTCGTGATCTCGAACCAGACGTCGGTCTCGTGCCGCAGGTACACGAGCGTGTCGAGCACCGGCTGCAGCTGCGCGCCCGTAAGCTTGACGTAGAACTCGTCGGTGAACGCCTTTCAGGTCGACGTTGGCGGCGTCCATCTTGGCGTAGAACTCGCGCCGCGGCGCGGCGTGCATGTAGCCGGCGGTGACGGCGACGGTCCTGCACGCCGCGTTCGTGGCAGGCGTCGGCGATGTCCATCGCGTACTCGGCGAAGATCACCGGATCGTTGTAGGTGAAGGCGACGCTGCTTGCAGCCGGCGCGTGCGCGGCCGCGCGGCGATCGCCTCGGGCGTCGCCTGGTCCAGCGAGCCGGTCCATGTCGCGCGACTTGCGAGATGTCCCAGTTCTGGCAGAACTTGCAGGCGAGGTTGCAGCCCGCGGTGCCGAACGACAGCACGCTCGAGCCCGGGATAGAAATGGTTGAGCGGCTTCTTCTCGATCGGATCGATGCAGAAGCCCGACGAGCGGCCGTAGGTCGTGAGCACCATCGCGTCGCCGACGCGCTGGCGCACGAAGCACGCGCCGCGCTGGCCTTCGTGCAGCCGGCAGTCGCGCGGACACAGGTCGCACTGCATGCGCCCGTCGTCCGAGCAGGTGCCACCAGCGGCCCGGGATAGGCGCCGCTCATCGGTGTTCCGGTTCCGACCATTTTGCCACGCTGTAGCGCGAAAGCCGGACCTCGGCGTCCCAGAAGATCGACGGCGAGGCCCGCCTTGCGCTTGAGCTCGGCCAGGAACCGCCCCGGCTCGGGAAAGTGCTCCCAGACCTGCGGCAGAAAGGTGCCGCGACGCGCGCCGTACTCGCACGACCAGACCGTCGATGCCGGGGCGCAGCTGCGCCAGCGGCTTCGGCCTCGTTCGTGCAGTCGATCAGGCTGCAGCGCGGACAGCAGCGAGACCTCGATGCGCACGGTGCGAAGCTCCTCGAACGCAAGGGCGCGAAGCGCGGATCGTGAAAGGCGGCGGCGCGGGCGTTTTCGCGCACGTCATCGGCCAGCGCTGCGATGCGCCGGTGAGGCTGCCGATGCAGCCGCGCAGCTGGCCTTGCTGTCTTAAGCGTGACGAAACTGGCGCCCGGCTCGTGCAGGCAGGCGGCGTTCATCGGGTGGCGCAAAATGCAACCCAAAGCGGCTGGCGATTGCAGCGCGCGCGATGCAAAGCAGCGTGCTGCCCTCGACGCCGATGCGGGCATCCGGCGCTTTCGCCGGTGCTCGCAGCAAGCTCCTCATACAAGGCGAACGACGCATAGCCCACCACGCGATCCCTGTCGCCGGCGGTATCGCCGGAATTGCGCAAGTCGAGCAGCTGCGGGCTGCAAGCCGCGGCGTTGCGCCGCGAGCAGCAGGCCGTTGATGGGCGTCGCGCCGCACGCCTGCTCGTGATTCAGATCCGGTTCGCAGGCCGAGGATCATGCGCGCCGTGCTGCGATCGTCGCACTGGCGCGCTTGCGCATAGGGCAGGTAATGCGAAAGGTCCGAGCTCACGACGATCAGCGTCTCCTCGTCCGCCCCACAGCGCATCGAGCACTTGCGCGATGTCCTCGGCTTGACGCGTCACCGACCGCGAGCGGCACCAGCGTGAATTCGGCCAGCACCTGCTGCAGGAACGGCAGGTGCACTTCGAGCGAATGTTCCAGGGCGTGCGCTTCGTCGCTCGTGCAGACCTGGGGCAGGTTTCGCAAGGCCCGGCACGGCATCCTGATCGAGTGCGACGTTCCCCAGCGGCGTGGCGAATGAGGCCGTTCGCCGGCAAGGCGAGGCCGCGCACGCGCACGCGATGCGCCGGCCCGAGCAGGACCACGCGTCGATACAGTCGCGCGACGGCAGCAGGCAAGCGTAGGCGCTGGCGGCGATCGGGCCGGAATAGACGTAGCCGGCGTGCGGGGCGATCAGGGCTTTGGGCCGGCGCGGCGCCGGCAGGCTGGCCGACGCGAGCAGGCCGGCGACTTGCGATTGCAGCGCCGCGGGGGTGCCGGAATAAAATGCGCCGGCAACGGCAGGAAGCCGGACCGAGTTCATGGGTCAAAACCGCCGAATTTGCGGGAACGATGGCACGATTATAGGCGCGTCGAAATGCGGAGGCGATCAAGGGTGAGACCGGCCTCGTGCGAGAATCGCCGGAAAATCTGTTGACCCTTTAATGCACGCGTGTATATTACTGACCGCTCAGTCATTTACTTGCCCCCGATCGTGAATCCCCTAGCCAAGCAGGACCGTCGCTGGACCCGTCGCAAGGAAGCCCGCCCCGCCGAATTGATGTCAGCCGCACTCGATTTATTCGTCGAGCGCGGGTTTGCCGCAACCAGGCTCGATGAAGTTGCTTCGCGGGCCGGCGTCAGCAAAGGGACCTTGTATCTGTATTTCTCGAGCAAGGAGGAATTGTTCAAGGCAGTGATCCGGTCGGGGATCGTGCCGCACATCGAACGTGGCGAGCGATTGTTGGAGGGACATCACGGCAGCGCCTCGGAGTTGTTGCGCAAGATCGTGTTCAACTGGTGGGCGGCCGTAGGCACGACCAAACTCGGCGGCATCCCCAAACTGATGTTTTCCGAGTGCCGCAATTTCCCGGAGATCGGCCGCTTCTACTACGAAGAAGTCATCACCCGGGGACATCTGCTGGTGCAGACGGTGCTGGAGCGCGGTATGACGAGCGGCGAATTCCGACGCATGGATGCCAACAACGCCATGCGCTTGATTATCGCTCCGCTGGTTTATTTGCTGTTGTGGCGCCATTCGTTCGATTTCTGCGACGGCAAGCGTGTCGATCCGGAAAAGTACCTCGAGCAACATCTGGACATGGTCGTCAACGGCCTTGGCGCTGGATGGGCAAGTACAGAAAAAGGGCATGGAGCCCGTAAAAATCATCAGCATCGAAAAAAAGGGGAGAAACCGATGAGGCGCATTTCACTGTTGATCGGGGTAGTGTTCGCGGGTCAGGCCGCAGCGCACCGACCTGTTGAACATTTACCGCGAAGCCCAGGTGCAGGATTCGACCTATGCGGGGGCCAAGGCGCAGTACATCGGCGCGCAGGAGAAGCTGCCGCAGGCGCGCGCGCTGCTGCTGCCGAGCATCAATTTTGGCGCCGGCGCGCACTACAACTGGGTCGACAGCACCTACAAGAACAGCACCTTTCCCTCCGGCCAGCGCGACTTCTTCGACTATAACTACGGGCTCAATCTGACCCAGCCGCTGTACCGGCGGCAGAACAGTGCCACCTACGAACAGGCCAAGGTGCAAGTGCGCCAGGCCGAGAACCAGCTCTCCGCCTCCGCCCAGGACCTGATGATCCGGGTGGCGCAAGGCTACTTCGACGTGCTGCTCGCGCGCGCGAACCTGAACACCATCGGCTCCCAGAAAACCGCGGTGGCCGAACAACTCGAGCAGGCCAAGCGCAACTTCGTCGTGGGCACGGCCACCATCACCGACTCGCGCGAAGCGCAGGCGCGCTACGACCTGGTGGTCGCGCAGGAGCTGGTGGCGCAAAACGACCTGGAAGTCAAAAGCCGCGCCCTCGAACAGATCGTGGGCAAGCCCGTGGGGCGCCTGGCGGGGCTGACCTCGCCGGTGACGCTCAACCCGCCGCAGCCCGCGGACATGAACGCCTGGGTCGACCAGGCCTACCAATCGAGCCTGCAAGTCGCCCTGGCGCGGCAAAACGTCGAGATTGCCGCCCAGGAAATCAAGAAAGCCGACGCCGGACACTATCCCACCGTCGATGCCGTGGGCTCGCTCACCAACAACTACGCCAACTCCTCCGCGCAGGGCATCGGCAGCGACATCAACGCGATCGTGGTGGGGGTACAGCTCAACGTGCCGCTCTACCAGGGCGGGGGCATCAGCTCGCGCGTGCGCGAAGCGGTGGCGGGGCAGGAGCGTGCGCGCCAGGACCTGGAAAGCGCGCGGCGCTCGGTGGCGCAGCAAACGCGCGAAGCCTTCCTGGGGGTGACCTCGGGGCTGGGGCAAGTCAAGGCGCTCGAGCAGGCGGTCAGTTCCACGCGCCTGCAGCTCGAATCGACCAAGCTCGGCCAGGAAGTGGGGGTGAGAACGGCGGTGGACGTGCTCAATGCCGAGCAGCAACTGGCGGCCGCCCAGCGCGACCTGGCGCAGGCGCTGTACAACACCATCGTGAACCAGTTGCGCCTCAAGGCCGCACTGGGCAAACTGGCCGAAGCCGACCTGGCCGACGTCAATGCCCTGCTCAAGGAAGACGTGCAGTGACCAGCAGTTCTGCGTCCATCACAGCGAGTCGCTTGTTCGCGCTGGTGCTCATCGCGCTTGCGAGTGCCTGTGCGCGCCAGGACCTGAAGTCCTTTCGCGGCGTGACGGAGGGCGAGATCGTCAAATTGGCGGCGCCGGTTGCGGGGAATCTGTCTTCGCTGGACGTCACGCGCGGCGCTACGGTCAGTGAAGGTGCGCGCTTGTTCTCGCAGGCGGAGGCCGCGGAGATTTCGGCGCATGCCGACGCGGCCAACCGGCTTGAGCGTATCGAAAGTGCCAAAGGAAAGCCCGCGGGGGCCGCACTCGACGAGATCGAAATACTGAAAAACGAACTCGCACAGGCCGAATGGAAGCTCATGCTCAAGTCGGCCAGCGCGCCCGCGACCGGGATCGTCATCGAAACGCTGTATCGAAAGGGTGACTGGGTGCCTGCGGGCGCACCGGTCGTGTCGATCCTGCCGGTCGACAAGATCAAGGTGAGCTTCGAGGTGCCGCTCGCCGTCGCGGTGCATCTGCAGAACGGCCGCGCGGTCACCCTCCTGTGTCGCCAATGCGATGCGCCGGTTCAGGCAAACATAAGCTATGTCTCTCCGTTTGCCACGCCGAAGTCCGCCTCGGGCGACGCACAGGAATTGCGTTACCGGGTCGAAGCCCGACCGCTGCCGCAGCAGGCGGCAATGCTCAAACCCGGCCAATCCATTACCGTCAATCTGTGATGGTCGTGTTGCCGGCGACCGTTTGCGGCCGATCTTTCCTCCCGCAGGCAGGACGATGAGACCGGGCTCCGGCACCATATTCTTCGCCACGCGCTGGTGCACGGCGGCGTCGCTCATGCTGTGCATCGGTTGCAGCGAAACGGCGCAACCGCCGCCGCAGCCCCGACTCGTTACCGTGGTACACGTGACGCTCGGCAGCGCGCGAAGCGATGTGGCCTACTCCGGAGAGGTCCGCGCGCGTTACGAAACCAGCCTGAGCTTCCGGGTAGCGGGAAAAATCGTTGCGCGCAACATCGAAGTCGGAGGTCGGGTCAGCAAGGCAGATGTGCTGATCCGGCTCGACCCGGAGAACCAGCAACTCAACTCGAGCAGTGCGAAGTCGCAGCTTGCGGCCGCGAAGTCCGAGTACGAGCAAAGCAAATCCGAGCTGGCGCGCTATACCGAGCTATACCAGAAGGAGTTCATCAGCAAGGCCGAATTCGACCGGCGGCAAAACGCCTATAACGTCGCCCAAGCCCGGCTTGAGCAGGCGCAGGCGCAACTCGCGGTGAGCCGCAATCAGACTGATTACACCGCGCTGGTGGCGGATCATGCCGGGGTCGTGACTGCGATCCTGGCGGAAGTGGGCCAGGTGGTGGCCGCCGGACAAGCGGTCATGAAGGTGGCGCGCACGGACGACCGCGAGGTCGCGATCAATGTGCCCGAAAACCGCTTGGCGGAACTCGGAGCCGCGCGTCGGATCGATATTTCGCTGTGGGCGAATCCGTCCCGGCTTTACAAAGGAAAACTCAGGGAAGTCAGTCCATCCGCCGACCCGGTGACGCGCACCTACGCCGCGAAAGTCAGCGTCGTGGATGGCGATCCCGCGATGAAGCTGGGGATGACGGCGAACGTCTATCTTCGTGGCGTGCAGCAGGCAGCGCAAATCACGCTGCCGGCCACTGCGTTGTATCAGGATAACGGCCAGGCGGCGGTCTGGGTCGTGGACAAGGTCACGAGCCAGGTAAAGCTGGTGCCGGTCGAAGTCGGCGATTATCTCGAGGACAAGGTGGGGGTCAGTGCGGGATTGCAGGCCGGGGACATCGTGGTGCGCGCGGGCGTGCATAAATTGTTCGCCGGCGAAAAAGTACGCATGAACGCCGAATCCGGCACGGACGCCGCTCAATGAGGGATTTCAACGTCTCGGCCTGGGCATTGAGGCACCAGTCGCTGGTGCTTTTTTTTATGCTCGCATTGTTTGCCGCGGGGCTGGTTTCCTATTTCCGGCTGGGTCAGGCGGAAGATCCGGAGTTTACCTTCAAGGTCATGGTGGTGAGGGCGCTGTGGCCGGGTGCGTCGCCCGCGGAGATGGAGCAGCAGGTGACCGAACGCCTGGAAAAAAAACTGCAGGAGACGCCCTATCTGGACAGCGTGCGCTCTTACACCAAGTCGGGCGAAACCACCATCTTCGTGACGCTCAAGGATGCGACGCCCCCGCGAGAAGTGGCGGATCTTTGGTACCAGGTCAGAAAGAAAATTGCGGATATGCGCAGTTCTCTGCCGGCCGGTACGTTGGGTCCGTTCTTCAACGATGAATTCGGCGACGTGTTCGGCAACCTCTATGCGTTTACCGGCGATGGCTTCAACTACGCAGAACTGAAGGATTACGTCGAGGCGGTGCGCAAGGAGATATTGGGCGTTCCGGCCGTAGCCAAGGCTGAGATACTCGGCGACCAGGAAGAGAAAATCTACGTCGAAACATCGCATCGCAAACTCTCCACGCTCGGCATCGATCCGTTGTCGATATTCAACGTCCTGCGCGAGCAGAACGCGATGACCCCGGCCGGCTCGATCGACACGCGCTCCGACCGCATGGCCTTGCGCATTTCAGGCAGTTTCGACTCGGTGGAGAGCGTCCGCGAGATCGGTATCCAGGCGAACGGGCGGTTGTTCCGGCTTGGCGACATCGCCAACGTGTATCGGGGCTATGGCGATCCGCCCACGCAGAAAGTGCGCTACATGGGCGAGGAGGCGATCGTGCTGGCCGTGTCGATGGCCAAGGGGGGCGACATCCTGCGACTCGGCGAGGACCTCGACCACGCGTTTGCGCGCATTGCAAAGGATCTGCCGGTGGGCATCGAGGTCCATCAGTATTCCAACCAGCCCGCCGTCGTGAAGCGCTCCGTCGATGAGTTCATGAAAACGCTGCTGGAAGCGGTGGTGATCGTGCTCGCCGTGAGTTTCTTCAGCTTGGGCTTCCGCACCGGGCTGGTGGTGGCGTTATCCATTCCGCTCGTGCTGGCGGTGACTTTTCTGCTGATGCGCCTGTATGGAATAGACCTGCAACGCATTTCGCTCGGCGCGCTGATCATCTCGCTCGGCTTGCTGGTTGACGATGCCATTATTTCCGTGGAAATGATGGCGACCAAGATGGAGCAGGGGATGGAGCGCGCCAAAGCGGCTGCGTTTGCTTATACCTCCACGGCGTTTCCGATGCTCACCGGCACGCTGATCACTGCCGCGGCGTTCACTCCGGTCGGTTTCGCCAAATCCTCCGCGGGGGAATACACCTTTTCCATATTCGCCGTGGTGACCATCGCGCTGCTCGTCTCCTGGGTCGTCGCGGTCCTTTTTACGCCCTATCTGGGTTACAAGTTATTGCCCGACCCTGCGCAGGGCGTCGCACCCCCTTCGTGGTGGCGGCGCTTCGTGCACGCACCGTTGCACCGCTGGAACCCGCGCCTGGTGCCCGCCCCTGCGCCGATGCTGGCGCATCGCGCCGAGGTGTACGACACGCGGTTCTACCGGCGCTTCCGCGCGCTGGTGGCATGGTGCGTCAATTACCGCAAGACCGTCATTGTGGCGACTGCGATCGTATTTGCCGTTTCGATCATGGGATTTCGTTTTGTGCAGAATCAGTTTTTTCCCTCATCGAACCGCCCGGAACTCATCGTCGATCTCTGGTTGCCGCAGGGCGCCTCCTTCCACGCCACCGAAGTGCAGGTGAAGCGACTGGAGCAGTCGCTCAAGAGCGACCCGAACGTGGTGAACTATGTCGCTTACGTCGGCAACGGCAGTCCGCGCTTCTATCTGCCGCTCGACCAGCAACTGGGTCACCCGAATTTCGCGCAATTCGTGATCGTCAGCCGCGACAACACGGCGCGCGAAGTGCTGTACGGCAAGCTCAATGGCCTGCTCGAACGCGATTTCACGATGCTGCGCGGGCGCGTAAACCGGCTGGAGAACGGGCCTCCGGTCGGTTATCCGGTACAGTTCCGGGTCGTCGGCAGCGACATTTCCACGGTGCGTGGCATTGCGCTGGAGGTGGCGTCGATCGTGCGAGCCAACCCGCACGCGCAGAACGTGCACCTCGACTGGAATGAGCAGGTCAAGACCATCCGCCTCGAGATCGATCAGAACAAGGCGCGTGTCATCGGCGTGAGTTCACAGGGACTGTCGACGGTGCTCAATTCCATCCTGACCGGCTTCAGCATCACGCAGTATCGCGAGCGCGACAAATTGATCGAGGTGCTGGCACGCGCGGAATCGCAGGAGCGCCTCGACCCAGGCAGGCTCGCCGAGATCAACGTGCCGACACAGTCGGGCAAATGGATTCCGCTGGCGCAAATCGCAAGCATAGAATACGGCTTCGAAGAGGGCATCATCTGGCGGCGCAATCGCCAGCCGACGGTCAGCGTGCGTGCGGATATCCGAGGGGACGTGCAGGCGCCGGTGGTCTCCAGGCAGGTCAACCCGCAACTCGACGCACTGCGCGCCGGACTGCCCGAGCATTACCGCATCGAAATGGCAGGCGCGATCGAAGAAAGCGCAAAGGGCGAGAATTCCATCATCGCTGTGATGCCGCTGATGATCATCACCGTCCTGACGTTGCTGATGATCCAGTTGCAGAGTTTTCAACGGGTCATCATGGTCATTCTGACAGCCCCCCTGGGGCTGATCGGCGTGATCATCATCCTGCTGACCTGGAACGTGCCGTTCGGATTCGTGGCCAATCTCGGGGTCATCGCGCTGTTCGGCATGATCATGCGCAACGCCGTGATCCTCGTGGACCAGATCGAGCAGGACATCGCCGCGGGCCATGAAACATGGAATGCCATCGTCGATGCGACCGTGCGCCGGTTCCGGCCGATCGTGCTGACCGCCCTGGCCGCGGTACTGGCCATGATCCCGCTGTCGCGCAGCACGTTCTGGGGGCCGATGGCGGTGGCGATCATGGGCGGACTGATTTCTGCGACCGTATTGACGCTGTTATTCGTGCCCGCGTTGTATGCGGCATGGTTTCGCGTCAAAAAGCCTGAAGGCGCGCCGTGATGAGGCCACGTTATGATGATGGTTTTCCAGCTCCGTGGGGTTGCGCGTGAGACAGCCTGTCCGCCAGTTATTGCTCAGTTGCCTGCTTCTGCTCGTCGTTGCCGCGCGCGCGGCCGTGGCGGCGGAATCCTGCGGAATCGCTTCGGCGCATCCGCTCGCCACGCAGGCCGGCTGCGACATTCTCGGAGCGGGTGGCAATGCTTTCGATGCGTCGGTGGCGGTGGCGGCCGCGCTCGCCGTCGTCGAGCCGTTCGCCTCGGGCATTGGCGGCGGCGGCTTCTTCCTGTTGCATCGCGCGTCCGATGATCTGGATGTGTTCGTCGACGCGCGTGAAACCGCGCCCTCGCGCGCGACGCGTGAGTTTTTCGTCGATCGGGACGGTGCGGTGAAACAACGGGCATCACTGGACGGTGCAACAGCCGCGGGCATCCCCGGAGAACCCGCCGCTTTCGACTGGGTGGCACGTCGCTACGGGAAATTACCCCTGGCGCGATCGCTGGCGCCGGCGATCCGCCTGGCGGAGCATGGTTTTGCCGCGGATGCGCGCTATGCCCGGGCCAGCGCCATGCGCGAGGCCAAGCTGCGGTCCAACGCCGGCGCGGCGCGGAGCTTTCTCGATGACGGCAAGCTACCGGCGGTGGGCTTCATCGTCGTGCAGCCGCAGTTGGCGCAGACATTGCGCCTGCTCGCCGCACAGGGCGCGCGGGGGTTCTATGGCGGCGAATTTGCGCGCAAGCTGACGCAGGCCGTGAACGCCGCGGGCGGCTTATGGGAATTGTCCGATCTCGAGCGCTATCGGGTCATCGAGCGCAAACCACTCAAGTTCACCTACCGAGGCGCCACGATTACGGCCGCGCCGCTGCCGTCTTCCGGTGGAATGGTGCTCGCGCAGAGCCTGTTCATTCTCGAGGCGGTCGATCTGGCGAAGCTGGCTCCGCCGGCGCGCACGCACCATGTGGCCGAGGCCATGCGTCGCGCCTATCAGGATCGTGCGCGTTATATGGGCGATCCGGATTATGTTGAGGTGCCCGTGGCAAAACTGATGTCGCGCGACTACGCGAAGCGCCGCGGCGCAACCATCGACCCGGAACGGGCGACGCCAAGCGCACACCTCGCGGGTGCAGGCGAGGAAGCGGCCGATACCACGCATTTCTCGATCATCGATGCCGAAGGCAACCGGGTAGCGGCAACACTTTCGGTCAACGGGCCGTTTGGCTCCGCATTCGTTGCCGGCGATACCGGCGTGCTGCTCAATAATCATATGGACGATTTCGCGTTGGCGCCGGGCGCACAGAACCTGTACCGGCTGACCGGTGGTGAGGCCAACGCCATCGAACCCGGAAAGCGGCCGCTTTCGTCCATGTCGCCGACCTTCGTCGAGGACGAGCGCGGTGTTCTGGTGCTTGGGACGCCCGGCGGATCGCGCATCATTTCCATGGTGCTGCAGGGCATACTCGATTATGTCGGCGAGCCACAGCATGACCTGGAGCGCCTGGTTGCTGTGCCTCGCTTTCACCATCAGTATGTGCCCGATCGCATCGAATTCGAACCGGACAGCTTCACCGATGACTGGATCCAGGCATTGCGATCTAAGGGGCATGCCGTGGAACCCGGTCGACGCAAGTGGGGTAACATGCAGGCGGTATTCTTCGACAAGAAAACAGGGCGTATCACAACCGCCAGCGACCCTCGCGGTCAGAGCGGCGTGCTGTTTTGATACCACGTGCGAAAGAAATGCGGAGCACAGGCGATGCATGGCAGGCGGCAATTCCTGAAAGTCTCGGCGGGCGGTCTGCTGCTTGCCGGCGCAACAAGATGGCTGGAAGCCGCGCACGCGGCCGGCCATCCTGGCGTGGCCACGCTGCCCGCCGGCACGCTCGAGTCTGCGCGACTGGAGAAGCTGCCCGGCAAGCTGCCGCTGATCAGAAAATCGGTTCGGCCGCCCAATTTCGAAACGCCGGTGAGCTATTTCAATGAGGCGTTTACGCCGAATGACGCGTTTTTCGTGCGCTATCACCTGGCGGGCATCCCGCAGGTCGACGCCGCGCAGTGGCGTCTGGACATCGGTGGCGAATCCGTCGACAAACCTGTCGAACTGACGTATCAGAACTTGACGCGCGACTTTGAGACGGTCGAGATCGCAGCCGTGTGCATGTGTTCGGGCAACCGGCGCGGTTTTTCGCAACCGCATGTGGCGGGCGTGCAATGGGGCCACGGGGCGATGGGCAACGCGATATGGCGCGGCGTGCGCCTGCGCGACCTGTTGACCAAGGCGGGGCTCAAGAAAGATGCCGTTGAGATCGTCTTCGACGGGGCGGATGCCGCGGTGCTCGACAAGACACCGGATTTCATCAAGAGTCTGCCGGTGTGGAAGGCCATGGACGAAAATACCCTGGTGGCCTTCGCGATGAACGGGGAGGCCTTGCCGCACTGGAATGGATTCCCCGCGCGTATCGTGGTACCGGGGTGGACCGCCACGTACTGGATGAAGCACGTCACTTCCGTGACGGCGCTCGCGCAGCCATTCAAGGGATTCTGGATGAATCCGGGGTACCGGATTCCCAAGGGGAAGTTTCCCATCATCGATCGCTTCACCAGCCAGGAGACCGAGGCCAACACGCCGATCACGGAGATGGTGGTCAATTCGCTGATTACGAGCCCGACGCCGGGCGGACAAGCCCGGCAGGGCGAGGCCGTCACGATCGGCGGTGTTGCGTGGGATGGCGGTTATGGCATCGCCACCGTCGAAGTGTCGGACGATGGCGGAAACGTGTGGCGAACGGCACAGCTCGGCGCGGATCTGGGCCGCTTTTCCTGGCGGCAATGGTCGCACCGTTTTACGCCCGACCGGCCCGGCCGGCATGTCGTGCTGGCACGGGCGACCAATCGCGCCGGCGCCACCCAGAGCTTCGACCTGATCTTCAATCCGGCCGGGTATCACAATAATGTGGTCCAGCGCCTCGAAATCGAGGTGACTTAGGAGACTGAATGAGAATGCTCGTGGCAGGTGTCCTGTCTCTGGCTGTATCTGTGGCCCTAGCCGCCCATGCCGGGGAGGGTGACCTCGGGCTCAAAAACGCGCCGGGCAAGGATCTCGTGACGGCCAATTGCTCGATGTGCCACAGCCTCGACTATATCCAGATGAATTCGCCTTTCCTTGACCGCAAGGGTTGGGAAGCTTCGGTCAACAAGATGATCAAGGTCATGGGGGCACCCGTGGCCGACGGCGATGCGCAGAAGATTGTCGACTACCTGGCATCGCAATATGGCAAGTAGCTCGATTCGGAAACCACGCGGGTCGGACTGTCATTACAATATCGCCCCATGAAGACGACATTTCTGGATTTCGAGCAGCCGATCGCCGAGCTTGAGGCGAAGATCGAGGAGCTGCGCTATGTGCAGGACGATTCCGCGGTGGACATTTCCGAGGAGATATCGCGTCTGCAGAAGAAAAGCGGCACGTTGACCCGCGATATTTACGCGAAATTGTCCGCATGGCAGATCTCGCAGGTCGCGCGCCATGCCCAGCGCCCATACTCCCTGGATTATTTCCAGAACCTGTTCGCCGACTTTGA
The DNA here is from genome assembly GCA_963846655.1 of uncultured beta proteobacterium. Classification (GTDB taxonomy): domain Bacteria; phylum Pseudomonadota; class Gammaproteobacteria; order Burkholderiales; family JACQAP01; genus JACQAP01. Next base: position 108,983 of record CAWJWT010000006.1, on the reverse strand, counting down.
GGAGCTCCAGGGCGACCGCCTGTTCGCCGAAGACCCTGCGATCATCGGCGGGCTTGCGCGTTTTGGCAGTCAGTCGGTCATGGTCATCGGCCATCAAAAAGGCCGCGACACCAAGGACAAGCTGTACCGCAACTTCGGCATGCCCAAGCCGGAAGGCTATCGCAAGGCGCTGCGATTGATGAAGCTTGCCGAGAAATTCAATATCCCGGTGATGACATTCGTCGATACCCCAGGGGCCTACCCGGGCGTCGGTGCGGAAGAGCGCGGGCAATCGGAGGCGATCGGGCGCAATCTCTATGCGATGGCGGATTTACGCGTGCCCATCGTCGTGACCATCATCGGCGAAGGCGGATCGGGCGGCGCACTGGCGATCGCTGTCGGGGATGTCATGCTCATGCTGCAGTACTCGATTTATTCGGTCATTTCCCCCGAAGGCTGTGCATCGATATTGTGGAAAAGCGCCGACAAGGCGCCTGATGCCGCGGAAACGCTGGGCATTACGGCCAACCGGCTGAAAACGCTGGGTCTGGTGGATCGCGTGGTAGCCGAGCCGCCGGGCGGGGCACATCGCGATCCGTCGGCCATCATGCAGACCTTGCGCAAGTCGCTCATGGATGCGTTGACGGAGGCGCAGGAAAAGCCCATCGATGCACTCATTGAAACGCGTTTCGAGCGGCTCATGGCACATGGCAAGTTCAAGGAAGCGCTCGTGCGCTGAAGGCGCGGCGCGGCGTGCATGAGCAAAAGGATACCCCGCGCATGCGGGGTATCTTGTTTTGGCGGCACCGGGACTGATATGGACGACGAACTTTCGGTAATTGTGAATGACACCCTGGATGCGCACGCCGTGCGCGGCAAGCGCATTGCGGTTGCGCTCAGCGGGGGCATGGACTCCGTGGTGTTGCTCGATCTGCTGCATGAACGGCGCGCGGCCAGAGATCTGGTGCTCTCGGCGGTACATGTGAATCATCAGCTCAACCGGCGCGCCGCCGAATGGGAATCGTTCTGCCAGTCGCTGTGCGGGCAGCGCGGCATCGCGCTGACGGTGCAGCGCGTTGATGTCGTGGCCGACGGCGCCGGAATCGAGGCGGCGGCCCGCAAGCTGCGTTATCGCGCGTTTGCCGCGCTCGACGCGGATTTCGTCGCGCTCGCGCATCATCTCGATGACCAGGTCGAGACCTTCCTGTTGCAACTTCTGCGCGGTGCCGGCGCAAAGGGACTGGCCTGCATGCCGGTCGTGCGGCCACAGGAATCGGCCCCGGCGTCCAAGACCGCGGCACCGATGATTCTTCGTCCCTTGCTGGAACTGCGCCGCGAGCGTCTCGAGGCCTACGCCAGAAGCAGGGGACTCGCCTGGGTGGAGGATGACAGCAACGCAGACTCGCGGTTTGACCGCAATTTCCTGCGCAACGAATTGCTGGTCCTGCTCGACGCCCGATTCCCGGGCTATCGCGAAACGCTGGCACGGGCCGCGCGCAACCTCTCCGACTACGCGGATCTCGCGGAAGAACTGGCGCGCATCGATGCGCAGTCGTTCGATCGCAGCGCCGTATCGGCCGAGCGCCTGAGGCAGTTGTCCGATGCGCGAGCACTGAATCTGCTGCGCCAGCTTTTCGCGGACCAGAAATTGCCGATGCCTCCACGCGTCAGACTTGAGGAGGCATTGCGCCAATGCCGCGAAGCGGGTCGGGACGCGGAACTGCAGGTCGCGTTTGGCGATGCGCGGCTGCGCTGCTACCGCGACCGCGTGGAGGTCATGGCCGACGCGGCGGACCTGGCTGCGGACTGGCAATCGCGCTGGGATGGGCAACACGAGTTGGTCCTGCCGGACGGGCTCGGCGTCTTGCGTTCGCGCGCCGTAATCGGCGAAGGCATTGGGCGGCGTCACTTTGACATTCGCGCGGCCACTGTGCGAGGCCGCGCAGGAGGCGAGCGCATGCAACCCGGCAAGAATCGGCCGCGGCGTGCCCTCAAGAGCCTGTTGCAGGAACATGGCGTGCCGCCCTGGGAGCGCAGCCGCATGCCGCTGGTGTTTTTCGGCGAGCAACTCGCCTGGGTCCCCGGCATTGGCGTCGCCGCCGAGTTTCGCGCCGGCGCCGGGGAGCCGGGGATCGCGCCGGAGTGGGAGCCGGGCTGATAGAATTCGGCGAAGGAGAGGCGCCCAGACCGCGCCACAGAAAAAATGAAAAGAATGCTGTTCGCACTCCTGCTACTGGCCGTTGCGCCAGGCGCGCAGGCCGCCGATCCGATCATCATCAAGTTCAGTCACGTCGTCGCCAACGACACGCCCAAAGGCAAAGCTGCGGAGAAGTTCCGGGAACTCGCCGCCAAATATACCGGCGGACGCGTCAAGGTCGAGGTTTACCCGAACAGCCAGTTGTACAAGGATCGCGAGGAGATGGAAGCCCTGCAGCGCGGCGCCGTGCATATGCTGGCGCCCTCGGTGTCCAAATTCGGGCCGCTGGGCGTGCGCGAATTCGAGCTATTCGATTTGCCCTACCTGATTCCCGACGCCGAAACCGTCGATCGCGTGACCGATGGCGACATCGGCAAGAGCCTGTTTGCGAAGCTCGAGCCCAAAGGCCTCAAGGGGCTGGCGTACTGGGACAATGGCTTCAAGCAATTTTCTGCCAACCGTCCACTGCGCAAGCCACAGGATTTTCGCGGACTGAAGATGCGCATCCAGTCGTCGAAAGTGCTCGAGGCAATGATCCGCCAACTGGGCGCGTTGCCGCAGGTCATGGCGTTCTCAGAGGTCTATTCGGCATTGCAGCAGAAAGTCGTCGACGGCACGGAGAATCCGGTATCGAACCTGTACACCCAGAAGATGCACGAAGTGCAGTCGCATCTGACGATGACCGACCATGGTTGCCTGGTTTATGCGGTCATCACCAACCGCAAGTTCTGGGAGGGGTTGCCGGCGGATGTGCGCGGCCAGCTCGAAAAGGCCATGGGCGAAGCGACCCGCTATGAGCGCGCCATCGCGAAAAAGGAAAACGATGATGCACTGGCTGCCGTAAAGGCTTCCGGCAAGACCGAGATCTATATCCTGTCGGATGCGGAGCGCAAGGCCTGGAAGGAGGCGCTGCTGCCGGTTCACGCGAAGTTCGAAAAAGTCGTCGGCAAGGCAAACCTCGAGGCCATTCGCGCTATTGCCGCCGAAGCCGAACTCCGTAAATCCAGGCCCAAGTAACTGTGATGCGTGCGCTGAACCGGGCTCTCGATCATCTCGAGGAGTGGTTGATCGCCAGTTTCATGGCGGCCGCCACGCTCATCATTTTCGCTGCCGTGCTGCACCGTCAATCCGCGGCGGTGCCGTGGCTTTGGCAATACGCCGCCGCGCTGAATTTTGCGTGGGCGCAGGAACTTTGCGTTTATCTTTTTATCTGGATGGCGAAGTTCGGTGCGGCGTACGGCGTGCGCACCGGCATTCACATCGGCGTGGATGTGTTGGTCAACGCGGTGCGCCCGCGCATGCGCCGCGCCCTGGTCGCGCTGGCGCTTTCGCTGGGCGCGTTCTTTACCGGCGTCATCGCCATCATGGGCGCGCGCTGGGTCTGGTTCATTTATGGCACCGGCCAGACGTCGCCGGACCTCGAATGGCCGATGTGGATTGTGTACCTGTGCATACCGCTCGGCTCAGCGCTGATGTGCTACCGTTTCCTTCAGGTTCTGACCCGTTTCCTGCGCAGTGGCGACCTGCCCGCGCATGCACTGGGCGGCGTGCATGAGGAGCCGGCGTGAACGCCACCCTGATCTTCGTCATCCTGCTCGCGCTGCTGCTGACCGGCACGCCGATCTCGATCGCGCTCGGGATGACCGTGCTGACTTTTCTCGCGCTGTTCTCGACGTTTTCGATCGATACCGTCGACATCGTTTCGCAACGGCTGTTCACCGGTCTGGAAAGTTTCGCGATCATGGCCGTACCCTTCTTCGTGCTGTCGGGGACTTTTCTGACGGAAGGCGGCATCGCGCGCCGCATCATCCGGTTTGCGCTCGCGCTGGTTGGCGCCATGCACGGCGGGCTGGCCATGGCCGCAATTCTGGCCTGCACTTTTTTCGCGACTATCTCGGGATCCAGTCCCGCCACAGTCGTGGCGATCGGCTCGATCATGCTGCCAGCAATGATCAAGAATGGTTACCCGAAGCGCTTTGCCGTAGGCGTGATCACGACATCCGGGTCGCTTGGCATCCTGATTCCGCCGTCGATTGTGATGATCATCTACGCGGTCAGCACCTCGGAGTCCGCCGGCAAGCTGTTCATTGCCGGCATCGTTCCCGGCATCCTGCTGGCGGCGCTGCTGATGCTGGTTACGTATGTGACGGCGCGCAAGAAAAACTTTCCGACGTTGCCGCGCGCGTCGGCGCGCGAAGTCTGGGAGTCGTTCAAGGACGCGTTCTGGGGTCTGATGCTGGTCGTTATCGTCATGGGAGGCATCTACGGTGGCATTTTCACCCCCACGGAAGCAGCCGCCGTGAGTGCCGTCTATGCGTTTATCGCTGCAGTATTCATCTATCGCGGCCTCACCTTGCGCCAGGTGCCGAAGGTGCTGTTGTCCGCGGCCAACACCAGCGCGATGCTGCTGTACATCATCACCAATGCCATCTTGTTTTCTTTCCTGCTCACGTCCGAGCAAATCCCGCAGGTTCTATCCCAATGGGTGGTGGATCAGCAGCTTTCGCCCTGGATGTTCCTGATTGCAGTCAATATTGCGCTGCTGGTGGCAGGCCAGTTCATGGAGCCGAGTTCGATCATCCTGATTCTCGCGCCGCTGCTGGTGCCTATCGCCAGAGATCTAGGCATCGACCCCATCCATCTGGGCGTCATCATGACGGTGAACATGGAGATCGGCATGATCCATCCACCAGTCGGGCTGAATCTGTTCGTCGCGAGCCACATCGCAAAAATGGGACTCACCGAGGTCTCCATCGCCTGTCTGCCCTGGGTATTCGTACTGTTAGGCTATCTGGTCCTGATCACGTATGTGCCGGCCATCTCGTTGTGGCTGCCCAACATGCTTTACTGAGCAGGCCAGTTCAACGCGGCAGCCCTCAGCAGCGCATCGAGGTCGAATCGTTTCGCCCCGCATGGCAAACTCGTTCGGACCGCTGCTTTACTGATTTCGCGCAGATTCCGGCCGTTGCCGGGGTCGCGCGCGAACGTTGACCAGCGCCTTTGCGTCCAACGCGGAGCAAAGCCATTCCTTTCGCGATGGCGCCATGCTATCCTTATGAATTAGCTTCAAAAAAACAACCCCCTTGGAGAAAATAGATGGCTGTTGAGCGTACCCTGTCGATCATCAAACCCGATGCCGTTGCCAAAAATGTGATCGGACAGATCTATTCACGCTTCGAAAGCGGTGGCTTGAAAATCGTAGCCGCGAGAATGGTGCAGTTGTCGCGGCAAGAAGCGGAAGGTTTCTACGCAGTGCATAAACAGCGCCCGTTTTTCAACGATCTGGTGAACTTCATGGTTTCCGGTCCGGTCATGGTACAAGTGCTCGAAGGGGCCGGCGCCATCCAGAAGAATCGCGACCTGATGGGGGCCACCGATCCCAAGAAAGCTGCCAAAGGTTCCATTCGCGCCGATTTCGCCGACAGCATCGACGCCAATGCAGTGCATGGCTCGGATGCCCCGGAGACGGCGGCCGTGGAAATTTCCTACTTTTTCCCCACGCTGAACATCTACTCTCGCTGATGCCCGTCAACCTGCTCGATTTCGACGCGCAAGGCCTTGCCGGTTTCTTTGATGAAATCGGCGAGAAGCCATTTCGCGCGCGGCAGGTGATGCGCTGGATCCATCAGTTCGGGCAGGCTGACTTCGCTGCCATGAGCGATCTGTCGAAAGACGTGCGCGCCAAGCTCGGCGCAGGCGCAATAATCCAGGCGCCCTCGGTGATGGCGGACTCTACTGCGCTGGACGGAACGCGCAAATGGCTGCTGTCCGTGGGCGCGGCCAATGGCATCGAAACGGTATTCATTCCCGAAACCGGCCGCGGCACGCTGTGCGTGTCGTCACAAGTCGGGTGCGCGCTGGAATGCGCTTTTTGTTCCACCGGCCGGCAAGGCTTCAACCGCAACCTCACCGTCGGTGAAATAATCGGCCAGTTGTGGTGGGCCAATCGCGCTCTCGGTGCAACACCGAAAGGCGAGCGGGTCATCAGCAACGTGGTCATGATGGGAATGGGCGAACCGCTGGCCAATTTCGACAATGTCGTGTCGGCCATGCGCATCATGCTGGACGATAATGCTTACGGGCTGTCGCGCCGGCGCGTCACGCTGTCGACGTCGGGCCTGGTGCCGGCCATGGACCGTCTCGCCGCGCAATTGCCGGTGGCCCTCGCGGTTTCGCTGCACGCGCCGGATGACGCACTGCGCGACCGGTTGGTCCCGATCAACAAAAAGTATCCGCTGAAGGAATTGATGGCCGCCTGCAAACGCTACATCAAAGTGGCGCCGCGCGACTTCGTCACCTTCGAGTATGTGATGCTCGATGGCGTCAACGATAGCGTTGAACAGGCAAGGCAACTGGTGTCGCTGGTCAAAGGCGTGCCGTGCAAATTCAATCTTATTCCCTTCAATGCGTTTCCCGAGTCGGGATTCGAACGCTCGCCAGCCGCCCGCATCGGGGCGTTTCGCGATGTGCTGATGCAAGCGGGGCTCGTGACCACCACGCGCAAGACACGCGGCGACGATATCGATGGCGCTTGCGGACAGCTTGCGGGCCAGGTGCAGGATCGTACGCGGCGCAAGCTGCGGCGCGATGCGGCCGCGTCGCCATGAATCGAATCGTCGTGCTGATCTGCCTGGCGCTGGCAGGGTGCGCGTCGCAGCCGCCAAAGCTTGAATCCGGCGAGCCGAGAAATGCCGCGGAGAATCGCGCGCGCATTCATACTGAGCTGGGCGCGGCGTATTACGGCATCGGCCAGATGTCCGTGGCCGTACAGGAACTCAAGGAGGCCATCAGCGCCGATCCGGGTTACGCGCCGGCGCACAGCCAACTCGGCCTGGTGTATATGACCCTGAAGCAGGATGCGCTCGCCGAACGCTCTTTCGAGCGCGCATTGAAGATCGATGCCAATGATTCGGCGTCGAACAACAACTACGGCATGTTCCTGTGCCAGCGCAAGCGCGAGAAAGAGGCGATGAAATATTTTGCCGCCGCGCTGAAGAACCCGCTGTATGCAACGCCCGAGAATGCGTACACCAATGCCGGCATCTGCGCGAACATGCAAGGCGACAGCGCCAAGGCGGAAGAGCTGCTGCGCAAGGCGCTGGCCCTGCAGCCGGACCAGTCCCAGGCGCTTTATCAACTCGCAGACCTGATGTACCAGCGCAACCAGGTGACTGACGCGCGCTCGCTGCTGAACCGGCACATGCGCGTATCGACGCCTACTGCAGAGGCGTTGTGGCTCGGGGCGCGCATCGAGCACCGTCTGGGCAACAGAACGGCGCTGGCCAGTTATGGCGCGCAGCTCAATAACCGCTATCCGGGTGCCACCCAGACCAGGGCCTTCAACGAGGGGCAGTTTCAGTGAGCACGCCATCGATGAACGACACGTCCGGTTCGCCCCCCGAAATGCCGAGTGCCGGCGCTGCGCTGCTCAACGAACGCCGTCGCCAGGGCTTGAGCCTCGGCGACGTTTCCAGGCAACTGAAGCTTTCCGTGCGCCAGGTCGAGGCGCTGGAACGCGACGATTACTCCGCTTACAAGGGACCTCTTTTCATCCACGGTTTCATCCGCAATTACGCCAAGTTGCTGGGTCTGGATCCGGAACCGCTTATCCGGTCCACGGATTCGCTCCTCAACCCCCGCCAGGAAGCCGCGGAGGCCGATCCCGAACCGCAACGCGCCCGCCCGGTCGTGGCGCAGGAGCAAAAATTCCGGCACTGGCCCGCGGTCGTGGTCGTAGTGCTGATCGGAATTGCATTGGCGTTTGTTTTCGGCGGGCGCCGTACGCAGGACGCTGGTCGCGGCGCGCCGCCGATTGCGCAAAACGACCAGCCGGCGCCCGAGGCGAAGACGCCGGTGGAATCGCGTGCCGCAGCCGAGAAAAGGAGCGCTGAAAGCAAGCCGAACCCTCCGCCCGCGACGAAACCCGTGGCGAAACCTGAGACGAGCATCGCTTCGACGCCGGCGTCCGATCCGGTCGCCCAGGTTCCGGCGGCGGCCGATGATGGCGTTGCAGTTGAATCGTCGTCGCGGTTGACCGTGCGCATGATTTTCGACGAGGAATCCTGGGTCGAAATCAAGGACCGGGAGGGTAATACCATTTTCGGTCAGCTCGGCGCTCCCGGCACACGCCGCAGCGTGAGCGGAGAGCCGCCGTTGTCCGTTGTAGTGGGCAATGCGGGAGGGGTGCAGTTGTTCCGGGACAACAAGAGCGTCGATCTGGCGCCGCACACGCGCATGGCCGTGGCGCGCCTGACGCTCGAATAGGACCTTTCGCATGTCCGTTGATACCATTTCCCGCCACCACACGCGCCAGGTCAGCATCGCGGGTGTGCGCGTCGGCGGCGATGCACCCGTGGTGGTCCAGTCGATGACCAACACCGACACGGCGGATGTGCAGGCGACGGCACGGCAGGTGCGCGAACTGGCCCAGGCGGGATCGGAACTCGTGCGCATCACGGTCAACAGCGCCGAGGCCGCCGCCGCCGTACCCGAGATCCGCAATCTGCTCGAGCGCGACGCGCTGTCGCGTGCCGCTGATCGGCGACTTCCATTTCAACGGACACAAGCTGCTGACGCAATATCCGGATTGCGCGCAGGCGCTGGACAAGTACCGCATCAATCCAGGCAACGTCGGGCGGGGCGCCAGGCGCGACGATCAGTTCGCGACCATGATCGAAACGGCTTGTCGATATGGCAAGCCCGTGCGCATCGGCGTCAACTGGGGCAGCCTCGATCCGGATCTGCTCGGTCGCATGATGGACGACAACGCGCGCCTGCCCGAACCGGGTGAAGCGGCCGATGTGATGCGCGAAGCACTGATCGTCTCGGCGCTGCAAAGCGCGCAGAAGGCGGAAGAAATCGGCTTGCCGCGCAATCGCATCATCCTGTCCTGCAAGGTGAGCGGGGTGCAGGACCTGATCAGGGTGTATCGCGAACTCGCCGCGCGCTGCGACTATCCGCTTGCACCTCGGCCTGACCGAGGCGGGCATGGGTTCCAAGGGAATCGTCGCTTCTACCGCCGCCCTGGCGGTGCTGCTGCAGGAGGGCATTGGCGACACCATCCGCATATCGCTCACGCCCGATCCGGGCGGAGACCGCGCGCGGGAGGTGATCGTCGCGCAGGAGATACTGCAGACCATGGGTCTGCGCTCGTTCACGCCGATGGTGATCGCCTGCCCGGGTTGCGGCCGCACGACCAGCACGTTCTTTCAGGAACTCGCCGAAAACATCCAGGCCTATCTGCGCAAGCAGATGCCGGTGTGGCGCACGCGCTATCCGGGCGTGGAGGACATGCGCGTTGCCGTGATGGGCTGTGTGGTCAACGGGCCGGGCGAAAGCAAGCATGCCAACATCGGCATCAGCCTGCCGGGGTCCGGGAGAATCACCGGTGGCGCCGGTATTCGTTGATGGTGTGAAGACCGTGACGCTCAAGGGCGAGCGCATCGCCGAAGATTTCCATCGGCTGGTCGAGAATTATGTGGCCAGCCACTATGGCCCATCGGCCGGCCAGGCAGCGCCCACCTGCGACCAATCCTCCCGGGCGCTCGGCTGAGCCCCGTCCTGTCGAGACAAGAACGCTTCATGGCAACAACGATCCAGGCTGTGCGCGGGATGAACGACATCCTGCCGGAGCAGGCCGCGCGTTGGGAGTTCTTCGAAGACACCGTGCGCGCCTGGCTTGCGCAGTACGGTTATCGGAACATCCGCATGCCGATCCTGGAAAAGACCGAACTGTTCGTGCGCTCGATCGGCGAAGTTACCGACATCGTCGAGAAGGAAATGTATACCTTCGTCGATCAGCTCAATGGCGAGAGCCTCACCTTGCGCCCGGAAGGCACCGCGTCATGCGTGCGCGCGGTCATCGAGCACAATCTGCTCTATAACGGCGCCGCAGCGCCTGTTCTATATCGGACCGATGTTCCGGCATGAGCGTCCGCAGAAAGGCCGCTACCGCCAGTTTCATCAGGTGGGCGTCGAAGCGCTCGGGTTCGCGGGACCTGACGTGGATGCCGAGCATATGGTCATGGGCGCGCGTCTGTGGTCGCGCCTGGGCCTGTCGGACCTGCGGCTCGAGATCAATACGCTCGGCAATGCAGCCTCGCGCGGACGTTACCGGGCGCGGCTGATCGCCTATCTCGAAGAACACGCCGCCGCGCTCGATGAGGATGCGCGGCGCCGGCTGCACAGCAATCCGCTGCGCGTGCTCGACAGCAAGAACCCGGCGATGCGCGACATCATTGCGGCCGCGCCCAGGCTCGCCGACGATCTGGACGACGACTCTCGCCGGCATTTCGAGGCCCTGCAGGGGCTGCTGCGCAATGCCGGCGTTGAATTCTCGCATCAATCCGCGTCTGGTTCGCGGCCTGGACTATTACAATGACGTCGTATACGAGTGGACCACCGACCCGGCTGGGCGCGCAGGGCACCGTTTGCGCCGGCGGACGCTATGATGGACTGATCGAACAGATCGGCGGCAAAGCGGCACCGGCCTGCGGTTTCGCGATGGGTATGGAACGATTGCTCGCGCTGATGGAAGACGCGGCAATTGCGGTGCCGGCGCGGGTCGCCGACGCCTATCTCGTGCATAGCGGTGAAGCGGCCGGCGAATACGCCTGGAAGGTGGCGGAATCACTGCGCGAGCGCGGCCTGGCAATCGTGCTTCACTGTGGCGGCGGCAGCTTCAAATCGCAAATGAAACGAGCGGATGCCAGCGGCGCGCGCTTTGCCGTGATCATCGGCGACGAAGAGGCGGGCAGGCAGGTCGTTTCGCTGAAGCCCATGCGCGCGGCCGGAGAGCAAGTGCAGGTCGAGGCGCAACAAGCGGCGACATTGATTCTCAACTCCAACAATCCCTGATTCAATCACTACAGAAAATTCCGACATGGCATTCGATCTTGAAGAGCAGGAACAGATAGCCGAGCTGAAGCAGTTCTGGAACCAGTACGGCAAGCTCATCGTTACGCTGGCGGTGGCGTGCGCTGGCCGCTTTCGCCGCCGTTCAGGGCTGGCGTTATTACCAGCAAAGCCAGGCTCAACAGGCTTCGTCCCTGTTCACGAAGTTCGGCGAATCCGTGCGCAAAAACGACGTCGATGAAATCCGCACGGTGGGCAAGCAGGTGATGGACAAGTTCGGTTCCACGGCGTACGGGCCTGCTGCGGCGCTCTTGCTGGCGAAGACCAATTATGCCAACGGCGATAGCGCGGCGGCAGCCGAGCAGTTGCAGTGGGCCATCGACAAGGCGCGCGATGACGAGACCGCCGAGCTTGCGCGATTGCGCCTGGCGAGTATCCGGCTGCAGGACAAAAAATACGATGAAGCACTCAAGCTGCTCGAATCCAAGCACGGTGCCGCATTCGATACGCTGTATGCGGACTTGCGCGGCGATGTCCTGGTCGCACAGGGCAAACCCGTCGAGGCGCGCGCGGCCTACAAGCTGGCACTCGACAAAAGCCTGCCCAACAGCAGTTACCGCAGTGTCGTGCAGATCAAGCTCGACGCGCTGGGCGGCGCCAAGTGAGCGCAGCGCACCGGCGCCTGCTGGCAGTTTTGCTGGCGGGGATTGCTGCTGGGCGGTTGCGCCAGTAAGGGCCCGAAGCCCGCGAAGCTGGTGGACTTCAAGGCTTCGTCGAATCCGAAAATTGCCTGGCACACCGATGTCGGCGGCGCCGGCGACTACGTGTTCACGCCGGCCACGGCGCAAGACAGCGTGTTCGCCGCGAGCAACCGCGGCGATCTGGTGCGCGTCGATGCGACGAGCGGCAAGATGCTCTGGCGAGTCGAGACCAAGGCACCGCTTTCCGGCGGCGTGGGCATCGGCGAGAACATGGTGCTGGTTGGCACGGCCAAAGGCTACGTGCTCGCCTACGACCTGCAAGGCAAGCCCTTATGGCAATCGCGCGTTTCCAGCGAAGTGCTCAGCGCGCCGCAGGCCGCCGGCGAATTCGTGGTCGTGCGCAGCGGAGACAGCCGCATTTACGGTCTGGATGCGCGGGATGGTTCGCGTCGCTGGGAGTACCAGGCGACGCCGCCGCCGCTGACTTTGCGTGCCAATCCAGGCGTGGTCATTGTCGAAAACTTCGTGATCGCCGGGATGCCCGCCGGCAAGCTCGTTGTGTTGAATTTGACCAACGGCGGCATGGTGTGGGAAACGGTTGTGGCGGCCCCGAAGGGCGACAATGAACTCGAACGCATCACCGACATCGCCGGTCCGCCCCTGGTCGAGCCGGGCAAGGTGTGCGCCGCGACGTACCAGGGCCGCGTGGCCTGCTACGAAACCCAGAAAGGCAGTCAACTGTGGGCGCGGCCGGCCTCCAGTGTCGACAGCCTCGCCGCCGATGACTTGAGCGTTTATATGGCCGAGGAAACGGGCGCCGTCGTGGCGCTGGACCGCAACACCGGGGCCAGCGTCTGGAAGCAGGATAAACTTTCCCATCGCAACTTGAGCGCGCCGCTCGTCACAGGGGATCATGTCGTGGTTGGCGACTTCGAAGGCCAGGTGCATTTCCTCAAATTCGAAGACGGCTCGTTTGCCGCGCGCATCGCCACCGATGGCGGCGGCATCGCCGCTGCACCGAAACTGGCCGGCTCCAATATCGTCGTGCAGACGCGCAATGGCGGTCTGTATGCCATTGTTCCTGACAAGCAATAATAGTTACCGGGGATATCGCACCGGTTTTCCGCACCTTCTTCCCAAGTGAAACCCACCATCGTCCTCGTCGGCCGCCCCAACGTCGGCAAGTCGACGCTGTTCAATCGCATGACGCGGTCGCGGCAGGCATTGGTCGCCGACATTCCCGGGCTGACCCGCGATCGCCACTACGGACATGGCGAGTCGGGCGGCAAATCCTATCTGGTGGTCGACACGGGCGGGTTCGAACCGGTCGCGACGGGACGGCATTTACAAGGAAATGGCGCGCCAGACGCGACAGGCGGTGGACGAGGGCGATGTCGTTCTGATGATGGTCGATGCACGCCAGGGCCTCACGCCGCTGGATCGGCAGATCGCCGATCGAATTGCGCAAGACCGCGCGCAAGCTCTGGCTGGTGGTCAACAAGGCCGAGGGATTGACGCACGAAACGGCCGCGGCCGAATTTCACGAACTCGGCCTGGGTGAACCCGTTGACGGTGTCGGCTGCGCACGGCGAAGGCGTGCACGATCTGATGGATCTCGTGCTCGCAGGACTTCGACGGCGACGAAGGCAACGCCGACGCGCCGGCGCAGGACAAGCATCCGAAAATCGCCATCGTCGGGCGACCTAACGTGGGCAAGTCGACGCTGGTCAACTCGCTGGTCGGCGAGGAAAGGGTCATAGCCTTCGATCAGCCGGGCACGACGCGCGACAGCATCTACCATCGATTTCGAGCGCAACGGCCGCACATTTACGCTGATCGATACCGCTGGCGTGCGCACGCGCGGTCGCGTGGAAGAAGCTCGCCGAGAAGTATTCCGTGGTCAAGACCATGCAGGCGATCGAGGATTGCAACGTCGTCGTCCTGGTGCTCGATGTCACGCAGGATATCTCGGACCAGGATGCGCATATCGCGGGATTCATTCTGGAGGCTGGCCGGGCGCTGGTCGTGGCGATCAACAAATGGGATGCCGCAGACGAGGACGCGCGCGACAAGGTCAAGCGCGATTTCGCCCGCAAGCTGAATTTCCTGGACTTTGCGCCGGTGCATTTCATTTCCGCGCGCAGCGGCACCGGCGTTGCCGGCGCTGCTGCAATTCGGTCGAATGCGGCGTATGCGCGCTGCCATGGCGAAGCTGTCGACCCCGAAACTCACGCGCGTACTGCTTGCTGCCGTGCAAAAGCAGGCGCCGCCGCGCGCCGGGGTTTCGCGCCCCAAGCTGCGCTATGCCCACCAGGGTGGCATGAATCCGCCGCTGATCATGATTCACGGCAATAGTCTGGATCAGGTGCCGGACAGCTACCGCCGCTATCTGGAACGCGCATTCATGACGGCATTCGAGCTGCGCGGGACCCCGGTCAAGGTGCTTTTCAAGCAGCAGGCGCGGAATCCGTTTGCCGGGCGTAAAAAAGCATGATTTGAAGGCATATTTCCGCGGGATGGTATTGCGACTCAAAATCCAGTACAGTAAACACGGGTCGAAAAATACAACAAGGAGCAGCCATGAGCGCGAAAGGCCAGTTGTTACAAGACCCGTTTCTGAATGCCCTGCGCAAAGAGCATGTGCCCGTCTCGATCTACCTGGTGAACGGCATCAAGCTGCAGGGACAGATCGAGTCGTTCGACCAGTACGTCGTGCTTGCTGAAGAACACCGTAACGCAAATGGTGTACAAGCACGCGATCTCGACCGTCGTGCCCGCGCGTCCGGTGAACTTGTCCTTGGAGCACGGGTCCGAAGATTGAGTGTTCGTCGATCCCGTTTCGTCTGTCTTGCCGTGGGCGCCAACAGAGCCGTTCAGTAACGGGCGTCTGACGCTGCGCGCCGGCTTCGTTCCCGGAATACGCTTGATGTTCGATCGTCCAGACAGCGGCGATCGGGCGGTCCTGGTCAATCTCGATTTCGGCGATCTCGATTTCGCGGAATCCCTGGAAGAAATCCGCCGGCTGGCCGAAAGCGCGGGCGTAGTGCCGCTTGCGTCTTGTCAAAGGCCGCCGGCAGCGTCCCGATGCGGCCACTTTCGCCGGAACGGGCAAAGTTGAAGAGATTGCCACCGCCGTGAAAGACGCGAGCGCCACCCTGGTTTTGTTCAATCACGACCTGTCGCCGGCGCAGCAGCGCAACCTCGAAAAGCGGCTCGAGTGCCGCGTGATCGATCGCAGCAGCCTGATTCTCGATATCTTCGCGCAGCGCGCGCGCACTCACGAAGGCAAGTTGCAGGTCGAACTCGCCCAGCTCGAGCATCTGGCGACGCGCCTGGTGCGCGGCTGGACCCACCTGGAACGGCAGAAAGGCGGTATCGGCTTGCGCGGACCGGGCGAAACCCAGCTCGAGACCGACCGGCAGTTGCTCGGCAAGCGGGTCAAGGTGCTCAAGGACAAGCTCGCGACGGTACGTCGGCAGCGCGCAGACGCGCCGCCGCGCACGCGCAGCGCGGACAGGCGCTGTCGGTATCGCTGGTCGGCTATACCAACGCCGGCAAGTCGACGCTGTTCAACCGCCTTACGCGCAGCGATGCATTTGCCGCCGACCAGTTGTTCGCGACGCTCGACACGACGTCGCGGCGCGTCACGGGCGCCAATGGCGCGAGCGTCATCATGTCCGACACCGTCGGCTTCATCCGCGACCTGCCGCACACGCTGGTGGCGGCGTTCAGCGCGACGCTGGAGGAGACCGTCCAGGCCGATCTGCTGCTGCATGTCGTCGATGCGACCAGTCCGGCGCGCGATGACCAGATCGACGCAGTCAACGAGGTGCTCGCCGAAATCGGCGCCGAGAGCGTTCCGCAGGTGATCGTCTTCAACAAGATCGATCTCGCCGGTTTGCAACCCGGTGTCGAGCGCGACGAGTATGGTAAAATCGTTTCGATTCGCGTCAGCGCGACAACCGGGGCCGGCCTCGATTATCTGCGCTCGATGCTGGATGAATTACAAGACATGCAGCGCAATGCCGTGGCCGGGTCGCCGCAGCCTGAATGCGGAGGCCCTTGGCGGGGCCGACTTCCAATTGAAAGCACTCAAGAATGGCATTGAACGATCCGCAATGGGGAAAGCGCGGCAACGACGGGCCGCCAGATCTCGAAGAACTATGGCGCCGCCTGAATCAACGAGCTGAAGTCGTTGTTCGGCGGCAAAGGCGGCGGCAACGCGCCGCCGGGGCCGGGGCCGGGGGCCAGGCGGTTTGGCGGCGGATTCGGCCTCATGATCCTGCTCGTGGCTTGGTCTGGCTCGCGAGCGGCTTCTACATCGTCGATGCCAGGTCAGCGCGGCGTCGTGCTGCGTTTCGGCAAATTCGTCGAGACCACGATGCCCGGCCCGCGCTGGCACCTGCCGTATCCGGTCGAGTCCGCCGAAGTCGTCAACCTCTCGGGTGTGCGCACCGTCGAAATCGGCTATCGCAACAACGTCAAGAGCAAGGTGCTCAAGGAATCGCTGATGCTCACCGACGACGAGAACATCATCGACATCCAGTTCGCCGTGCAGTACGTCCTCAAGGATCCGCAGGATTATCTGTTCAACAACCGCGATCCGGACGAAACCGTGCTGCAGGCGGCCGAGACGGCGATCCGCGAAGTCGTGGGCAAGAGCAGCATGGACTTCGTGCTCTACGAGGGCCGGGCAGAAGTCGTCGACCGCGTGCACAAGCTGATGCAGGAGATCCTCGACCGCTACGAGACCGGCATCATCGGTCAGCGAGTGACGATGCAGAACGCACAGCCGCCCGAGCAGGTGCAGGCCGCGTTCGACGACGCGGTGCGGCCGGTCAGGACCGCGAGCGGCAGAAGAACGAAGGCCAGGCCTACGCGAACGACGTCATTCCGAAGGCGCGCGGCACGGCGGCGCGGCTGATGGAGGAAGCCGAAGGCTACCGGCAGCGCGTGATCGAGCAGATGCCGAAGGCGATGCGTCGCGCTTCCGCCAGATCGTGACCGAATACAGCAAGGCGCCGCAGGTCACACGCGACCGCCTCTACCTCGACGCGATGCAGCAGATCCTGACGAATTCCAGCAAGATCCTGGTCGACCAGAAAAGCGGCAGCAATCTGCTGTACCTGCCGCTCGACAAGCTGATGCAGATTGAGCGCGGGCAATGCGGCGCTCCAGGATGCCGCCCGAAGCCGGCGGAAGCGGTACTGCCGGCCCGCACGCCCGCCGAAGTGTCGCCGCGATCGCGCGACGCGTTCCGCAGCCGCGACCGGGAGGCGCGATGAAAGCAAATGTCAGCAACCGGGCTGATCGCGATCGTCGTTGCGCTCGTCGTGGCCAGCCTGAGCCTGTTCGTCGTCGACCAGCGCCAGAACGCCATCGTGTTCCGGCTGGGCGAGGTCGTGGCGGTCAAGACGACGCCCGGGTCTGTACTTCAAGATGCCGCTGCTCGACAACGTGCGCTTTTTCGACACGCGCATCCTCACGATCGACACCGCGGAAGCCCGAGCGCTTCC
This sequence comes from uncultured beta proteobacterium, assembly GCA_963846655.1. Taxonomy (GTDB): domain Bacteria; phylum Pseudomonadota; class Gammaproteobacteria; order Burkholderiales; family JACQAP01; genus JACQAP01. The sequence continues at coordinate 91,737 of CAWJWT010000006.1, read as the reverse complement.
TCACGTCGCGAGAAGAAGAACGTGCTGGTCGATCTCTTCGTGAAGTGGCGCATCATCGACGTGCAAGCAGTACTACGTCAGCGTGCGGCGGCGACGAAGCCCGGCGCGCACGCGTCTGTCTGCAGACGATCAACGACAGCCTGCGCGCGGAGTTCGGCAAGCGCACCGTGCACGAAGTCGTCTCGGGCGAGCGCGACAAGATCATGGAGCTGATGCGCGAGAAGGCCGAACGAGGACGCTCGCGAAGATCGGCGTGCAGGTGCTCGACGTGCGGATGAAGCGCGTCGACCTGCCGCCAGGAAGTGAGCGAGTCGGTCTATCGCCGGATGGAGGCCGAGCGCAAGCGCGTCGCGAACGAGCTGCGCTCGACCGGTTCCGCGGAGTCGGAGAAGATTCGCGCCGACGCCGACCGGCAGCGCGAGGTCATACTCGCCCAGGCCTACCGCGACGCGCAGCGCATCAAGGGTGACGGCGACGCGAAAGCGATCGGCGATCTACGCGCGCGCCTTCGAGCGCAACCCGGAGTTCTATGCGTTCTACCGCAGCCTCGAAGCCTACCGGCAGAGCTTCAAGAACAAGAACGACGTGCTGGTGCTCGAGCCGAATTCCGAGTTCTTCAAGTACCTGAAGAGCCCGGCGGGACGGCAAAGTAGCCACTGGCGCAAACGCGGTCAAGGCGTTGTCACGCGGCGGGAACGCGAAGATGGGAGGCTATGACGGATACGCTCCTGACCGCGATCGCGCTGATGCTGGTCATCGAGGGCGTGCTGCCGTTCCTGGTGCCGACGCGTCTGGCGCGAGACGTTCCGGCGGCTGACCGAGATGAGCGACGGGCAGATCCGCTTCATCGGGCTCACGTCGATGCTGGCGGGCCTGCTGCTGCTTTTCCTGACAAGATAGCCCAACATACGGAATTCTTCCCAACCCAAGGCCGCGCGGGTTGCCTTACCGTGTCGATTCGATCATGCGCGACTGGCTGCTGCCCGAATACATCGAGGACATCCTGCCGGCCGAAGCCGCGCGCATCGAGCGCCTGCGCCGGCGCATCCTCGATCTGTTTTGCGTGCACGGCTACGAGCTCGTCATGCCGCCGCTGCTCGAGTACGTCGATTCGCTGCTGACCGGCACCGGGCACGACCTCGACCTGCAGACGTTCAAGCTGGTCGACCAGCTGTCGGGGCGCATGCTGGGCCTGCGCGCGGACATCACGCCGCAGGTGGCGCGCATCGACGCGCATCTGCTCAACCGCAAGGGCGTCACGCGCCTGTGCTACGCGGGTAGCGTGCTGCACACGCTGCCGAGCGGCACTGACGCGCACGCGCGAGCCGCTGCAGATCGGCGCCGAGATCTACGGCCATGCCGGCATCGAGAGCGACGTCGAGATCCAGCGTCTGATGCTGCGCGCGCTGCGAGGCGGCCGGCGTGTCGAGGCGTTCACCTCGACATCGGCCACGTGCGGTGTTTCGCAGCCTCGTGCACGCGCGCCGGCGCGACGCCGCAGCAGGAAGCGGAGCTGTTTCGGGCGATGCAGGTGAAGGACGTGCCGGCGCTGCGCGAGCTTGCGCAGGGAGCTCGACGCGCGCGACGCGCGGACGCTTGCTGGTGCTGCCCGAGCTCTACGGCGGGCCCGAAGTGCTGGACGAGGCGCGCAAGCAGCTGCCGGCGCTATCCGGAGATCGCAGCGCTGCGCTCGATGCGCTGGCGCGCTGTCGGACGCGAGCTGAACGGGCGATGCGCACGGATCCGCTGTTTCGATCTCGCCGAGCTGCGCGGCTATCACTATCACAGCGGCGTCGTGTTCGCGGCCTACGCCGGAGGCCGGCCCGAGGCGATCGCGCGCGGCGGGCGCTACGACGAAGTCGGCAAGGCTTTCGGCCGCGCGCGGCCGGCGACCGGTTTCAGCGATGGACCTGCGCGAGCTCGCCGCGATGGGCAAACGGCGAGAGCCCGTCGCAACGCGTGCTCGCGCCTTACGTGCCGGCGGACGAGGCGCTGCAGACGCGGATCGCGCGCTGCGCGCGCGAGGCGCGCCGGTCGTCGTCGGATCTGCCGGGACACGAGGCGAGCGCGCGCGGAACTCGATTGCTCGCGGCACTGGTGCGCGAAACGGGGCCTGGAATCTGGAGCCGTTACAATCGGTCCAGGCCAATCCGAAAGTACACAAGGCATAGCAAGAGGTATTGATGGCAAGAACGTAGTCGTCATCGGCACCCAGTGGGGTGACGAAGGCAAGGGCAAGATCGTCGACTGGCTGACCGATCACGCGCAGGGCGTGGTGCGCTTCCAGGGCGGTCACAACGCGGGGCACACGCTGGTCATCGGCGGGCGCAAGACAGTGCTGCACCTGATTCCGTCGGGCATCCTGCGCGAGAAGGTCGCGTGCTACATCGGCAACGGCGTGGTGCTCTCGCCGCACGGCGCTGCTGCGAGGAGATCGACGAGCTCGAAGGCGGCGGGCGTCGACGTGCGCGTCGCGGCTGAAGATCAGCGAAGCCTGTCCGCTCATCCTGCCGTATCACGTCGCGCTCGACCAGGCGCGCGAGGCGGCGAAGGGCGCCGGCAAGATCGGCACGACCGGACGCGGCATCGGGCCGGCGTACGAAGACAAGGTCGCGCGGCGCGCGATCCGCCTGCAGGACCTTTCTTCACCGCGAGCGCTTCGCGGCGAAGCTGCGGCGAGGTGCTCGATTATCCACAACTTCGTGCTGAAGAACTACTTCAAGGCCGCACCGGTCGATTTCCACAAGACGCTCGACGAGACGCTGGCGCTGCGCCGAACGCATGCAGCCGATGGTCGCGGACGTGCCGCGCGCTGCTGTACGACGCGCAGCGCGGCGGGCAACAACCTGCTGTTCGAAGGCGCGCAGGGCACGCTGCTCGACATCGACCACGGCACCTATCCGTACGTGACGTCGAGCAACTGCGTGGCGGGCGCGGCGGCGGCGGGCGCGGGCGTCGGGCCGCAGATGCTGCACTACGTGCTCGGCATCACCAAGGCGTACACCACGCGCGTCGGATCGGGCCCGTTTCCGACCGAGCTCGACGACGACGTCGGCAAGCAGCTTGCGCAGCCGCGGCAACGAGTTCGGCTCGACGACCGGGCGGCCGCGGCGCTGCGGCTGGTTCGACGCCGCGGCGCTGAAGCGCTCGATCCAGATCAACGGCGTGTCGGGACTGTGCGTGACCAAGCTCGACGTGCTCGACGGCATCGAGGAGCTGCAGGTCGGCGTCGGCTACGAGTTGCAGCGGCGAGCAGAGCGACATCCTGCCGTTCGGCGCCGAGTGCTCGCCGAGTGCGAGCCGGTCTACGAGGAGATGCCGGGCTGGAGCGAGAGCACGGTCGGCGTCACGCGCTTCGAAGAGCTGCCGCCAGGCGCGCGCAACTACCTGAAGCGCATCGAGGAGGTCTGCGGCGTGCCGATCGACCTGATCTCGACCGGCCCGGACCGCGATGAGACGATCGTGCGGCGGCATCCGTTCGAAGCCGGTCTAGTGATGGGGCGAGAATCGCAAATGCGCCGGGCGGGGCGTCAGCTGAGTGACACTCGACGATTGGTGCCGAGGAAGGGACTCGAACCCCCACAGTGTTGCCACCGCTAGGACCTGAACCTAGTGCGTCTACCAATTCCGCCACCTCGGCGCGGAAGGGCGCAGAATGTAACCGGAAAGCACCGCTTTGTCAACGAAGCGGCACCCGTATCAACAGCAATCGCCGAATGAAAACAACCAAGAAAACTGCCCGATCGCGCCGCGCGGCAAATCGCCGACCAAAGGACGCGCCGCGGACGTCCGCGGCCGCGACCCGCATCTACGAGCGCGAGCGCGCAGCGTTACGAGCGAGCCGCTGCCGAGCCGCGAATACATCCTCGAGGTGCTGAACGAGCAGGGCGTGCCGGTGTCCGCAGGACGAGCTCGCGCGAGCTGCTGCGACATCGCACCGCTGAACGAGCGCACGCGTTCGAGCGCCGGCTCGGCGCGATGGAGCGCGACGGCGCAGATCATGCGCAATCGCCGAACGCCATCTGCGTGGTCGACAAGCTCGACCTCGTCCGCGGGCGGGTGCAGGGCCATCCGGACGGCTTCGGTTTCCTGGTGCGCGAGGGCGAAGGCGCCGGATCTGTTCCTGCAGCTTCGGCGAGATGCAGAAGGTGCTGCACGGCGACCGCGTGATGGCGCGCGAGGGCGGCTCGATCGCGCGCGGGCGGCGCGAAGGCAAGATCGTCGAAGTGCTCGAGCGCGCGCAATCAGCGCGTCGTCGGGCGCCTGCGCAACGAGCACGGCGTCGCTGGTCGTTGCGCCGGAGAACAAGCGCATCAGCCACGACTTCCTGATTCCGGCCGGCGCGAACGGCGGCGCCAAGCCCGGGCAGGTCGTCACGGTCGAGATCGTCGTGCAGCCGCGGCGAGCATGTGCAGCCGGTCGGGCGCGTCGTCGAGGTGCTCGGCAACTACGCCGATCCCGGCATGGAAATCGAGATCGCGCTGCGCAAGCACGACCTGCCGCACGAGTTTTCCGCGCGAAGTCGAGAGGCTGTGCGACGACGTTTGCCAGCCGGCGTGACGCGACGCGCGATCTGCGAGGGCCGCGTCGACCTGCGCGACCTGCCGCTCGTCACCATCGACGGCGAGACCGCGAAGGATTTCGACGACGCGGTTTACTGCGAGCCGTCACGCGGCAAGGGCGTTCCGGCTGTGTGGTCGCGATCGCCGACGTCAGCCACTACGTGACGCACGGCGATGCGCTCGACCGCGAAGCGCGCGAGCGCGGCAACTCGGTGTATTTCCCGCGCCGCGTGATCCCGATGCTGCCCGAAGTGCTCTCGAACGGGCTGTGCTCGCTCAATCCCGAAGTCGACCGGCTGTGCATGGTCTGCGAGATGGAGATCGCGGCGCGACGGCGACATTGCAGCGTTACAAGTTCTATCCGGCGGTGATGCTGTCGCACGCGCGGCTGACCTACACACGCGTGGCGCAGATGCATCGACGATCCGCAAGGCGAGACGCGCCGCGAACTCGCGCGAGCTGGTGCCGCACCTGCAGAACCTGTACGCGCTCTTCAGGCGCTCGTCAAGGCGCGCGCAGATGCGCGGCGCGATCGATTTCGAGACGGTCGAGACGCAGATCGTTCTTCGACGACGAGGGCAAGATCGAGCGCATCGTGCCGGTGCAGCGCAACGACGCGCACCGCGCTGATCGAGGAGTGCATGCTGGCGGCGAACGTCTGCGCGTCGGACTTTCTGTCGCAGCCACGAGCAGCCGATGCTCTATCGGGTCCACGAGGGTCCGACGCCCGAGAAGCTCACCGCGCTGCGCGAGTTCCTGCGCGGATTCGGCCTGCAGCTCTCCGGCGGCGACACGCCGCAGGCCAAGGATTACGCGAAGCTGCTCGAGCGCATCAAGGACCGGCCGGACGCGCAGCTGCTGCAGACGGTGATGCTGCGCTCGCTGCAGCAGGCGGTCTACAGCCCGGACAACGTCGGGCATTTCGGCCTGGCCTACGAGGCTTACACCCATTTCACCTCGCCGATCCGCCGCTATCCCGACCTGCTGGTGCATCGCGCGATCAAGGCGGTGCTTGCCAGCGCAAGCGCTACGAACCGGGCAACTGGCACGAGCTCGGCGCGCATGCTCGGAGACCGAGCGCCGCGCCGACGAAGCGACGCGCGACGTCGAACCTGGCTCAAGTGCTACTACATGCGCGACAGGGTCGGCGAGCGCTTCACGGCTACGATCAGCGGGGTCACGGCTTCGGCGTCTTCGTCGCACTGGACGAAGTCTACGTCGAAGGCCTGGTGCACATCTCCGAGCTCGGCAACGACTATTTCCACTTCGACGCGGCCAAGCACGAGCTGCTGGGCGAGCGCACCGGCAAGCGCTACCGGCTCGGCGACCGCATCCCGGTCAAGCTGGTGCGGGTCGATCTGGACACGGCCAAGATCGATTTCGTGCTCGACGAGACCGCCAAAGCCGCGCGATGAGCAGCCGGCGGGTGCTCTATGGATTGCACGCCGTGACGGCCGCTTTGCAGCGCCGGCCCGCCGCGGTACTGGAAGTTTTGCTCGATTCCGGCCGCGCGGACCCGCGTGCGCGCCGCGTCGCGGATCTCGCCAAATCGGCTGGCGTGCGCGTGCACGAGGCCGACACGAAGCGCCTGGACGGATTGGTGCATGGCGCCCGGCATCAGGGGGTGGCCGCTTTCGTCGAAGCGCTGGCCCTGGCGGCCTCGCTCGACGAAGTCCTCGACGACCTGACCGAACCTGCTTTCCTGCTGGTGCTCGATGGCGTGCAGGATCCGCATAACCTGGGGGCCTGTCTGCGGGTCGCGGACGCCATGGGCGTGCACGCGATCGTAGCGCCCAAGGATCGCGCGACGGGCATGAATGCGACCGTGCACAAAGTGGCCTCCGGGGCTGCGGAAAGCGTGCCCTTCGTGCCGGTTACGAATCTGGCAAGAACGCTGAGGGAACTGAAAGATAAAGGGATTTGGGTCGTTGGCGCGGCTGGCGAGGAGGCCGGGCCGTTGTTTGAAGCGAAACTGACTGGCCCGCTCGCGCTGGTCATGGGGGCGGAAGGCGAGGGCATGCGCCGCTTGACCCGTGAAACCTGTGATGAACTGGTTTCGATTCCCATGCTGGGCCAGGTGGATAGCCTGAATGTATCGGTCGCGGCTGGCATCTGCCTGTACGAGGCGCGACGCCAGCGGCGTCAGGCGCCGCCGGTCGTTAAGCCCTTGTCCGGGCGCCAAAATGGTTGAGAGCCGCGGCGGGGCGCTGGTATAATTTCAAGTTAACCGCGCTCACTTCCGAGCGCGGTAATCCACACGCCTTGCAAAGTATGGGTGCCCGGTGACGGGTCCGGCAGGCGGAGGCTCAACCCTTACAGGAGAACTTGAATGTCGGTCACCATGCGTGCAAATGCTCGAAGCGGGCGTCCATTTCGGACATCAGACCCGTTACTGGAATCCGAAGATGGCGCCTTTCATCTTCGGCCATCGCAACAAGATCCACATCATCAATCTCGAGAAGACCCTGGTCATGTACCAGGAAGCCGTGAAGTTCGTGCGCCAGCTCTCCTCGAACAAAGGCAGCATCCTGTTTGTCGGCACCAAGCGCCAGGCCCGCGAGATCGTCCGCGAAGAGGCCACCCGCTGCCGCTACCCCGTTCGTGGACCATCGCTGGTTGGGCGGCATGCTGACCAACTTCAAGACCGTGAAGATCTCGATCAAGCGTCTGCGCGACATGGAGTTGATGGTGCAGGACGGCTCACTCGAGAAACTGTCGAAAAAAGAACAACTGAATTTCCAGCGCGAGATGGTCAAGCTCGATCGCAGCCTGGGCGGCATCAAGGAAATGAACGGCCTGCCCGACGCGCTGTTCGTCATCGACGTGGGCTATCAGAAGGGCGCGATCACCGAAGCGAACAAGCTCGGCATCCCGGTGGTGGGCGTGGTGGACACCAACCATTCCCCCGACGGCGTGGATTACGTCATTCCCGGCAATGACGATGCCAGCCGTGCGGTGCGCCTCTATGCGCGCGGCATAGCCGATGCGATTCTCGAGGGACGCAGCCAGACCATCAAGGAAATCGTCAGCGACGAATTCGTGGAAGTCGACAGTTCGGAAGAGCAGGCGACAGCCTGACCGGCGCCGCCGGCACCAACTAAAGGGGCGGTCGCCCCTTTTTTTGCAACTGAACTTTATCACTGGAACTCTGGCCGGACGCGCGCGATCTGAAGAGCGCACGGCAATTAAGGAGCAAGCAAGAATGGCGGACATTACCGCAGGCATGGTCAAGGAACTGCGCGAGCGCACCGGGCTCGGCATGATGGAATGCAAGAAGGCGCTGGAAGAAGCCGGCGGCGACATGAAGAAAGCCGAAGATCTGCTGCGCATCAAGAGCGGCGCCAAGGCCGGCAAGATGGCGGGCCGCGTGGCCGCGGAAGGCGTCATCGGCGTCTATGTCTCCGCCGACGGCAAGCTCGGCGCCCTGGTCGAAGTCAACTGCGAAACCGATTTCGTCGCCAAGGATGCGAATTTTGCCGGTTTTGCCAAGTCGGTTGCCGAACTGGCGGCGACCCAAGGCATCACCGACGTCGAGACGCTGGCGAAAGCCGGCCTATCATCCGGACCGACGGTCGAGGCGGCACGCCAGGCGCTGGTCATGAAACTCGGGGAGAACATGAGCGTGCGCCGCGTTGCCGTTCACAAGGCCAAGGGAAAACTGGCCCACTATCTGCACGGCACCAAGATCGGCGTGATGCTCGATCTCGAAGGCGGCGATGACGTCCTGGGCAAGGATCTGTCGATGCACATCGCTGCGTCCAAGCCGATTTCCGTGTCCAGGGAGCAGGTCCCCGCGGAACGGATTTCGCGCGAGCGCGACATCGCCAAGGCGCGCGCGCAGGAATCCGGCAAACCGGCCAACCTCATTGAAAAAATCGTCGAAGGCAGCGTGCAGAAATATCTGGCCGAAGTCACCTTGCTCGGCCAGCCGTTCGTGAAGGACGACAAGGTCACGGTCGAGAAACTGCTTGCAGCCAAGGGAGCGCGAGTGAATGCTTTTACCTTGTTCATCGTCGGTGAGGGCATCGAAAAGAAGTCGAGCGATTTTGCTGCGGAAGTGGCTGCCCAGGCCGCCCAGGCGCGCTGAGCGGCGAAGCGCCCGGGCATGAAACCCGCGTATAAGCGTGTCCTGCTCAAGCTGTCGGGGGAGGCCCTGATGGGCGACGACGCTTACGGCATCAACCGCGAAACGATCGATCGCATCACCGCCGAGGTAAAGGAAATCCTGAACCTCGGCGTCGAAGTGGGCATCGTTATCGGCGGGGGCAACATCTTCCGGGGCGTGGCGCCGGCCGCCGCAGGAATGGACCGCGCCACCGCAGACTATATGGGGATGCTGGCAACAGTCATGAATGCGCTGGCGCTGCAGGATGCAATGCGCCGGCACGGACTGAAAAGCCGGGTCCTGTCGGCGCTGAATATCGAACAGGTGGCGGAGCCCTATATCCGCGGCAAGGCGATACGTTATCTGGAAGAAGGCCGTGTGGTGATCTTTGCCGCGGGCACCGGCAATCCGTTCTTTACGACCGACACCGCGGCGGCTCTGCGCGGCATGGAAATGAACGTGGATATCGTATTGAAAGCGACCAAGGTGGACGGCGTCTATACCGATGACCCGAAGACGCATCCGGATGCGATGCGTTACCAGCGCATCAGTTTCGACGAGGCAATCGTCAAGAAGCTCAAGGTGATGGATGCCACCGCGCTGACGCTGTGCCGGGACCAGAAGCTGCCGATCTGCGTGTTCAGCATCTTCAAGTTCGGAGCCCTGACCAGGGTGGTGAGCGGCGAGGACGAAGGCACGCTGGTCTATGCCTGAGAGTGCCAGGAGGAAGACGACATGACCGTAGCAGACGTGAAGAAGTCGGCCGATCAGAAGATGCACAAGACCATGGAGACGTTGAAGGTCGATTTGGGCAAAGTGCGAACCGGTCGTGCGCATACCGGCATCCTCGACCACATCCAGGTCGACTATTACGGCAATCCGACGCCGATCGGCCAGGTCGCAAACCTTTCACTGCTGGACGCGCGCACCATCAGCGTGACGCCCTGGGAAAAGAAATTGGTGCCGGCGATCGAGAAGGCCATCCGCGATTCCGGGTTGGGCCTCAATCCCGCGGCGATGGGCGACCTGATTCGCGTGCCCATGCCGGCGCTTACTGAAGAACGCCGCCGCGATCTGACGAAAGTCGTGCGCGCGGAAGCCGAAAATGCGCGCGTTGCCGTGCGTAATATCCGGCGCGATGCCAACAGCGGACTCAAGGATCTGCTCAAGAGCAAGGCAATCTCCGAGGATGATGATCGCCGCGGGCAGGACGACATCCAGAAGCTCACTGATCGCTACATTGCCGAGATCGACAAGGCCCTCGCGGCCAAGGAAACCGATCTCATGGCCGTCTGATTGCGCGCGTGTACAAGAGCTCAACGATAGCAATTCCTCCAGTGGGCGCCGTGCCGCGCCACGTGGCCATCATCATGGATGGCAACGGGCGCTGGGCGAAGAAACGCTTTCTGCCGCGCGTGGCCGGACATCGGCGCGGGCTCGAGGCGGTGCGCGCCGTGACCAAGGCTTGTGTGACGCAAGGCGTGCAGTATCTGACGCTGTTCGCATTCAGCAGCGAGAACTGGCGGCGCCCCAAGGATGAAGTCTCGTTCCTGATGGAACTGTTCGTCATGGCGCTCGAGCAGGAAGTCGCGAAGTTGCATGAAAACCGCATTCGCCTGAAAGTGGTCGGCGATCTTTCGAGTTTCGAGCCGCGGCTGAATCGCATGATTGCGGAAGCCGAGACGCTGACCGCGTCGAACGAGCGCCTGACGCTCACGATCGCCGCCAATTACGGCGGGCGTTGGGACATCCTGCAGGCCGTCAATCGCATGACCGGCACGCTCGACCTGCCGCCGGGGGGCTATCGCGAGGCGCATCTTGCTCCGTATCTGGCCATGAGCTACGCGCCCGAACCAGACCTGTTCATCCGCACCGGCGGCGAACAGCGCATCAGCAACTTTCTGCTCTGGCAGCTGGCCTATACCGAGTTTTATTTCACCGAAGAGCTGTGGCCCGATTTCAATGCGCAATCGTTGACCCGTGCCATCGATTCCTACCGCAACCGCGAGCGCCGATTCGGGCGCACGAGCGAGCAAGTCGCAGGTGAAGCCGCGCCGGCCGATCCGCTGCGTGAGTCCGGTGGGGACACCCGCTAACCAGGTGGCGGGCACCGGCACCGCCCGATCCGTGCTCAAACAACGCATACTGACAGCCATTGTGCTGTTGGCACTATTGCTTGCGTGCGCCTTCCTGTTGCCGGGCATGGCCTGGCAGCTTTTGACCTGCCTGCCGATTGCATTGGGTGCCGACGAGTGGGCGCGCCTGGCCGGTTACCGGCGACCCGCCCGCATTGTGTTCATAGCGGTGCTGCTCGCGAGTTGTCTCGGATTCGTCGCGGCCTTCGCCAATCCGCGCTACGCCGAGGGAGTCCTGCAATGGTCCACCTTGATGTTTGCCCTGGCGCTGATGTTCTGGGCGATCGCCGCGCCGCTGTGGCTGTATCGCGGCTGGCGGCTGACACATCCGCTGCTGTTGGGCGCGGTGGGCTGGATCGTGCTGCTGCCGGCCTGGCTGGCTGCGGCCCATTTGCAAAGATCGCCGTGGCTGTTACTGGCGGTTTTGATGGTGGTATGGATCGCGGACACCGCCGCTTATTTCTCGGGCCGCCGCTTTGGCCGCCGCAAAATGGCCCCGCAGATCAGCCCCGGCAAGACGTGGGAGGGCTTCATCGGCGCTTTTGTCGCGGTGCTGCTTTACGGCCTGGCCGCAAGCTTCGTCTTGCAACCTTCCGCAAATGTCTATGAACGGTCAACCACGCTCATTTTCGTCGCTGCATTGATGGCGCTGAGCGTCGTCGGCGACCTGTTCGAGTCCTGGATCAAACGCGGAGCCGGCGCCAAGGACAGCGGCAGTTTGCTGCCGGGGCACGGCGGTGTGCTTGACCGCATCGACAGCCTGACCGCGACCTTGCCGTTCGCGGCCCTTTATTTTCTGCCCGCCCTGTGGTCCGTATGAAGCGCCTCGCGATTCTCGGTTCGACCGGCAGTATCGGCGCCAGCACGCTCGCGGTGGTGGACCGGCATCCCGAGCGTTTTCAAGTGGTGGCATTGTCGGCCGATCGCCAGGTCGATCGCCTGTTGGAGCAATGTTTGCGGTACCGACCTCGCTTCGCCGCCATGGCCGACGCGGCAGCAGCCGTGCAGTTTCGCCAGAGAATCCGCGAATCCGGACTCGCCTGCGAAGTCCTGGCGGGGCCGCAGGCCCTCGAGCAACTTGCCGCCGCGCCTGAAGTCGATGCCGTGATGGCGGCGATCGTCGGCGCGGCCGGCCTGCCGTCGACGCTCGCCGCGGCGCGGGCAGGCAAGCAACTGCTGCTTGCCAACAAGGAAGCGCTGGTCATGGCGGGCGGTCTGCTCATGGATGCCGTGGCGGCGAGCGGCGCGGTTTTGCTGCCGATCGACAGCGAGCACAATGCAATTTTCCAGGCATTACCGCGCGACTTCGACGGCGATTTCGCGCGCTCGGGAGTCAAGAAACTATGGTTGACCGCCTCCGGCGGGCCGTTCCTGCGCACGTCGAAAGAGTTGCAGCATAAGGTGACCCCGCAACAGGCCTGCGCGCATCCGAAGTGGGTCATGGGCCGTAAGATTTCCGTGGATTCCGCCACGCTGATGAACAAGGGGCTGGAAGTCATCGAGGCGAGCTTCCTGTTCCGGGCGAAACCGGCGCAGATCGAGGTGGTCATCCATCCGCAAAGCATCGTGCACTCGCTGGTCGAGTACGCAGACGGATCCGTATTGGCGCAATTGGGCAATCCCGATATGCGCACGCCGATCGCGCATGCCCTGGCCTATCCCGAGCGCATTGACGCTGGCGTCCAGTCACTGGATCTTTTTGCCGTTGGGTCATTGCAGTTCGAGCCGCCCGATCTCGATCGTTTTCCCTGCCTTGGGCTTGCCTATCGCGCGCTCGAAGCGGGCGGCAGTGCGCCGGTCGTGCTCAACGCGGCCAACGAAGTGGCCGTCGCCAGCTTTTTGTCGGGCCGACTGCCTTTCACGCGCATCGCGAGCCTGGTCGATGAAGTGCTCGCGCGTGTGACGCCCAGTCGCATGCGCACGCTCGACGACGTGCTCGCGGCCGATGCGCAGGCGCGCATCGCAGCCGAGCAGGAACTGGGCGCTGTGGGGATAGACCGATAACCATGTCCATTTTTTCGACGCTGCTTGCATTCATCGTTGCGCTGGGATTGCTCATCGCGTTTCACGAACTTGGCCACTATATGGTTGCGCGCTGGTGTAATGTCAAAGTGCTGCGCTTCTCGCTGGGGTTCGGCACGCCGCTGTGGCGCCGGAAGGTCGGCGCCGATCAGACGGAGTGGGCCATCGCCGCTTTTCCCCTGGGCGGCTACGTGAAGATGCTCGATGAGCGCGAAGGCCCGGTGGCGCCGCAGGAACTGCATCGAGCATTCAACCGCCAGTCGGTAGGCAAGCGCTTTGCCATCGTGCTTGCAGGTCCCGTTGCCAATTTCCTGCTCGCCATCCTGCTCTATTGGATCTTGTTCATGCACGGGGTGCCCGGCATCCGCCCGGTGGTGGGCGAACCGGTTGCCGGGACACCTGCGGCGCAGGCGCAGATTGCTGCCGGAGAACTGATCGCAAGCGTCGAGGGCATCGCGGTGCCGACCTGGCAGGAATTGCGCTGGGCGCTTCTCGAGCATGCGCTCGGCAAGGGATCGATCGAACTGGAAATGCATGGCGAAAATGGCGATATCCGGTATCGGCGCCTCGATCTGTCGTCGATCGGACCCGATCAGATAGACGTCGATCTGATGCAGGCGATCGGACTCACGCGCTATCAGCCGGCGCTCAAGCCCGTCATCGGACGGCTGATCGCAGGCGGCGCCGGCGTGCGCGATGGACTGCAGGCGGGCGATGAAATTCTGGCCGTCGATGGCCAGGAGATTGCCGCGTGGGAAGAACTGGTTGCCCTGATCAGCGATGCGCCGGGACGCGCGCTCCAGTTCGAGATCTCGCGCGCCGGCGCGGAGCAGCGCCTTGTCGTGACGCCCGAGCCCAAGCAGGAGGCGGGCAAGACATTGGGCCGCATCGGGGCGGCGCCAAAGATCGACGAGGCGGCGATGAAGCGCCTGCTGACCGAGGTTCGCTACGGTCCCCTGGAATCGGTGGGCCGCGCCGCCCAGCGCACCTGGGAAGTGTCGATTTTTACGCTCAAGATGCTCGGCAAGATGATCGTTGGCGACGTCTCGCTGAAAAATCTCAGCGGGCCGATCACCATTGCCGATTACGCCGGCCAGTCGGCCCAGTTGGGATGGTTGGCATACGTCAGTTTCCTGGCGCTTGATCAGCATCAGTCTGGGCGTGCTCAACCTGATGCCGGTCCCGTTATTGGATGGCGGCCACCTCATGTATTATGTCGCGGAAATCGTCAAGGGCAGCCCGGTATCGGATCGGGTAATGGAGGTAGGCCAGCAGGTCGGCATGGTTCTGCTGTTCAGCTTGATGGCGTTTGCGCTTTATAACGACATAAACCGCCTCTTTGGCGGCTGACAAGCGGATGAAGAAGCAATTCCTGTTACTGGTCTTATCGAGCCTAGTCAGCCTCTCCACCCAAGCTTTCGAACCGTTCCAAGTCAAGGACATCCGCGTCGAGGGATTGCAGCGCACCGAGGCGGGTACGGTTTTTTCGTATCTGCCGATCAAAATCGGCGACACCGTCAACGACGAGCGCGCCACTGCCGCGGTCAAGGCGCTGTACGCAACGGGATTTTTCAAGGACGTGCGGCTCGAAGCCGACGGCGACGTTCTGGTGGTGGCGATCGAGGAGCGGCCGGCGATCGCGCAGATCGAAATCACCGGGTCAAAGGAATTCGATTCCAAGCAGCTCAAGGAAGGGCTCAAGCAGGTGGGGCTCGCCGAGTCGCGCATTTTCGATCGCGCGCTGCTGGAACGCGCGGAGCGTGAGCTCAAGAACCAATACATCAGCCGCGGCAAATACGGCGCACAGGTCACCACGACCATCACGCCGCTCGAGCGCAACCGCGTCGCCATCAATTTCGACATATCGGAAGGCGATGTCGCCAAGATCCGCCAGATCAACGTCGTCGGCAACAAGGTGTTCAAGGACAACAAGCTGACCGACGAGTTCGTGCTGCGCACCCCGGGGCTGCTGACCTGGTACAGCAAGAACGACCAGTATTCCAAACCGAAGCTGCAGGCGGACCTGGAGAACCTGCGCTCGTTTTATCTCAACCAGGGCTATCTCGAATTCACGATCGATTCCACGCAGGTGTCGATTTCCCCGGACAAGAAAGACATATTCATCACGGTCAACGTAACCGAGGGCGAGAAATACCGGGTCGCCGAGGTCAAGCTCGCGGGCGATCTGATCGTTCCGGAAGCGGAACTCGCGAAGCTCGTCAAACTCAAGCCCGGCGAAGTGTTCTCGCGCGAGCGCCTGACCGAGTCGACCAAGTTGATCCAGGACCGGCTCGGCAACGAAGGCTACGCATTTGCCAGCATCAACCCGGTACCCGAAATCGATCGGGACAAGAACATGGTCTCGTTCACGCTCTACGTCGATCCGGGGCGCCGCGTTTACGTGCGCCGGATCTCCATCGTGGGCAATACCAATACGCGCGACGAGGTAGTCAGGCGGGAGATGCGCCAGCTGGAAAGCGCCTGGTACAACACCGAGAAACTCAATCGCTCGAAGCAGCGCATCGACAAACTGGGTTTTTTCTCCGAAGTGCAAGTCGACACGCCCGCAGTCCAGGGGACCAGCGACCAGGTGGACGTCGAGGTCAAACTGACCGAACGTGCGACCGGAAGCCTGACCGCGGGCATCGGCTATTCGACCTCGGAGAAAGTCATACTTTCGGCGGGCATCTCGCAATCCAATATATTTGGCACGGGCAATGCGTTGTCTTTCCAGGTCAGCACCGGCAGCATCAACCAGGTGTATGCGCTCTCGTACACCAATCCGTACTTCACGGACGATGGCGTAAGCCGCGGCTTCGACCTGTACAAGCGCCGGGTCAATGCAAGCAACCTGAGCGGCGTTGGCAGCTATGACACTGATACCCTCGGGACGGGGGTGCGCTTCGGCGTGCCGATTTCGGAGTTCGATACCATCAACTACGGGCTGGCATTCGAGCGCACCTCGATTGGATTGCTGGCGGACACACCGCAGCGCTACGTGGATTTCGTCAATGAATTCGGTGCGCAGGCCGACAGTTACCTGGCTACTGCGGGCTGGGCGCGGGACAAGCGCGACAGCGTGATCTATACCACCCGCGGTACGTTTCAGCGGATCTCGCTGGAGGCGGGCGTCCCGGGCGGCGACCTGACCTACTACCGGACCAATTACCAGCATCAGTGGTATTATCCGCTCACGCGAAATCTGGTGTTTTATACGAGTGGCCAGATCGGTTATGCAGGCGGATACGACAACAAGCCGCTGCCATTCTTCAAAGTGTTTTACGTGGGCGGCGTAAATTCCCTGCGTGGCTATGCGACCGCGGCGGTGGGACCCAAGGATGCGAACGGAGATTCGCTGGGCGGCAGCAATTTGATGCTGGCAAACGTCGAACTCCTGTTCCCGTTCCCGGGCTTGCAGAAGGACAAGTCGGTGCGGCTGGCCTGGTTTGTCGATGCCGGCACAGTCGGCGAAGAGTACGACTTGTCAGAATTGAGATACTCGACCGGACTCGGGTTCAACTGGTATTCGCCCGTGGGTCCGATGAAAATTAGCTTCGCCAAGGCGCTGAACCCGAAGTCCGAGGACCGGACCCAGACTATCCAGTTCACGCTTGGCACCATATTCTAGATGTGCGGATCAGACGACAGGAGAAAGAATTTGAGAAAAATCTCGCTTGTGCTTGCAGCTGCGGCGCTGATGGCGAGTTCCAGTCTCGTACCGGCCGCGGAACTCAAGGTTGGCTTCGTCAAACTCGAGAGGCTTTTCAAGGAAGCCGCGCCTGCCGTCAAGGCGCAGAAAAAGATCGAGAAGGAATTCGCCGCCCGCGACCTGGAACTGCAGAAACTCGCCCGGCAGGCGCGCGACCTGCAGACGCAGCCTCGAAAAAGAGGGCGTAACCATGGCTGAATCGGAGCGGCGCGACAAGGAACAGGAACTTGCGCGCATGAACCGCGATTTGCAGCGCATGCAGCGTGAACTGCGCGAAGACCTGAACTTGCGCAAGAACGAGGAACTGGCGGCGGTGCTGGAGCGGGCCAACAAGGTCATCCAGCAGATTGCGGAAAACGAAAAATTCGATCTCATCCTGCAGGAAGCGGTATATATCAGTCCGCGCATCGACATCACCGACCGGGTGATCAAGGCGCTCGCAGACAAGTAGCGGGCCGGGAGCCGATCGACCCCAGCCCGCGCGTTCGAAGTGCCGCATGGTGACCAGGCTCGAATGAAAGGGGACGCGCGCAAGTCTTTCAGCCTGGCGGATCTCGCCGGGCGTTTCGGTGGCACCGTGATGGGTGACGCCGGCGTTCGCGTCCGCCAGGTCGCGCCGCTCGAGACGGCCGGGCCGGAAGACCTGTCGTTCCTGACCAACCGCAAATACCAGAAACTGCTGTCCACCACGCGCGCCGCCGCAGTGCTGCTGGCGCAGGATTGCGCCACCGCGACGCAACTGCCGCGCATCGTCTGCAAGAACCCTTACGCAAGCTATGCGCGAATTGCCGCGTTCATCAATCCCGAGCTGCGCCCGGCCGCGGGCATTCACGCCAGTGCCGTGGTCGATGGCCAGTCCAGCGTGGCGTCCACCGCATCGATCGGCCCCGGGGTGGTGATCGAACAAGGGGCGCGCATCGCGGAACACGTCGTCATCGGCGCAAACTGTTACATCGGGCAGGATGTCAGCATCGGTGCGCAGTCGCGCCTGCATGCGAATGTCAGTGTCTATCACGGGTGCACGATCGGCGAGCGGGTCATCCTGCATTCCGGGGTGGTCATCGGGGCGGACGGTTTCGGCATGGCCATGGACGAAGGGCGCTGGCTGAAGATCCCGCAGATCGGACGAGTCGTCATTGGTGACGATGTCGAGGTGGGCGCGAGCACGACGATCGATCGCGGCGCGCTCGATGATACGATCATCGAGGAAGGCGTCAAGCTCGATAACCAGATACAGATCGGCCATAACTGCCATATCGGCGCCCATACCGCCATCGCCGGCTGCACGGGCATTGCCGGCAGCACGCGCATCGGCAAATACTGCATGTTGGGGGGCAATGCCATGATATCCGGGCACCTGACCATCGCTGATCGCGTCGTCGTTTCGGGAGGCACGCTGGTCGCCAAATCGATCAGCGAACCGGGCACCTACACGGCGGTTTTCCCGATGCAACCGCATGCGCAATGGTTGAAGAATGCGGCGCTGGTGCGCCACCTGCACGAACTGATGGACCGAGTTCGCAGCCTGGAGAGCGAAGTAAAAAAACTGGGAAAGGGATGACTTTGAACGCGATGGAAATTCAGGAAATCATGGAGCACTTGCCGCATCGGTATCCGATGCTCCTGATCGACCGCGTGCTATCGGTCGATCCGGGCAAGGAAGTCATTGCACTTAAAAACGTCACCATCAACGAGCCGTTCTTTGCCGGCCATTTCCCCCACTATCCGGTGATGCCCGGCGTACTGATCGTCGAGGCGATGGCGCAGGCCGCCGCGGTGCTCGCCTTCAAGACGTTCAACCTGAAAAGCGACAGCAACAGCGTGTACTACTTCGTCGGCATCGACAAGGCGCGTTTCAAGAAACCGGTGATGCCGGGCGACCGCCTCATCCTCAAGGTGCAGATCCAGCGTGCAATCCGCAGCATCTGGAAGTTCTCGGCGCAGGCTTATGTCGACGACGCCCTCGTGTCCGAAGCGGAACTGCTGTGCACCATGCGCGCCAATCCGGGAAACGCGAAGCAATGATCCACCCGTCGGCCATTGTCCATTCCGGCGCGAAGCTCGCGCCGGATGTCGAGATCGGCCCCTATGCCGTGATCGGCGAGCACGTCGAGATCGGCAGCGGCACCAGTATCGGGTCTCATGCGGTGGTGAGCGGGCACACGCGCATCGGCAGTCACAACCGCATACATCCGCACGCGGTCCTCGGCGGAGATCCGCAGGACAAGAAATACGCGGGCGAACCCACGCGCCTGGAAATCGGCGATCACAACGTCATTCGCGAGTTCTGCACGCTCAATACCGGCACGGTGCAGGACGTAGGCGTGACGCGCGTCGGCGACCATAACTGGATCATGGCCTATGTGCACATGGCGCATGACTCGGCCGTGGGCAGCCATACCATTCTGGCGAACATGGTGACGCTGGCCGGCCATGTCACGATTCATGACCACGCCATCCTGGGCGGGGGCACCATGGTGCACCAGTTCTGCCGCGTCGGCGCGCATGCCTTCACTGCCGGCGGAACGATCGTGCTGCGCGACGTGCCGCCCTTCGTGATGGCCAGCGGCAATTCGGCCGAACCGCACGGGATCAACGTCGAGGGCCTCCGGCGCCGGGAGTTCAGCGCGGAGGCCATAGAGCAGATTCGCCGCGCCTACAAAACGCTGTACAAATCCGGGCTATCGCTGGAAGCAGCCAAGCAGGCGCTGCAGCAGCAGGCCGCGGATTGTGCCGAGCTTGCGATATTCGTTGAGTTCCTCGACTCTTCGAAACGCAGCATCATTCGCTGACCCGCATGAGCGACGCGTCGGGCCGTAGCATCCGGGTAGCGCTCGTAGCCGGAGAGGCCTCCGGGGATCTGCTTGGCGCGCATCTGCTGGCTGCGCTTAAGGAGCGCATTCCGCGCCTCGAAGCCTTTGGCATCGGCGGGGCGCGCATGCAGTCGCTGGGCATGCAATCGTGGTATCCGATGGAATGGTTCGCTGTGCGAGGCTACGTCGAGGTGATCAGGAGCCTGCCAAAGTTGCTGCGCGTGCGCCGGGAGCTCAAGCGCAGGTTGCTCGCCGATCCGCCGGACCTTTTCATCGGCATCGATGCGCCGGATTTCAATCTCGGGCTCGAGCGCGCGCTGCGTGACGCCGGCATCACCACGGTGCAATACGTCAGCCCCGCGATCTGGGGGTGGCGCGGCGAGCGCATTCACAAGATCAAGCGCTCGGTTTCGAAGGTTCTGGCCCTGTTTCCTTTCGAGCCTGCCCTCTACGAGCGGGCTGGCGTGCCGGTTGCCTACGTGGGCCATCCGCTCGCAGACAGTTTTCCGGAGTTCCCGGACCGCAACGCCGCGCGCGAGCAGATGCGCCTGGGCAGCAAGCAAACCGTGGTGGCCATTCTGCCCGGGAGCCGGCAAAGCGAAGTGCGGGAGATGGGCGAGTTGTTCATCGAAACCGCGAAACTCGTTGCAGCGCAGATTCCCGATGCGATGTTTCTGGTCCCGCTGGTGAGCCGCGAGACGCGCAATATTTTCGAGGAAGCGATCTACCGCCAGCAGGCCCAGTCGCTGCCGATCACGATTCTGTTCGGCCACGCGCAAATGGCCATGACGGCCGCAGATGCCGTGCTGGTCGCGTCCGGAACGGCGACCCTGGAAGCCGCGCTGCTCAAGCGCCCCATGGTCATCAGCTACCGCATGCCGCGCATGTCCGCCTGGATCATGCGCCGCAAGGCGCATCTGCCCTATGCCGGATTGCCCAATATTCTGGCCGGCGAATTCATCGTTCCGGAACTGCTGCAGGAAGATGCCACGGCGGAGAATCTTGCGCAGGCCTTGTGCAACCAGCTCCAGGACAAGGAAGTGCGCAAGCGGCTGGAGATAAAATTCCTCGAGATCCACCGCTCACTCAAAATGGACACGGCCAAGCTCGCGGTCGAAGCCATCGTCCCCTTGCTCAAACCTCTGCGTGTGGCCAACCCGGCCGCCCCGGCACCGGCCAGCGAGGGCATGCGCGCATGAGGCCCGGCCTGCTGATTTGTGGCGTCGATGAGGCCGGGCGAGGCCCGTTGGCAGGGCCGGTGTTTGCCGCATGCGTCATTCTGCGCACCGACGATCCGATCGATGGGCTGGCGGATTCGAAAGCCCTGACGCATGCACGGCGCGTAGAACTGGCCATCCAGATTCGTGCGCGTGCCGTCGCCTGGGCGGTGGCCAGCGCGTCGGTCGAAGAGATCGACTCCATCAACATACTGCGCGCGAGCCTGCTCGCCATGCGGCGTGCCGTGGAGCAACTGCTGGTCGAACCTCACGAAGTGCTGGTCGATGGATTGCATTGTCCGCAAGTGCGTTTCCCGGTACGGGCGATCGTCGATGGCGATGCGCTGGTTGCGGAGATCTCGGCTGCCTCGATCCTTGCAAAAACCGAGCGCGACGCCCTCATGGTGCAATTGCACGAGCGCTATCCCGATTACGGTTTTGACAGCCACAAGGGTTACTCCACGCCCCGGCACCTGGCGGCCCTTGCGCGCTTCGGCATATGCCCGATCCATCGGCGCAGCTTCGCGCCGGTGCGCTCGCTTTGCCTGGACTTCGGCGACGAGCCCTTTGCGCCGCGCCAGGGCACGGGGGCCGAACGCATCGCGCAGAAAACCAGGATCGGATAGGCAGCATTCGCGCTCGCACGCGATGCAAACCTGCGCCACGCGCGGGCAGCGCTTGATCAGTACACGTGACGCTGCAGGTGGGCTTGCTGCAGAATCGTCGTGGCGAGTTCTTCGATCGAACGCGTGGTCGTATCCAGAATGGAGACGCCCTCGGCGCGCATCAGCAGTTCGGCTTCGCGAATCTCGTACTCGCAGTTCTGCAGACTCGAATAATTGCTGCCAGGGCGGCGTTCGTGGCGAATGCGCTGCAGCCGGTCCGCGCGAATGGTCAGGCCGAACATCTTGCTGCGATAGGGCTTGAGCGTCGCGGGTAGTTTCTTCGCTTCGAAATCTTCCGGTATCAGCGGATAATTTGCGGCACGAATACCGAATTGCAAGGCCATGTACAGGCAGGTCGGCGTCTTGCCGCACCGGGAGACGCCCACCAGAATCACGTCGGCGGCATCGAGTTCCTTGGTGGTTTGCCCGTCGTCGTGCGACAGCGCGAAATTGACGGCCTCGATGCGGTTGAAATACGAATTGTTGTTGCGCACGCTGTGCGAACGGCCGACGGTATGGGACGACTTGACGCCCAGTTCGTTCTCCAGCGGCGCAATGAAGGCCTGGAAGCAGTCGATGTAAAACCCGTTCGCAGCCTGAATGATGCCGCTGAGTTTCTGGTCCACCAGCGTGCTGAATATCAGCGGTCGGGTACCATCCTTGGTCGCGGTCTGGTCGATCAGCCGCGCCGTGTCCCTGGCTTTCGCGGCGGAATCGACGAACGGCAGGGTCATTTCGCTGAACGAGACGTGCTCGAACTGGGTCAGGAGGCTGTGTCCGAGCATCTCGGCTGTAATGCCGGTGCGGTCCGAAATGAAGAAAGCCGTGCGATTGAGGGTCATGTTGTCCTGCACAAGATAAAGCTACCCCGGTAAAATAACACCTTTCCGTCGTCACCGCGGCCTACCGAATGAACCAAGACCCTTACGTAATCCCGTTCGAACAGTTGCGCATGACCGATGTGGAGCGCGTCGGCGGCAAGAATGCGTCCCTCGGTGAAATGATCAGCCAGCTCGCCAGTGCGGGCGTGCGGGTGCCGGGCGGGTTTGCGACGACGGCGGAGGCTTATCGTGATTTTCTCGGCGCTGGCGGGCTGGCCGGGAGAATCGAACAGTTGCTCGCCAAGCTCGACATCGAAGATGTCGAGGCGCTGGCCGATGCCGGCAGCAAGATCCGGCAGTGGATCCTGGAAGCGCCGCTGCCGCCGGCACTGGAGAAAGCAATCGGATCAGCCTACGAAGCGCTGGCCGACAGCGGGGGCAAAGAGGTGACATTCGCGGTGCGCTCGTCTGCGACCGCCGAAGATCTGCCCGATGCATCGTTCGCGGGCCAGCAGGAAACTTTTCTGAACGTCCACGGGCTCGACAACGTGCTGCTGGCCATCCGCCACGTCTTCGCCTCGCTCTACAACGATCGCGCGATTTCCTACCGGGTCCACCAGGGCTTCGCGCATGCGGATGTGGCGCTGTCCGCGGGCGTCCAGCGCATGGTGCGCAGCGACCTGGGCGCCGCGGGCGTCATGTTCACGCTGGACACCGAATCGGGGTTCGACCAGGTCGTGTTCATCACCTCGGCCTACGGCCTCGGCGAGACGGTGGTGCAGGGGCAGGTCAACCCGGACGAGTTCTACGTCTACAAGCCGGCGCTCGCAGCCGGCAGGCACGCGATCCTGCGGCGCGGTCTCGGTTCGAAGGCGCTGCGGATGATTTTCACCGACAGCCGATCCGCCGGACGATCCGTGCAGACGCTACCGGTGGCCGAGGCGCGAGCGACGCCGTTTCTCGATCACCGACGCGCGAAGTCGAGGAGCTCGCGCGCTACGCGATGATCATCGAGAAGCACTACGGCCGGCCGATGGACATCGAATGGGGCAAGGACGGCGTCGACGGCAAGCTCTACATGCTGCAGGCGCGGCCGGAAACCGTGAAAGCGCGCGAAGAGACGCTGGGGCGATACCGCCTGAAGAAGCGCGCGCCGAACTGGTCGACCGGCCGCGCCATCGGCAAGCGCATCGGCAGCGGAACGGTCCGGCTGGTCAAAAGCGCCGCCGAAATGGACCGGGTGCGGGACGGCGACGTGCTGGTCACCGACATGACCGATCCCGACTGGGAGCCGGTCATGAAACGCGCAGCGGCGATCGTCACCAATCGCGGCGGGCGCACCTGTCACGCCGCCATCATCGCGCGCGAACTCGGCATTCCGGCGGTCGTCGGCTGCGGCGACGCGACCACGAGCTCGCCGAAGGCGACCGGGTCACGGTGTCCTGCGCGGAAGGCGACACGGGTTTCGTCTACCGCGGCATCCTCGAGGTCGAAGTGATCGACCTCTCGCTCGCCAAGATGCCCAAGGTCGCCGGTCAAGATCACGATGAACGTCGGCAATCCGGAGCTCGCGTTCGAGTTCCAGCGCCTGCCCAACGACGGCGTCGGCCTCGCGCGGCTCGAATTCATCATCGCGCGCATGATCGGCGTGCATCCGAAGGCGGTGCTGGCGTACCCGAAGCTTGCAGCCGGACCTGAAGCAGGCGGTCGAGGAGCACAGCGCGGGCTACGCCGATCCGGTCACGTTCTACGTCGAGAAGCTGACCGAAGGCGTCGCGACGCTGGGCGCGGCTTTCTGGCCGAAGCCGGTGATCGTGCGCTTGTCGGACTTCAAATCGAACGAATACTCGAGCCTGACCGGCGGCACGCAGTACGAGCCGCACGAGGAAAATCCCGATGCTCGGTTTCCGCGGCGCCTCGCGCTATATCGCCGATCGTTCCGCGAGTGTTTCGAGCTCGAATGCCGCGCGCTGAAGAAAGTGCGCGACGAGATGGGGCTGACCAACGTCGAGATCATGGTGCCATTCGTGCGCACCGTGGCCGAAGCCGCCGGGGTCATCGACCTGCTCGCAGCAGAACGGCCTGAAGCGCGGCGAGAACGGGCTGCGCATCATCATGATGTGCGAGATTCCGTCCAATGCGGTGCTGGCGGACCAGTTCCTGCGAGCATTTCGACGGTTTTTCGATCGGCTCGAACGACATGACCCAGATGACGCTGGCGCTCGACCGCGATTCGGGCATCGTGGCCGGCCAGTTCGACGAGCGCGACCCTGCGGTCAAGCATCATGCTTGCACTCGCCATCCAGGCGTGCCGCAAGGCCGGCAAGTACGTCGGCATCTGCGGCCAGGGGCCGTCCGACCATCCCGATCTCGCCGAATGGCTGGTGGAGGAGGGCATCGAAAGCCTTTCGCTGAATCCCGACACCGTCGTCGAAACCTGGCTCTATCTGGCGCAGCGGGCGCAAGAAGGCGGCGGCGGCCTGAAGCGGCCGCGATTGGCCGGCACTGCGGCGAGCGAAACAATAATCGTGACGCGCGCCGCGGCTTTGGGTTAAGATTCCGCAGGCAAGTTGGAGCGAGTATGGAATGACCAAATATATCTTTGTCACAGGTGGTGTAGTCTCCTCCCTGGGCAAAGGTATCGCTGCCGCCTCCCTCGCCGCAATTCTCGAATCCCGCGGCATCAAAATCACTCGATGGTCAAGCTCGACCCGTACCTCAACGTGGATCCGGGCACCATGAGCCCTTTCCAGCACGGAGAGGTCTTCGTGACCGAAGACGGCGCCGAGACCGACCTCGATCTCGGCCACTACGAGCGCTTCGTCGAGGCCAAGATGAGCAAGCGCAACAACTTCACCACCGGCCAGATCTACGAGAGCGTGATCCACAAGGAGCGCCGCGGCGATTACCTCGGCGGCACCGTGCAGGTCATCCCGCACATCACCGACGAGATCAAGCAGTTCATCCGCCGCGGCGCGGGCGACGCCGAGGTCGCGATCGTGCGAAATCGGCGGCACGGTCGGCGACATCGAGTCGCTGCCGTTCCTCGAAGCCATCCGGCAGATGAGCATTCGAAGTCGGACGCGACAACGCCTGCTTCATCCATCTGACGCTGGTGCCGTACATCGCGTCGGCCGGCGAAATCAAGACCAAGCCCACGCAGCATTCGGTCAAGGAACTGCGCGAGATCGGTATCCAGCCCGACGTGCTGCTGTGCCGCGCCGACCGCCCGCTGCCGGACGACGAGCGGCGCAAGATCGCGCTGTTCACCAACGTCGAGGTCGAGGCCGTGATCTCGGCGGTGGACGTCGACTGCATCTACAAGATCCCGGGCATGCTGCACGTGCAGGACCTCGACGAAATCGTCTGCCGCAAGCTCGGGATCCGCGCCGCCGGCGGCAGACCTCGTCGAAGTGGGACAAGCCTGTTGCTACGCGCTCGAGCACCCGATTCACGAAGTCGAACATCGCGCTGGTCGGCAAGTACGTCGATCTGACCGAATCCTACAAGTCGCTCTCGGAAGCGCTGATCCACGCCGGCATCCACACCGGCGCGAGGATCAAGATTCAATACATCGATTCCGAAAGCATCGAGAAGGACGGCATCGGCTGCCTCGAGCACATGGACGCGATCCTGGTGCCGGGCGGCTTCGGCAAGCGCGGCGTCGAAGGCAAGATCGCCGCCGATCCGCTATGCGCGCGAGAACAACGTTCCGTATCTCGGCATCTGCCTGGGCATGCAGCTCGCGGTCATCGAATTCGCGCGCAACGTGGCCGGCCTCGAAGGCGCCCACAGCACGGAGTTCGAGCCCGAGACCCCGCATCCGGTGATCGCGCTGATCACCGAATGGCAGGACCGCGACGGGCGCGTCGAGCGGCGTTCCGGCACCTCCGACCTCGGCGGCACCATGCGCCTGGGCGGCGCAATCCTGCCCCGTCGAGCCCGGCACGCTGAGCGAGCAGATCTACGGCGCAGACGCGTCAACGAGCGGCATCGTCATCGCTACGAGGTGAACAATCACTATCTGCCGCTGCTCGAGCCGCAAGGGCTGCAAGGTCTCGGCCCGCACCCCGAGCGAGAACCTGTCGCGAGATGATCGAACTCCCGGACCATCCCTGGTTCATCGGCTGCCAGTTCCACCCTGAATTCACGTCCACGCCGCGCGACGGTCATCCGCTGTTCAAGGCCTTCATCAGGCCGCGCTGCGCTATCGCGAAAGCGACCGCGGGATTGCGCGCGAGCCGGCCAAGATCAAGAGCATCGCGTAAGCGATGAATTCCCCGCCAGGCTCGATCACGACGGTGGCGCCGGCGGCACCAAGCTCATATGAGGATTGCATGAAGCACTTTGGATTCACTTCTGCTGTTCGCACGTCGAGGTTTGCATGAAGCTGTGCGGCTTCGATGTCGGGCTCGAGCATCCGTTGTTCATCATTGCGGGTGAGTAAGCTGTGCGGATTCGAGGTCGGCCTCGACCAGCCACTCTTCCTGATTGCGGGCCCGTGCGTCGTCGAATCGCGCCAGCTCGCGCTCGACACCGCGGGCGAGCTGAAGGAAATCACTGCGCGCGCTGGGCATCCCGTTCATCTACAAGTCGTCGTACGACAAGGCCAACCGCAGCTCGATAAATCGTTCCGCGGGCCTCGGCATGGACAAGGGGCTGGAGATCCTGGCCGACGTGCGAAAGCAGCTCGGCGTGCCGGTGCTGACCGACGTGCACGAGAGCGACGAAATCGACGCGGTCGCTGCCGTCGTCGACGTGCTGCAAACGCCGGCGTTCCTGTGCCGGCAGACCGATTTCATCCGCGCGGTCGCGACGTCGCGGCAAGCCGGTCAACATCAAGAAGGGCCAGTTTCTCGCGCCGGGCGACATGAAGAACGTGGTCGACAAGGCGCGCGAGGCGCAGCGGACGCAGCGACAACATCATGGTGTGCGAGCGCGGCGCCTCGTTCGGCTACAACAACCTCGTCTCCGACATGCGCTCGCTTGCGATCATGCGCGAGACCGGCTGCCCGGTCGTGTTCGACGCGACGCATTCGGTGCAGCTTGCCCGGCGGGCAGGGCGCTTCGAGCGGCGGGCAGCGCGAATTCGTGCCGGTGCTGGCGCGCGCGGCGGTCGCGAGCGGCGTCGCGGGCGTGTTCATGGAAACGCACCCGAATCCGGACAAGGCGCTGTCCGACGGCCCGAACGCCTGGCCGCTCGACCACATGAAGCGCTGCTCGAAACGCTGCAAGCCGCTCGATGAACTGGTGAAGCGCGCGGGGTTCGCGGAGAACCGCGCTTATGGGACAATCCGGCCGCTAATCGACAGAACGATAACAACAAGGAAAAGCCAATGAGTGCTATCGTTGACATCATTGCGCGCGAGATCCTCGACTCGCGCGGCAATCCCACGGTCGAAGCCGACGTCCTGCTCGAGTCCGGCGTGCAGCGGCCGCGCGGCCGTGCCCTCGGGCGCGTCGACCGGCAGCCGCGAGGCGATCGAACTGCGCGACGGCGACAAGAACCGCTACGGCGGCAAGGGCGTGCTGCAAGGCCGTCGAGCACGTGAACACCGAAATCTGCGAAGTCGATCATCGGGTCTGACGCGATCGAGCAGAGCTTCATCGACCAGACGCTGATCGACCTCGACGGCACCGAGAACAAATCGCGCCTCGGCGCGAACGCGATGCTGGCGGTGTCGCTGGCGGTCGCCAAAGCGGCTGCCGAGGAATCGGGCCTGCCGCTGCTATCGCTATCTCGGCGGCGCCGGCGCGATGCGATGCCGGTGCCGATGATGAACGTCATCAACGGCGGCGCGCACGCGGACAACGGCCTCGACATGCAGGAGTTCATGATCATGCCGGTCGGGCGCCGAGAATCTTCCGCGAAGCGCTGCGCTGCGGCGCCGAAGTATTCCAGACGCTGAAGAAGCTGCTCGACGACAAAGGGCTGTCGACCACGGTGGGCGACGAAGGCGGATTCGCGCCGAACCTGCCCAACCACGAAGCGGCCCTCAAGCTCATCATCGAAGCCATCGAAGCCGCGGGCTACACGCCCGGGTCGCAGGTCGCGCTCGGCGCTCGATTGCGCCAGTTCGGAATTCTTCGAGGACGGCAAGTACGACATTGCGTCCGAGAAGCTGCATGCTCGAGCGCGAAGGAGTTCATCGATTATCTGGCGGCCTGGGTCGACAAGTATCCGATCATCAGCATCGAAGACGGCATGGCCGAAGACGACTGGGAAGGCTGGAAGCTCCTGACCGACCGCCTGGGCAAGAAGGTCCAGCTCGTGGGCGACGATCTGTTCGTCACCAACACCAAGATCCTGTCCGAAGGCATCCGCCAGGGCATCGCCAATTCGATCCTGATCAAGGTCAACCAGATCGGCACGCTGACCGAAACGCTCGCCGCCATCGAGATGGCCAAGCGTGCCGGCTATACCGCGGTCGTTTCGCACCGCTCCGGCGAAACCGAAGACACGATGATCGCCGACATCGCGGTCGCCACCAATGCGCTGCAGATCAAGACCGGCTCGCTGTCGCGCTCCGACCGCCTGGCCAAGTACAACCAGCTGCTGCGCATCGAAGAAGACCTCGGCGATTCGGCGAGTTATGCCGGCCGCGATGCCTTTTACCAGCTGAACCGCGGCTGACCGACATGCGCCTTCTGGGCCTCGCGCTGGTGCTGCTGATCGCCCTGATCCAGAATCCGCTCTGGTTCGGCAAGGGCGGGTGGCTGCGCGTGTACGAACTCGTCCAGCCAGGTCGAAGCGCAGCGCGACACCAACCTGAAACTGGCGGCGCGCAACGCCACCCTCGATGCCGAGGTGCGCGATCTGAAGCAGGGTTACGACGCCATCGAGGAACGTGCGCGCTCGGAACTGGGCATGGTCAAGCAGGACGAAGTATTCTTCCAGCTGCTGCAGCCTTCACGCGCTGGGGCGGCGTACTCCACGGAAAAGCGCTGACGAGTTTCGCGCGTTTGCGGGCTCGTCAGGCGCGGTTGCGGAGGCGCGCATGAAAAAGTGGGCGGGCGCGATCGCAGTGCTGTTTGCGCTCCTTGCAGCCATCGTCGCGATCAATGCGTCGCGGCTGCGCAGCAGCCAGATCCAGGTAGCGGCAAACAACGAGTCTCCTCCCCCTGTCGCCGCCGCCTCGCAGCGGCTTGCACAGGCCGTGCGCTTTCGCACGCTCTCGCACCAGGACCCCGCAAAATTCGCCGGCACCGAGTTCGAACGTTTTCAGGCGTTCCTCGCGCGCAGTTACCCGCGTGTCCGCTCGGCATTGCACAGGCGCAAGGTCGGGGCTTACAACCTGCTCTATGAGTGGCAGGGCAGCGATGCGTCCCTGAAGCCCATCCTGGTCATGGCGCACCAGGACGTCGTGCCGGTCGATCCGGCCAGCGCGGGACAATGGCTGCAGCCGCCTTTTGGCGGCGTCGTCGCGGACGGATTCATCTGGGGCCGCGGCACGCTCGACGACAAGGGCGCGGTCATGGCGCTGCACGAGGCGGCCGAGGCGCTGCTCGCGCAGAACTTCCGGCCGCGGCGGACCATCTACTTCGCGTTCGGGCACGATGAGGAAGTGGGCGGCCGCGCAGGCGCGGCAAAAACCGCCCAGTGGCTGGCCGAACAAGGCGTGCGCCTGGAATCCGTGCTCGATGAAGGGCAGGTGGTGACCGAGGGCCTGATTGCGGGCATCGACAAGCCGGTGGCGCTCATCGGGATTGCGGAGAAAGGCTATCTGAGCCTCGAGTTCGTGGTCGAAGCCGATGGAGGCCACTCATCGATGCCGCCGCCGCAGACGGCCGTGGGCGTGCTGAGCGCGGCCATCGCCCGGCTCGAAGCGCATCCGTTTGCGGCGACGCTTAGCGCTCCGGTGCGCGAACAACTTGCCTTCATCGGCCCCGAACAAGACTGGTCGCGCCGCGTGCTGTTCGCGAACCTGTGGCTGTTCGCGCCATTGGTGAAAGCGCAGATGGCCAAGGCCCCTGCGACCAATGCAATGCTGCGCACAACCGTCGCGCCGACGATGCTCGAAGGCAGCATCAAGGAGAATGTTTTGCCGATGCGCGCGCGCGGTGTGGTAAACCTGCGGCTGCTGCCAGGCATGAGCAGCGACGAGGCCATCCGGCGCGTGGTGACGGTCATCGACGATGCACGGGTCAAGGTCGTGACAACGGGCACATCGAGCAGCGAACCTTCGCCGGTATCGAGCACCACCAGCGAGGCATTCGCGAAATTGCATCGCGCCGTGCAGGCGACCTTTCCCGACGCCATCGTCGCGCCATCGCTGGTGCTGGGGGCGACCGATACGCGACATTTCGTCGCGATCTCGGACAGCTTGTTCCGTTTCCTGCCTGCGCGCCTGACGCGCGAAGACCTGCCGCGCTATCACGGCGTCAACGAGCGGATCAGCATCGACAACTACGGCGAGTATCTGCGGTTCTACATGCGCTACCTGCGCGAAGCCGCGAGCTGAGCGCGTCAGCGCAAACTAGCGCGGCCTTCGCGCCATTGCCGCGCGCAGTTCCTCGGGCGTATTGACATTGCGAAACGCGCTTTCGTCCGCGAACAGCACGTCCACGGCGTTTAGCGACTTTTGCCAGGTGTCGACTTTGCGGCCCCCGCTTTCGAGAAAGTGCGCGAGATGCGGCAGCAGGCGTTTGCGCACGAGACAGATGACCGGATGCACGCGCTCGGCTGTCCGGGCCACGCTTAAGTCCACCCGCTCGTCGTGCATCGGCACCGCCAGGCGCGCAACCAGATCCCGCGGCAGGAACGGCGTGTCGCACGGCACGCTGAGCACCCAATCGTTGGCCGCTTCCTCGAGCGCGCCATGCAAACCGGCCAGCGGCCCGGCGAAACCGCCGATGCGATCCGCAACGACCCGGTACCCGAGGGCGGCATAAGCGTCGCGATTGCGATTGGCATTGATCAGCACTTCGCCGACCTGGGGCGCCAGCCGCTCCAGCACCCAGGCCACCAGCGGGCGGTCATCGAGCCGCTGCAATCCCTTGTCGACGTTGCCCATGCGCCGGCCCTGGCCGCCGGCCAAAATGACGCCGCTCACGGACGCACTGGCGATGCTCGCGTATTGCTGTTCACTCATCGATACAGTTGTTCAAAATTGTTTCGAATCGAAAGGTTACACCCCGGACCCTAGGACAGCCGGATATTGGATAGCGGAAGGTTTACGGTATCATTCGGCGAGAACTCAGGCGTTGACCGGGAACGGGGACACAATCCCGGCACAAATAATAATCAGGAGGAGCCGCGCTATGGCCGGATTTCTGGATAAGGAACGCATCATTGCGGGCCCGACATTCAATCGCTGGCTGGTCCCGCCCGCCGCCTTGTGCATTCACCTGTGCATCGGCATGGCGTACGGATTCTCCGTGTTCTGGCTGCCCCTGACCAAGGCGATCGGCATCACGCACTCGATCGACTGTCCGGCCGACATGAGCTGGATCGAGTTGTTGTTTACCACGGCGTGTGACTGGAACAAACCGATCCTGGGGTGGATGTACACCCTGTTTTTCGTGTTTCTTGGCTCCGCTGCGGCGCTATGGGGCGGCTGGCTGGAACATGCGGGCCCGCGCAAGGCCGGCGTGGTGGCCGCGTTTTGCTGGTGCGGCGGTCTCGTGCTGTCGGCCATCGGCGTTTATACGCACCAACTCTGGCTGATGTGGCTGGGCTCCGGCGTGATCGGTGGCATCGGCCTGGGCCTGGGTTACATCTCGCCCGTGTCGACGCTGATCAAATGGTTCCCGGACCGGCGCGGCATGGCCACCGGCATGGCCATCATGGGTTTTGGCGGCGGCGCAATGATCGGCTCCCCGCTGGCGGCCATATTGATGAAGCACTATGCCACGCCGACCTCCGTGGGCGTCTGGGAAACGTTCGTCACGCTGGCCGTCCTTTATTTCGTATTCATGATCGTCGGGGCGCTGGCGTACCGTGTGCCGCCGACCGGCTGGAAGCCCGCGGGTTGGACGCCGTCGGCGAAGGCGGCCGGCAATGCCATGATCACGACCGGGCACGTGCACCTGAGAAACGCACACAAGACGCCGCAATTCTGGCTGCTGTGGGGCCTGCTGATGTTGAACGTGTCGGCCGGCATCGGCGTGATCGGCATGGCATCGCCGATGTTGCAGGAGATTTTCGCGGGCCGTCTGATCGGCCTGGAACTGCGGTTCGATGCGCTCAATGTCGAACAACTGGGTCGCATAGCCGTGATCGCCGCGGCGTTTACCGGGCTGCTGAGCCTGTTCAATATCGCAGGACGCTTCTTCTGGGCTTCGCTGTCGGATTACATCGGCCGCAAGGCGACTTATTTCACGTTCTTCACGCTCGGCTTCGTGCTGTACGCGTCGGCGCCCTGGGCCGGTCACGCGGGCTACATGGCGCTGTTCGTAGCATTTTTCTGCATCATCCTGACCATGTACGGAGGTGCCTTCGCCACCATTCCGGCCTATCTGGCCGACCTGTTCGGCACCCAGATGGTTGGCGCCATCCATGGACGCCTGCTGACTGCATGGTCGACGGCAGGGGTGCTGGGGCCCGTGATCGTGAACTACATCAACGACTACCAGATACGCAGCGGCGTGCCCAAGAGCCAGGCTTACGATACGACGATGTATATCCTGGCCGCACTGCTCGTTGGCGGCTTTATTTGCAACTGGCTGGTGCGTCCGGTCAATCCAAAATGGTTCATGAATGAAGCCGAGCTTGCCGCCGAGCGCAAGCTCGCCCACGATGCCGCGGCCAAAGCGGCCGTTGGCGGCGATGCCGCGGCCGTCCGGGGAAGCGGCGGGCGCCGGCCGCTCGTGATTCTGTTCTGGCTGTTCGTGGGCATACCGCTGGCATGGGGCATCTGGACGACCATCACCAACGCTTCGCTGCTGTTCAGATAACAAGCGCTTCAGGTCGTGGCGTTGGCGCGGCCCGCTGGCAGTTCCGCGGGCCGTTTCGTTTAAGCAAAGGAGCAACTCGATGAAAAACGTTCTGATAACCGGTGCGGCGGGCGACGTCGGCACGCATCTGCGACGCGAACTCGCGGGAAAGTACAAACTGCGGCTGTCCGATCTCAAGCCCGTCAAGGATCTCGCCGCCGCAGAAACCTTCATGCGTGGCGACGTCGCCAAGATGCAGGACATGCTGCGCGTGACCAAAGGCGTCGATGCAATCGTGCATCTGGGCGGTTTTTCGGTCGAGGGCCCGTGGGAGACAATCCTGCGCGCCAACATCGTCGGCTGCTTTAACCTGTTCGAGGCCGCCTACCGCAACGGCGTCAAACGCGTGCTGTTCGCGTCGAGCAATCACGCCACCGGATTTTACAAGCGCGATCAGAAAATCGATCATCGCGTGTATCCGAAACCGGATAGCCGCTACGGCGTGTCGAAGGCCTTCGGCGAGCAGATCGGTAGCCTGTATGCCGATAAATACGGCATGGAAGTTTTCTGCATGCGCATCGGCAACGTCACGGTCGCGCCGCCCGACAAGCGGCGGCTGTCGAACTGGATCAGCCCGCGTGATCTCGCACGCCTGATCGGCGTGGGTATCGACAATCCGAACGTCGGATTCGAAATCGTCTATGGCGTGTCCGACAACAAGCGCACTTTTTACGACAACTCGAATGCGCATCGTCTGGGCTATCGGCCGCAGGATGACGCGGAGCGTTTTGCCGAAGAAGTGCTGGCGAAGGAAAAACCGGGCGATCCGCGCGCGGAACTGTATCAGGGCGGCAATTTCGTTTTCGCCGAAATCGGCGGTGATCCGAACCGGCCGCTGCCGAAGTTGTCGGCCTCGAGTCGGGCGAAGAAGCCCGCGGCTGGCCGCGCGGGGACAAAGACGGCGTCGAAACCGAAAGCCGGAAAATCCGCCGCGCCGAAAAAGACAGCAACCCGTAAAAAGAAAAGATGACAGCGCCTGTTGCCGTATCGTGGCCACCATCCTGCTGACGCATCCGCCGCAGATTCGCGAACAGTATTACAACGATCAGGCGCTTGCCGCGCTGCAATCGTTGGGTGATGTGCGGCGCCATGCGCAAGAGCGCGAACTCGATGCGGCCGAACTGATCGATGCCGCGCGGGGCTGCGACATCATCGTGACCCATCGCCATGTACCCGCCGGCCGGGCGCTCTTCGCCGGCCTGCCGCAACTGGTGGCGTTTTGCCGCTGTGCCGTGGATATCCGCAATGTGGATGTGGCGGCAGCCTCGGCGCACGGCGTGCTGGTCACCCATGCCAGCGCCGGGTTCATTGCGGCTACTGCGGAGTGGGTGCTGGGCGCAATGATCGATCTTGGGCGCGGAATCAGCATTGCGTGCGAGTCCTATCACGCAGGCCAACTCCCGCAATCGGGCATGGGGCGGCAATTGCACGGCGCGACGCTCGGGGTGATCGGCTATGGGCAGATCGGGCGTTATCTGTGTGATGCCGCACTGGCGCTGCGCATGAACGTGCTGGTGACGGACCCGTACGCGCAGGTGACGAACGTCGCCGTCTCGCAGGTCAGCCTGGCGCAATTGCTGGCGCAATCCGATTTCGTCGCCTGCCTGGCGCTGGCTACCGACGAAACCGAGAATCTGCTCGACGAGCAGGCGTTCTCGCAAATGCGCCCGGGTGCGTATTTCATCAATGCATCGCGCGGCAACCTCGTGGACGAAGCGGCGCTGCTGCGCGCACTCGATGAAGGTCGCATTGCCGGTTGCGCGATGGATGTGGGCCGTGCGCCCGATCAAAGGCCCTCGCCCGCGCTGGCGCGCCACCCGAAAGTGATTGCCACCCCCCACATCGGCGGCCTGACCCCGCAGGCCACGGCGCATCAGGCGCTCGAAACCGTCGCACAGGTCGCGGAGATCATCAAGGGCCGCGCGCCCGGCGGCAGCGTCAACGCGCAGAGTGCAAGCCGGCTGACGAGGATGGGGCGTGGCTGAGCGAGCGCCCGGACGAGCGCCTTGCGCACGCATTGCCACACGCGCGCAAGGACAATAGCGCGATGAGCCGCAAGCACACGCTGGTCATTCTGAATCCCGGGCACTTCCACGCGGCCCTGTCGTTGCGCGAGCGCCATGCGCTGATCGACGACGATATCCATGTCTTCGCCGAAGACGGGCCGGATGTCGATCAGTTCGTGGATCTGGTGCATGCGTTCAACGCACGGCCGCACGATCCGACGCACTGGACGCTGTACGTTTATCGCGGCGCGGATTTTCTGGAAAAAATGCTCGCGCAGCGGCCCGGCGAGGTCGTGATCGTGGCCGGACGCAACAACGAGAAACTGCCGTTCATGCAGTTGCTGCATGCGCAGGGATTTAACGTGCTCGGCGACAAGCCGTGGCTCATTGCGAGTGCGCAACTCGACCTGCTCCGCCAGGTAACCGCCGGCGCGCCGCTGGCGATGGACATCATGACCGAGCGTCACGAGATTGCCAATCGCCTGCAACGGGCGCTGGCGCGTGAACCTGCGCTATTCGGTGATTATCGTGCCGACGGCCGCGCGCCGGCTATATCCCTTCGCAGCGTTCACCATCTGTGCAAACAGGTCAACCAACAGCCGCTGTTGCGCCCCGCCTGGTATTTCGATCCGGCCGAGCAGGGGCAGGGCATTACCGACGTCACCACGCATCTGGTCGATCTGGTGCAATGGCTGACCGGCAATGACCACCCGTTCGATTTCTCGCGCGATGTCGAGGGGCTCTCCGCGCGCCAGTGGCCCACCGCCGTGCCGCAAGAGATGTTCGCGCGTATTACGGGGCTTGCGCAGTTTCCGCCCTTCCTGCAGGAACATCTGGTCGACGGCGCGTTGTCCTGCCTGTGCAACGCCGCACTGGCCTATCGGTTGCGCGGCATTCCCGTGGAAATCGAAACGCTATGGGAGGTGGAAGAACCGCGCGGGGGCGGCGACTTGCATTACGCAACGCTGCGGGGCACGCGCTGCGACCTGACGGTCGAGCAGGGGCCGCACACGCAATTCCAGAGCACGTTGAGCGCCAGGCCAGCGGGCAACGGCAAGGAGTTCGCTGCGGCGCTGGCGCGCACGATCGCGGGCCTGCAGGGCGAATTGCCGGGGCTGGATTTTGCGCCGGAAGGCGAAGGTTTCCGCATCAGGATTCCGCAAGCCTTGCGCACGACGCACGAACAGCGCTTTGCCGCCGTGCTGCATACGTTCGTGAATTATCTGGACCAGGGTACATGGCCCGCGCACATTGGCCCCGACCTCGAGACAAAGTACACGCTGTTGGCGCACGCGCTCGACCTGGCTCATCGCGAACCCGCGTCGTGCGCCTGACCCACTGGCAGAAATTGATCCAGAAATGGTGAAAGGCAACGCATGAACGAAATCATGATCGTCACCGGCGGCAGCCGCGGAATCGGGGCGGCGACCGCCTGCATGGCGGCGCAACGCGGCTACGCCGTTTGCGTGAATTATCTGCATAACCGGCAGGCTGCCGAGGAGGTTGTGCGCCGGATCGGGGAAACGGGCGGGCGCGCCATCGCAGTGGCCGCAGACATGGCGGCCGAACCGGATGTGGTGCGCCTGTTCGATACCGTCGACAAGGAACTCGGGCGCGTGACCGCACTCGTCAATAATGCCGGCATCCTGGAGAAGCAAACGCGGCTGGAGGGCATCGACGCCGCGCGCCTGGGCCGCGTGTTGGCGACCAACGTCATCGGTCCGTTCATCTGTTCGCGCGAAGCGGTGCGGCGCATGTCGACGAAGCATGGCGGCGCGGGCGGCGGCATCGTCAATGTCTCCTCGCGGGCTTCGCAGATCGGCTCGCCCAACGAGTACATCGATTATGCAGCCTCCAAAGGCGCGGTCGACTCCCTGACCATCGGCCTGGCAAAAGAAGTGGCCGAGGAGGGCATCCGCGTGAATGCAGTCCGTCCGGGATTCATCTATACCGAAATGCATGCCAGCGGCGGCGAACCGGACCGGGTCGAGCGCGTGAAGGCATTCGCGCCGATGAAACGCGGTGGCAAGGCCGAAGAGGTCGCCAGTGCCATCCTGTGGTTGCTGTCCGAGGAGGCCGCGTATGTGACGGGCACCTTCATTGACGTATCGGGCGGCCGTTGAAGGGCGGCAGGGCGGACGTGCAAAAAGCACGCAAACTATTCAAAGAAAGGCGATAATTCACTTTGCATGGACACGGCGGTTCATTTTCAACACTAATGTGGGGGTGACAGATTGGCCAAACCAAACTATTCATTTGAAAAGCGGCAAAAAGAACTGGCAAAAAAGAAGAAGCAGGAAGAAAAACGCCTGCGCAAGGCTTCCGAGAAGAACCCATCACCGGCCGAGGGCACTGATGCGCCGCCGCCGCCGGCCGACGGAGAAATACCCTCGCAAGGCTGAATCGGGGCTGATCCATGCGGATATGGGTCGATGCCGATGCCTGTCCGAATGTAATCAAGGACATCCTGTTCCGGGCGGCGGAGCGGGCGCAAACGATGGTGACACTGGTGGCCAACAAGCCCGTCAGAACGCCGCCGTCGCCGTTCATCAAGGCTCTCCAGGTGCCCGCCGGCTTCGATGCCGCCGACGATAGAATCGTCGAACTGGCGCAAGCCGGCGATCTGGTGATCACCGCGGACATCCCCCTGGCAGCCGGCGTGCTCGGCAAAGGCGGCCATGCCCTCGATCCCCGCGGCGAGTTCTACACCCTCGACAACATCAAGGAACGCCTGGCAATGCGCAAGCTCATGGATGAACTTCGCACCAGCGGCGTCGATACCGGGGGGCCGGCGGCCTTCGGCAATGCCGACCGGCAGGCGTTCGCCAACGGCCTGGACCGCTTCCTTGCGCACGCCGGACCCGGCTAGGCTCGAATTCGACAACCAGGGAATGTGCCAGCATGAAACGACTCGACAAGCTGCTCTCGAACAACCGGCAGTGGGCTGCGGAGGTCCGCCGCCGCGAACCGGATTTTTTCACCAAGCTCTCCCAGCTTCAGGCGCCGGAGTATCTGTGGATCGGCTGTTCCGACAGCCGGGTGCCGGCGAACCAGATTACCGGGCTGGCCCCGGGCGAAGTGTTCGTGCACCGCAACGTCGCCAACGTCGTGGTACATGCCGACCTGAACTGCCTGTCGGTGCTGCAATTCGCTGTTGATGTGCTCAAGGTGAAGCACGTCATCGTCTGCGGGCATTACGGCTGCGGTGGTGTTCTGGCGGCGCACGACAATCTCAAGATGGGCCTGGTCGACAACTGGTTGCGTCATGTGCAGGACGTCAATCAGCAACATCGTGAAGCCCTCGCCAGGATCCAGAATCGGGAACAGCGCATAGCGCGACTGTGCGAGCTCAATGTGATCGAGCAGGTCGTCAACGTCGCGCAGACGACTGTCGTGCAGGACGCCTGGGCGCGCGGGCAGGAGATTACCGTGCATGGCTGGGCTTACGATCTCAACGACGGCGTAATCCGGGATCTCAAGATGTCGGTGGATGCGCCCGAAGAACTCGAGTCCTGCTATGCCGCGGCACTGTCGTCCGGCGATGCCGTCTCGGTGGCGCTCGGTCAGGGTAAATTGACGCTCTAGGCGCTCGACGCGGGCCCGGCCGGCCGGTTCGCCTTCTCTGGCAGGCGCGCAATCTGCGACAATGCGCCACGCTGGATTGAGAACAGCAGAATCAAAAATGCACGTCACAGTGCATTACCCTGAAAGGGAGAGAGCATGGCATCAAGCAAGTCAGTCGCCGGCTTTGCCGTATGGGCGCTGCTGGCGCTCGGCGGTTTGCCGGCGCTCGCCGCTGAACCCATCACACTGCACGGTGCCGTGCAGTTCAACGACGATCATGTGTTCACGCGCACACTGTTCAAGTTCGAAGAGCTGACCAAAAAGTACTACGGCAAGCCGGTCAATTTCGTGCTCCACCGCAACAGCGAATTGGGACTGGAGAAGGATTACTTCGTTTACATGAACCAGGGCAAGGGGGTGGATTATGCGATCGTCTCGCCCGGCCACATGTCCACGTTCTCGCGCGCTGCGCCTTTCATCGACGCACCGTTCCTGTTTCGCGACCTTGGCCACTGGCGCAAGGTGCTCGATGCCGACCTGTTCAAGCCGATCGCGGACGAAGTCGCGCAGAAAGCCGACGTGCTGCTGGTCGGCTATGCCGGCGGCGGCACGCGCAACATTTTTGCCAACAAGCCGGCGCGCAATCTGGCGGAGCTCAAGGGCCTCAAGATCCGCGTGATCGGCGCGCCCATCTGGACGCGCACCTTTGCCGCCGCGGGCATGTCCCCCTCGGTCATCGCCTACAACGAGATCTATAACGCCATTCAAAACGGCGTCATTGCGGCCGGCGACAACGAGGCCGCCGGCGTCGAGCAGATGCGCTTCTACGAAGTGGGTCCCAATCTGGTCATGACCGAGCACGCGATCACCATCCGTCCCCTGTGTTTCTCCGGCAAGACGTTCAAGACGCTGCCCGCGGATTTGCAGGCAGCCATCGTCAAGGCCGGCAAGGAAGCCGGCGCTTATGGGCGCCAGCTCGAGTCGCGCGAAGATGCGGCCAAGCTCGATGCCATGGAAAAAGCCGGCAAGCTCAAGCGCATTGCTTTTCCTGACCGTGCGCGCATGATAAAAATGGTCGAGCCGGTGATCGCCCGCTACGCCAAAGACGTCGGCGCCGAGCAGATCCTGGCCAAGATCAACGCCCTGCAGTGAAGCGCCTGTTCGATCTTTATCACCGGCTGCTCGCCTGGCTGCTGGTCGGCACGGTCGCGGTGCTGGTCGTGCCCGTCACGCTGCAAATCCTGTCGCGCGTCACCGATTTCGTGCCTTCCTACATCTGGACGGAGGAACTGGCGCGCTTCATGTTCATCTGGATGGTGCTGCTGGGCGCCATGATCGGCGTGCGCGAGGGCACGCACTTCGAAGTGGATGTCTGGCCAGCGCTCGGGGTGAGGGCCAATGCGCTGCTGCGCATGGTGTCTCACAGTCTGGTGCTGGTGTTCGCCCTGGTGTTCGTGTGGTGGGGGATTGGGTTCACGCGCTTCGGCTGGGATCAATTGTCCGAGATCGCGGAGCTGCCGATGTGGATGATCTTCATCGCCTGGCCGATCGCCGGCATCACCTGGACGCTGTTCATCGGCGAAGCGTTCGTCG
Source organism: uncultured beta proteobacterium (assembly GCA_963846655.1). Classification (GTDB taxonomy): domain Bacteria; phylum Pseudomonadota; class Gammaproteobacteria; order Burkholderiales; family JACQAP01; genus JACQAP01. Next base: position 51,590 of record CAWJWT010000006.1, on the reverse strand, counting down.
CCAATTTTCGGATTCTGCGTAGCGGTGCGGCGCCATGAGCGGCATCGCGCTGACCGCGGGCCCGGCCGCCGCAATCCTGTTCGGCTCTTTCTTTTTGCTGCTGATCCTGCGCGTGCCGGTCGCCTTCGCGCTCGGACTTGCCTGCCTGCCCATCCTGATCATCGAGCCGCGGCTGTCGCCGCTGACGCTGTTCAACGAAACGTTCAAGGCTTATAACTCCTTTATCCTGCTGGCCGTGCCGTTCTTCCTGCTGACGGCGAACCTCATGGGCATCGGCGGCATCACCGACCGTCTCGTGCGCCTGTCGCGCACCATGGTCGGACATTTTCCGGGCTCGCTGGCGCAGATCAACGTCGTGATGTCGGTTTTCTTCGCGGGCATTTCCGGCTCCTCGACCGCCGATGCCGCCAGCCAGGGCAAGATCTTTATCGACGCGCAGGTCAAGGAAGGCTACGGGCTGTCGTTCTCCATCGCGATTACCGCCGTATCCGCGGTGCTGGCGGTGGTCATTCCGCCTTCGATCCTGATGATCGTCTGGGGAGGCGTCATTTCGACATCGATCGGCGCCTTGTACCTCGCCGGCATCCTGCCGGGGCTGATGATCGCCGGCGCGCAGATGGCGACCGTGCATGCGTACGCGAAGATCTATCACTATCCGGTCTATCCGCGCGCGACGCTGAAAGATTTTCTGGGCGCCGCGCTGCTGTCTTTGCCCGCGCTGTTCACGCCTTTCATCATCGTCGGCGGCATATTGCTGGGCTGGTTCACGCCGACCGAATCCGCCGCCGCCGCGGTGCTCTATGCGGCGGTCCTGTCTTTTTTCGTCTATCGCGAGATGGACCTGAAGAAGCTCTACCAGGCGCTGGTCGAAACCGGCAAGTTATCCGCGGTGGCGCTGTTCTGCGTGGGCACGGCCTCGGTATTCGGCTGGCTGCTCGCGTACTACCAGATCCCGCGCGTGCTGCTGGAGAACGTGACGGCCTGGGGCCTGGGAGTGATAGGCGTCGGGTTTTTCATCGCCTTTGCGTTTCTCGCCGTGGGTTGCTTCCTCGATGCGATTCCATCCATCATCATCGTCGGCACGACCCTGCAGCCGCTGGCCGAATCGGTGCATATGCATCCGGTGCAGTTCGCCATCATCGCCATCATTTCGCTGGCGTTCGGCCTGGTCACGCCGCCTTATGGACTCTGTCTGATGATTTCCTGCGCGGTAGCCAAGGTGCCGTTGCGCTACGCGCTCAAGGACACCCTGATCATGCTGGTGCCCATGATGGTCGTGCTCGCCGCCTGTATCATCTGGCCGGAGATCGTCCTGACGCTGCCGCGATTGATTTCTCCGGAGTATCTGAAGTAAATGCCGCACCGCGCTGGCGCGGCGCTGGTCAGACGCATTTCTCCCGCACACAAGGATAGAGCCATGAAATTCGGCGATTTTCCCGCCCAGTCGTTGATGGAAATCACCTCCCGTCCGCCGCTCGTGTTCGTGCGCGGCGAAGGCTCCTGGCTGTGGGATCACGAGGGCCGGCGTTATCTCGATTTCGTGCAAGGCTGGGCAGTCAATTGCCTGGGGCACAGTCCGGCGCTCATCACCACTGCGCTGGTGGAGCAATCGCGCAAGCTCATCACGCCCAGTCCGGCGTTCTACAACGAACCATCGATGCAGCTCGCGCAGCGCATCGTCGATCACAGTTGTTTCCAGAAAGTGTTCTTTACCAACAGCGGTGCGGAAGCCAATGAAGGCGCCATCAAGCTCGCGCGCAAGTGGGGCGCGCTGGAGCAGGGCAAGCGCTACGAGATCATCACGCTGGAGAACTCCTTTCATGGCCGCACGCTGGCGACCATGTCCGCCTCGGGCAAGCCTCAGTTCCGCGATCTGTTCGAGCCAAAGGTGCCGGGCTTCCCGAAGGCCAGGCTCAACGATCTCGCCTCGGTCGAGGCGCTGATCACCGAGCGCACCGTCGCCGTCATGCTCGAGCCGATCCAGGGCGAGACCGGCGTGCTGATTGCCACGGACGAATTCATGCGCGGCCTGCGCACGCTCACGAGGGAGCGAAACCTGCTCCTGATCGTCGATGAGATCCAGACCGGCGTTGCCCGCACCGGCAAGCTCTGGGGTTATGAGTACGCCGGCATCGAGCCGGACATCATGACCCTGGGCAAAGGCCTTGGTGGCGGAGTGCCCCTGGCCGCCATGGTCGCGAAGGAAGCGGTGTCCGTGTTCGAGCACGGCGACCAGGGGGGCACGTTCAACGGAAACCCGCTCATGGCAGCCGTGGGCAGCGCCATCATGGATGCGATGCTCGCACCCGGCTTCCTGCCCGCGGTACAGGCGCGCGGTGCCTACCTCATGCAGCGGCTCTCGGCGCTGTCGCAGAAACATGGTTTGGGCGAAGTGCGCGGCCGCGGCTTGCTGGTGGCGCTCGATATGGAGCGGGATACTGCGACGCGCGTGGTGGAACTGGCGCGTGACGCGGGCGTGCTGCTCAATGCGCCGCGCCCGAACCTGCTGCGTTTCATGCCGGCCCTGAATGTTTCCAATGAAGAGATCGACACGATGCTGCATGTTTTGGAGGAAATGTTGCTGGCAGCGGGCAAAGGCTGATCGGCGCGACTGCGGCGCGAACGTGGCCGTTCCTGACTGCACGGGGAAGCTGGCATGATGCGTCATCACACGAAGTTCTTTTCATGAAGCACAGGGATCTGCCGCATGCCTAAGCGCCACTGGGAACGTCATCGCACGGAACGCATCGGCTGGATGCGCGCGGCCGTGCTGGGCGCGAATGACGGGATTGTTTCGACGGCAAGCCTGGTGCTGGGGGTCGCAGCGGCGAACGCCCCGCACGACGCCGTTGTCGTGGCGGGCGTGGCAGGGCTCGTGGCCGGCGCCATGTCGATGGCGGCCGGTGAATACGTTTCCGTGCACTCGCAGGCCGACACCGAAAAGGCAGACCTGGACAAGGAACGCAGGGAACTGCAGACCGACGACCAGGGCGAGCGCCGCGAACTGGCGGCCATCTATGTCGGCCGGGGTCTCGACCCGTCGCTGGCCAAGGAAGTTGCCAATCAGCTCATGGCACACGATGCGCTCGGCGCGCACGCCCGCGACGAACTGGGCATAACGGACACCCTGCGCGCGCGCCCCTTGCAAGCGGCGCTGGCGTCTGCCTTCAGCTTCGCTGCCGGTGCGGCGTTACCGCTCGCCGTGACCGCTTTGACGCCGCTGCAGTATTTGATTCCACTTGTGGCCGGGGCATCGCTGTTTTTTCTCGCGCTCCTGGGCATGCTGGCGGCGCGCGCCGGCGGAGCAGGGATGGTGGTTGGCGCCATGCGGGTTGCATTCTGGGGCGCACTGGCCATGGGCGCGACCGCTGCGGTCGGAACTCTGTTCGGGTTGGCATAGGGCAAATCGGCCCGACTTTACGCCGCCATGCCATCCGGGCGCAGTGGCCCAACGCCGGATGGTTGATCTGCATCAATGCGTGATTGCGTTGGCGCGTGACAGCCTTTGTTGCGCCATATCAGCAGTCACCGCTGAGCCCTGACGGATTCAGTACTTGCGCGCCAGGTGTGCAACTTTCGCGGCAGTTTGCCGCCAAAAGGTCATGCGACGCCCCGTGTTATGCATGGATCCGCCGATGATAATCGTATAGGGGCAAGGGAAGCGCAATGCAAACCAAAACGGCCACGGCAATCTCGTTGTTTCTGGTACTGGGCCTGTTCGCGGTTTGGGCGGTTTCCCTGATGCGCATCACCTATCTGCTCGATCACGAGGCGCAGGCGCTTACGCAAGCCGGCGAAAGCATCCGCGTGGCGCAGGAACTGAAATCGGGCCTGCTGGTGCATAACAGGAATGCATTTCTGTATTCGCTCACCCGCGATCCCATACGTTTCGAGGACCGGCAATCGCAGTTGCAGGAAATGGACGATCTGCTCAAGGCCATGGCGCGCCTGGCCGGCACCGAAGAGGAAGCGGCCGTGTTGGTCGATTTGAACGACAAGATCACCACTTATCGGCAACTCAGGGATCGCCTCGACGACGCTTCCGGTGCGCCAGTGGAACAGTATCGGAAAATCAGCCGGGACGTGGACGATGCCCTGAAAGCGGCTGACCGGCTGATCGCCATCAATCGGGCGCAAATGACGGAGCTCGCAGACGGCGTAAGCGAACTCAATACGACGGCTGACCGCCTCGCGCTCATCCTCCTCTCGCTGGGAGCACTCATTCTGCTGGCGTTCTTTATTTTTATCCTTTTGTTTATCTCCCGCCCGCTGCTCAAGGTCTCGGAGGTCATTTCCAGATACGGTCTGGGTGAATCGACGCTCAGGGCCGAGTCTCGAAGTTTGCGGGAAATTGCGCAGATCAGTGCAACCTTCAACTCCATGGCAGATCGCCTTGAAGACAAGCGTCAGGAGCAACTGCGCTTCATCGCTTCGGTTGCGCATGAGATTCGCAATCCGCTCAACGCGATGGGGATGGCGGCCAACGCGCTTGCGCCAGACGAGCAGGGCGAGGAGCGGGAACTAGTCGGGATACTGGTCCGTCAGGTCCGTAATCTCGATCGCATCCTGGAAGATCTTCTTGATACCACCCGTATCGAAGCAGGGGAGCTGAAGCTGCAGCGCTCGCAGCACGATCTTGCTGCGCTGATAGCGGACGCAACCGAGCTTCATCGCGCTGTCTCGCCCGTGCATAGTCTGCGGGTGGAACTGCCGCCAGAGCCGCTATGGTGTGAATGCGATGGCCGGCGAATCGCGCAGGTCATCAACAATCTGCTTTCGAACGCGCTCAAATATTCGCCCACAGGCGGCAGCGTTACCGTGAACGCGGGGCGGCTTGACAGCAGCATGACCGTCTCGGTCAGGGACGAGGGCATTGGCATTGCTCCCGAGGATCTCGATAACATTTTTATCCCATTCCGCAGAACACAGGCCACGAAGCACGCGATTCCCGGAATCGGCCTGGGGCTCTCTGCGAGTCGCCGCATCGTCGAGGCCCATGGGGGCAGCATGAGGGTCGAGAGCGCGCTCGGGAAAGGTTCAACGTTTTCCTTCACCTTGCCGACCGGCGGCGTGAGAGAGTCCGGTGCCCGTTCGATCAAGCGTCGCGCAATGCGAGAGCCTGAGAACATGCCGACGCGCGGTTGAGGGTACCCGGGTTACGCGCGCTGAGAGCTTGGCACGCATCGCCTTACGGGCGCTGACGCGACCGCTGGGGATTCTGGCGCGGCGGCATCGTTGACGGGGCCAATGGGCCCCCTATTGGGCGAGCCAGGTTTCCGCTTCAGTCTCCTGATTGCGGGGGAATCCCTTGATTTTCAGTCCAGGAATGAATGCCCCTTCCAGCTCGCTTATTTTTCTGATCCACGCCTCGTCTGCAAGCACTGCGACCCGATCGAACTTCCCGATGAGCTTGAAGAGTTCGGGCAGACGGGTTAGTTCGACGCCGATCGCGCCCAGGGAAGGCAGCGCCAGTTCGTCGATGCGATAGAGCATTTTCCCGTGTTTGATGTCTCTCGTCTTGGCGCCCAGATCGTCAAGCGCGCGCTTCATGTCGTCGGTGTTCATTTTCCCGCGTAATTCGATATCCACGCGATCAGGGCTTTTTAAGATGACGTTGAACATAACTGCTCCTCTGTCGAAAAAAAGCAAGCCTTGCTCTGCCAAAGTTGCACGTTGCCACGGAATGCGCGGCGCGCGGTACTCGCGTGACCGGAAACTCTGCGCTGGATCAACATCCATGCGAATTTCCTCTTGGGCGGACCCGTGGGCCATGGACGCGCGGCAGCATCACCCGGCCGGATCGGCCGCATCCATACTTAGCAATGCCAGCGTTTTCGCGTCGCGATGACCCCCGTAATATTTCTGCAGCAGGCGATCGAAAACGCCACCGGCCGGCCCCACGCAGGTAAACAGCGTCGCGCACGATTTCAGTTTAAGGTCATCGGGCGACCCGAATATCTGTGCCGCAGTGCGGCCTTCGACGCGCAATACGGCGTCGACGCACGAAAGCAATCTCGGTCCGAGGACCGGATGTTCGAGATAGGCCCTGGCCTCGGCGATATTCTTGATCGCATAGTGACGCGAGGTCTGGCTCAAGCCCAGTCCGTGGATTTGCGGGAAGATGTACCACATCCAGTGCGATTGCTTCTGCCCGCGTTCGAGTTCTGTCAGCGCCTGCGGGTAAGTTTTGGCCTGTGCGCTCAGGAAACGGCCGAGGTTGAAAGGATCTCCGGCGTCGGTCGTTTGGGTAAATCCAGTCATGGCGAACCTCCAAAGCGGCCTGAGGCGCGAGTCCAGGTCAACGCCCGTTGTCGCGCGGAATCGAGTAAGTCCCGACGACATGTGCCACCGGGTCCGCAATGCCTTCCGAGTACAGCGCAACTTCACCGACGGCCAGGGACTTGCCGAGTTTCATGAGCTTGCATTCGCCCACGATGGCGCGGTCGGCCGAAGGCTTACGCAGGAAATTGATGCTCAGGCTGGTCGTGACCGTCAGCGGAACGATGCCGATCTCCCCGAGGATGGCCACGTAGAGCGCCACGTCGGCAACCATCATGAGTACCGGTCCCGCTACCGTTCCACCGGGACGCAAGTTCATCCTGGCCGATCCGGTGTTTGACCGTGGCGGACTTCGCGCCCACCGCTTCCACGGTACATTTAGTCTGCGGAAATTCCCTTGCGAGGAACTCCATGATCTCTGATTGGGTCGCCATGGGTAATTCTGCGCGAAATTAAACTACCAGGTCCGGCGCTCGTTGCACGCGAACGTCGAGCGCACCGGTTGTGATTGGGGCTGGAATGAAACGCCTGACTGCGCCACCTGCGCAACGTCGGTGCGATCCGAACTATCCCGCCGTCCGGCCGCCGTCGGCACCGGCGCGCGGTTGCGCGGCACTCAATTGTCTTAGCAGATTCTCGGGGTCGACCGGCTTGACCAGGTGCGCATCGAATCCGGCTGCCAGGCTTTTCTGGCGATCCTCTTCCGCGCCGTAGCCGGTCACCGCGATCAACCGGCTGCGCGCCGTGTGCCGATTTGCACGCAGCGTACGGGCTACGGTGAAACCGTCCATCTCCGGCAGGCCGATGTCACAGAGCACGATCTGGGGGCGCATGTCCCGGGCCGTTTCGACCGCCTCAAGGCCCGAACGGGCGACAGTCACCTCGTAGCCGGAAAATTCGAGCAGCATGCGCAGGCTTTCGGCCGCGTCGCGATTGTCTTCCACCACCAGGATACGAATATGCTTCGCCGTGTGTGGGCTGGTTACGGGTTCCACCGTCAGTGCGGGAGACTCGGGTACCGCGGGCAGACCGATGATGAACTCGGTGCCCTTTCCCATGCCGACGCTGGTGACCGCGATGGTTCCGCCATGCAGGGCAAGCAAATTCCTGGTGATCGATAACCCCAGCCCCAGGCCGCCGCGGGTACGGTCCAGCGACCGGTCTTCCTGGGTGAACGCCTCGAACGCGCGTTCGAGCATTTTCGGTTCCATGCCGATGCCAGTATCGCGAATGGCCAGCGAAGCGTTCTGACTTTGGGCATCTGCGCTCAGGTGCACGGTGATCGTGCCCCCCGATGGCGTGAACTTCCTGGCATTGTCGAGCACGTTGCCCACGATCTGCGTCAACCGGGTCGGATCCGCGTTGACCCAGATCGGCGTGTCGGGCACCTGCAGGTCGAGGCGTAATCCGGCCGTTTCCAATACCCCGCGTCGATCCTCCGCGATCTGGCGGACATGGCGCGCAAAATCCAGACGCTCCGGCTGGAGCTTGACTTTCCCATGCAAGAGCCGCGACGCATCGAGCAGGTCATCGACCATGCTGCCCAGGTGTGTAACCTGTCGTTCCATCAGTTCACGCGCGCGCTCGACGGTGTGTTCTTCGCCCGGGCGCAAGCGAAGGATGTGCAACGCGTTCTTGATCGGGGCCAGCGGATTGCGCAGCTCATGCGCCAGCATGCTCATGAACTCGTCCTTGCGCTGGTTGGCTTCGCGCAGGGATTCGATCAGCTTGACGTTGGAAAACGCCATCGACGCCGAGTCGGCCAGGGCCTGCATGACTGCGAGTTCCTTCTCGCTGGCGCCATGGCGCGATGCCCAGTACGCACCGAGCGCCCCCAGCGGGTCTTCGGAGCGAATCGGAACCATGGCGAGACTCTTGACGAAAGTCGGCCGGTAGGCATCGTGGGGGATTCGCGCGTCGGTATAGATATCCGCAATGGCGACTGGCTTGCGGTTGAGCATGCACCAGCCCGAGATGCAGGTTTGCATCGGAAAGCGCAGCCCCTTCCACAGCGGCCCCACGGCGTCTTCGTCGGCGTAGTGGCATGAATCGCCGTCGCGCAGCACCACGGTTATGCCATCGGCCCCGGTAAGCGTGCGGGCCGCTTCTTTCAGTGTGGTCATGACGTCGCCCAGGTCCCGGCAGAAAGACAGCCGCTGCACGGCGCGAATCAACTCGACGGAGGGGGTCATGGGCATGTCCGTACAGGGAGCGTCACTACCTTAAAGTATGCCATAAATTCACATCTGCCCGGCCCGCCAGACTGCCTGACAGACCATCGCTTCCGAGCGTCAGGCCGCAGCCGGGTCGCCGAGGTCCACGATGCGCGCAGACACCGAACGCCCATCGACCCGCAGTTCGCCAACGCAGATCGGTAATTTGAAGCGGCGCGGCCCTGAGCTTCCCGGATTGACATACAACACGCCGTGGCGTTCTTCGACCATGGGGCTGTGGGAGTGCCCGGAAACGACCACTTGAACGCCGGCGGCCGAGGGTTCGATGTCGAGCTGGGCGAGGTCGTGGATGGCATAGATCGACACGTCGCCCACTTGCAGGATCGCGGTTTCCTGCAACCGCTGCGCCCAGGGGCCGCGGTCGTTATTGCCGCGAACCGCCGTGACCGGCGCCAGGCCGGCGAGTTCTTCGAGGATGCGCGGGTCGCAGATGTCGCCGCCGTGCACGATGAAGTCGCTGCCGCGCAGGAATTCTTTTGCTTCCGGGCGCAGCAGGCCGTGTGTGTCGGAGATCAGGCCGACGCGGAATGTGCGCGCGCAGTGGTCTGACACGTTATGCCGGAATCTCGGGTTCGACGAGCGTGGCGAGCTGTGCGAGCGACTCCTGCCAGCCGAGATAGCACATCTCGAGCGGAATGACTTCAGGCAACCCCTCCTGCACGATGTTGAGCTCGGTGCCGCACGACACTTCTGTGAATGTGATCGTTGCCTGCATTTGCCCGGGCAGATTCGGGTCGTCGAACCGGTCCGTATAGCGTATTTTTTCATGCGGCACGAGTTCACGGTACTCGCCGCCGAAAGAATGGCTCTGGCCGGTCGAGAAATTCGTAAACGACATTTTGTAAGTGCCGCCGACTCTGGCATCTATCTGGTGGACGGTGCAAGTGAACCCGTAAGGGGGAAGCCATTTGGCCAATGCGGCCGCATCGAGGAACGCGCGATAAACGCGCTCCGGCCTGGCGCGAAGCACTCGATGAAGTCTGACTGTACCTGTTGGCATGATCGGTTCGCCTTTCGTTTCGATTAACCGGCCGGGACGACGGCGTAGGTGATCAACTGCGCAAGTGTGCTGACTCGACGCGGCCCGAACCGCATCTTAACAAAATGGTTCTGACCACTCACGCAACTTCGCCGTAACCATTTCCCAGAAACTGCACTACGCAAAACCCATGGCCGAAAGGATCGCTCATCGTTGCGAGCCGCCCCCACGCGAATGACTGGATCGGACCTTCCAGTTGTGCGCCCGCGCCGACGGCACGCTTCACGGCCGCGGTGACGTCATCGACGACGAAGTCCAGATGTACCGGCGTCCAGTGTCGCGTGTAATGCCGGGTGAGTCCGTCCTTGGCCGTCACGTTGCTCCCGGAAGGCTTCAGCAAAAGATAGATCGGGCAAGGGCCGCCCAGCATTTCGGCCACTGAATTATCGAACAAACGCCTGCCGGGACGAAGGCCGAGCGCCGCTGCATAAAACGCGGCGCCCCGGTCCAGATCGTCGACGTCCACGTTCACGGATATCTGAAAGCTCATCCACTCCTCTCCAGGTTGGCGCCGGCCTTTCTTTCGCCGGCTCGTCTGGCCTCAGTCAGGGTCCGTGCGCCGGTGCATTTCGAAACTCACCGGGTCGCTGGTCGTCACTATGGTCCCGTCGCGGTCCACGATGCGTACCTGCAACACATGCGGCCCGGTCGCGACGTCCCTAAGCGTGAATGCCGCAACGGGGCTGGGGCGCGTGGCCAGTTCGCCATCCAGCAGTAACTCGATGCGCATGGAAGCGGTAAATTCGGTCTCGCCCAGTTCGACCTCGACATATAGATCGCCCGCCACGTCGACCACCAAGGCGCCATCCTGCGGCTCGTCGATACGAATACCGTCTGCAATGGCGGAGGCTATCAAACTGCCTGCAAGCAACCACGCGACAAAGATGAACCGCATTACCGTCTCCCCGGATGGTCTGGCGGAGCCTGCAGAATTGCATCGAGGCCGCCTTGTGCAATCCGACTGCGGATGCGCGGCGTTGGTTCCTGAAAATTGATCCAGGCGGGGCTTTTGAACACAGTTCTCAGATCAGATCGCGGATCGCTGCGGAGAATTCCGCGGGCGCTTCCTGCGGCAGATTGTGACCCGCTTCAGGAATCACTCGCCGCTCATAACGGCCGCTGAAAAATCGTTCGTGGCCAACAGAGCCCGGCGCAGGCGTTACGCCATCGGCATTGCCGTGCAGCGCGATCGCGGGCACGCGGATCGCCGGCTGCGCGAGGAGCCGATGCTCGATGTCATCGACGGACGGATCACCCGCGACCAGACCGTAACGATGCCGGTAGGAGTGAATCACGACGGCGACGAAATCCGGATTGTCGAACGACGCCGCCGACTGCTCATACGTGGCATCGGAAAAATGCCAACCGGGTGACCAGAGCCGCCACAGCAGCTTGCAGAATTCGCGCCGATGGTTGGTCAGCCCGGCGCGTCCGCGCTCGCCGTGAAAATAATACTGGTACCAGAGGCGGTGTTCCTGCTCCGGCGTGTCCGGCGCAAGGGATGTGGCAATGTTCTGAATGTTGTAGCCCGCGCCGGAGACCAGCCCGCGCACGCGCTCTGGCCACAGTGCAGCGGCGATGCAGGCGGCCCTGCCGCCCCAGTCATAACCGGCCAATACGGCCTGGTCTATTCGCAGCGCGTCCATGAACGCGAGCAGGTCGTGGGCCAGCACGGCCTGCTGGCCTGAACGGAGCGTGGTGCCAGAGAGAAACTGCGTCGGTCCGTAGCCGCGCAAGTAGGGGGTCAAGGTCCGACAGCCGGCAGCCACCAGAATCGGCGTGACGGCGTCGTAGGCGTGGATGTCGTAGGGGAAGCCGTGCAGCAGCACAACCGGTATCCCGGCAGGCGCGCCGGCCTCCTCGTAAGCCACGTCCAGCGCGCCCGCTTGCACCCGTTTCAGCATTCGTTTCCCAGTACGATTATCGGGCCAGCGCCCCTGTAGTTCCCGGATGATATTGCCTGACGGGCCGCAACGCACGTTGTCGTCGGATACGGCTGGCTGGACGGCGCTTCACCATCCGCTCGTTCCCGGTGCGCCTTTCCACGGACCGATGATCTGCGCAGTGACCCAGCCGCCATAGAAGCCGCCTTCCTGCGCCTTGACCCGTTCGCCGTCGATGAAGCAGGCCACGCGACCCGGGTAAACGCAGAAACACCCTGCGAGCGCTTCGTACGGCGCACGCGGCGACGGATACGACCATGCCACACCCGACAGCTGCGCGCTGCCGCAAACGATCGACCAGTAGCGCGCACTGCCTTTCCACTCGCAATATGAGCTGCCGAGCCCGCGCGCCTCGACCAGCAGATCAGCGCGCGCGTCCGTGAACGGCAGATAAAAAGTGGGCGGGCTCGCGGTCTCGAGCACACGCAAGGCGCGGCGCGTGCGCGCGACTTCGACGTCGCCAACGCGCACCACGACCTCGCGCGCATCGTCCGCGAGACGCGGGGGCCGCGGATAATCCCACACCGATTCCTGGTCGGGGCCGGGGGCCTCGGCGAATGCGGGGCGATCGGTGCCGGTGTAGCGCCAAAGTGCGGACATTGCGAATCGGTTGCGTGAGAGAAGTCAGTTTGCCCGCGCGATCTGCGCGCGCAGCATGTCCACCCGTCTTGCGTTGGTGCCCAGGTCGCTGATCCCCAGCCGCGAAGACGAGTGCACCTGGATCAGTCCAGCTTCAGGGATGAACAGCAACTGCACATCATCGCGGAACTTCAGGGTCGGGGTGGTCACGACTGCCTGCAGGAATGTGCCCTCATCGGCGGTAACGTCCCAATCTGTCCGGGTCGCGATCCAGGTCTTGAGTTGTTGCCATTGTTGTGTGTTCGCCTCGATCGGCTCGACCGCCTGCACGCCGCGGCCTGATTGGCTGTTCACGCAATGCGGCAACCAGCCACAGTCGGCCAGGCGCGAAGGCGCCTCGGGCCTGGTGGGAATGCTCGTGCAAGCGCCCAGCAAGAATATCGGCAGTACGGCCAGAACGGTGTGCGCGCAGGAGATGAGCCTCATGGGAGTGCCTTTCATGAAAAGGGGTCTACGGGTCGATCTGCATGCGCTGTTACATTCGCGCACGCTCGCTTCAATCGGCCGTGTCGATTGAACGTGCATGGCGCAAGCAGCCACTAGACTCGCCGCGCGCAGTGAGGTTCAAAGCAAATTGCAATCGCGCGGCGGTTCGAGCCCTTCCCTTAGTGGGAAATATCAGCCACAGCACGCACTGTGCACTCGGGCTGGTGCGCGTGAATGCGAATGATGCTAACCGCGCTTCGTGTTCTCCGGACGTGTCCCAGCGAAGAGCGGCAGCGTGTCGGCAAGCTGCACCCAGCGCAATCTTGAGCTCGATATGGGTGTGATCCCGCGGTGGCAGGCATTCCGGATCGTCCAGAGAACAGGTTGTGATGTCGATTTCGGCGGGGCGCCTGGCGGACTGAAACGTCAGCGGCGTGCCGCAGCCAGCACAGAAGGTGCGTGTGCCGTGATCCGAGGATCGAAAGCTGGCGGGTTTGCCCGCGACGATGCGCAAATGCGTTACGGGAACGGTGAACCATGCGACGAACGGTGCACCGCTGATTCGCCGGCAAATGGAGCAATGGCAGTTCGTTTCCTGCGAAGGCACGCCGCCGGCCTCATAGCGAACCGCACCGCAAAAGCAGTGGCCCGTCAGCACTCGATGCTCTCCGTATCACGATTGTGACGGCCGGTTTCCCGGCGGAAGACCCGGATAGCTTGGCCTTGGTACGTAGCGGTGTCAATCCGGGGCAGCCATCGCGCTTCAAGCAGTAAGGGTCCGGCAAAGGTCGCGCAGTACCCGACGCAATGCGCAGGCGCGCGACTTCTGACGCGACCCGCTATTTTTGCGGGCGCGAAAAGCCGGCGAAGCGGGGCGAGCAGGTCGCGCCAAATCGATCCAGCATAGTCTTTAACGCGGGGCTGGGCGTTCCGAGCACCGTGAACTTCTTCCGGTCGATCAGTGCGGAGAATCTTGCTCCGTACCGCGTAGCGAAGTCGGCGAGGTGAGCCACGGCGGCCGCCGAGTCGCTGTAACGCTCGAATACGTGCACCGTTTGCCGGTCCTCGCTGAGGAAGCGCTCATAGATGAGCGCGCCCGCCTCGTTTTTCGTCGACTCGACCATTTCGGCGGTGAGCGCGCGCAGTGCCTCCCATTGGCCCGGTTTGACCTGAAGTTCCGCGTGCCATGAGATCTGACTTTCCATACGACTGCCTTTCCTTGAGTGTAAACACCATCACCCGGTGAATTTTGACACGCCAGGAGGTTGGAGTTTGCCAGCCTGGGTGGCTGACGGGTCGTCATCCGTGACCGGGAAGGCCGCGCCGGCTGGCAACGGCCGCGGTGACTGAATGATCCGCTGGCATCAGTTCCCGAAGCGCGCTGCGCATCGAACCGAATCGCAAGCGATAGGCTTTGGGCGTGAGCCCGACTTTCCGGCGGAACAGGCGGCTGAAGAAACCGGCGTCCTGGTAACCGACGTCATCAGCCACGGCCTCGATGGCCTCGTTGCCGGATTCGAGCATGTGTTTCGCTTCCTCTATCCTCAGCGTATGCACGTACTCCATCGGTGACATGCCCGTGGCGAGCTTGAAGCGGCGCTTGAAAGAGCGCTCGGGCAGCGCCGAGCGCGCTGCCATGCCCGCCACCGGCGCATGCTCGCGGTAGTGGTCCGCCAGCCACAGTTGGCCGCGCATGATCGCGGCATCTTCGGTTTGGCGCGTGCCGGCGAGGCGCGCGAACGGCTGCTGGCCGATGCCATGCCAGTCGATCAGGTTCAGGCGCGCGGTCTGCATCGCCACTTCGACACCGACGTGGCGCGCCATCAGGTAGAGCGCAAGGTCGAGCCAGGACGTTCCGCCGCCGGCCATCACCAGGCGCTGGCCCTCGCCGGTGATCACCAGGGTCCGGCGCGGATGCACGCGAATGTCCGGGAAGCGTTGCTGCAGCGTTTCGCAGTAAGCCCAGTGGGTGGTTGCATCCAGCCCACTGAGCAAGCCGGCTTCGGCCAGCAGCAAAGCGCCGGAGCAGGCGGTGGCCAATACCGAACCGCCCGCATGGCAGCGCTTGAGCCAGGCGATCTCGGCTTCGAAACGTCCGTCCAGCGATTCGCCCGGCGCAAGCAGGATCTCCGGCACACAGACAATGTCCGGTACGTCGCATTGTGCAAGCGTCACCTCGGGGTTGATCGGTACGCCGTTACCGGCGCAAAACGCTTCGCCCTGGCGCGCTACAAGGCGCGGCCGCATCAGCGTCGGCCCGGGCAATCCGTTGACGATCACCCCCCAGTCGCGCCCGGCCGCCAGGAAAAGATCGTACATGCCGAACACCACCGAGGCGCTGGTCTCGGGATACACCAGGATGGCGATATCGATCGGGCTTTTCGCAGGGCTCATGGCAGATCCGTCCTATTCGTTGCACGAACGGCTTTGGTGTGGAGGAGGGGCCGGACGTAAGCTTCGCCTGCACAGTATCCAATCTGGAAAGGATAGTCCGATATGCATCGCGATGTCAGGGAAGTACCCGTCTCGGCGGCAGACGCCGCGGCGCTTGCCAGCTACGAGACCGCGCTCACGCAGTTCCAGACTTATGTCGGCGACCCGGTTGACACGCTGGATCGCACCCTCGCCGCAGCGCCGGATTTCGTGCTCGGTCACCTGTTCAAGGCGCTTGTCCTCATCACGACCAGCGAGAAACAGTGCCTGCCCGCTGCGCGATCGGCGTTTGCCAGCGCGCAGCGCCTGGCCGCCCGCGCCAACGCGCGCGAACAAGCGTTGTCGGGGGCCACGCGCAGTTTTCTGGAGGGCGACTGGGACGCGGGTTGCCGGCAGCTCGACCGCGTACTGGTCGATCATCCGCGCGACGCGATGGCGCTGCAAGTTGCCCATCTGATGGATTTCTACCGCGGCGATTCGTTGAACCTGCGCAATCGCGTATCGCGCGTGTTGCCGCACTGGGACGAATCGGTGCCTGGATTCTCGTATGTGCTGGGCATGCATGCGTTCGGCCTGGAGGAAATGAACCAGTATCCCGAGGCCGAGGCGACAGGACGACGCGCACTCGCCCTCGAGCGCAAGGACGGCTGGGCGGTGCATGCGCTCACGCATGTCATGGAAATGCAAGGCCGCATCGAGGAGGGTATCCACTGGCTGGAGTCACGCCAGCAGGACTGGGCACCCGACAACGGTTTCGCATTCCACAACTGGTGGCATCTTGCGCTCTTCCACATGGACGGCGCTGCGTTCGATCGCGCGCTAGCGCTTTACGACGCGGCGATCCATCCGCAGCCTGCCCAGTTCGTGCTCCCGCTGGTGGATGCCAGCGCATTGCTCTGGCGGCTTTCGTTGGAAGGCGTCGACGTCGGGGAGCGCTTTGAACACCTCGCCGACGAGTGGCAGACGCGCCAGGACACCGACCACGGTTACTACGCGTTCAATGATGTCCACGCGATGCTGGCCTTCGCGGCGACCGGACGTGAAGCCGCAATGCAGGGACAACTCGCGCGCCTTGCCGCTGCGGCCAGCCAGGAAGGCAGCAATGGCCGCATGTCGAGTCAGGCCGGCTTGCCCCTGGCCCGAGGCATCGCGGCATTCGCGCGTAGACACTACGACGACGCAATCGATCTGTTGGAGCCGGTGCGCGACACTTGCGTCATTTTCGGCGGCAGCCACGCGCAACGCGATCTCGTCACGCTGACGCTGATCGAAGCCGCGCTGCGCGCAAATCAAGGCGCTCGCGCAAGCCATTACATCGCGGAACGCAGCGTGCACAAGCCGAGCCCCTGGGCGCAGCGCCTCTCACGGCGGCTGCAGCGCGCCGGCCAGACCGGCGACCGGGTTGCGGCCTGAAGATTTCGCGGCAACGCTCGGCGTCGGGGTAGGGCGCGCTACTGGTTCTTGAGCTCGATCAGAACCACTTCGAGATCATCCAGCGATTCATCGGCGTGCGTGACCGGCGGGCGCAACAGCGTTTCGCCGGCTTGCAACGTGGCGACCGTCATGCTGCCATCGGGCATCGTGATGCGGATCTTTCCGCCCTTCACGATATACAGAACGGTGGAAGGATGCGAATGAACCGGCGTCCTGTCTCCTCGCTCGGGCGTGAATTTCAACACCCTGACCTTGTCGTCCTCAGCCAGGACGCGCAAGTGTTTCACCCCGTACTGCATGGCGTCCTGCGCCCAGGCGGAGGAGCCGAACGAAAGCATCGCGCCTGCAAGCAGCATAACGAATCTGGTCATGGGTGCCTCCGATTGACTGTCAAGTTGAAAAGAGTGTGCGCGTCACGCGTGGGAGTGGTTCTCATGGTTGGCGCGAGCTGGACGCCCCGATACGCGCTCGCTGCTCTGACGTGAGCAGACGTTCATCGCAACCGAAGAAGCCGTTGGTGCAGACGACGATATTCGCTTCGAGCGTTCTGCGCCGGACCATCTCGCGTTGCGCATCGGACAAATCGTCCAGCTCACACTTGACCAGCGTGCCCACCGCGTTCATGCAACCGCGGTAATTGCGCTCCAGGTAGGCCGCGCGCACCGCCGCACGCTGCGCGTCGGAAAGCGCCGCGCCATCGCAAGCCGTCAAGCCGCCCAGGCAGAATTCGAAGTTTCGAGCGCTGTCCGCCAACCCGACGTTCGCGCGCTGCGCATCGGTCAGGATCGATTTTTCGCACGACGAATCACCCTTGAGGCACAACCGCAGGTTGCGCACGACCGTGGCGTCCTGCACGCGACGCAACTCGTCCCCGGTCAACGATCGCTGGTTGCAGCGCAGGCCGGCGAGGCAGTCCTCGAAGTGCATCCGCCGGTGCTGCTCGAAGATGCGCTGGCGCTCCTCCGCGGTGAGCCGCACGGCATTGCAGCTACGATCATTGACGAAGCAGCGTTCGAAGTTGGCGTCGGCGGCAAGACTGGCATTGCCGGCGTTTAGTAACAGCGCAAAGGCAACACAGGTAAAGCCGAAACCTGCGCGAATTCTCACATCGATGCTCCAACGCGCCAGATCATGTTTCTGCATCATTTTTCCGTTGATTTTCGGCCTGCGACAACGAATAGTCGATACGATAATGCGCTGTCTGCACGCCGGTCGCACCCTGTTCTGCCAGGCGCGGGGCGTCAAGAACGGTTCCCGAAAGTGCGGCAAGCGCATCCGCATCGTAACCCGTAGCGAAAATGGCCCAGTCAATGCCGGCATCCGCACCCCGAATGCTTTGTTCCTGTGTCATGGGCGGCGCCACGGCCTGTTCGAACAGGTGCACGCTGCCGATGCCCTTGCGCGACGGAAGCTCCGGCAGGACGTCGCTTGCGAGCCATTTGCGCAGCCCGGCGGCGGCGTCCGGCGCGGGCTTGAAGCGGATCAGCAATCCGGCATGTCCGAACCCGAGTCCCAGGCTGGCCGTGATCGCACAAAAGCCCCGGCGCATATTGCGGTAGTGGACCATGATCCGCGCCGTCCAGGGCGTGGGATTGTTCAGCCGCGCGAGATAGGCATCCGAGGTCAACGTGCCGAGAGTGGCGACCTCGTACATTATGAAGTAGCGAGGCTGACCGGAAGGCGCGACCCAGCGCGTGCCGCGCAGGAAACCCGGAATCGAGAGCCGTTCGGGAAGATGCTCATGCGTATGCCAGTCGTCATGGTCGGCGATGGCCGATGCGGCGACATCGAACGAAAGGAGCAATGCAGCCTGACCCAGCAGAGGCACGATTGCTGACCCTCACATGGGCGCGCGATGACAATCGCGGCGCAAAGGATGGCTCCGGTCTTGATCAGTCAGTACTGGATTCATCTGGCAGGGCCTCTCAATAAACCGGCTGTATCACGGAAACCCTCCGATTCGTCAAAAAGTGTTGCACGTGTCATGCAGAGCGTTATTCTAGGGGCTAATCTGATTTGACGGGTCTGCGGTTCCAGTGTGTTTTGGGGGAGCGACATGCAGGACGGGCCGGCTGTTCGGATCTATTGCCTCGGACATTTCCGCGTCGAGAACGAACGCGGAAGCTCCATCGCGCGACAGGGCCAGCCGAAACCGTTTGCCCTGCTCAAATTGCTGATCACTCTTGGCGGGCGGCACGTGCCGCAGGACGCAGCGCTGGATGCCCTGTGGACGGACTCGGACGGCGATGCAGCGCAAACTGCTTTTGCCACCACACTGTATCGATTGCGGCAGGTCGTAGGTCAAAACGCAGTCATTCTCCGCAATCGCCAGTTGAGCCTCGATCCAGAACTGGTCTGGTGGGACGTCGCCGAGTTCGAATCGATTGTGGAAAAAGTGCTGTCGAACTCGGAGCTGGAGCGGACTACTTGTGCGGCGCTTGCCGAACGCCTGATTACGCTTTATCGCGGGCCGTTTCTTGCCGGCGAGTCCGACCCGCCAGCTATCCTGGCGTTGCGGGAGCGGTTGCGTAGCCGGTTCCTGCGTTCTGTCCGGGAAATTACTGCGGCGATGCAAGCATCCGGCGATAACGATTCCGCGATAACGTTTATGGAGAAATCGCTCGAGATCGTTCCGAATGCGGAGGATCTTTGCCAGAGTCTCATGACGGCGTTCGCCTCCGCCGGACGCACCGCCGAGGCGCTGGCGGCCTACGAGCAGCTTCGCCGTGTGCTCGACGCCGAGACATCCACCTTGCCATCGGTCAGTACCGAGTCGGTGCGCAAGGACGTTGAAGCGCTGGCGGTCAATGGGCGGAGCGCCGGCGGGATCATTGCCGGATCGTACGCGCCTGAGCATATTCCGAGAACTTTGGAGGGTGTAACGCCGGAGGCGGTTGCAGAGCCCTTCAGGGAAGCCGCGTCGCTGTACGGCTTGCGCATAAAAGCCAGGAGCGGCATCTTGGGGGTCTTGGCATTCCTTGTCGCTGCGGTGGTTGGTGTCGCGCTCTGGCAGAACGACGGATCGCGCATTCAGTCGCTCCCGCCAGCCGATGCCGAAGGATTTCCGGCTGTGCCCGACGGCCCATCGCTTGTCGTCTTGCCGTTCTCCAACATGAGTGCCGATCCGCAACAGGGCTACATCGCTGATGGCCTGACTGACACCCTGATTACGGATCTTTCCAGATTGCACAGGATCCTGGTGATTGCACGTCATTCGGCGTTTACCTACAAGGGGCGCGCTGTTGACGCGCGAGAGGTTGGTCGCGCGTTCGGCGTCCGCCATATCCTTGAGGGGAGCGTTCAGCTCACCGGCAGCCGGTTACGCGTAAACGTCCAGTTGATCGAAGCAGCGACTGGTGCACATCTTTGGGCAAATCGGTTCGACCGTCCGTTCGAAGATATTTTTCAGGTCCAGGACGAGATCACCAACCGCGTTGTGGAAGAGCTAGACGTCAAACTGGTCACAGGGGAACAGGCCCGATCGTGGCGGAGGATGACGAAAAATGCCGCTGCCTATTCGGAAGTGCTCGCCGGGCGCGCGATTCAGGCGAAGGAACACACCGTGGACTCTCAGTTGCGATCGCGCGAGCACTTCAGACGCGCCATTGAACTGGATCCCGAATTCGCCTTCCCGTGGGCCTACATGGTGTCGGTGTACATGCATCTGACCGACTCAGGCTATAACGCGGAACCCGCGATTTCCTATCGTACCGCGCTTCAATACGCGGATCGGGCAGTAGAGCTGAATCCGGACTTGCCAATCGCCCGCGCTTATCGGGGGGCGGTACTTCAGCAGCTCGCACGCTACGATGAAGCCGCGAAAGAGTACTCCCTGGCGGTGCAAAACGGGCCCAATGCAGCCGAGAGCCTGATGCTCAGCGCGTGGGGCATCGCAGCGGTCGGCGACCCGAACACAGCGTTGCCGCTTGCAATGAGAGCGTTCCGTCTGGACCCGGTTCCGCCCGGCTGGTACTGGGGCGGGATCGCAGACATTTTCCTCGGTCTTCAGCGGTGGCAAGAAGCGGTCCCCGCATACGAGCGTTGTCTTGTGGAGTCACTCGACCTCATCTGGTGCAGAGCCGGGCTGACGGCCTCGTACGCGCGCGCGGGCCGGTTGGAGGATGCCCGACGGGCCGCGCGCGAATGGCGTCAGATTGATCCCAGCGTCAAGGCGCAGAAGAATTTCTACCTGCTTGCGTGGCGCGATCCGCAGTTTCGCCTGACGCTCTCCAGATCTTTCGCCGAGGCAGGACTTTGATATTCGGCCTCGGTCCGTATGCGGCGGGCATGGTAACGAGCGTGTTTTTGCCGCTTTGACGCCGATGGTTGCGGGATCTGGTGAACTGATCCGCAATGCGTCAATCCAATCCTCGACGCAGGCCAAGGGCGGGCCCGACTGCGGCATGCGGCAAGAATGCATTGCAAGCAGCATTGATGCATGTGCCATGGGGCAGTCATGGATTCCGAAAACAGGGCCTATTCCGATTCTGGCTCAACAGCCAAGGAGCAATGAAATGAAAATCACCGCATTCGCACTGGCAGCGGCAGGCCTGACCGTCGTCGCAACGCACTCTGTAGCGCTGGAGAACATGCCGGAGACCAAGGTGTCGATGGAGAAATGCCTGGCGGCGGCGCTGAAGATGCACCCCGGCAAAGTGAAAGAACTGGAGTTCGGCGTGCAGGAATCAGTCGACGCATTCTGCGGCGCAGCCGAGCGTCGGCAGCCATAAAGAAGACCCCTCCACCCCAGGACGATTACTGCACAAATGCATAGAAGCCAAGTGGTGACCACGGCATTTACAACGATGTCCTCCAAAGGACGACAGCCAATCGTGGAGAAGCACTCCCTTACCGAATCACGTCATTTGCAGTAAGCAGAACAGAATCTGGAACTGTCAGGCCAAGTGTCTTGGCCGTCTTCAGATTGATCACAAGCTCGAATTCAGTGGGTTGCTCGACGGGTAGGTCAGCAGGTTTAGCGCCCTTCAGGATTCTGTCGACGTAGCGGGCGGCGCTGCGGTGCAATGCAACGTAGTCAGTCCCATACGACATGAGGCCTCCATCTTCGACGAAAGTCCTCCACTCATAGGTCGCAGGGAGCCTTGCTCGCGACACCAGTGCGATGATTCTCTGGCGATGCACCCAGAATATGGGCTGTGGGGACACGAACAGCCCATCAATACGGTCGACTTTCGCGAACGCAGACTCCAGCTCACTTGGCGCCGCGATCAGTACAGGAATAAGTTCGAGCCGCAAGTGGCGTGCGGCAAGTTGCATCTCCTTCCACGTCGGTTCCCATAGAGGACTGGTCCGCTCCCCTAACACGGCTACTCGTTTCATTCGCGGGACTACTTGCTTTAGCAGGTCGAGACGCTTTGCGGCCAGATCAATACTCGCGTCTGTTAGCCCAGTGAGGTTCCCGCCCGGACGCGAGAAGCTGGTGACAAAACCACTTCCCACCGGATCAGAAACGCCCACGAAAACAATCGGAATCGAGTCGGTCGCCTCCTTTGCCGCGCCTGCGGCGGACGTCGCCGGAGCGACCATGACGTCAACGCTCAGGTCTGCTAACTCTCGCGCCAGTGCGGGCAGCAGCTCCTGACGCCCGTCTGCGGTACGGTATTCGATCAGGATGTTCTTGCCCTCGAAGTAACCGAGCGCCCGGAGCCCATCCCGAAACCCCTGCAGATACTGCGCGAGGTCCTGCAGGGTGCTCGGCCAGAGATAGCCAATGCGTCGCATCCTCGCAGGCTGAGCGGCGGCTTCCTGTGCCAAGACGAAGCCTCCGACGCTTGCCAGGAAGAGACGACGCGAGATCATCTATCAGTCACCCAGGTACTTCGCCCGTAGTTTGAGCCCGTATACTCGAGGCTACCTGCAGTTACCGACCCACCGTACGGCAGACATCTTCCCCTGCAGCGGATTATCTTCCCACTGTGCCGTGTCGGCAGCGTTTGCGAATTTGCCGGTCCCACCCACGTTCCTCCAATTTCCTTTTGCTCCAACCCCATCGGTTGAAACCCACTCTTCGTTCAAGACATCCCCGTCTTTGTCGCTGCGTGCACAACTTCCGCTAGCTCGTGTTTTTCCATCCGGAGTCGTGAGGAAAGTGCCTATACACTCCCCGGCCACCAAGTGATAAAGGGCTCTAGGGTCGTCACTTACGGTGACGCTCGTTCCCCTCCACGTGGCGAGTTTGGTCCCTTTGGCTATCTCTGTTTCGTCCCATGATAGCGTGTTATTTACGTTCGTCCCCGCGCACCTGCCAGCGAAGCTGAGGGTAGGAACGGCCCACCAGACAGCGACCAGACTCAGACAAATGAGCTTCATTTCTGCGTTCATGTCTCCTCCAGCGTACGTTGCATTGCATCGCCAAGTTTTACGATCGGCGCATCCCGCTCGCGGCTTCCTGTCTTCTCGGCGCGAGTCCGAGCAGTGAAAACTCAATTGCGTGAGCGACCGAGTCGCTGGGCGCTGGAAGCGCGCCGTTATTGGTCGCTCTCGCAGAGTGGTAAAGGTTGTATCCAGAGAGGGGGCACTGCGGCCCCAAAGTGGGCCAATCTACCAGCCTGACGCGTTGGTTCCTTATCGGTGCTGCTTTCCTCGCACACACACGCTCTGACGCGACGGAGATCTTGGCAGGCTACTGTCAGGAAGATTACAGATGACATACGGATTCGGAAGGGGGTGACGCCTGCGCAGGGGACGGTATCGAACAGCGACGCTATGCGGCGCTCCCGTTTAACGATAAGGCGGGCTGGAGAGGTCTAACGTCCCCGTTTTGCTGCCCCGGACTGAGCGCTTGGCGGCGAGGAATAGAGGTCGGTCAACATCGCGTCGCCAGGTGGGAGTGCCTTGACCATGAATGCCGACATTGACGGACACAAGGCAGAAAACTCCTGCGTTCGTTGAATGGCCTCGGGTGCGCTCTCGCGATTGGTCATCTGCTACCCGAGCTGCTCGAAGAACGTTGCGGCGGTCGTCGTGAGCAGATAGATCTCTGTCACGCCGAGGGATTGCGCATAGCGCTCAGCCCGGGCGACAAGATCCTTCCCATAGCCATTACCCCGTGATGTGGCTGAAACAGCGAGCGAGCGAAGAAGGGCAACTTTGCCGTAGACCTCCAGGCCGACAACGCCTTCAGGCGACTCCAAAGGGCCCGCAGCCGAAGAAATGCTCAAGATGGGCGGACGAAGGATCTTCTGTTGACCGGCGGTACCGCGCGAGCAAAAGGCTGCTTCCAGCGGCCTTACGGTAGATGTTCATATGCCTCGCTGCATTGCTACCTGGCGAGCGGTCGCTTTACATCTGACGTCCAACACTCTCGGTCGAGCCGCGTTATGACCGTGTTGGCTTGAATGAATGGCTACCGCGCATTGTGCCCTTCACTTCACCACATCCCATTCGCCATCTTTCTGCGTCGGGCTAACTCCTTGTCGCTCGGCTCTGCACTCGGGAAGGAACCGGGTTGGATATCGCCGCTTGGTACATAGGTGCTCATCACGACGCCGGTGGTCGAAACCTGAGAACGAACGAGTTGCAGCGCCGAGGGCTTGGCATTCTCGCTGAAAAGGCGCTTGCCTCGTCCGAGAACCACTGGAAAAGTCCACACGTTGTACTCGTCGATCAGTAAGGCGGCCTGCAGCGTTTGCATCAAGTTGCCGCTGCCAATCATCTGCAGGTCAGGGCCTGATTGGTCCTTGAGAGCGATGATTGCCGAGACGACATCGCCGGGGAGCAGGGTCGAGTTGTTCCAGTGGAGCGTCGTCAACGTGCGCGAAGCGACATGCTTTCTCGCCGCATTAAGCGTCATCGCAATCGGGTGGTCCTTCGGCTGATAAGGCCAGTACGCTTCGAATATCTGATACGTCTTGCGCCCGAGCACCAGCTCGCGATCCTTGCCGTCGAAACCTGATGCGGAGATGTCCATGCTTGCGTCGCCGAAGCCGCACATCCACCCGCCAAAGGTAAAACCGCCAGTGGGGTCTTCTTCCGGTCCGCCGGGTGCCTGCATGATTCCGTCAAGCGACGCAAAGGTAGATGCGATGAGTTTTCTCATGGAATGAGTGCGAATGGAAAATCCTGAACCGATACTCGACGCATGCTGCGATATGGGGATCGATTGGCACGCGGCATCGCGGGAGCTTTCTTAAACCTGTCTTAATCCCCGCTGAAATAGGGGTTCCAAGCTTCCTGCAGAGCGTTATTGTAAAAGACTTGCGAGAGGATCAATACGTTAGCGTAGCCGGTTTACCGTTTGGGATTTAGGCCGACGCTCTATAAGGCCATGCTAATGGTTTTTCCTTGATAAAAATCAATGTAACGCAGGCAGCATTCACTAGGATCGCGGGTGCGCCATTCGCAAAGTACAGAAGCGCAAGCCAATGAACAGTTAAAAGGTAGCGGGACTCGTTCGCTCTCCTGCGCCGAACAGGCGATCCCGGTCATCGAATCGCTCTCGCAATTCTCGCATCGTGAACTGGAGACACTGTTGACACAGACCCTCACCGCTGCCAACCAGAAGCTCGGTGCCAAACTGGTCCTGGTCGCCACCGCGTTCCTGCTGTTCGCACTGGCTGCGATCGGGCTGACGCTGCTCGCGTCCTGGGACCTGGAGGGTGGCGCCGCTGCTATCAACCAGACCGGCAGCGAGCGCATGCGCGCCTACCGCATCGCGATGCTGCTGTCGCAACCCACGGCGGGCAAAGCGGACCGTGAGCGCATTCAAGCCGACGTGGATGCCGAAGTCGTCACGTTCGAGAACGCCCTGCGCGAGTTGCGAACCGGCGATCCGGGCCGGCCGATGTTCCTGCCGCGCTCGCAAGAGATCCAACAGCAGTTCACGATCCTGCAGCAGATCTGGTCAGCGAGCATGAAACCGGCCATCGCGGTACTGGCCGGCATCGACGATCCGGTGCGGTACGCCGCCGGCCTGGCGCAATACCGGCGTACCACGGAACGCTTCGTCGATGCCGTGGACAAGCTGGTTTACGCCATCGAACGGGACATCGCGCGTAAAACCAGTCTGCTGCGCTCGCTGCAGATGGGACTGATCTGGTTTTCAATCGCAGGGACGGTCGCGCTGATTTACCTGATGTATCTCATGGTGATCCGCCCGGTGAACCGCATTGAGGAGGGCATGCTGCGCATGGAGGCGGACGATTTCAGTACCCGACTGCCGGTCGAAAGCCGCGACGAATTCGGTTCTATGGCTGCGGGGTTCAACCGCATGGCCGCGCACCTGCAGGATCTTTATCGCAATCTCGCGGAGAAGGTCGCGCAGAAAACCCAATCCCTGGAACGGCAGAATCGTGAATTGTCGACGCTGTATGAAGTGGCGGCGTTGCTGAACCAGCCCGGCTCGCTGGAGGCCATGAGTCGCGATTTCCTGCGCAAGCTGATGGCGACGCTCAGTGCCGACGGCGCGGCCCTTCGGCTGAGCGAGCAGGCCACCGGCAAGATTCACCTTTACGTCCAGGAGCAATTGGCGCCGCAGTTCGCCGCCGAGGAAGCGTGCCTCGCGCCAGGGGAGTGTCTGTGCGGAGAAGCGGCGCAACAAGGCACGTCGGTGGTACGCATTTTTCCCGCCGGCAAGCTACCCACGAGCGAACTGCACTGCAACCGCGCCGGGTATGCGACCGTCTCGGTATTCACCATCCGCTTCAAGAACCAGGTGCTCGGTATTTTCAATCTCTATTTCCGTTTGCCGCGGGAAATCGATTCCGCCGCACGACTGATGCTCGAATCCCTCGGCCAGCATCTGGGCGTGGCGATCGAGAACCAACGCCTGGTGGCCCGGGAAAAGGAAATGGCGGTCTCGGAAGAGCGCAACCTGCTCGCGCAGGAACTGCACGACAGCATCGCCCAATCGCTGGCCTTCCTGAACCTGCAGGCGCAGATGGTGGAGGACGCACTCGGGAAAAACGATCTCCCCGGCGTGCGCGAAGGCCTCGCCAGCATGCGCGAAGGCGTGCAGGAAAGTTACGA
Source organism: uncultured beta proteobacterium (assembly GCA_963846655.1). Lineage (GTDB taxonomy): Bacteria > Pseudomonadota > Gammaproteobacteria > Burkholderiales > JACQAP01 > JACQAP01. Next base: position 25,176 of record CAWJWT010000006.1, on the reverse strand, counting down.
CGATGTGCGCGAACTGCTGGTGCATTTCCGCACGCGGTTCGGGGAGTCGGATGTCGAGACCGCGATCCGCACGCTGATCGGCCGCTTCGAAGCCGATACCGGCATTGCGGCCGGACTGAAGCTGACCGGCTCCGGCGTGCCGCTCTCACCGGAAACCCAGATCCAGGCACTGCACATCGTGCAGGAGTGCCTGTCCAACGCGCGCAAGCATTCCGGCGCGAGCCGGGTCACGGTCGAACTCGTGCGCGGCCCGGTGTATACCTTCAGGGTCAGTGACGACGGCCGCGGTTTCGTGCCGGGCGCGCAGGAGGAGGGGCACGTTGGGTTAGCCATCATGCGCGAGCGCGCGCAGCGCATCGGCGGAAGGATTGCGGTCGACTCGCGGCCGGGCGCCGGCACGCGTCTGACGCTGACCTTGCCAATCGTGCAGGAGGCGGCCGCGTGAGCCCGATCCGCGTGCTGCTGGTGGATGACCACACGCTGTTTCGCAGCGGCGTGAGAGCGCTGCTGCAAAAGTACGAGGAATTCGAAGTGGCCGGCGAAGCGGCTGACACTCTCCAGGGTGTCCGGCGCGCCGGGGAAGTGAAACCCGACGTGGTCCTGCTCGATCTGCACATGCCCGGCATTTCAGGAAAGGATGCCGTGAAGCAGTTCCTGGAAGCCGCGCCCCAGAGCCATATCGTCATGCTGACGGTATCGGAACATGCCGACGACCTGCTCGATTCGTTGCGTGCCGGGGCAAGCGGTTATTTGTTGAAGAACATCGAAACCGAAACCCTGCTCGATTCGATCCGGCGGGCCGCAGCCGGCGATTCTGTTGTCTCCGCGCAGATGACAGGCAAGCTGGTGCGCGCACTGCAATCGACGTCCGACGCCGCGCCGGAGCCGAAAAAAGATTCCCTGAGCCCGCGCGAACGCGAAATTCTGGGTCATCTGTCGAAAGGCCAGAGCAACAAGGAGATCGCCCGCAACCTGAGCCTGGCCGAGAGTACCGTGAAAATCCACGTTCAGAACATCCTGCGCAAGCTCGACCTGTCCAGCCGCGTACAGGCAGCAGTGTATGCCTTCAAGAAAGGACTGGCGGCGAAATAACAGGTGCGAATGGCCTCCGGCGATGTCGGCGCCGCATGATTCCGCGCCGGTGCTTGATACGATCGCGCGTTAGTGGATCGAGCGACGGCAAGGACACCCGGGTCTGCATGCGATCGATGCCTGTGACATACGCCTCCCCTGGCCGTCGTTGCCTTCAACCCTCGTCGCAGGAAAATGTTCTGCAACGTTGTTCTGACGCCGTGACGATCAAGCCAGGTTTTCATGAAAATCCTTAACCGATGGCGGTTTTTTTCTGCAGCCAGTTCAGGCACAAGCGAGCAGACATGGCGCGCGCCGCCGGGCATAATGGAAATCCGTGTGCATCTGACTAGATAAATGGAGGAAATAGAATGAAAAAAATCACGCTGACTGCAGTGGCAGCCGCTGCGGGCCTCACAGGCATGATCGCGTTCGCGGCGCAGGACACGACCGGCATCGCGTTCCCGGACGGCTATCGCACCTGGTTTCACCATCACACGACCGTCAATCTCACCGGTCACGCACCAGAAGGCAACGTCGGCATCCAGAGCGTCTATGCCAACAAGCTGGCCGTGGAAGGGCTGAAAAGCGGCACTTTCGCGAACGGCGCGACCTTCGTCGTCGACCGCTTCAAGTATACCGAGGACGCAAACCATTCACTTTCGCAAGATGGCCGCAAAGTGGTCGCGGTGATGGTGCGCGATGCGCAGCGCTACACCGAAACCGGTGGCTGGGGATTCCAGGCCTACAAGGGCGGCGACCCGAAGATGCTGGCGGTCAAGGACGGCGGCACGGCCTGTTTCGCGTGTCATATTCCGCACGCCGACAATAATTTTCTGTTTACCCGCGGCCTCAATTAGCCAGCCGCCGGGCCGGTCCGGCGCGGCCCCGCGCCGGACGTGTGCGCGCATGCCCTGATTCGCGTACGCACTACTCCTTTGTGACTATGCCGCTCTAGGCCGTATTCGCGCCCGCACCCTGCTTCGGGTGAATATCGCGACCGGGCTGCGCGTCCTATCCTGTGTGCGATCCCGGGAATCAAAGGACGTCATGGTCACGCAGGCGCACAAACAACTGTCCGTGCTGGTCGCGAGCACCGCCGCGTTCACGATCTGCTTTGCGGTCTGGATGATGTTCGCCGTCATCGGCATTCCGCTCAGACAGTCGCTCGGCCTCAACGAAACCGAGTTCGGATTGCTGGTCGCCATGCCCGGTGCTGACCGGCGCGCTGACGCGGCTGCCGCTCGGCCTGCTCACCGACCACGTCGGCGGCCGCAGGGTGTTTTTCGCGCTGATGCTCGCCTGCGTGCTGCCGATCTGGCTGATCAGCGACGCCACGCAATACTGGCATTTCCTGGTGCTCGGCTTGTTCGTCGGTCTGGCCGGCGGTTCGTTTTCAGTGGGCATCGCCTACGTCGCGCGCTGGTTCTCGAAGGGCCGCCAGGGATTTGCGATGGGCATCTTCGGTGCGGGCAATTCCGGCGCGGCGGTGACCAAGTTCGTCGCACCGGCCTGATCGCTGGCCTACGGCTGGCAGCATGGTGCCGAAAGTCTATGCGGCAGCGATGCTGGTGACCACTGCGCTGCTGTTCTGGTTGCTGAGCGCTGAACACAAGACCACCGCAGTGCCAACGGTCGGTTCGACGGTCGCACGGGAGCAACTGCGCCCGCTGAAGGATCCTGCGGTGTGGCGCTACTGCCAGTACTACTCGATCGTGTTCGGCGGTTACGTCGCGCTGGCGCTGTGGATGACCAAGTACTACGTGCAGCGAGTACGGTTTCAGCCTGCAAAGTCGCGGCGCTGCTGGCGGCGTGCTTCTCCGCTGCCCGGCGGCCTGCTGCGCGCTTTCGGCGGCTGGATGTCGGATCGCTACGGCGCCCATCCGCGTGACCTGGTGGGTCGTTGCTGGTGTCAGCTGGATGTGCCTGTTCCTGCATCGTCGTATCCGCAGACCCAGCTGCACGGTGCGCACCATCAACGGCCCGGTCTGACCTTCCACATCGGCCTCGAATCCCGCGCTGTTCACCGTCCTGTTGTTCGTCATCGGCGTCGTCCTTCGCGTTCGGCAAGGCCTCGGTGTTCAAGTACATCGCCAACGAGTACCCGCAAAACATCGGCGCCGTGTCCGGCATCGTCGGACTGATCGGCGGTCTCGGCGGTTTCATCCTGCCGATCATGTTCGGCGCGCTGGTCGATCTCGACCGGCGTCAGCAGCAGCGTATTCATGTTGTTGTGGGGCATCACGCTGGTGTCGCTGATCTGGATGTACTGGACCGAGATCGTGCCGAAACGCAACGGTGCCGGTGCGGCCACCGCCGGCCTCGGCCTCGTCCCACATTGACAAGGAGCATCGCATGAGCACGCGTACGGAACAGCTCGGCCCCCGCGGCTCGAAGCGCGGCAAGCTGCTGAAGATCTGGACGCCGGAAGACAAGATGTTCTGGGCGCAGCAGGGCCATGCCATCGCCAACCTCAACCTGTGGATTTCGGTGCCGTCGCTGTTCCTCGCCTTCGCGGTGTGGCAGTTGTGGAGCGCGGTGGCGGTCAACCTGAACGCCTCGGATTCAGTTTCACCACCAACCAGTTGTTCTGGCTGGCCGCGGCGCCGGCCCTGTCCGGCGCCACGCTGCGCATCTTCTATTCCTTCATGGTGCCGATCTTCGGCGGGCGGCGCTGGACCGCGATTTCCACTGCTTCGCTGCTGATTCCGGCCCTCGGCATCGGCTTCGCCGTGCAGGACCCGACCACCACCTATCCGACGATGCTCGGTTGCTGGCACTGCTGTGCGGTTTTGGTGGCGGCAACTTCGCCTCGAGCATGTCCAACATCAGCTTCTTCTTTCCCGAAGTCCCAGCAAGGCACGGCCCTCGGCCTCAACGCCGGCCTGGGTAACCTGGGCGTGTCGGTGATGCAGTTTCTGCGTGCCGCTGGTCGATTACCTTGGCGTGTTCGGCCTGCTCGGTGGCCAGCCGCAGACCCTCACGATGCGCAAGACCGGTACGCGCCAGTCTGTGGCTGCAGAACGCCGGCTTTCATCTGGGTGCCGTTCATTGCGATCCCGTGACCGCTGTGCGCCTGGTTCGGCATGAACGACCTGTCCAGCGCCCGCGCTTCGTTCAGCGAGCAGGCGGTGATCTTCAAGCGCAAGCACAACTGGCTGATGTGCTGGCTGTACCTGGCGACCTTCGGTTCGTTCATCGGCTTCTCCGCCGCCTTCCCGATGCTGATCAAGACCTCGTTCCCCGACGTCAACGCCCTGAAATTCGCCTTCCTCGGCCCGCTGGTTGGCGCCCGGTACGCCCATTGGGCGGCTGGCTGGCCGACAAACTCGGCGGTGCGCGGGTGACCCTGTGGAACTTCGTGCTGATGATCGTGATGGTGTTTGGCGTCTTGCACTTTCTGCCGCTGAACGGCGAGGGCGGCAGCTTCTACGGCTTCCTCGGCATGTTCATGCTGCTGTTCATCACCACCGGTATTGGCAACGGCTCCACCTTCCGCATGATCCCGGTGATCTTCCGCACCCAGCATGAAAAAGCCAGCGCCGGCAAACCCGTCGCCGTGCGTGAGCAAGCCCTCAAGGATGCCAGCAAGGAATCAGCGGCAGTCCTGGGCTTCAGTTCGGCCATGGGCGCCTTCGGTGCGTTCTTCATTCCCAAGACCTTTGGCTCGTCCATGGCCTACACCGGCAGCCCGGCATTGGCCTTCTACATGTTTGTCGGCTTCTACCTGAGCTGCATCGTCGTGACGTGGTGGTGGTACGCGCGCAAAGGCGCCGAGACCCCCTGCTGACACTCATCCAACCGTGCGTGGGCGGGGCACAGTAAACGCCGACAGTGAAAGCCAAGACTCCTCCGTCGATCTGCCGGCAGTTTTCCGTTCTGTTCACCGTTCACTGTTCACCGTTCACTGATCACGATTTCCCTGCGAATTGACTAAAGCACCATGAGTCATTTACTGGATCAATTGCGGTTCTTTACCAATCGCAAGCAAGACGAGTTTTCCGACGGTCACGGCGAGTACCCGCAAAGAGTCCCGCGACTGGGAAAACGTCTACCGTTCGCGCTGGCAGTACGACAAGATCGTGCGCTCCACCCACGGGGTGAACTGCACCGGCTCGTGCTCGTGGAAGATCTACGTCAAGAACGGCCTCGATCACCTGGGAAACCCAGCAGACCGACTACCCGCGTACCCGCTGCGACCTGCCTAACCACGAGCCCCGCGGCTGCCCGCGTGGCGCCAGCTACAGCTGGTACATCGTACAGCGCCAACCGCGCTGAAGTACCCGAAGATCCGCAAGCCGCTTGCTCAAGCTCTGGCGCGAGGCGCGCCTGACCACGCCCGGTCGAAGCCTGGGCGTCCATCGTCGAATCAACATCAAGCGTCGCGACTCCTACCAGAGCATGCGCGGGCTGGGAGGCTTCGTGCGTTCCAACTGGGACGAAGTCAACGAGATCGTCGACCGCGTCCAACGCTGTACACCATCAAGCAACACGGCCCCGACCGCGATCGTCGGCTTTTCGCCGATTCCGGCCATGTCGATGGTGCCAGCTACGCCGCGGGCTCGCGCTACCTGGCGCTCATCGGCGGCGTGTGCCTGAGCTTCTACGACTGGTACTGCGACCTGCCGCCGAGCCTCCCGCTGGTCTGGGGCGAGCAGACCGACGTGCCTGAATCGGCCGACTGGTTCAATTCCAGCTACATCATCTGCCTGGGGCTCCAACGTCCCGCAGACCCGCACGCCCGACGCCCACTTCTTTACCGAGGTGCGCTACAAGGGCACCAAGACGGTGGCCGTTCACCCCGACTACTCCGAAGTCGCCAAGTTCTCCGACCTGTGGCTGCAACCCAAGCAGGCACCGACGCGGCGGTGGCCCTGGCGTTCAGCCACGTCATCTTCAAGAGTTTCACCTCGACAAACCCAGCGCCTACTTCGACGACTACGCCCGCCGCTACACCGACCTGCCGGTGCTGGTGATGCTGCACGAGCACCCACGACCAGGCACGGTGAGCCATCATGGTGCCCGACCGCTTCGTGCGCGCCTCGGACCTCGGCGACCAGCTCGGCCCTGCCAACAACCCGGAATGGAAGACGGTCGCCTTCGACGCTTCCGGCGAACTGGTGCTCCTCACGGCACGATCGGTTATCGCTGGGGCGAGACGGCCGCGCCGACCAGGGTCAGTGGAACCTCGAGGCGAAGGACGCGCAGCACGGCCGGAATGCAGGCTCAGGCTGTCGTTGCTCGAAGGCGACGCACCGGCAGCGACACCGCGCAGGTCGCGTTCCCGTACTTTGGCGGCATCGAAGCGCCCATTTCCCCAGCGACGTGCAAAACGACGTGACGCTGCGCACGGTGCCCGTGCGACGCCTGTCGCTCGGCAATACTGGCGCGCAACGCGAGGTGCTGGTGGCCACCGTGTTCGACCTGCCGGCCGCCAACTACGGCATCGCGCGCGGCCTCGGCCGGCGAGCAGGCCGCGAGCAGCTACGACGACGCCACGCCCTGTACGCCGGCGTGGCAGGAACGCATCACCGGCGTCAGCCGCGCGAACAGGTTATCCCGATTGCGCGCGAGTTCGCCGACAACGCCGACAAGACCCAAGGCGGTCGATGATCATCGTCGGCGCGGCATGAACCACTGGTACCACAGGACATGAACTACCGCGGGCTGATCAATATGCTCATGCTCTGCGGCTGCGTCGGCCAGACCGGTGGCGGTTGGGCGCACTACGTCGGCCAGGAAAAACTGCGTCCGCAGACGCGGCTGGCCGCCCTGGCGTTCGCGCCTCGACTGGAACCGTCCGCCTCGCCAGATGAACGCGCACCAGCTTCTTCTACGCCCACAGCTCGATCAGCTGGACGCCACGAGAAGATGAGCATGCACGACGTGCTCTCGCGCATTGGCCGAAGCAAGTCAGCAATTCCCCGAGCACGATGCCCTGGACTACAACATCCGCGCCGAACGTGCCGGCTGGTTGCCGCGCGCACCGCAACTCAACACCAACCCGTTGCACATTTGCCGCGACGCGGCTGCCGCCGGCATCGACCCGAAAGACTACGTGGTCAAGTGCCTGCAGAACGGTTCCCTGCAGATGAGCTGCGAGCAGCCCGACCGTCCGGTCAACTTCCCGCGCGTCATGTTCGTCTGGCGCTCCAACATCCTCGGCTCGTCGGGCAAGGGCCATGAATATTTCCTCAAGCACCTGCTGGGCGCCACCCACGGAGTGCAGGGCGAGGATCTCGGCGCGGACGGTGCGAAGCCCGAGGAAGTGAATGTGGACGCAAGGCCCCAGAGGGCAAGCTCGACTTGCTGGTCACGCTCGACTTTCGCATGAGCTCGACCTGTCTGTACTCGGACATCGTGCTGCCAACCGCCACCTGGTACGAAAAGAACGATCTCAACACCAGCGACATGCATCCGTTCATCCATCCGTTGTCGACCGCCGTCGACCCAGCCTGGCAGTCGCGCAGCGACTGGGATATCTACAAAGGCTTCGCCAGGAAATTCGGCGACGTCTGCGTCGGCCACCTTGGTGTCGAGCATGAGGTGGTGCTCACGCCGCTGATGCACGACACGTCGGGCGAACTCGGTCAGCCATTCGATGTGAACGACTGGAAGAAGCGGCGAGTGCGAGCTGATCCCGGGCAAGACCGCGCCGCAGATCACCGTGATCGAGCGCGACTACCCGAACGTCTACAAGCGCTTCACGGCTCTGGGCCCGCTGATGGACAAGTTGCGGCAACGGCGGACAAGGGCATCGGCTGGAACACCCGAAACCGAAGTCAGGCAACTCGGTGAGCTCAACGGCGTCGTCACTGCCGAGGGCGCGACGCGCGGCCTGCCGAAGATCGACACCGACATCGACGCCTGCGAGGTGGTGCTGACCCTCGCACCCGAGACCAACGGCCATGTGGCGGTCAAGGCCTGGGCGGCGCTCGTCCGAAAAAACCGGCCGCGAGCATACGCACCTGGCGATTCACCGCGAAGACGAGAAAATCCGCTTCCGCGACATCCAGGCGCAGCCGCGCAAGATCATCAGCTCGCCAACCTGGAGCGGCATCGAGTCCGAAACCGTTTCGTATAACGCCGGCTATACCAATGTGCACGAGATGATCCCGTGGCGCACCCTCACCGGGCGCCAGCAGTTCTACCAGGACCATCCGTGGATGCGCGCTTTCGGCGAGACGCTGGCCTCTTACCGGCCGCCGGTCGATCTGAAGGCAACCGCGGCCATTCACGGCCTGCGTCCCAACGGCAATCCGGAGATCCTGCTCAACTTCATCACCCCGCACCAGAAGTGGGGCATCCACTCGACCTATACCGACAACCTGATCATGCTCACGTTGAGCCGTGGCGGGCCGATCGTCTGGCTGAGCGAAGACGACGCAAAACGCGCGGGCATAGTCGACAACGACTGGGTCGAACTGTTCAACGTCAACGGCGCCCTCGCTGCCCGGGCGGTGGTGAGCCAACGGGTATTGCCGGGCATGGTGATGATGTACCACGCGCAGGAAAAGACCATCAACATGCCGGGCTCCGAGATCACCGGCACGCGCGGCGGCATCCACAACTCGATGACACGCATCGTGCTCAAGCCCACCCACATGATCGGCGGCTACGCGCAACATTTCCTACGGCTTCAATTACTACGGCACCATCGGCACCAACCGCGACGAAATCGTAGTGGTGCGCAAGATGGACAAGGTCGACTGGCTTGACACGCCGGCCACGACCGAACCCGCCCTCGACGCCCAGCAGGCCTGAGACACCACGGAGAACTCGGATGCCATCCTATAGAACCAGCCCCTCTACCTTCCGCTCGGCATGGCTGCTGCTGGTGCTGCTGCTTCTGGCCGCCTCGGCCGCGATCGCCAACCACCAGACGGCGGTGAACGGCCTCATCGTGAACATCGGCGTCGTCCCGGCGGAGCAAGCGCTCGGGTTCCCTGCCGAGTCGGAGAGTCATGCGACGAAGCAGCCGAGCGGCGCGAAGCACCTGATTGTCAGCTTATCCGATGCGACAACCGGCCAGCACATCGAAGATGCCCGGGTGAGCGCGGAGATCCGCGATCCGAAGGGCACGGTCCAGCGCAAGCAGCTCATTCGCACCAAGACGGCAGGCAGGACGGACTACAGTGAGGTGTTCGTGTTGGGATGGTCCGGGGCCTACCGCATCCGCATCCGGGTCGAGCGTGCGGGAGCGAAGCCCGTGCGCGCCGACTTCGCCTGGACCAACTTCGTTCCCTGAGATCAAGGAGCCCATCCTGTGAAAGTACGCGCTCAAATCGGCATGGTGCTGAATCTGGACAAGTGCATCGGATGTCACACTTGTTCGGTCACCTGCAAGAACGTCTGGACCAGCCGCCCCGGCATGGAGTACGCGTGGTTCAACAACGTCGAGACCAAGCCCGGCATCGGCTATCCCGAAAGAATGGGAGAACCAGGACAAATGGAACGGCGGCTGGGTGCGTAAAGCCAATGGCAAGATCGAGCCGCGCCAGGGGGCCAGGTGGAAGCTGCTGATGCGCATCTTCTCCAACCCCAACCTGCCGGAGATCGACGACTACTACGAACCCTTTACGTTCGATTACGATCATCTTCAGTCGGCCCCGGAAATGACGGCGGCTCCCACCGCGCGACCGCGCAGCCTGATTACCGGCAAAACCATGGAGAAGATCGTCTGGGGCCCGAACTGGGAAGAGATTCTCGGCGGGGAATTCAGCAAGCGAAGCCAAGACAAGAATTTCGACGACATCCAGAAGGACATCTACGGCCAGTTTGAAAACACCTTCATGATGTACCTGCCCCGGCTGTGCGAACATTGTCTGAATCCGGCGTGCGTCGCGAGCTGCCCGTCGGGCTCGATCTACAAGCGCGAGGAGGACGGCATCGTGCTGATCGACCAGGACAAATGCCGCGGCTGGCGCATGTGCGTCAGCGGCTGCCCGTACAAGAAGATCTATTACAACTGGCAGTCGGGCAAGGCCGAGAAATGCACGTTCTGCTACCCGCGCATCGAAGCGGGCCAACCCACGGTGTGCTCGGAGACCTGTGTGGGCCGCATCCGCTACCTCGGCGTGCTGCTGTACGACGCGGATCGCATCCAGGAAGCCGCCAGCGTCGAGCATGATCGCGACCTGTACCAGGCGCAACTCGACATCTTCCTCGACCCGAATGATCCCAAGGTCATCGAGCAGGCGCGCGCCGACGGCATTGCCGATGCGTGGATGGAGGCCGCGCGCAGGAGCCCGGTCTACAAGATGGCGGTGCAGTGGAAAGTGGCGCTGCCGCTGCACCCTGAATACCGCACCCTGCCGATGGTGTGGTATGTGCCGCCGCTGTCACCCATCAGCGCAGCTGCCAATGCCGGGCATGTGGGTACCAAAGGGGAAATACCTGACGTGAGCCAACTTCGCATCCCGGTCAAGTACCTCGCCAACCTGCTGACCGCCGGTGACACGGCGCCGGTGGTGCGCGCGCTCGAGCGCATGCTGGCGATGCGCGTCTACCAGCGCGAGAAGCATGTGGAGAACCGTGTCAACACGACCGCATTAGAGCAGGTGGGCATGACCCAGCTTGAAGTCGAAGACATGTATCACGTAATGGCCATCGCCAATTACGAAGACCGCTTCGTGATCCCGAGCACGCACCGTGAGTACGCCGAGAACGCCTTCGACATCCGCGGCGGCTGCGGCTTCTCGTTTGGTAACGGCTGCTCCGACGGCGCAAGCAAGGTCAGCCTGTTCGGTGGCACTAAAAAGCGGACCATCCCCATCAAGGCAAAGGTTTGACCCATGACCATCTCCTCTAAATTACCCAACGCTGCCTTCAGCCTGCGGGTGCTCGCGCGTCTGTTGAGCTATCCCGACACCGAATTGCGCAGCAATCTGTCCGCGATGCATGATGCGCTGCATACCGAGCGCGCCATCACGGCCGGGCGCCTGGCGGAACTCGATGTGCTGATGGAGACATTCGCGAGCGGTGATCCGCTCGACACCGAGGCCGCTTACGTGCACTTGTTCGACCGTGGTCGTGCCACTTCCTTGCACCTGTTCGAACATGTGCATGGCGATTCGCGCGATCGCGGCCCGGCGATGATCGATCTGGCGCAGACCTATGACAAAGCCGGCCTCTATCTCGCGCCCGGTGAGCTGCCCGATTACCTGCCGGTAGTGCTGGAATTCGTATCCACCCAGCCGCCGCACGAGGCCCGGGCCTTCCTCGGCGAGATGGCGCATATCTTCAACGCCATCTTCAGTGCTCTACAGCAACGCCAGAGTGCTTACGCCAGCGTGATCGGCGCCTTGCTGGAACTCGCGGGTGAGAAGGCGCAAGCCGTGAAGCTCGCGCCCGAGGAGCCGCTGGACGAGAGTTGGGTCGAGCCGGCGGTTTTCGCCGGCTGTTCCTCGAAAGGCCAGGCTACGCCCGACCAGCCGCAACCAATACACATCATCCGCAAAGACAAACCAGCACAAGGAGCGCCACGATGAGTACGCTATTCGGTTTTGTCTTTGGCGTGTATCCGTACATATGCTTCACGGTGTTTCTGGTCGGCAGCCTGATCCGCTTCGATCAGAACCAGTACAGCTGGAAGAGCGACTCGTCGCAGATGCTGCGCACCGGCAGCCTGCGTTGGGGCAGCAACCTGTTCCACGCGGGAATCCTGTTCCTGTTCTTCGGCCACTTGCTGGGCTTGCTGACGCCGCACTGGTTCTACGGCCACTTCATGGAAGCTCCCGTCAAGCAGATGATTGCCATCTACTCGGGCGGGGCCGCGGGAGCGCTGTGCTTCATCGGCTTGTCGCTGCTGATCCATCGCCGCGTGTTCGATGCGCGAATCCGCGCCACCAGCCACCCCACGGACATTGCCGTTCTCGTCATCCTGTGGGTGCAACTGGTAGTGGGCCTGATCACGCTGCCCTATTCGTGGGCTCACAACGACGGCAGCGTGATGCTGGTGTTGGCCGACTGGGCGCAGCGCATCGTTACCCTGCGCCCGGTCGACGCCGCGGTGCTGGTCAACGTGCCGTGGCCGTATCCTTTTTCACGTCGTGCTGGGAATGACGATCTTCCTGCTGTTCCCGTTCAGCCGGCTGGTGCACGTGTGGAGCGGTTTCGCATCGCTGGGATACCTTTTTCGCCCGTACCAGGTGGTGCGCAGCCGGCGCCTTAACCTGCCCGCCGGGTCATAACCAGCCGCCCCATCCTGGCGCCCGCGTTTAAGGAGACACCATGCCGACCGAACCTCTCGCTGTCCCGACGTCGCGCGCATCAACGGCGTGGCGTTGAACACATCCGACGAAACCGTCTCGCCCGAGGAATTGCGCCAGCGCGCCTGCACCGAGTTGCTGCGCCAGACCGCGCAAGCCGCCGGCCTGCTGGATGCGAACGACGCACACTCCGCCGACGGCGTAATCAGCGAAGCGGCAGCCGACGCCATCGATGCGCTGCTCGAGCAGAACCTGAACGTGCCACGAACCCGCGGAAGAAGCGTGCCGCCGCCACCATGCCGCGCACCAAAGCACCTACCGCACCGGCGAACGCGTGCGCGTGCGGCACATTCTGTTCGCAGTCACGCCGGGTGTCGACGTGGTGGCTTTGCGCAAGAGGGCGGAACCGATCTTCCTCGACGTGCGCTGCCACGATGGTAATGCCGCCGAGCGCTTTCGCCGATGCCGGCGCGCAAGTGGTCCAACTGCCCCAGCGGCGAACACGGCGGCGAGCTGGGCTGGCTCGACAGCCAGATTGCGCGCCCGAGTTCGCGCGTGAGCTGTTCGGTCACGTCGAAGTGGGCGTGCTGTCACGCCTGGTGCATAGCCGCTTCGGCCTGCATGTGGTCGAAGTGCTGGAGCGCGAGCCCGGCGTGGCAGCAGCCTTTCGAGTCGGTGCACGGTGCCGTGGCGATGGCGCTGCGCCAGCAGGCCTTCGTGACGGCGCTGCGGCAGTACCTGCGCCTGCTCGCCGGCGAGGCGGCGGTGGAAGGCGTGGAGCTCGACGCGGCCGACACGCCGCTGGTGCAGTAGCATGGACATTTCGAGTTTCGACGACCTGCTGCGCGCCGCGCGCGAGCAGCCCGAGCCGCAGCGGCTGCTGTTCGTGTTTCGCCTACGCTGTGCTGCCCGACGACAGCACGCCCGAACAGCGCGCCGGCTTTCACGCCGGACAGGGCGGTGCGCTTGCGCCGCTGATGTGCGTGGACAAGGACGCCTGAAGATCTGGGCACGTTCGACGCGCTGGTGGAAGAATCGCGCCAGTCGCGCACGACTGGGCCATCGTGTTCGTGGCCAGCCTGCCCGGGCGCGGTGGCCGCGCACCGACGAGCAAGGAAGCCGACCAGTCGCTGCAGCGCATGGTCGAGTCCATCAAGACCGGGCTCGTTCGGCTCGTTCATTCCGTTCGACCGGCAGGGTGAGCCGGTGCAGATGACGTGAGCCAATCGTCGCCGGGTCCTGCCCGATTTGCACTGTTCGACCTGGGATTCCGCCCGTTCTACCTGCTCGCCAGCGTGTTCAGCGCATTAAGCATTTTGCTGTGGATGGCGCAGACCGCCGGGTGGCTGCCCTACGCCTACCTGCGCGGGCCGATGTGGCACGGCCACGAATTGCTGTTCGGCTACGCGCTGGCGGTCATTGCCGGATTCCTGTTGACCGCGGTGCGCGTCTGGACCGGCCAGCCCACGGCTACCGGCGCGCCGTTGATGGCGCTGGCGGCGCTGTGGGTGTTGGGTCGAGTGCTGGTGCTGACGCCGTTGGCCCTTGCCGCGGCAGTCGTGAACGCGGCGTTCCCGCTCGCCCTGGCGGTCGCGATCGGCATTCCGCTGTTGCGGGCGCGCAACGTGCGCAATTATTTTTTCATCGGCTTGATGGTGGTGATGAGTGCGCTCATCCTGGTGCTGCACCTGGCCTTGCTGGCCGTATTCGAACTGCCCCCGCGCATGGGCTTGCTGCTCGGGCTGGATGTCGTGCTGTTCATCATGGCCGTCATGGGCGGGCGCGTCATCCCGATGTTCACCAACGGCGGGGTGCCCGGCGCCGGGTGCCGCGCGCCATGCGCTGGTGGAAAAGCTGGCGCTCGGCTCCGTGCTGCTGTTGTTCGTCGCCGACATGCTGCCGATCGCGCCCGCGGTCGTCGCGGCCATTGCGCTGTTCGGCGCGATCGCACACGGCGTGCGCCTGTTCCTGTGGCGGTCCTGGCGCACGTTGCGGGTGCCGCTGGTGTGGGTACTGCATGCGGCCTACGCCTGGATCGTTGCCTATCTGGCGTTGCGTGCGCTGGCCGCGATGGGATGGATTGCACAATCGTTCGCCATTCATGCCTTGACGGTCGGAGCCATTGGCGGACTGACCCTCGGCATGATGACCCGCACGGCGCGCGGGCACACGGCACGGCCGCTCGTGGCCGACGGCTTCGAACTGCACATGTTTTGTGCTGATACAACTCGCCGCGCTGGTCCGTGTCTTCTCCGGCCTGGTGGCGCCCGGACTGTATTTGGTCAGTATTCAACTGTCCGGGATGCTTTGGGTGGCCGCATTTGGCCTGTTCGCCATTCGCTACTGGCCGGTGCTGACGCGGCCCCGGCTTGACGGCAATCCGGGATGAAAAGCAGTTGCGATACCAGGCTCGGCGCTGACATGGGGACTGCCGTCTGCGTGCGCGTGCATGGGCTGTTGCCGATCGCGGATTTGAACACCCTGGGCGCCGCGGCTGCCGGTATCCACGCGCGGAGGAGCGGACCATAAGTTATCTTGCGCTGAAGTTGTTGCATGTCGGCGCCGTCAGTGCGAGTTTCGGCCTGTTCTTCCTGCGCGGCGTCTGGATGATGACTGTGCCCGCGAAGCTCGAAGTGCGCTGGGTGCGCGTGCTTCCCCACGTCATCGATACCGTGTTGCTCGCCAGCGCCATCGCGCTGGCGGTCCTGACCGCGCAATACCCGTTCGCGCAACCCTGGCTGACTGCCAAGGTCGTCGCACTGGTGCTCTACATTTTGCTCGGTACCGTGGCCCTGCGGCGCGGCCGCACGCGCCGCGTCAGGATCGTTGCCTGGTTTCTGGCGCTGCTCGTATTCGGCTACATCGTTGCTGTTGCGATGACGCGCGTCCCGTTGCCCTGGGGCAGTTGACGGCTATTGAATTAGCGGGCGTCAGGACGGCGAACTGCGCGCCAATCGGAATTCCACCCGGATGGGCGACGGGTCGGGCGCGACATTCGCAATCCGCCCACTCAGAGGTCGGGTTCACCACGTGTTGCGAAGTTCGCGAAGCTTCAGGAACACCGCGCGCTGGTCGGGATTTTCGGGCAGATCGGGAAAATCTTCGCGCAGTTGCGCGATCAACGTGGGGCTGGTCAGGCGAAAGAACGTGTTGATCCGCCGCTCGACTTCGAGCGTCGAGACATAGGCGTTGCCGGGATCCTGACCCGTGAGCCGGTCGAGCATGTCCAGGGCGTCCTTGTTGTCGGGTTCGCGGTTCAGCGTGAAACGCAGATTGTTTTCCAGGTAGTCGTGACCCGGATAAACCAAGTGTCGCTGGAGGCAGCTTGGCGAGCTGCTCGGAGAAGGTCTTGTAAAGCTCCGCCGGATGCCCGCCATTGTGGCAATTCCCGGCGCCGGCGTTGAATAGCGTATCCCCGCAGAAAAGCGCGGGCTGATCGGTGTGAGACAGCAGGCACACGTGGCTCATGGTGTGTCCCGGCGTGTCGAGCACTTCGAACTCCACCGTCTTGCCCACCTTGACGACGTCGCCCGCGCCCAGGCCGCGGGCCATGTCGGCGATCTGGTCTGCGGCATTCTTGTGCGCCAGGATTTTGGCTCCCGTACTGCGCACCATGGCCGCGTTCCCGCCGGTGTGGTCGCGATGTTCGTGGGTGTTCAGGATCTGGGTAATATGCCAGCCCTCGTCCCTGGCGGCCTTCAGGCATTTCTCGTAATCCAGCGGGTCGATGGCAAGGGCTTCGCCCGTTTCGCCGCAGGCGACGAGGTAGTTGAAATTGCGATAGGCGTTGGCGGTCCAGATCTGTTTGACGATCACGGCATCATTCCTGGTCGATTAGCGATTGAACAAGGATAGCGCTAATTGCGCCGCGTCTGTGCCATCCTGCCGGCGGGGTCCTGCTCTGGGTCGATGCGGTCGTGATGACCGAAACGGAATTATGCGGCATGGCCGGTTAGGCTTGGTGGTCGGCGCGGTTGATGCAGATCAAGGTGCTCAGCCCGAAAACCGCAGTAGTCTGCATTCAGGCGTTACGGGCCTGTTACGGTTGAACCGATTGGCGATGAATCATTCTGCTTCCGAACTGGTGATCGATGCGGCGCTGATCCGCAAATACGTCCGACTGTCCATCGGTGCCGTCGAGCGCGCGCACGGAATCGATTTCGGCAGCTACTTCGCGACGGAACTGCAAGCACTCGGGAAGCTCGAGCAGGATAAACTGGTGAAGGTGAGTCGCGAGTCCATCGCGGTCACCTCGCAGGGCAGGTTGCTGGTTCGCATCGTGTGCATGGCATTCGACCGTCACCTGCGCGAGGGCCGCCAGCAGGCGAGTTACTCCAAAGTCCTCTGAGGCACGCACTGCTGTCAGGCGCGCTATTGCTCCGTGAGGGCAAATCCATTTGCTGGCGGCTTACGTCTGGGGACTGTCCAATGCCAACTGAAATAACATCTGCCACCACAATCTGGCGCAACGGCGTCCATCGTTACGGATCGCTGTCCATCGCTTTGCACTGGTTCATGCTGATGCTGATTGCCGCGGTTTACGCCTGCATCGAGTTGCGGGAACTGTTTCCGAAGGGGAGCGATCCGCGCGAGGCGCTCAAGTCCTGGCATTTCATGCTCGGCCTGAGCGTATTCGGGTTGGCCTGGTTGCGTCTTGCGCTCGCCCGGTTCAGTCCGGCACCGGCCATCGAGCCGGCACCCGCGCGCTGGGTGAAGTTGTCGGCCAGCATCATGCACGTCGCGCTCTATGTTCTGATGATCGGCCTGCCGCTGCTCGGCTGGCTGATGCTCAGCGCATCGGGCAAACCGATCCCGTTCTACGGACTGCAGCTGCCTGCCTTGCTGGGCGAGAACAAGGGCCTCGCGGAACTGTTCAAGGAGATTCACGAAACCGGCGCCACGGCCGGCTATTTCCTGATCGGCCTGCATGCGGCAGCCGCCCTTTATCACCACTATATTGTGGGTGACGACACCCTGCGCCGGATATTGCCGCAGGCGAGGCGCTGACGATCGGGGGATGCCTGCCTGTCCCCTGATCAATGCTCCAGTTTCCGCCAGCCCGGGTGGTCGAAGTATTTTCCGTAGCTGTCCAACGCCTGGACAATCTTCACCGCGCCGTCACGCGCTTTCGTTCCCGGCAACTTACCCTGCATCGCTTCGCTGCCCTGAATGATGTCGGCCAGCAGCAGATGCAGCATGGCATCGGCGTTTTGCGGCAGTTTGCAGTTGCTGACCATATAGGCGACTTCACCATCCATGCCTTTGCCGAGCGCTTTGTAGTCTGCGGCGCCGAGCTTGTCCGCATGGATCGCCGGCAGCCTGGCGCTGAGCGCTTGGCTGATGCGGGACATCGCGAGCCGCAACGGCGCGTCGGTGGCCCACTTCTGGCCGTCGTTCAGCATCAGTGTGCCGTGGACTGCGTCGTGCGCGTGCTCGTCTGCAGCACGCGCCGTGGTTCCGGCCAACAACAGCATGCAAACAAGTGTCATCGCGCCAAGGATGCGCAGTCGAACTTGAATCTGGTTCATGGGCTTTGCCGTCACTTTTTATCCTCCTGTTTCGATCCCGAGAAGCTCTCACCTGTACGCAGTCATAGTGAAAGTACCGGTCTATCGGTGCGCCTGCATTGATCCAGGTTAAGCATTCGGATAATTCTCCCGGCGCAGTCAGGTTGAGCGACACTCATCGCGACTTCGACCGCGATGTGTCATCGGATCACCTCCTGTGCTCGCAGCAGGATCGACTCCGGAACGTCGAGGCCCAACTCACGGGCCGTTTTCAGATTGACGGTCAGTTTCATCTGCCGCGGTTCCTCGATGGGCAGGTCAGCCGGGCGGGCCCCCTTCAGGATCTTGTCTACATACTCCGCAGCACGCCGGAAGAGCACGATCATATCCGGAGCGTACGCAATCAGGCCGCCGGAATCGACGAACTCGCGCAGCCCGTAAATCGCGGGCAACTTATGCCGTGCCGCGAGCTCGACGACGCGCTCACGCTGAATCATCAGGAAAGAATCCGGGAGCACGACCAGCGCCTGACTGTGCTTGCGCGCCTCGCCCATGCCTTTGGTCAAAGCTTCAGGCGTACTGGCAGTAATGATCCGTAGCCTGAGTCCCAGCTTCGGGGCCGCTGCTCTCAGCTCCTTCACGATCTTTCCGGTGGTCGGATTGTCCGTGTTGCCGATGACGGCAACGGTCGATGCGCGCGGTACGCACTCGTGCAACAACTCCAGCCATTTTCCTCCCATGCCTTCCCCGATGGCGAGGGAGAGTCCCGTAAGGTTTCCGCCGGGCCGAGCCAGGCTCTCGGCAAGCCCCGTTCGCACTGGATCCCCCATCATCGCATTGACGATCGGGATGGTGGCAGTGGCTTTCTTGGCGGCCAGACCGGCGGCAGTGGTGTACGTCACCAGGATGTCCGGGCCGCGCGCGACGGCTTCCTCCATCAATGATTGCAGTCGATGCAGGTCACCGTGCGCCCAATGCGCATCGATGATGAAGTCTCTTTCGCTCGACCCATCCGAGGTCCCGCAAGCGCTCCCAGAACGCGTCAACTGCCTGCGGAATCGTGGACGGAGAGGAGGGGCCCACGAACGCGATACGGATGATGCGATTTGCTCGGTCGGCAGCGCGCGATCGATGCGGAATCACCAAGGACCCGGCGATCAACAGCACAGTGCTCTTCAGGGCGAGTCGGCGGTTCATTAACTTGACGGGCGACCGGAGGTGGGAGATCGAACAATCCTGAACGAGAGCATTAGTGGTGCCCGACGCTTTCCTTGACTGTCCGCTTCAACGAACGGTGGGGCGACTTCGCTATGCGGCGGAACATTTTCTCACCGTTTCCCATGTTCGCGTAGTCTGTTCTGTGCCGAAGGTACTTTGAATAAGTTTCATGAAGACCGGGCCGCGCGGGGACGGTACGTAGGCGCTGAACGCTTCGGTGCCGCGAACTTTCAAGATGGTGGCACCGTCGAGTTCCATGGGCAATGAAAGTCGCTGGGTAGGGCGGGTCCAAAGAAACGTGATGACCCGCTTTGCTTCCGCCTGCAAGGCGTGTGGTTTGTATGGGTCGGATGCCAGAAGCTTGCTCAGATGCTCGGTTGACCTGACAGTAACGGGAAAGCTCCGGCCGAGGTTCTTCTTCAGTTGAGTGGATATTTTCCGCGCTAGGGCCGCTTCGAGTCTCTTAGGCGCATCGAAGGCAACATTGCCGCTGGAAAGGATAGTTTTCACTCCGGTGTATCCCGCTGACTCCACGCAATGCTTGAGATCGGTCATTTTCAGGTTCATCGGGCTAACGCCTCGAAGGAACGCTATGAAGCGAGGCATGATGTTCCAGATTCAATCACCCCATGTTTTACATGAGGGGCGGCCGCAAGAGAGCGAAGAGCGCTTGTGGACGTCTGCGCAATAGAAGGGTTAGGCCTCGGAATGTGAAGGCGGCCGACGCGCGTCCAAGTTCGGTCACCGATGGGTGAGGTGCCAGACATGACCAGGCAGGAAGTAACGATTGGCACGCGGCATTGCGAGGAGCTTTCTTAAACCTGTCTTTTTGCCACTGAAAAGGGGGTTCTAAGCTTCCTGAAGGCGTTATTTTAGGGACTTCCTGGGGTGGATCAATGCGTTACCGTGGTCCGCCCCCGATCTAGTAATCTAGGCCTCCGCGACCTTATCGCGCAGCGTCCCATGGAAATGGCGGGTCAGGCCGGTGTAGCCAACTTCAGACCAATAATGCCTGCAAGAATGAGCGTAAGGCTTATTAGCCGCCCGGGATTCGCTGGTTCTCCAAGCAACACAATCCCTAGTATTGCCGTGCCGACAGCGCCGACGCCGACCCAGATAGCATAGGCGGTGCCAACAGGTAGCGACTTCATTGCAATCCCCAGCAGCCCAAGACTAATGATCATTGCGAGGACGGTGCCAACAGTTGGCCACAGGCGCGTAAAGCCATCAGTGTATTTAAGGCCGATAGCCCAACCTATTTCGAACAGTCCTGCAAGAATTAGAACGATCCAGTTCATAGTAAACACCTAACCATGCCGTTGCGCGTGCGCTCACCCGCGAGAATCCGAAAGCTTGCCGTAACTGTTGTGATATTTCTTGCCTGGCTTGGGGTGTGTGAATTTCATCCCAGACCACGTGCTGTCCACACTCAAGGTGATGCTCTCCACAAGTCCATGGGTGTAGCCAATGCGAATGACGTGCGGCAGAGTGAGATCAGTGCCTGGCTGCTTGGCTTTAGGCCATGAGACCCACAGCATGCCAGTCTTCTTGAGGTGGGGGACAAGTTTCGGAAATGCCCGGTCCATCGCGGTTTGTGAAGTGGTGAAGAGATGGATGTAGTCGAACTTACCACGTAATGATTTATTGGCATCGAGCGCCGGGATCGGGATGGCTTCCAGCGCTGAAGCGGGCGCGTTAAGGAAGAAGGACCGCATTCCTTCTTTCAAGCCCATCTTCTGCGCCACAGTTCGCGGCATGCTCTCCTCCGAAGTTGCTGTCGTTGCCTGTTCGTCTCAACCGTCCTTAATCGAGGATGCACAATCCGAATCGCTTGCGTGGTAGAGCCTGTTCAGATAACGATTCCGGTCGCGCGCAAACTTGAATAGAAAGTCCCGCTCATAGCACCGGTGGGTGAGGTGCCTGACATGGCCAGGCAGAAAGTAACGATTGGTACGCGGCATTCGCGGGCGCTTTCTTAAACCTGTCTTTTTGCGACTGAAAACCCAGCTAACCGGCGCGCCGTGCTGTTCCGCGCGCCCTGCTGAGCGAGGGGTTAGGCTTCACCGCGGCATTCCGTTAATGAGCATGTGCAGACCGGTCGCCAAGACAAGGAAGGCAACAAAGGCTGCCACGGATACGGCGCCTGTTAATGAGTATCTGGCGATGCTGCCGCGATCGCTTCGAAGTATCCGCGTGTTCGAAAATGCGGCGAGCATTCCGATTACCGCGCCCAAGGCGCCCCCAATGAACAGGAGCACGATCGGAAGTCCGCTCCAAGCATACTCATGCCATGTCAGCCGTTTCGCCAAATTTATGGTTTCGGGGCCGATCTTGACACTCGGTACCGGGTCAACAAAATTACTCTTCAGTTCGACGGCAACTTCTTGGCCAATGTCATTCTTGACGGTGTACTTTCCCTGGATCCGTTTGACGGCAACTCCATTCAGTAAAACTTTTGGACCCGAAAAGAATCCGGCTGTTCGCACCGAAAGCTTCTGGCTTTTGAATGAGGGGTGAGCAACTACTAGATCCATGACTACCCTTTCAGGGGAATGAGAACTACCGTTGCCTACTGTGACGCCCAACGACCTAGCTAACGGGCAGTCCGCTTGCGGGCCGTTGCTGTTGAGCGAGGAGTTAGAGGTTGTGTATGGGTATCTACATATGCGTCGAGCAGTTGTCTGATCATCCGCTGATACTGCGTCTGGTTCTTGGCTGCGTGCGACTTGAAAAACTCGACGCTCCTCTTGCTCAGGGCAATGGTTACCTTTACACCCTCATCGCGAAACGCAAGCTCGCTGGGTGGGGGCAGAAAATCGGATACAACCCGATACTCTCCCATAGGTTCATTCGTGTACTTTGTTTTCGCGCTCATAAATTGACTTTCCTTTGCGCCAGTATCCTGCCCCGATGATCCGGATGACTCCGTCACGATAGGTGAAGCGGACAGTCATAACTCCCTGGCCTACGCGGCCAATACAGTAATACCGCTTTTCTTGGCGCTGTGGCCGAGGTCCTCGGCAATGACGCGGCTCGAATCGGCGAAGGCAAACTGCGCTTCCGCAAAGGAGACGTTGTGTTTCCGCTGGTTCTCAAGATCCTTGACGGGATCCCATTCGAAGTGCGCCAGGGCCATCGCTCAAGGTTACCAGAGGTATGGCTATTTAGCCATATACCAATATGGCCGCCATCAACTACCTCAACGATGCGCATAACCGGCGCGAAAGAGTGGCGCGAAGCACCGCTGTTGAGCGCCCGTGTTCATGCGCGGGTTAGGCAGGCGGTCTATATCTCACGCCCTATGGCTGAGCAACTAACACGTGGGTTCGCATTGGGTACCTGAGTTCACCACTTGTCACGTGAGGCTCTAACATCCTGCTCACTTGTTTGAGAAACTCGTCGCGCCCACTTTCTGGGAGAAGTGCGACGGCATGGCGAGTGGACGGAGACCCCCGGGTCATTCCGTCGATAAACGATTGGATGGACGTGAAATGAGACACCCCATCCTCGGTGCGGAGTTGTATCCGAGAGAACCCGGCACGAGTCGCGGCGTCACGAATGTCATCAGGCTTGGAGAACGAGCACGCTCGTTTTGCCGCTGATGCATCAACCCCCTGACTCTCCAGTGCTTGAACCACGGCGTAGTGCCCCATGTTGTACTCAAGTGGTCCCCAGATGCTCGCCGCTAGCCGACCTGATGGTTTGAGGATTCGGCGCATCTCGGCGAGACCGGCATGGCGATCTTTAAAGAATTGGAGCCCCTGAAGGCACAGGCAGAGATCAAACGTGGCGTCTTTGAATGGCACCTGGAGCGCGTCTGCGCAGTGCCACTCCATCGGAGCTCCTGTCTGCGTCAACCTGCGCGCAAGCTCGATCACGCCTGGATCGATATCGACGCCCACAACTTTTCCGGTCGGGCCAACGAAACGTGTAGCTATCCTTGCCCCGATGCCGGTGCCACAGGCCATGTCCAGTACTTGATCTCCCGGTTGCGGCGCCACAGAGCCGATCACTAGTTCCGTCCAGTGAGCAAACATTCCCGGAACCATGTGCCTTTCGTAGGCCTCCGCAGTCGTCGTGTCGATTGGCTGATTTTCTTGTGACATTTCGCTCCACCCTTGCTTAGTAAGGTGCTGCGGTAGTCTGCCTAACGGTTGAGTTCAGGGGCGCGCCGCCGATAGGCGGAGCGTCCCTGCAACGATGGGTTGGGCGGCATGGCGAACACTTGCAACTGAAACTGCTTGCCGCCTTTTGACGTGACATCGCGTGACTCCAACTGAACGTAACCCTGAGTCTCCGCCGCATTTTGAAGCCGGGACGGCGGCACCAAATGCACGACTTCCCCAAGTGCCTGTACGGTTGGGAACGGTGACGGAGATACCTGCGGATGGCTAACACTGGGCAACTGTAGGACCGTGGCTAGGTGGCCATTAACAGTAAGCATGGATGGTGTTCTGGCGATGACTGTTTCGACATTGACATATTCTAAGACCAGGCCAAGGAACATCAGGTCGACAGGCGCGAACGAAACTTCATGGCTCTGAATATCACCGACAACCAACTCCAGATTCTTTAAGCGACCTCTAAATCGTGTTTCAGTTTCGGCAATGAAGTGCGGGTTGAGATCAACTCCAACCACCCTTGAAATGCCGGATGGAATTCTGTCGAATCCATTGCCACCAGCGCAGCCGATGACGGCAACAGAGCGAGGTGAAAACTGCTCAAGGACGCCAGAGAAAATATCGGACAGCATTTGAGCCTGCTCGATTCCAGGCAATGCCATATGACCTTCGTAGTCAGCAAGCGGTACATCGAGCCACGGATTATTCATGACGCCCAACGCTCACGCTGTGCGGGGCCGTTAGGCCTCCGCACCAGCACCAGGTTAGACAGCACTGCTTCTCGTCCCTTAGGTAATGTTTCCATTAGCGAGAAAATCAAGTTCGGCATTTGTTATCGGCAGTTCAACCCAATGACCTCGGCTCCTGCTAGCACCATTGTTTACTCACCGCCAGACGATATAAGAAATCGCCGCAATAATAACCACGAATGCGACCAAACTAGGTATCGCGTAGACAGCCAAGTCCGAGTAACGACGAATCTGCGCTTTTCGTTCGGCGCTCGGAGCCGATCTCACCTCACCGCATACGGTACAACGCCAACGATTCGCGAAACCGATTTCATCCACATCGTTCGGATCAATCGGCTCCCACAGTTTGGGACCGTGTTTGCACCTAGGCATTGTCTAACGTTGGAGATGACCGGCGGACAGTAGGCCGGCGAAGCCGGCCGATAGGACGTCCGTGTCGATCGACCTGTTGGGCCGCTGGCCTCGGCTACTTGTAGAACTCTTTGTTCGGAACACGAGCTTCGATTCCTTTCCGGGCGCCGGCGCGGATCTTGACACGAGTGATGATGGGTGTCTCAACGTCGTGGCAGTCAGGCTCAAAGCTGGGCACTCGGCTCAAGACGTGCTTGCCGCGCTTCACCTCCGCTCCGGCAGACATGTGGGCACCGCACTGCCCTTGGACATTGGTGTTTCCGGGATCAGCCCACAACCGTATTTCGTAAACACCGTCGCTCAAACGGCACGTTCTTCGGACAGTCTTGACTTCGCCGATGTGGTCATCGTCTCGCATTGAGACTAGATCCCATGGATTCCATTGCGTTGCGCGCTTGTTCTCCAGCATCGCTTTCCCAGCCTCGTTGTATGCCCCGTCATACGTGATGGTCAGCGTATCGTTCCGAGAATCGCACTGGAATCCGATTAGCACATAAAAACTGTCAGCTGAGGCCGGCAGTGCCAGGAGCAGCAGCACCAGGGCAGCGAGGGATTTGCCTGCGGCCCAACGCACTAGCTGTGCGGCCGGACGCCGCAGGCGGACGGTCCGCACGAGCGCCGGGTTCGGCCTCATCCTCGCGCCCGGCGGGAATGGCGTGTGACGTACTCGCGCAGCACACCGTCCATGCGGGACTGCCAGCCTTCGCCGGTGGATTTGAAATACGCAAGGACTTCCGGGCTATAGCGCACCGACACGAGTTGCTTCGCGCTCCCCGATTTGGGACGACCGCGCAGTGCACGCAGCGGAACCATGGACTTGAGTTGCTTTGGCGTGAGCGGCCGCGCATCCGGATCGGATTTGGCCGCGGCGGTGATTGCCTTGTCTTCT